>CAXXQP010000002.1:0-242598 GCA_963663905.2 uncultured Saccharicrinis sp. | reverse complement strand
GTAATCAGATCACTCGGTGAAACCTCATAGTCGTTTTGTCCAAATAACTCTATCCAGTTCTCTCCGTCTGTAGAACGTTCCCAATAATAGGAATATATACCAATCCCTCCTTCAGCAAGAGTGCCTGATAATTTTGATGGAGATGAATTATAACATATGGTTTGATTATTACCTATGCTTCCTGCAATTAATCTTGTGGCCACATACACCGTCACTATATTACTTTCTACATCACTACAATTGCCACTGGTAACTATTCTTTTGAAATAGGTTGTTTTTGTTAAGGCTGAAGGTTGATAATCTTTATTAGAAGCATTAGCTAAATTCACCCAGTTGGTATTATCAGTGGATTTCTGCCACTGATAGGTATATTCCCCTGTTCCTCCAATTGCAGAGGTACCTAACAGTATATCTGGAACAGCATTGTAACCAATACTTTGATCTTCTTCAATCGTTCCAGGCTCTATAGCTTCATTAATTGATATTAGTATTTCATTAGTATAAGCCGTTCCACATGAGGATTCAATTTTCTTTCTAAAAAAAGTAGATTCTGTTAATATAGAGGACTCATAATATTCAGTATGAATACTTGGTATGTCTTTCCATGTCGTTCCATTTAATGATTGCTGCCAGGTAATCTCATATTCCGAGGCATTAGGATAAGCATCAACTGTGATTGGCGATGGTACAACATTATTACATGTGGACTGGTCCCCGACAATGATACCGGCATCCAACATGCCATCAACGGTGATACGAACGATATTGGTGTACAATTCTCCGTTAGAACCGGTATATGCTTTCTTTCTATAATAAACAGATGTGGTTAAAGCTCCTGGCTGATAACTACTACTTGTCGCTCCAATAATATCTGTCCAATTTGTACCATCTATAGAATACTGCCATTGTTCACTAATAATTCCACTCCCCGTTGTAATATCTTCTATGGCTGAAGGTACGGTATTATAACAGATGATTTGGTTATTACCAATGGTTCCTATGATTTCATTTTCTGTAGTAACCGTAATGGTAACCACATTAGAATATAAAGCTCCACATTGACATTCCGAACATCTTCGGAAATAGGTCGTTTGTGTTAATGAAGAAGGTGCATAACTTTCATTATTGGCACTAACAATATTTACCCAGGTGATTTTATCTGTAGATTTTTGCCATTGGTAAGTTATATCCCCACTACCACCGGTTGCTGCTGTTGAAGAATTTAAAATTTCAGGCGTTGAATTGTATATGATAGTTTGATCATTACTTATTGTTCCTGCTGTAAATTCTTCATAAACATTGATTAAAGTAATATCTGAATAGATCGTACCGCTTTCATCAATAACCTCAAGACGATAATAAGTAGACCTTTGTAAAGATCCCGGTTGGTATGAACTGTTATTGGCTCCATAAATATCTGTCCAGGTAGTACTGTTCTCTGACTGTTGCCAATGATAGGCATAATCACCACTTCCTCCTGAAATACTTTTCACGCTTATAATCTCAGGAAAGGTATTATAACAAATCGTTTGTGATTCGGTGATCTCTCCAACCTGCAATTGTCCAATAATGGAAATGGTTACACTATTACTTGCTATACTATTACAATCATCAGAAGTTATCCTACGGTATATAGTGCTTGTTGTAAGATTAGATGGTGAATAGTTTGGTGATGTTGCTCCATTAATATTCGACCAGGTAGCATTATCTGTTGAACTTTGCCATTGATAGGTGTAATCTTCTGAACCACCACTTGCAGAGCTTCCTGTAATCATAGTTGGTATAGTACCATAATATATGGATTGATCTCCTGTAATACTTCCTTCCTCAAGTTCACTATACACAGTAATAAGTATGCTATTGGAATATTCATCAGTACAATCATCGCTAACTTTTCGTCGGAAATAAGTGGTTTGTGTTAGTACTGGTGGTGTATAATTCTGCGAGTTTACGGAAATGATATCAACCCAATGCGTGTTGTCTGTAGATTTTTGCCATTGGTAAGCTATATCTCCACTCCCACCCTCTGCAGATTCTCCTATTATCTGACCTGGAACGGTATTGTAACATATTGTTTGTGTTCCTTCTATTTCTCCTGAATATAAAGCACTATTGACTGTTATTTGAATTGAGTTTGTAAATACAGTTCCACAAGGATCTACTTCTTTCCGGCGAAAATAGGTGGTCTCTATCAGCGCTGTGGGAGAATAATTCTGTGCTGTTGCACCACTTATATCTGACCAGGTAGCATTATCTGTAGATCTTTGCCATTGATAGGTATACTCCCCTGAACCTCCTGTTGGTAAACCTGAATTTGTTAATATCCCTGGAACTGTATTATAACAAATGGTTTGATCTCCTGTAATGGTGCCAGATTCTAATTCTTCTCTTACTGTTATTTTTACACTATTTGAATATTTTATATCACATTCATCTGTTACTTTTCTTCTAAAGTATGTAGATTGTTTCAATGAAAATGGAATATAGTGATGTGATGTTGCCCTATATATATCAGACCAAGAGCTTCCATTTAATGAACTTTGCCATTGGTAGATATAATTTCCTGTTCCTCCAGAAGCTACTGTACATGTTATTTGAGAAGGAGTAGTGTTGTAACAAATTGTTTGATCTCCTGATATTGTTCCTGATGTAACATCTGCAAGGACCGTTACTTTTACACTACCAGAGTATCTGGTATTACATTCATCTATTACTTCTCTTCTATAGTATGTAGTCTCTGTCAAAGAAGGTGGGGTATAATTTTGCGTGTTGGCAGAAATAATATCAGACCATGAGTTATTATCAGTTGACTCTTGCCACTGGTAAAGATAGTTTCCTGAACCTCCAGTAGATATTGTACAAATTATTTGAGAAGGAGTAGTATTATAACAAATTGTTTGATCTCCTGATATTGTTCCTGATATAACATCTGCAAGTACCGATACTTTTACACTACTAGAATATTTTATATCACAATCATCTGTTACTTTTCTTCTATAATACCTTGTGGCAGTTAAGGCAAGTGGCGTATAATATTGAGACGTTGCTCCACTTATATCCGACCAGGTTGCATTATCTGTAGATCTTTGCCATTGGTAAATATAGTTTCCTGAACCTCCAGTAGGAACTGTACACGTTATTCGAGAAGGATTAGTATTATAACAAATTGTTTGATCTCCTGATATTGAACCTGATGTAACATCTGTAAGTACCGTTATTTTTACACTATTTGAATATCGAGTACCACATTCGTCTGTTACTTCTCTTCTATAATATCTTGCTGTTGTTAACGCAGATGGAGAATAATTTTGCGATATAGCACCACTTATATCGTCCCAAACTGAACCATCAGTTGACTCTTGCCATTGGTAAATATAGTTTCCTGAACCTCCAGTAGGAACTGTACACGTTATTCGAGAAGGATTAGTATTATAACAAATTGTTTGATCTCCTGATATTGTACCTGATGTAACATCTGATCTTACTGTTATTTTTACGCTACTAGAATATTTTATATCACAATCATCTGTTACTTTTCTTCTATAATACCTTGTGGCAGTTAAGGCAAGTGGCGTATAATATTGAGATGTTGCTCCACTTATATCCGACCAGGTTGCATTATCTATAGATCTTTGCCATTGGTATGTGTAATTCCCATTACCTCCACTTGCACTAGAACACATAATTAATGAAGGAGAAGTGTTATAACAAATTGTTTGATCTCCAGTCGTAATGAACCCTGATAATACAGGATTATTTACATTAATTATCTTTGAATCTATAAATTCCCAATAAGTAGTACCTGTTATATAATTATAAAATTGTGCAAAACAATAGAATATAGTTTCACTTTTCAGGTTTGGTGTGATTCCCGGTTGAGTTGTATAATAATATTTGTGAAATGATTCTTTATCATCATCACTATAAATGAACAAATAATTACCATTAAAACGTATCGCTACTATCGCATCAGCACTTGATGCACTCATTGTTAAACTCGTACCTGTATTATAACAAATTTCATTATTATCAGTAGTAACCTCTTGATCTATTAATCCAGGTCCTCCCACAACATACTGTTGTTGAAATATTTGAGAAGCTTTATCTCCAATAACAACTTTTACTTCTTTATATTCATTCCCTGTTGCTGGCCATTCTTTCGGCAACATACTTAAAGACATATAAGACTTTCCTCTGTAATCCTCTAATTCTTGCCATGAATTACCATTTATTAAATCATGCTTCCAGCAATAATACCACTTAATATCAACTAAACTATATGAATCTTTATTGGCATTAAATTTAATGAACAAATGAGTTCCTTCAGTAGAAGCATTAGGAGTACTTATAATTTCGAAATCATTAGTTATAGACTGACTATTGATATTATTACTTAAAAATAATACTACAACTAATAATAATATGTAAAACTTTTTATAGTTCATTATTTTAAATTTTACAATTCTAAAAATTCTTTCCGATAATGACTATATGTATATTGTTCTCCGTCGTAAGTATATCTTATAAGACAGATATCAGGATCTGAGTTTGTATTTAATTCATTAATTGCAATAATTACTTCCCCTGAAACTCTATCTTTAAAAAGTATTTCGGTATCGTTTTTATATGCATAGTATGATTCATATTCCTTACTTATTAAAGTAATATATGGATTAGTTGTCTCAGACACCTTTTTAAAAAGGGTAATTGAAAGTCCTTTATGGTAGTTATCAGTAACCTCTGATATATATATTGTAGCAAATATATCACCAACTTTTACATTATCCATTTTTTGAAACCAATAACCATGAATATCTTCAATAGGAATATTCATTTCGACATAATTTTTATCCTCATATTCATCCTCATTACAAGAAATTAGAACCGTTAAAAATAATATCAATAAATACTTTAGTGTATTCTTCATAATTTATATTTAGTTTAAATGATTAAAGATTATTTATAACCAATAATACATTAATTGGTATAATTAAAGCAAAGTTTGTATATCCTAATATATTTCAATATTAGTCATTAAGACGAATACATTATATTTATTAATAATGCATCAGTATTCAAAAAAGATGTAGAAAGAATTTGGTTTAGGTCTAATTAATTCGGGTCTACATTGCGTTTAGTTAATTCATTAAGAACTTGGTTTAGGTTTTCATTCAGTTTAAGTTTAGTTAAATATGAAACATTCCTAGATTTGATTCGTATAAATGTGTGTTCTTCAAATGTAATATTTTTTATTTTCTCTCACAACAAATTTCATATAATTTAGATTAATTATTATACACTGTCTCAATCAATTAGAGTTAATACATATATAAATATCTTTATAATTTAAAACTAGATTCAAAACAAATTAGGCAAAAAAATGAATATATTTTTTTTATTAAAAACCTGTTTTAATAAAAAAAGGATCAAAGTGCAAAAATTGCACTTTGATCCTTTTTAATAAATTATAGTAATTAATATTATCAATGCTAAATAGGAATACTAAATTTGTAACTTCTCTTTTTGGGGAATAACCTCGTTGATTATTTCAAGCACCAATTCTTCACCAACTTCATCAATAATTTGTAATATTTTCTTCTTTATTAGTAATTTACTTGCTTTACTTTTAATTATCTCTTTAGACGACAAATTTGCAGAATTATTCAGATGACTATTTAAATCCTCTTTATTATTGATTTTTTTCTTTGGTTTTCGTTTACTAAGCTTTTGAATTTCTGATTTTGGAATTCTTTCTTTTCCATTCAATATTTTAGATTTCAACTCTTCACTTAATTCTTCGATACCTTTTGCAAACTCACCTGCACTCTTAATACTTCGTATGGACATTCCTGTTTGTTCTGCAATTTGTTCTGCAGTATTCTTAGTAAGTAAATTGGAACTATCTTCACTTCGACGTATACTTCTACGATCTCCCCCTTTAGTCTCTTTACTATTATTATAGAGAAGACCAATTAAATAAGAACGATTTGCATCAGTAAGATTTCTTCTTCCAAGTTGCTTTTTTAACATCCATTCTTTTACATCCTCAATAGATTCAAATTTATGTTCTTTAGTTTTGAAAGAAAGATCAAACTCTTGTGCAATTTGATAACGGTTATGCCCATCTACAATAATATTATTCTCACCATCATGCCATATATCAATAGGCTCACGTATGCCTTCCGACTTTATAGACTCTAATAATAATTTCTTTTCTTCTTCCGTTAAAGGAGGAATAAAAGATTGAAGATCTGAAAGAATTGTAAGCTCTTTTATTTCCTCTCTAAACTTCCCTAGTCCACCTGATAAACCTAATTTCTTTTTAGCCATTAGTCCTACTAATTATCTCATTTACAAATTCTCTGTAAGCAATTGCTCCTGCAGAAGTTGGAGCATAATCGTATATAGATTCTTTTGTAATACCTTGTTCCGATAAAGCTATATTTTTTGGAATTAACGTATTACATAAAATTTCTTTCCTGTTTTCACTTAATTCTTTTAAAACTTCTTTAGCCAAAGAAGTGGATGCTTCATGTTTAGTTATTAAAACATCAGAAATTGACATTTCTAAGTCATTCTCAAGACGATTTTCTAGTGTATATAAACCGGTCAATGACAAATAATCAGAGAGGATAGGAACAATAAGTCTATCTGAAATATTATAAGCATTAACCGTTAAGGAATTTAACGCAGGAGCTAAATCCATAATAATATAATCATAAGAATTATAATAGGGAGAAATACATCGCTCTAATTGACGATCTGATTTACTCAACATATTTTGTAATTCCGTTTCAATACCCACCATACTAAAATTATGCGAAGGAACCACATCTAAATTTTCTTTAACATTAATAATAGTAATATTATTAATTTTTTTTCTCAATGCCTCAGAAATACATTGCCCAGGCTCAATTTGTACTCCCATTAAGTCTGTCAAATTTGCTTGCGCATCTAAGTCTATTGCCAATACTTTATATCCTTTGTCTGCTAATCCATGTGCCAGATTTACAGCCGTTGTTGTTTTACCAGTTCCTCCTTTAAAGTTTGTAATGGCAATATTAATTGACTTTTTCATATTATACTAGATATATTTTTACAAGTTTAATTAAATTCATTAAGTTACTTAACTAATTTATTATAATTTTATAAACAATTAAATTATATATTCATTCATGATCTTTATCTGATATTAGTTGGATAATTTCATTTGCTTCAATTAATGCTTGCTCTTTACACAAATATTCTATTAATTGTTTTAAATTCCATCCTTTTAATTTAGCAGATAATTCAAGAATTCCATACGTATCCGGATCCAAGTGAATAAGTTTTCCCTTTAATCCTTCATACCTCTTTCTTTTATGCTTCCTAGGAATAATCATTCTAAAATAAATGTATACTCCAAATGTATATACATTTATTTATAATATAAAATTTTATAATAAAAATATTTTTTGGTATGAACCTTTATTGAAAGATTTCAGTTAGTTCGAAGGCATCGGAAAAAAGTCAGATAAATAATGTGCTTGGCTAATGAAAGTGCTGTTCATTAAAAAAATTCATATAACATCTTAGACCAATAAACCAAAGTGCAAATTTTGCACTTTGGTAAATCTTAAATATTTATAATAGGAGGGAAGTAAGTAAGTTCAAATTACAATTTTTTTTGATATATAAAGTAAAATTTATAAGCTATTAATATCGGTGAAATTTATATTTTAAATCCTTAATAAAATAAATATAAAACATTGTATTTATGTATGTTAACAATATTTTAAATTCTTTATCTCAGGAAAAATTAAACTTAAAATATACTCTAATCAAGCAAAAAATAATAGTATATGCTATTTATTGATACTTTTAATTTTAAATATAATTTATCATTTGCGACAATTATTTTATTATTCATAATATTTTATATATTGTTTATAGATTAAATTTACAAACTGTTTTCATTCAAAAAGATAAATTTGTAACACGTATGGGATAGGAGGGAGAATATCCTAAGTTTATAAACTCGTAAATTCCAATAACAATAAATACTAAAAATTAATACTTACGTATATATCGAATATTATTAATTATGGCACGTTATTTTTTTGGTAACAAAGACTGTATCCTATAAAATAGATAGACTAAATTATTAATTTACAACTAATTAAATAATTGTACTAGCGAATTGAATAAAAATATCAAATATTAGAAATTAATGTAAAAAGCAAATAATATTAGTATTTAAAGAATGTCATTAGCGGGCACTTAAAACCCGCTGATTTTTAATTGTTTAAAAATAGGTTCTTTGACATTTTTGTAATCGAATTTCGTAAGCACCTCTCTTATAGGAGTTTTATCGAGTAGGGATATGCTGAGAATTTGTAGAATTTCGTAGATTGAGCGGTCAACTTTCAGTTTATTACCAATTATGGCAACAAGACAGTAAGCAATGATAGCACAATACATCTGGATTTTAACAGCGTTAAGAGTTGTTCCCCAAAAGGATTTAATCTTGAGATGCTGCTTCATCCACTTGAAAAACAATTCCACTTCCCAGCGTTTTTTATACAGATAAGCTATATCAGTAGGTTTAAGTTCCATGTTGTTGGTAAGGAAAATTAGTTCCTTATCTGTTTCAGAATCATAGTACTTAATTCTCCTAAGTTTTTCTGGATAATCCCTGCTTGGGTAATAGGTTTCAAGCTTTCCAATTTGATCATATTTCACCCCAGTTGTTTTATTAACCGAATTGGAATACATCCGGCTGAATCGCATATTATCTTTTGCCCGTGTAACAAAGAAGGCTTGCTGCTGATGAAGATGATACAATCTCTTAAAATCTATGTAAGCTTTATCTATTACGTAAAAGCTGCCAGGTTCATAAGAGATTAGATCAAGAGCATTCACATCATGCATTTTGGCATTTGAGATATGAAGAAACGTAGGGATTGATGTTTTTACATCATACTGAGTATGGAGCTTTATACCTCCTTTTGCTCTCCTAAACTCAGCCCACCAAAATACACTGAGGCAAAGATCTATTGTTGATGAATCAAATGCATAAACATAGCCTTCAACATTAATTTCAAAGTCAGATTTATAGCAGCTATTGCGAGCTTCCTCGATGAGAACGTATGCAAATTCCTCAAAGATTTTATAATCACGTTTCTCATTGGCTTTGCCGAGGTTTCTACGGGTTACAGTTGGACCAAATCCAAGATGATAATATTTAGACTTATGTGCCTCAAGGTTGAGAAGTAAATCTCTCATACTGTCTCTTGAGGTAAGTTGTCCAAATACCATGCATAGCATTTGATTCCAACAGGTGAATGACTTTACATACTTATTCCCATAATGTTTGCTGACAATTCGGTCAAACACCCGTCTGGGTAAAAAATCTGTAAGATGAGCGAAGATATATTTGCCTTGATTCATGGATAATTGCTTGTTTCAATGCAAAATATCCATAATTCAATTCAAATCGTCACGCTGTCAAAAATTGCTACAAGTACGACTAACAAAGAATTTCAAAGAACGTTTATTAATTTTTAATACCCACTAGTGAAAGAATGTATATAATTAACGTTAGATCTGCTTACAAGTGAAATATTACAATAGAGACATGAGTTCATCGGAATTATTCAATAAATTATTACTTACAAAATACCAAAAGTTAATATTGTCAAGTTTTATAGATGATAGTTTAATTTTATCTAATTGTAAAATAGTAATTAAAAATATTTAAGATTAACTGAGAACATTAATTTGTAAGTGAATCTGTTGATAATAATAAAACAAATTCTAGAAGAGACTGTAAAAGGGTAGGGGATGATGTTGATAAACTATAATATACGGACTAAATCACCAATTACATAAAATAGATGACGAGATCTATATAAGCAATACAACTGTAGACGAATCTGTTACTATTTTGTTGTTTTTTGAACATAGCATTTCTACTAATATCATTAAAAGGAATGATAATTATCAAATTTAATATAGTATCTTTAATACAATCCAATTTGATTTATTGAAGACGTATTTCCACATTAAGAATAGAAGTGATGTTCTTAGAGGAAAGATATCAAAATGATGTCACATCGGTTGTCTTAATTTAATACTTTCTAAATCATACAGTAATCTTACAAAAAAAATTGATATTTAAATATTTTAAATGAGCACTTTACGTAAGTCAATAAAAAAGACTATTTAATATCCTAAGGTTTAACTTGCAAATACATTACAAAACCATTTTCCAATGAGAATTTGTAATGTTTATTATTAGCTATCCAACATTTATTAAAACCATATTTACTTAAATACAATAATTAATTATATTGGACAAATGCATATGGAGATATAAAGAAAAATATCCTAATTTCCACTTTGATTTCTTTTCAACTAAATCCAGGAATGGATAATATCCTAGTTTAGATTAATAACCATTTTGGATTTGTTTAGAAAAGGGTAACCAAATGGTAACAGAATAGTTAATCCTTAAAAACTGAATTTTACTTGAAATATTTGTTTGGAATAAAAATTGTTTTCTGTAAGATTTTAGGCTAAAGAATTACTTCTTTGATTTTTCGAAGTAATCATATGAAGTTAAAACCTGCTGAAGCTAGGTTTGTATAAATAGAGTTGCCTGCAACCCATTGAAAGTAATTCTCATTATTCATATATAATGTTTTATACTTTCAATAACAGGCGCAACTGTGGCTCTTAATTTACAGCTGTTCCGAATTGTATTTTAAAGGAAGGCTGTTTAGACGAGGTGGTCAAAGAGTAACAATTAGAGTATCACTGACTAGTTTTTCCCTTTATAACCTGAATACAAAATAGTAATTCTTAAATTATATTTTGCTCACTTTTTCAATATCTTCTAAAACTAGTTCAGGTAAAAAGATATCAATAGGGCTTCAATCAAAATTTCAGGTCCAATCTATAATATTATACTTTGGCCTAAAGCAAAAGAAACCTTTTAGCAAAATTCAAACTTCTTATAGGCTTTTCAATTTAAAACACGCTGTTTCCGGTTCATGCAAATTATAGGCTTTGGTTGTATGGTTGCCGCTTTTTTACTGAATAATTATCTTGTTGAAGTCCTAAACAATTCCTCGAAATTGACCTAATGGGTTCTCGACTAATTTTCGTTCCAACTTGCTCGTAATTTTTTAAAGCAACAATTGCTTCTATTTTTCGTTTGAGATGATGAGAAAACCGCTGTTTTGATAAGAATTTATTCACGGTACTCAAGTAGCACTGACGTTGAGTAATTCCTTCGTTTGTCACAATATTATTTCAAAGCTTAATCACATTTACAAGTAGTTTAATATCTGTTGGCTAGGTTATATATTTCTCTAGCACTATGGTATCAATCAAAACATTATTGATGCTTTATATTTTATCCTCTTGGCGAGAATAAAAATTTTATAAATTTTCTTAGCTCCTTCTTCTTCAATACATTTTCTGGCGTGAACCTTCTCTGATGGAACGCAAGAAGATTCCAAATGAAACTAAGCTTCTTAAAAAAAATATTTGAAATACAGATTCAGAACTCATTATTAATAACTGGTTTCAGCATGAACGTATAAATCAGTTTTAAGAGTAATTATCGAACCATTCTTCATATAGGCATTCCTGGATAAACGGTATGTTAATATTATTAGTTCATGTTCAAGATTTATAATGTCTTTAAGTATTGGACGAAATAAATTTCGTTAATTTTTTTTAGACAATTTTCCTTTATTCTATGCTGGGAATAATAGATTAGTAAATATCCGACATTTTTCATATAACTCATCCAAAAGAGAATAATTTAAGTTTGGCTATATATAGTCTATTCTTTTATGTGTTCATTTCATACTCAATATTGAATTAGTATCAATATCATTATGTTATTAAATATATATTATGTTAATCCCTTTCTCCCCTTAATAATATTTTGCTTTAGCAAGTTGAATTTAGGTAATTTGTCGTATAGTTTTTACTTACGAATTATTTGTACCATCTTTATGTAATTTATGAAAGTATTTAACCAGAACAAATTACACCTTATAAATTTATATCTATATAGTATATAGATTCTTTTTATCTTTTTAGATAGATAATAGCTGTATTTGTATCATTCTGGAATCTAGCGCATTAAAAGTTCTTAAATGACGAAAAAGCACTTTAGAATGACAATAATGCAGTTTAGAATGACGGATATACAGAAATTTAAATGACGTATATACAGTTTAGAATGACAATTGTGCAGTTGGAAGTATAAATTTATTGGATTAGCCCATAAATAAATGACATTATTATTTGACACTGTCATTTAAATAAGTACTTTTGATAAAAATATTCTAAGATTAAATATTACGTTTCTATGAATGCAAATTCTTTCCAATTTCCTAACGTACTTAATAGGGCAGTGCATAACTTTGAATCTGCTTTATCAAAAAGAATGTTTTATGTATTGATGACAAGACTTAAGAAAGGTCATGATTTACAAATTGATATACATAAGAATCTTTGGATAGAAGTGCCTACTGCTTTATTAAGGCAGCAACATCATGAGATATTAGCTAAAGCTTCAGATGAACTGCAATCTGCTAAATTTTCATTTATTGATGAAAAAAATGAACGTTTTAACAAAATAATACCATTTCCTGTTGTACAATATCAAAAAAGATGGGGACATGTAAAAATTAAAGTTGAACCGGAAGCTTTACAATATCTTGCCCAATTAACATCTGGTTATATATGGATTCGATTAAAATCCATTCTATCTTTAAATAGTAAATATTCACAGAGATGGTTTGAATTATTTATGTCAAAAAAAGATTTTGGAGAATGGAAAAATGTTGAAATAGAATATATTAAAAAAATAATGCAGATTAAAGAGGGGTATAAGGATAAAGCTGGATTTCTTAGGAGAGTAGTTTATGAACCAATTAATGAAATTAATGAAAAAACTCCCCTATTTATAGAATATACCCCTATAAATAATCAGAAAAGACCTATCCTAGGATTTGATTTTACAATAAAGAATCAAGAAGCAAAAGGTGAAGCTGAGGTTTTTGAAAAGATAGAGAGATATTATGATGAACTTCATCAATTAAAACCACATGAGATTGCACAAAAAATGCAAAATCTGATTAGAGAATATGAATTACCTCCTAGAATTTATGAAGAAATGGTTACAAACAAAACTTTACTAAATGCAGTGCTAGAAGCAGATGCAAAAATAAAAGCTGGATCAGTAACTATAGAAACGACAAAAAATAGATATATGGGAGGAGTAATAAAAAGAGCCAAAAAAGAAAATTCAACTACAAACTGACAAACAAAGTAATTTCTTTATCATAGATAAAAAAATAGATCTGATATCTAAACACAAATTGATAAGATTTATGTAATACTATCAATCCCATTTCTTAGGATTAAATAGCACGTATTAAAAAACACTTTTACAGATGTGATTTTCTATACATAGAGTAGAGATGTAGGGGAGTGTCAACTGTTTTCATGTCATTTTAAATTACTAAATTTAAACTCTTAAATGACGTATTTACAATTTACTTAGAAGATTCATTAATACATTCATTTACTTATAATTAAATCAATCGCTAATTGCACTTATTATTACATGCTAATTAAAATGACACTTTTACAGATGTCATTTTCCGTACATATCGTAGACTAGTAAGGGAGTGTCAACTGTTTTCATGTCATTTTAAATTACTAAATCCAAACTCTTAAATGACGTATTTACAGTTTACTTAGAAGATTCATTAATACATTCATTTACTTATAATTAAATCAATCGCTAATTGCATTTATTATTACATGCTAATTAAAATGACACTTTTACAGATGTCATTTTCCGTACATATCGTAGACTAGTAAGGGAGTTTCATCTGTTTTCATGTCATTTTAAATTACTAAATCCAAACTCTTAAATGACGTATTTACAATTTACTTAGAAGATTCATTAATACATTCATTTACTTATAATTAAATCAATCGCTAATTGCATTTATTATTACATGCTAATTAAAATGACGTATTTACAGTTTACTTAAGAGATTCTTTAATACATTCATTTCCTTGTAATTATATTGATTGCTTTCTGGTGGTATTATTACAGTCTTAATAAAATGACACTTTTACAGATGTGATTTTCCGTACATATCGCAGACTAGTAAGGAAGTGTCAACTGTTTTCATGTCATTTTAATATACAACAATTAAATCTATTAAATGACGGATTTACAGTTTACCTAAGAGATTTTTTAATACATTCATTTCCTCGTAATTATATTGATTGCTTTCTGGTGGTATTATTACAGTCTTAATAAAATGACACTTTTACAGATGTGATTTTCCGTACATATCGTAGACTAGTAAGGGAGTTTCAACTGTTTTCATGTCATTTTAAATTACTAAATCCAAACTCTTAAATGACGTATTTACAGTTTACTTAGAAGATTCATTAATACATTCATTTACTTATAATTAAATCAATCGCTAATTGCATTTATTATTACATGCTAATTAAAATGACACTTTTACAGATGTGATTTTCCGTACATATCGTAGACTAGTAAGGGAGTTTCAACTGTTTTCATGTCATTTTAAATTACTAAATCCAAACTCTTAAATGACGTATTTACAGTTTACTTAGAAGATTCATTAATACATTCATTTATTTATAATTAAATCAATCGCTAATTGCATTTATTATTACATGCTAATTAAAATGACACTTTTACAGATGTCATTTTCCGTACATATCATAGACTAGTAAGGGAGTGTCAACTGTTTTCATGTCATTTTAATATACAACAATTAAATCTATTAAATGACGGATTTACAGTTTACTTAAGAGATTCTTTAATACATTCATTTCCTTGTAATTATATTGATTGCTTTCTGGTGGCATTATTACAGTCTTAATAAAATGACACTTTTACAGATGTGATTTTCCGTACATATCGCAGACTAGTAAGGAAGTTTCAACTGTTTTAATGTCATTTTAATATATAACAATTAAATCTATTAAATGACGGATTTGCAGTTTTCTTAAAAGATTCTTTATTATATTCATTTCCTAGTAATTATATTATTTGTTTTCTGGCGCTATTATGACAGTCTAATTAAAATGACACTTTTACAGATGTAATTTTCCGTACATATCGTAGAGGGGTAGGAGAGTTTCAACTGTTTTAATGTCATTTTAATATATAACAATTAAATCTATTAAATGACGGATTTGCAGTTTTCTTAAAAAATTCTTTAATACATTCATTTCCTTGTAATTATATTGATTGCTTTCTGGTGGTATTATTACAGTCTTAATAAAATGACACTTTTACAGATGTGATTTTCCGTACATATCGCAGACTAGTAAGGAAGTTTCAACTGTTTTCATGTCATTTTAATATACAACAATTAAATCTATTAAATGACGGATTTGCAGTTTTCTTAAAAGATTCTTTAATATATTCATTTCCGTGTAATTATATTGATTGCTTTCTGGTGGTATTATTACAGTCTTAATAAAATGACACTTTTACAGATGTGATTTTCCGTACATATCGCAGACTAGTAAGGAAGTTTCAACTGTTTTCACGTCATTTTAATATACAACAATTAAATCTATTAAATGACGGATTTGCAGTTTTCTTAAAAGATTCTTTAATACATTAATTTCCTTGTAATTATATTATTTGTTTTCTGGCGCTATTATTACAGTCTAATTAAAATGACACTTTTACAGATGTAATTTTCCATACATATCGTAGAGGGGTAGGAGAGTTTCAACTGTTTTAATGTCATTTTAATATATAACAATTAAATCTATTAAATGACGGATTTGCAGTTTTCTTAAAAGATTGTTGAATATATTCATTTCCTAGTAATTATATTAATTGCTTTCTGGAGGTATTATTACAGTCTAATTAAAATGACACTTTTACTGATGTCATTTTCTGTACATATCGTAGACTGGTAAGGGAGTTTCAACTGTTTTCATGTCATTTTAATATACAACAATTAAATCTATTAAATGACGGATTTGCAGTTTTCTTAAAAGATTGTTGAATATATTCATTTCCTAGTAATTATATTAATTGCTTTCTGGAGGTATTATTACAGTCTAATTAAAATGACACTTTTACTGATGTCATTTTCTGTACATATCGTAGACTGGTAAGGGAGTTTCAACTGTTTTCATGTCATTTTAATATACAACAATTAAATCTATTAAATGACAGATTTGCAGTTTACTTAAAAGATTCTTTAATACATTAATTTCCTTGTAATTATATCAATTACTTACTGGAGGTATTATTACAGGCTATTAAAATGACACTTTTACAGATGTCATTTTTCGTACATATCGAAGAAGGGTAGGAGAGTTTCAACTGTTTTCATGTCATTATAATATACAACAATTGAAAATATTAAAGGATGATTGTATACTTACTATTGGTTTAATTTAAATATAAATTCTCTATATAATAAAACTTCAAAGATGATATACAATAAATCTATACTCTTCAATAATATAGTTTAATATAATTGAAGAGTAAGAAAGTCTAATTGATAGAATTCAACCAAATAATGTAAACCTTGATATAATATTACTATAAGGAATCAATCTTCCTTTGTATTAATTTATATATTTTCCAAGTTGACAATTCCAATCCTTAAACTTACTTTTTTTAATGACTAGCTTATTTTCTAAATTTTCACTAATTAACAATTTATTAATTATCCAAATAAAACTATATAGACTCTGAATATCAAACGTCTCATTTCTATATATAATACTTAATTGTTTATCATTTTGAAATTTAAAACTCAAATTTTCTTTACTAATAAAGTATGAGATAATTTTCAAATCATTTTTTAATCCCCCAAAATCATTATCATTAATTAAAATGATACTCTTATATATTCCTTGATCAACTAGATTAAAGAGTTTTTGACACTGTTTATCACTAATAGTCCCAAAAGAGGCAACATGTGTACTAGTAAAATCTCTATTAATTTGACAATAAGAAAGATTATCAATAGGATTTTCAGAAATAACCAAAGTCCTGTGTGTTTTGGAATAATTTGAAACCCAAAAAGAATCAACTACTTCACTGCCCAAAGCCATTTTCTTTTCGTTTGAATCTCGTATTTCTAAGCCTACGACTGTTTTATCTTTAATTGAGGGGAATCCAGTCATAACGGGCCCATAATTACTTTTGGTCTTAAAACCATATTTGTAACAGTTTACTATAGTCCCTTTAAATAATGGATGATTAATTGTTTCCTTAGTCAAACCCCGACTCAATAAAAAATCATAATTGATTAATTCATGTGGAGCATAGAGTTCATATTCAAATTTTACTTTCTCTTGAAAAATTTTAATTTCTTGGGTAAGTTCTTTTCCTCCGGAATCTTCATCCAACTTGGCAAAGGCTTTAGCATAATCTTGTTTGGACTTACTATCTGTACTCAGATAACCATTGATCCTATTGACTACAAAATTGATAATATTACCTTTATCTCTGGTATCGTTAAGATTCTGATAAATATACTTTCCTGTTTTTTGATGCCTCAGTACTAAAAGCTTCTCCCCATCTTTCTCAAATACCTTTTGCCTGGCAGTAGATTTATGTATATCTATCACATATCCTGAACTTAAAAGATACTTGGTCAGATCAATTTTTTCTATGTAATGAAAAGCATCCATAGGATCATTAATTCATATTCCAAATTTGAATAACAATAATCAAAAATTATATAACCTGAAAATTACTATTATTCTATCAGTTTCAATAAAAGATTTTTAATTTCTTCAGTTTTATCTTTTTTAACGACAGTTTGTACATGAAGACAAAGTGATTCAATAGCTATTTCTTTGTGACTTAAAACCATTTCCTTGGTATAGCCGCAGTATAAATCCAGATAATCTTTGATAACCACTTTAGGGAAGGGACTATTCTCTTCCAAGGCATACTCAATCAGGTGTTTCACTGCTATTTTTTCACTTTTAGATAATTCGCTCATTCGAAAATTCATAAATAATACTCGGGGCAAAAATAGTAAATTTTGCGAGTAATTCTTTTAAGGGTGAGGAGATTAAAAAAAGAGTCTATTGAACATATATATAGCTATAGGACATATATATTTTTTTATCGTTATAAATTTAAATTGTTTTAAAATGTAGGCTAAGAGTGCTTGCGCCGTTGGGCTAATTAACATAGTGCCGCTATAGGACTGCCGGAGGTATTCTGTTTACACCATTGAGGATAGGCAAGTTGTTTAGCGAGGCATTATGTTACTATTAGCTTTGGGATGCTGTTTTTGGCGTTGCTTTTGCCGGAGTCAGCTTTTATGGCTTTGGAGTAAATATGTTGAAGGGAGGTACGAGCGGAAACAATTTTGCGAGAAAGTTATAAAGGCTATGGATTGCGCCAGGTTTCCTGGGGCTCGGTTTTTAAAGCTTTTTTAGTAGTGAGGTACGAACTGTGAAATGACTTAAATACCGAATGTGGGTTTGGGCAAAAGGTATGACAAAAACAGCACCAGAAGGGTAGGGAAGTGGCAAACATGGATTGCATGAGTATTTTGAATAAGAAATAAAGTGTGGGTAGAAACTGCTTTTGCCATTGATTAAGCATGCTGTAAATATGAAATGGCAAATGCTGTGGGCTGAAACCCGAAATATGCGTTAAAAAATCTATTACACATTGAAAATACTTCAAAACAAGTCATTTTATTCACTAGCTTCAATTCAACAGAACGATGCTATGCCTCATTTCACCAAGTGCTTGTTTTATTGTATTTTCAATGCTCATTACAATCCTATAACGCATAATTCGGGTTAAAGGAGGTTTTTGAACTGAACGATAGAGAAGTGAAAATACCGGGATGTGTAGGTGGCTGATTACAAACCATGCGCCAACTAAAGAAGATTTGTTTGCACCTTTTGAGGTGTTGGGAGTGAATGGCCATCACCTGAACGAATACACCCTATATACAGAAGGGTGGGAAAAGGCGTATTTAAGGTGAATGAGTGATGGTGTTATTTGACAATTTATTGAATTAATATTATATTCAAATATAACTCATAGTTTAGGGTTAGGTTTGGTTAAAGATTAAAAAGCCACTATCAGAACGTTTGATAGTGGTTTTTTTAATGTAGGATATTTAAAGATATTTATTAATCATATAGAAAATTTACTACTTTCGATTTTAGTTTTGTTAACAACAATCTAAATGATAGAAAAAGACCTTGTATTAAGAATAAAAAAAGGAGATGAGCAAGCTTTTGAATTACTTTACCGTAAGTATTTTAAACGACTATGTGCTTTTGCTAACAAATACCTTCACGATTATGAAGCTACTCAGGAAGTGGTACAAGAAGTATTTTTTACTATTTGGGAAAAAAGAGAATATCTAGATTCCGATAAACCCATACTATCATTCTTGTTTCAGTCTACAAAAAATAAAAGCCTTCATATAATTGAGCATTCTAAAGTTGAGGATAAGTATCAGGAAGTCATTAAATATGCCTATTCGCAAGGTGATTATTTTGATGTTCAGGATTCATTATTAGCCAAAGAACTGGAAGCTAAACTAGGTGAAATTATTGAGTCATTACCTGAACAGTGTAGAAAGATATTTTTATTAAGCAGACAAGAAGGAAAAAAATATAAAGAAATTGCAGAAGAATTAAATATATCAGTAAAGACTGTTGAAACGCAGATTAACAGGGCTTTAAAGGTATTTAGAAAGGAATTAAAAGATTATTTATCTATAGTTTTATTTGCAATTATTTAAAAAATGTAATTTTTTTGAAAATTCTTGTAAGGGTATAATCTTCTCTTCCGGTATTACTTTATAGAAGGTATTATCATGGAAAGAGAAAAAGACTTTAATAAGCTGTTAATTCAATACTTTGAAAAAAATGTAACAGATGATGAATTGTTGCAACTTAAAGAGTATTTGAATGAATCATCAGAAAACCGGAAGCGTTTTGATGAATTAAATGAAATTTATCAATTGGCTGATATCACATCAAAAGGTTGGTTATATGATGTGGATTCGAACTGGAATCAAATGAAAGCCCGTATCCAATCTGAAGGTGTTGCTCCTGTCATTAAAATGGTTTCTCAAAATGTATTGATGATGTGGAAAAGTGCAGCTGTGATAGCCATATTATTGGCAACGACATTTATAGGTCTGTTTATCCACAATAACCTTATTTCGGATGATCGTATCGTGAAATTTGTAGCTCCCAAAGGTGAAAAAAGCAAAGTAATATTGGCAGATGGTACTTTGGTGTGGCTAAATTCCGGAAGTGAATTAAGTTATTATATAGATAAGAATAGTAGCCAACGAAAAGTATCTTTAAAAGGAGAAGGCTATTTTAATGTATACAAGGATAAAAAACATCCCTTTATAGTTCATACGCGCGATTTTGATATTAAAGTTTTGGGTACAAAATTTAATGTATCGGTATATGACGATGATTTAATAAATGAAACAACTTTAAAAGAAGGTAGTATTTCCATTTTAAATAATATGAGTGGAAAGGAATTGAAAGTGAAGCCTGGGGAACAAGCCATATTTGATCATATATCCAATAAAATAAAGATTGGTAAAGTCAGAGTTGATGATTATATGTCATGGATTGACAGTAAACTCAGATTTGATAATAGCTCATTTTCAGAATTAGTAAAAAAGTTGGAGCGTTGGTATGATATCAAAATTATTCTTGATGATGAGCTTTTATATAAGGAACGTTATACAATGACTGTAAAAACAGAAAGCTTGAGAGAAGTTCTGGAATTAATTAAAATAACTACTCCAATTAAGTATAAAATAGAGGAAGAAAAAGTATTTATTACTTATGCTAAGTAATTGAATGTAAAAAAGGAAAGTGCTGGAACACTTTCCTTACTAAATAACTCGTGCTGGAACACGAATCATACTAATTTAAGATTTACAAATTTATGAAAAAAAAGTTGATGTTTAACATCAGCCGGGCTCGAGGTGCCTGGTTAAGATGCCTTAGAATTATGAAACTTACAACGTTATTATTACTGTTTACGTTTTTACAAGTATCTGCTGCAATTTATTCACAGGATACTTTATTGACCATTCATTTGAATGAAACAACGCTTAAAGATGTTCTTTATGAGATTGAAAGTCAAACAGATTATACATTTATGTATAATGATACTAAGATTGATGTTAATCAATATGTAGATGTTGACTTTAAGGATAAAACTATAGTTCAGGTACTTGATGAATTATTAGATAATACTGAGGTTAATTATAAGATAATAAAGAACCAGATTATTTTAACTTCTTCCAAAGAAGAAACAAACTTGCAACAAATAAAAAAGAATATTTCGGGAACAGTTATGGATCAAACCGGAAATCCTATACCTGGTGTTTCTGTAATGATTAAAGGAACATCTATTGGTACAATTACTAACATTGATGGTAAATTTTCTCTGACAGATGTAACGATTAAAGATGTTTTGGTTTTCTCTTTTATAGGTATGTCAACGCAAGAAATTCAGGTCGCAGAAAATATTGTTTTCAATGTCACTATGAATGAGGATGTGATAGGTCTGCAGGAAGTAGTAGCTGTTGGTTATGGTACGATGAAAAAAAGTGATTTAACAGGAGCAGTGGCAACTGTTGCTACAGAGGATTTGGTGTCTCTTCCTGTACCAAGTGTGGGAAATGCCTTACAGGGAAAGGCTACTGGTGTGCAAGTAATTGATAATGGAACTCCGGGAAGTGATCCTACTTTTCGAATTCGAGGTTTAGGTACTATAAATAATAATAATCCATTATTAGTTATTGATGGAATTCCAACAAATGATGGTCTAAACCAGTTAAATGCCAATGATATTGAATCTATTCAAATATTAAAAGATGCATCCTCTACAGCAATTTATGGATCAAGAGGAGCTAATGGTGTAGTTATAATAACAACTAAAAAAGGAGTTAAAGGAAAAGGAAGAGTTGAATTCAATGCTTATTACGGAATTCAGGAAGCAACCAACCTTGTGGATGTTTTAAATGCGTCAGAATTCGCTGCATTACATAACGAAATGATGGCTAATGCGGGTCGAACACAAAATCCTGCATTTGCAGATCCCACTTCTTTGGGAGAAGGAACCAATTGGGTAAATGAGTTATTTGACGTTGCTCCTATGCAAAATTATTCTCTATCCTATTCCGGAGGAAATGATAAGACAACTTATTATGTATCAGCAAATGTATTTAAACAGGAAGGTATTATTTCTAATACAGGATATGATAAGTATACAATGAAATTCAATGTAGAATCTCAAGTGTTAGAGAAATTGAAGTTTGGAAATAATATTACACTTAATCATGATAAAAAATATAGTGGTGAATATAGCGTAAGAAATACGTTATTGGCATTACCAACTTTAGATGTTTATGATGCCGATGGTACTTATGCTGGTCCGGTTGAACGACCTGAATGGGATGGTGATATTATTAATCCTGTAGGTAAGAGTGAGTTGGTAGATAATACTACTAAAGGTTATAATATTCTGGGTTCTGTATATGCTGAATTAGAGATTATTGATGGTTTAAAACTAAAATCATTGGCCGGATTAAAAGCTAATTTTTGGTTTGACAGAACATGGTCACCTAAATATGATTGGGAACCAACTCCACAGGAACTATCTTATTTATATGAAAATTCCAATAGAAATATTAACTGGAACTGGGATAATACATTAAACTATAATAAATCTTTTGGTAATCATGATCTAACGGTGATGGTAGGTACAAGTGCTCAGGAAAGTGAATGGCATGGTATGAATGGTTCTATACAGGGATTTGCAAGTGATTTAACACAGCAGTTGGATAACGGAACCAAGCAACCAGACATAGGTGGTAATACTAATAGTTGGTCCATGATGTCGTATATGGGACGTGTGAATTATACATTTAAGGATAAATATTTAGTAACAGCTACGGTAAGGCGTGATGGATCATCCCGATTTGGTGAAAATTCCCGTTGGGGTACATTTCCTTCAGCTTCTTTCGCATGGAGAATGTCAGAAGAAGGTTTTCTTGATAATGTTGATTTTGTAGATAACCTGAAATTACGTGTTGGTTATGGTGCTACCGGTAACCAGGAGATAGGTTTGTATGAGTATGCATCGGTATTAAATACAAATGTTTATGTTTTTAATGATGTAATAGCCAGTACTGTTGTACCTCATAAAATGCCGAATCCGAATTTACATTGGGAGTCGCAAAATATGGCCAATGTAGGTATTGATGCCACAATACATGATCAAACATTTGATGTGACTTTAGATGCTTACTACAAGGTTACTGAAGATATGCTTGTACCGATGTCAGTGCCAATATCAACTGGTTATTCAGATCTTGATGTTCCAAAAATTAATGCCGGTCAGATTATCAATAAAGGATTTGAAGTTTCAGTTACATCTCATAATATGAAAGGGCAGTTTAAATGGGATACCGATATTAATTTCTCATTAAACAGAAATGAGGTAAAAGAATTAAATGATACTATTCCAATGACTGTTGGTTCTGTTGGTTTTAATCAGGATTTAGGCAGGTTGGCAACCGGACATCCAATGAATGTTTTTTATGGTTATGTTACTGATGGGATTTTTCAAAATCAAACAGAAGTAGATAATCATGCTGTTCAGGTTCCCGGAAATGATCCTTATAATCGAACTTCAGCAGGCGATATTCGTTTTAAAGACTTAAATAGTGATGGTATTATTAATGCTGACGATCGTACTTATATTGGGAATCCAAATCCCGATTTTATCTTTTCTATGAATAATAGGTTTGATTATAAAGGATTTGATTTAAATATCTTTTTACAAGGGATTTATGGTAATGATATTTACAATGCCAACCGCATTTGGAACGAAGGTATGGCTGTTGCTTATGATCAGTCTGTCAGCACTTTGAATAGATGGACTGGTGAGGGAACCAGTAATAGTGTACCGCGTGCTGTTTTCAATGATCCAAATCAAAACTCACGTCCTTCAGACAGGTATATTGAAGATGGTTCTTATTTAAGAATAAAGAATGTTACACTAGGCTATAATTTACCAAAGAATTGGTATGAAAGATTTCATATTAGTTCAGCGAGATTATATGTTTCAGGAACAAACTTATATACTTTTTCTAATTATGAGGGATTTGATCCTGAGGTTGGAGGAGATGGAATAGATAATAGTGTTTATCCGTTAACCAGAACCATTAGTGTTGGAGCAAATATCAGTTTCTAAATTTTTAACAAGAAAAAAATGAAATATCTAAAATATATATCAATAATAATTATAGCAATCATAGCTGTTTCTTGTGGAAAGGACTTTCTTGAGAAATCGCCGGAGGATTCGATCAATACAGCCAATTATTGGCAAACGGAAGAAGATGCAATCAATGCGATTAATGGAGCATATCAACCGTTGCAATGGCCTAAATTGTATAACATGCGTATGTGGACTTCAGATATTATGGCAGGTAATAGTATTGTTGGAGCCGGTGGTGGTGATGATGGCCGTGAAACGCAGGACATGTCTAACTTTGTGACTGCAACAGATAACCCAGGAGTGTTGGATTTATGGAGAGGTCCTGCACCAGGTATTTTAAGAGCAAACCTGGTTTTACAAAATGTACCTTCAATGAATATTGATGAGGATATTAAAGACAGAGTATTGGGAGAAGCTCATTTTTTAAGAGGTATGTATTATTTTATTCTTGTCAGATATTTTGGGGATATACCTTTGATTTTAACTCCACAAGAACCAGGTGATGATTTAAGACCTGTGAGAACAGATAAGAACCTTGTTTATGAACAAATCATAGCAGACTTAGGTGAAGCAAAAGATTTACTTCCAACAAAATCAGCTTACTCTTCAGAGGATTTGGGTAGAGCAACAACTGGTGCAGCAACAGGATTATTAGCCAAAGTTTATCTAACATTGGAAGAATGGGACAAAGTAGTTGATCTGGCTAATGAAGTTACAGCTTTAGGCTATGATTTAAATCCTGATTATGCGCAAAATTTTGATGTGAATAACAAAAATTCCATTGAATCCATATTTGAAGTTCAATATACTAGCAATTCTGGCGAGGATTTTTGGTCAAATGAAAATCAGGCTTCCTGGTTAAGTACTTTTACCGGACCACGAGGATCAAATATGGTAGCCGGAGGTTGGGGCTGGAACCAACCTACTTCCGAATTTATCAGTTCCTATGAACTGGGAGATAAAAGAAAAGATGTAACTGTTTTATATGAAGGTTGTCCTCAGTTTGATGGAATGGATTATCAAGCTATTTATTCTTCTACAGGATTTAACTTGCGCAAGTTTTTAGTTACTAAAGGAGTTGCGGAAACTTATGATAACAGTCCAATGAATTTTCCAGTGTTAAGATATTCAGATGTCTTATTGATGAAAGCTGAAGCCTTAAATAATTTGAATAAAACATCAGAGGCGTATGTTCCATTAAATAAAGTTAGAAACAGAGCCGGATTGGATGAAGTATCAGGATTGACTCAAGAAGAGTTTAATGAAGTTGTTTTACATGAAAGAAGGGTTGAGTTGGCTTTTGAAGGCCAAAGATGGTTTGATCTGATTCGTGTTGATGGTGGACAGTGGGGATTAGATTTCTTACACTCTATAGGAAAAACAAATGCTACAACAAAACATCTGTTATTTCCTATACCTCAAAAGGAAATTGATAATAACCCTAATCTTATTCAAAATCAGGGATATTAATTCCAGGGAAATTGCTTTGAAAATTTGAACCACATCCTTATTTAAACATTGTAGGATTCCACTTTTAGATATTTAAGAGAAGTACTAAAGTGGGTGTGGTATGCCTAATTTTTAATAAAAAATAAAAAGCTAAAGAGATGACAACAATAATAAATAATATACACAATACCAGATTGTTTAAGTGGACCAAGGGATGGTTTGCTTTTATATCAATTATAATTGTTTTTCTATTGTCTGGCTGTCAGGAAGAGTATGAAGCCGAAATATCTAATGGAGAGCAAATTTCTATATCTGCTTCTACAGATGCATTAGTACTTAAACAAGTTGATTATACAAGTACTGCCATCACTTTTAACTGGACAACTGGTAGCAATCAAGGAACCGGAGCTTCTATATCTTATGTTTTAGAAATTGATAAATCAGGTAACGATTTTGCTACAGCAAAAAGTTACGACTTTGGAAAGCAGGTCTACGAAAAGAGTTTGACTATTGGAGATTTAAACGATATGGTAGCTAATTTATGGAGCGTTCAAAATGGACAGTCCGTGGACCTGGAAGCCAGAGTAACTGCAAAGGTTTCAGATGATGCTGTTGAAGATGATGTATCTTCTGTAGTTTCTTTCTCAGTACAAACTTATAAGCCTGTTTCAGAATCATTATATATTATTGGTGATGCAACTGCAGCAGGATGGTCTATGTCTGAAGCCATTGAAATGATTCCTGACAATGAGAAACCATGGATTTTCGTGTATGAAGGTCAATTAAGTCCTGGTAATTTTAAATTTCCTGTTAGCAATGACGAATGTTGGTGCCAGGATTTCTATACCCAGGATCCTACAGATGCAGAATTATTGGTATATAACGAAGGAGGCAGTGGTGATGATGTTCAATGGGAAATTCAGGAAGGTTCACCATACATTGTTGCAGTTGACTTACTTGAATTAACAATTAGCATTGAAAAACTTATGGGGCCTGCTTATACAGAATTGTATATCGTTGGAGATGCTTCTGCTAGTGGGTGGAATATTGGTTCACCAGAAGCTTTTATACAAAATTCTGATGATCCATTTGTATTTACATACGAAGGTCAATTAAATGCAGGAGCACTCAAGTTTTCAACTTATCAGGGCGATTGGTGTGATGGAGACTGGTTAGTTGCTTCGCAGGATAATCAGACTTTAGATGCAACTGATTATGTAATTAACCAAGGATGTAATGGAAATGACTTTAAATGGGTAGTAACAGAAGAAACTGCAGGAAGATATTTAATTACGATTAATTTATTTGATAACACAGTCAAGTTTGAAAAAGTGATGTTATATCTTATTGGAGATGGAGGTCCAAATGGATGGGATATTGGAACACCAAAACCATTTACCTATGAAAGTGGAGTTTATATTTTTAATGGAGAACTGGGAGCAGATAATGCAGAAGGTGAATTTAAGATCTCTAAGTTTAAAGGAGATTGGTGTAATGGAGATTGGATTAATGCAGCAACTGAAAGTCAATCATTGTACAATACCAATTATATTATAACTCATGGATGTGATGGACCTGATAATAAATGGAAGCTAGTAAGTGGTGATGCCGGAACGTATCAAATTACAGTTGACCTTGATAATGAAGTAATGACAATAACAAAACAATAATCTGGATTCCAGGTTGACTTAAAAGTATAATAGCTTTTAAGTCAACCGTTAAAAAATAACTCATATGGTTTTTTATAAATACTTGATAGCTATATTGTTGTTAGGAGTTTTTAACGCTTGCAATGATTCCAAAGATAAAGTGATTCCGGAAGAAGTGATTCCTGAAGCACCAGTAAATGAAATAACACCTGCATATAGTAATCAATATATTACTACGGATAAAGCTTGTTATGTTCCAGGGGAAGAAGTTAAATTTTCTATTTCGTTGGATTATTCACCATCATCATTAAGGGTGAGGTATAAATATTTAAATGAAGTTCTAAATGATGTTGAACTGAATGCCAATTCATGGTCATGGACAACTCCAGTGAAGGATTTTAAGGGTTATGTTGCAGAAGTATATAGTATAGAAAACACCGAGGAGACAATTCAGGCAGTTATAGGAGTGGATGTTTCATCAGAGTGGACCAAATTTCCCAGATATGGCTTTCTTTCTGATTATTCGCAGTTAGAAAATGGGCAAATGTCTGATGTTGTAGATAATTTGAACAGACATCATATAAACGGAATTCAATTTTACGATTGGCACAATAAACATCATAAGCCATTACCATTAAATGGAGGAGAACCGCTTTCCACATGGAAAGATATCATCAATAAAGATGTTTATTTAAGTACAGTGAAAAATTATATCAATGAGGCTCACAATCATAATATGAAAGCTATGTACTATAATCTAATTTATGGAGCATGGGATGATGCTTCCTCTGATGGTGTAGATAATAAATGGTACGTGTATAAAGATAATATGCATAGTAGTATGGATTATCATCCATTAGGCAGTCCTTTTTTAAGTAGCTTGTATGTATTGGATCCTTCAAATACCTCTTGGCAGGATTATTACACTAATGAAAATGGTATTGTTTATCAGCATCTGAATTTTGATGGTTTTCACATGGATCAGTTGGGAGATAGGGGTACAGTATATGATTATGATGGCATTCAGTTAAACTTATCTGAAACTTTTGAGCCTTTTATTAATGCCATTGCTTCTTCAGATCCGGATAGATATAATGTAATGAATGCAGTAAATCAATATGGACAACAGGGAATTGCCAATGCATCAACAGACTTTTTATACACTGAGGTTTGGAATCCAAACAATACTTATAACGACCTGTCAAGTATCATCATGCAGAATAATGTATATGGTGGAGGAGAAAAAAGTACAGTGCTTGCAGCTTATATAAATTACGATTTGGCTAACCAGGAAGGTTATTTTAATACACCTTCTGTATTGATGACAGATGCAGTAATCTTTGCCTTTGGAGGATCTCATCTTGAGATAGGAGAACATATGTTAGGGAAAGAATATTTTCCAAACAGCAATCTTACCATGAAAGAAGATCTTAAAAAGTCTTTGATTTCTTATTATGATTTTTTGGTTGGATATCAAAACCTATTAAGAGAAGGAGGAACCTTTAATAGGGTTTCAATAAGTTCTTTGGATAGTAAAATGTCGTTGAGTAACTGGCCTGCAGCATTAGGAGAAGTGGCTGTTATTGCAAAAAAAATGGATCAAAAACAGGTGATTTCTCTTATTAACTTTCAGGATGCTACAACTAATGAATGGAGAGATAATTCAGGAATACAGTCTTCTCCGGGCCTTATTAAAAATGCTAAACTATCATTGGTAAGTGCACAGGTGGTTAAAAACATGTGGATTGCTTCACCTGATATTATTGGAGGTGCATCCAGATCAATCAATTTTACTCAGGAAGGTGAAAATGTAAGTTTTACTTTGCCCGAACTAAAATACTGGACCATGATAGTTGTAGAATATTAAGCAGTTTGATATATAAATTTCGGTATCATTAAAACTAATATCATATGCAGAATCATTGATTCTGATAAATGGGATTGCTATGTCTTTTAAAAAACAAAGAAATGCACAAAAAATCAAAAACATATATTTTAAATTTCTTTATCATCTTGTTTTCAGGAGTATTAAATACATATTCACAAAGGCTTATTCCCGGTAATTGTTCCGGATATCTATTAAATGGAAATAAGGTTATTTTTAATTGCGAAAACAATGTAAATGTTCAAATAGAGCAAATTAACTCCGGAATTCTGAAGATTTGGTATGACACAGATTCTTTTAAACGCAATAATGAATCTTTTGCAGTTATTTTACAAGGAGATGAGAAGCAAGTCATCAATTTATCAGAGCAACCGGGAAGCTATGAAATATACACAAGTGATCTGATTGTTCGTGTTAATAAAGCTCCATTTCAGATACGTATTTTCGATAAGTGGCAAAAATTATTGATGGAAGATTATCAAAATCTTGGATGTGTATCAGATTCTATAAAAATGAGTAGCTACAAAACATTAAAACCAGGAGAACGAATTTATGGATTAGGAGAACAAAACGGAAATATCAATCGTGTGGGCAGTCACTTTAAAATGTGGAATAGTGATAAACCATGTTATCAGGTTAATGAAGGTCCTCTATATAAAAGTATCCCTTTTTTTATGAGTAGTGAAGGGTATGGGATTTATTTTGATAACACTTATAAAACAGAATATGATTTTGGAACAGAATCCAAATCGTATTACTCTTTTTCAGCACCAGGAGGAGAGATGATCTATTATTTTATATTCGGACCTACCTATAAACAAATCATCAGTAGATATGCCGATTTAACCGGTAAACCGATTATGCCACCAGTCTGGGGCTTTGGATTTGCTCAATGTAGAGGCATGCTAACAAATGAATCTTTGACCAGAGAAATTGCTAAAGGGTACAGAGAACGAAAAATACCTTGTGATATTATTTATCAGGATATTGGATGGACTAATTACTTGCAGGATTTTGAATGGCGAGACGATAATTATGATAATCCTCAAAAGATGTTATCTGATTTAGAATCAAATGGTTTTAAAGTCATTGTTTCTCAGGATCCGGTAATATCACAAGCTAATAAACTTCAATGGTCCGAAGCGGATTCATTGGGTTATTTTGCTATTGATTCAAGAACAGGTAAAACCTATGATATGCCATGGCCATGGGGGGGTAATTGTGGAGTTGTGGATTTTACTAATCCGGAAGTTGCTGATTGGTGGGGGAGTTACCAACAAAAAGTACTTGATGATGGAGTGCGAGGTTTTTGGACTGATATGGGAGAACCTGCATGGAGTAATGAGGAGAGTATTGATAGGTTAAATATGCAGCATCATTTAGGGAATCATTCTGAAATACATAATGTTTTTGGCTTTACATGGGATAAGGTAGTTACAGAACAATTTGATAAGCATAATCCCAATACCCGTATTTTTCAAATGACCAGAGCAGCATTTGCAGGTTTGCAACGCTATGCGTTTGGATGGTCAGGTGATTCCGGAAATGGTAATGATGTATGCAACGGCTGGAATCAAATGGCGGCACAAGTGCCATTAATGTTATCATCAGGCATGGGACTGATTCCGTTTTGGAGTTGTGATATTTCAGGGTATTGTGGCGATATAAAAGATTATGATGCCCTGAGTGAGTTGTATGTACGTTGGGTGCAGTTTGGAGCTTTCAATACATTAAGCCGTATTCATCACGAAGGAAATAACGCAGTGGAGCCTTGGTTATTTGGTGAAGAAGCAGAGCGTATTTGCAAATCGGCCATCGAAAGAAAATACCAATTGTTCCCTTACCTATATACATATGCCAGAGAAGCTCATGATACCGGAATACCAGTAACTCGTGCCCTTATCCTTGAATACCCCGAAGATACTGAAGTTGCGGATCTGAATAGTCAGTTTATGTTTGGAAAGGAAATGTTGGTGGCGCCTGTGGTGGAAGAGGGAGCTGCTTTTAAAAAGGTGTATTTACCAAAAGGTGAATGGATCGACTTTAACAATAAACAGCAAAAATATAGTGGTAATAGCTGGATTGATTATCCGGTAGAATTGGAAACAGTTCCCATTTTTGTGAAAAAAGGATCAATAGTGCCGCAAATGCCTGTGATGCAATTTATAAATGAAAAGCCAAATTACCCATTGGTGATTGATGTATTTCCTGCTGGTATAAATAAAAAAGCAACGTTCAGTTTATACGAGGATGATGGTTTGACAAATGATTATAAAAAGGATGTTTTTGGTTTACGAAAGATAGTGTGTAAAACTACAAGAACAAATTATAAACTAACATATAATGAGTCGGAATCCGGGAGTTATGATTTACAAAACAGAGTTGTGTATTACAATTTTTATTTAGATGATAAACCAGCCAGTGTATTTATAAATGGAGCAAAAATAAAATCAGGTAAGATTTCTGATAATCGTTTAGAAATGATTAAGAAAGTAATATGGGCGTGGAATGAAGATTTAAACCTGCTTGAGATTGCTGTTCCCCAGGGGTATGATATCTATTCAATAAGTATAGAAAAGTAATTGATATTGCTGAGATTAGTTCGTGTGTTTAAGAAGAAATAAAATATATTATTTATGAAATGTATTAAAAAAATATTTTTGCTGGCATGTATAAGTGCATTGTTTTTAGGCTGTCAGCAAAAAAGTAAAACACTTTATAAGTCAGAACACTTTACCGTCTTAAATGACGGAGTCAAACAAGAGAAGAATGATGCAAATGTTATTTCACGTACACTTTTAACTTCAAATTATCAGAGCCTTGCTCACGAGAATTATTCCCGAATAGTTTCGTTTAAATTCAGTATCAACGAAAAAGACAATGAAAGACCTTCAGGTGCAGATCATCGAATCATAATTCGAGAGGAGCATGAATCACCTGTTATTGTTTTTGGCAAAGAAATACCAAATCAAACTGAAGAACCAACAACAAAATTACCGCCTAACTATGAATATACTTTTAAACTGGATATGAATCCTGTTTTGGAGGCATTTAATACAAAAGGATATTATGAAGCTTATGATGGAAGTCGCATTGCAAAAGATGATTTCAAGGGTGTTTATATCGCTGGAGGTTCATATCCTTTATCCTGGGACTTCTCTAACCTGGAGGAAAATGGATTAGCATTAAAAGACGAGGATGGAGATGGGATTTATGAATTAAAGTTAATCCTGAATCCGTTTGAAAAAAATAGTTTACAAGAAAAAACATGGGAAGCAAGTGTTGATGTTTCAGATAAACCTGTTTATAAATCTGAACAGTCAATTGTTGATGCGCTTTATAATATGTCGCTTGAAGAAGCAAAATTTAATATTGAAGCAGACAGTACTTTACGTACAGGAGCCAAATGGGGTGGTGTATGGACTCGAGACGTAAGTTATAGTACTTTGCTGGCTTTTGCATACCACGAGCCCGAAGTAGCTAAAATAAGTCTGTTGAAAAAGGTAAAACGTAACCGAATCATTCAGGATACTGGTTCAGGAGGTGCCTGGCCTGTTTCTTCTGATAGAACAACATGGGCTCTTGGAGCATGGGAAATTTATAAGGTTACGGGTGATCTGGAGTGGTTAAAAACTGCCTATACAGTCATTAAAAACACATTAGATGATGATTATAAGACAATACGAGATGAAGAGACTAGTATGTATCGTGGTGAATCTTCATTTTTAGATTGGCGGGAGCAAACATATCCCAAATGGATGTCGAATATGGATATCTATGTGTCGGAAAATTTGGGAACCAATGTAGTGCATTATCAGGCACATAAAATTTTGGTTGAAATGGCTAAACTTTTAGGAGAACCATCTGAGGAATACGAAAAAAGAGCCGATGAAATTAAAGATGGGATTAATAACCATTTATGGATGACGGATAAAGGCTATTATGCCCAATATATCTATGGAAGATCATCAATGTTGGTATCTCCGCGATTTGAAGCTTTAGGGGAAGCTTTATCTGTTTTGTTTGATGTGGCAGACACAGAAAAAGCCAAATCCATTATCTCTAAATCTCCTGTTACTCCGTTTGGTACCACTTGTATTTTTCCGCAAATTCCTAATATTCCGCCTTATCACAATAATGGTATTTGGCCATTTGTACAATCGTATTGGAACCTAGCTGCAGCAAAAACAGGAAATGAGGAGGTTTTAAAACATGGTTTGGCCGCTATTTATAGAGCAGGAGCATTATTCTTGACAAACTATGAGAATTTTGTAGCTCAAAATGGTGATTATGTAGGAACTGAGATAAATTCAAATCGGATGTTATGGAGTATGGCCGGTAACCTGGCAATGGTTCATCGTGTTATTATTGGGATGAACTTTGAAGTTGATGGCCTTCAATTTAAACCTGTTATACCTGAAGTATACGAAGGAGTGAAAACCTTATCTAATTTTAAATACAGAAATGCAGTCTTAGATATTAAAGTAGAAGGTTTTGGTAATAGGATAGAGTCTTTTATGCTAGATAATGAAAAGCAGGATAGTACGTTTATATCATCATCTTTAAAAGGAGAGCATTCTATCGTCATCAAAATGGCCAATAATCCATTTGAGAAATCAGGCATTAATTTGGTTGATAACCGTTTTTCTACAATGAATCCTCAGATCGAATTTATTGATTCTTTAATTAAATGGAAAGCTGTTGAAGGTGCTGAAAAATACAATGTGTATAGAAATGGAGAATTAATTAAGTCAGGTGATTTTTTAAGTATGAAACTTTATGATAATGAGTCTGCTGAGTATGCAGTAACAGCCATCAATAGTTATGGGGATGAATCTTTCTGTAGTGAACCTGTTTGGGTAATGCCGAATGAAAAAATACTTCAGGTCGAGGAGTTTTATCCTAAATCATCTTTACCATATACCAATTTTAATGGTCATGGTTTTATTAAAATCAGTACTGATGATAATATTAAATTGAATTTTAAATTTCAAGTTGAAGAGAAAGGCGAGTACATCATAGATTGTCGTTATGCTAATGGAACCGGACCATGGAATACAGATAACAATTGTGCGATCAGGAGTTTGTATGTCAATGATGATTATAAAGGCGTTTGGGTTATGCCCCAAAGAGGAAAATATGAATGGTCGGATTGGGGATACTCCAATGCTGTTAAAACGTATTTAAACAAGGGGAATAATGAACTGTCTGTAATATTTGAAGAATGGAATACAAATATGGATGGAGAGATTAATGAAGCTCTGATGGATCAGATTCGAGTGATAAAATTGAAATAAAACGATATAAAAATAAGCACGGGGATATTTATATCGTTTGTTGTAAAACGGTTGTTTCATTAGGAACAACCGTTTTTTGTGTGATAATTCCAGTTCGTACAAATTTAACGAAGTGTAATCCATACAATAACCAAGATGTAATTTATATACAAGATACACAACTTTAACCTGCATTAGAATATTTAAAAGGAGGGCTTAAATTTTCAACTTTTGCAAAAAAAATCATCAAGCCAAGGTCTTCGTTTTGCTTTTAAAGCAAGCTTTATCACCTTTTAATACATAAAAAAACAATAGATCGTTTGGATATATATAATAGACATTAGAATGGAGTGCAATGTTCTTGTTGTTAATATTTTAACCGTTATTGTTGGTTACTGTTATTTTTTAATTAATTATTATTGAGGCTTAGTAAACTATTGAAAGAAGTATATGATTTTTATGGTTTTGAAAATCTCTAACCTGGAAAACAACTTTTTTCTTACTTGCTAATAATTATACCTTGAATATGGATTAAAAAGTCTATTACGTATTAAAACTACTTCAAAATAAGACAATAATATCATTTTCTTCAGTCATCATAGTTGTACAATGTCTTGCTTCAGCAAATGCTTATTTTATTGCATTTTAGATGCTCATAACAATTCTTTAATACATAGGATTAAATTACAATACTTCTCTGGATTTGTCGTTTTATTATTCTGTTATTAAATTGACTTCCTGTTTTTACATTTTAATAGTGTCCCACCATTTAGCTACTACAGTAATTGTCAAAACTTTCATAAAACGTGAAGTGTCAATTAAAGTCTCATGAAATTTGTGATTGAAATGTTTTGTTTGGATCCATGAATTTTCTGCTTTAGGAGAATATATAGCATAATCCTGTTGATTTTATTTATTTGGGACTAAAAAAAATATCGTGCAATAGCCACATTCTTCAATCAATGCTTTGAAATTGTTTAATTATTTGAATTCACGATCTAATTAAACCGTATTAATATTAAAAAATATTTAAAGAAATATAAATAAACAATACATTAATATGTTACATGCATGTAACATATGTTATAATCTAATTAACAATGGATGTTTGATGTAACTAGATTGATACTTTCCACAACCTCATTGATAGAGAGTATCTGTTTACTGTTCTAAATTCGTATTAACGATTGTTAAAATTAAAATCGTTACATAGACTTTAATGAAGTAAAATATTTTAAGTATTTAAATCGTAGTGTTATGAAAAAAAACAGTTTTAAAAGCAGAATTCTCAGAAACATAATTCTGTCTTTATTTATGCTTTTATTTATTCCTATGACTGCGCAGATTAGGGAAGATGTAAGCATATCTGGTACCATAAAGGGTTCTGTCGCATTTAGAAATATAGCGATTTAATACTATTATTAGTTTAATTGGAAATGAAACATTTTGATCACAATGTCAAGTATATGATTATTTTAATGACTATCATAATAAACAATTATTTGACAATAATGGATTCATTCTAAAAGGATACTATAATTCAGTTCAGGTAAGTTTTGGGTTTGGTGGAGACAAATAGAAGAATGTTGTGTAAAATAGTCCTATTTAACGTAATCATATCTATAAGACATTTTTATTAATTTCTATTTTTATAAACACAATCTAAAAATTAAGATTATCTTTGTATATGTAGATACAATTCAGATATTACCCAAATACGTTTTTGGTTCTCGGGGTGGAGAGATTAAACCCCTATCCTGTAACTTATTCTTTTTCAATCCTTATTACTAATACAACTCTTAGTCGTTCCCGAATTGTTCACCTTTTATTTAGTTTAAAATAAAGGCTTTTAGTGTCCTTTGACATAATGTAAAGATACTGAAAACCATTGGGCTTTGATAGTAAAATGAGGTAAAATGAAGGATATTAATAAATAAGCCTAGATTAACTAGCAATATACTACTTGTACCTTAAACCTATCTTAATAAAGATTCTATCTTCTCCTTATCCTGAATATCCGGAAACTTATTTAAAATAATTTTTGCCTGTACTTTGATTTTAGCTGTTTGTTGATACTTAATGTAAAGATTTAACAACGCCAAGTGATAATAACTATCCTCCGGATTCACATTAATTGCTTTTTTAAGATACTCTTCTGCTTCATCAAAGTCTTGCTTAAAATCAAACATCATGGCAGTGTTATACATGATTCGAGCATTTTCAGGAGCACATTTTGAGGCTTTAACCAAATATTCCAACGACTCATCATAACGTTTTCTGTCGGATAAAAACAAGGCATAAGAAAACATAGTGTTGCCATCTTCCGGGTAAAACGACAAATAATCCTTAAACATCTTTTCGGCCTTATCATACTGTTTCTGATTGTAATATAAAATGGCCAGATTTACTTTGATGGGATGTAGCAAACTATCTTGTTTTAATGCCTTTTCGTAAAACTCACGAGCCTTTTCGATATTATTTGTATTATAATAATAGTTGGCAAGGTTAAATTTACCTGTTGGGAAATCAGCATTATATTCCAGCATATCAAGGTATTCTTTATTGGCTTTTTGATAGGCTTCCTTATACGCATTGGGAATCTGATTTCTATCTAAAGTGCTCAATTTTGTTGCACTTTCTATTCTGATGGCTGCTGTTTGATCGTTTAATAATTTTAGAACTACATTCAGCACATTCTCATTCGTCATAGTAATCTGATGCAAAGCATTATATCGAATATGTCCATTTGAATTACCAATAGCTTCAATGAAAATATCTGTACTTTTATCAGGGTAATACATACCTAAAAACTGCAGGGCTGTGGCTCTTACTATTTCCGGATATACCTCATCTCTATAGATACGTACTAAATCTTCATAGCCTTTTTTACTTCCGGATTCTGCTTCATGAAAAGCAATACCGTATTGGTATGGTCTTCCTATACCATGCCATTTATTAATATATTCAATAGCCCAGTCAGGTGATTTATCTGCATGACATTGATTACAGGCATTTGGAGTTCCCAGTGTCTTGGTCAAATCAGGTCGTGGAATACGAATACTATGATCGTTTCGGTAATCCACACCCATATAAAACTGAGCTGGCATATGGCAGTTAATACATCTTGTGCCCTCGCCCACTTCAAACTTTACACCATCATCTGCAATAACAGCCTCTCCTTTTTCTCCTGCGGATTTATGAAAATGGTGTTCATAGGTATCATAATCATCTGCCCTATGACATTGGGTACATAATCGATTATCCTCATAAAGGCGTTTTGTACTATGTACATTATGACAATCGTTACACTTAACATCTCGCATGTACATTTTACTCTGTGTAAATGAGGCATAAACATAATCCTCATCTAATATCTGACCATCGATATGATAAGATTCACCTGTAGGTAAATTAGGTATGGTATGATTAAAAATATCAGCATGTTGTTTAAAATCTCCAATAGATGATCTTCGCGAATGACACCTAACACATAAATCCACATACTCTTTATTATCTATGCCACTTGTTTTAACCACCAACCCATAATTGGTATCATTACTTCTTGCATACTCTGCTTTCGCAGCCCATTTTAAATGGTTGGAGGCAGGTCCGTGACAAGTCTCACAACTCACATCAATTTCACTATAAGTAGTATGGTAACTATCTGTTTTTATTTCATATCCTTTTACTACATTGGTTGAGTGACAATCCGCACACATACTATTCCAGTTCTGTGCCTGATTGGTCCAGTGTAACCAGTTGTTATATTCAATGGGCTCATCTTTATATAGCTCCGCAGCCATATGATACCATTTGTTGTCTTTGGAATCCCATGTAATTGGCAATGTTTGTAATCGACCTCTGTCAAACTCAATTAAGTATTGCTGAAGAGGATAATAACCAAAAACGTATTTTACTTCAAACTCCTCCTGTTTTCCTGTTTCACCATCAGTATAAACGTAAAACTTACCATCTCGTTTGTACATTTTATAAGTCATCCCATTGTACTCAATACTTTGATTGTTAAAATCTCCCAACACAGTTGAATCATTAGCATGATCCATTGCCTTATCATGATCAGAACCCACCCAGTCGTTATACTCATTTAAATGGCATTCAATACACGTTTCTCTCCCAACATAATGAGCTTCTTGTGTATCCTCCTCATCATTGGAATATATATGAAGAATCATGTACAAAGGAATAGATACAATAGCCACCAACATGGCTATTAAACTGATGCGTTCTATCTTTTTTTGGTTCTTCATTATACGTATGTTAGCTGGGATTTATCAAATGATTCACGAGTTATTGTTTTTCCGGTATCAACAAATAGTTCGTTATTTTTCACAATAATAGGATGAACATCCAGTGGTCGGGTTGCCGGTGATGAAATTACATCTCCATGTTCATCAAACTGAGATGCATGACATGGGCAATTAAAACCTCCTGTCTTTGAATTTATATTTACCACACATCCCAGGTGAGTACATTTTACTGAAAAAGCAATAAATCCACCATCCTTAAATCTTCGTAAATAAAAATGATGCGTTAAAAAAGGATAGGTATTGTTATTTAAATACGTTTGAGGATCTCCTACCGATACAAGTTTCTCCTCATTATCCAGCTGCGACTTTTTACTGATTCCATTTTTAATCAGGAAAAAAGCCTCTACCGATGCAATGGCTACAACCAATTTTTTTATAAACTGACGTCTATTAAACTTCATTTTGTAATCTCTTTAAAATATAAGCAACATACCTTCACCTCTCAATAACCAGGCAATCATCATCATTATCAGGTATGATGAAAGAATTATGGTGGTCATAGACATAATAATTTCCGTATTATTACTTTGATGCTTTTTATAGATATATAGTAAATATCCGCTTACTGGAACACTATATAAAAGTAAAGGTATTATACCTGTAGCTATCCATGAAGGCCAGCTAACCAGCCATACATCAAAATGTAAAACATGCTCCAACAAGTATATTAAAACAAAGGTAAAAACCAATGATATAAGGGCTGACTGAACAACCATTTTTTTGCCTAACTCAGAATTAAACCAAACTCCATTATGGTGATTCTTGTATTTGAAATACGGTAAATAAATCAAGAAAACACCAAATGCTAAGGGAACTATCACAGCACTAAAAACAGGATGCAGATGAAGCAATAATTCCTGCGCTCCTAAAAAGTACCAGGGTGCTTTGGTTGGATTTGGACTTTTCAACGGGTTGGCCTCTTCCAATAATGGTGCATGATAAAAAGCAGAAACCAAAAATATAAAGGCAATGACTATAGATGCTGCCATTACCTCTTTTAATACCAGATTTGGTAATACATTCACTTTTTCTTTATGTTCTGTTTTTGGCAAAGCAACACCCCCGGCTGTTCGTACCAACCAAAAGTGAATACTCATGAGTACCACAAACAACAATGGAATAACACCTGTATGCAGGTTATAAAAATTAAGTAAAGTATTGCCATTAACCACATCTCCACTACGGACATATTGTGCAATATAGGTTCCAACAAAAGGAATATACTCTATAATTCGGGTTATTACTGTTACTGCCCAATAGGACAATTGATCCCATGGCAAAAGGTATCCGGTAAAACTGGATAAAATAACCAAAAACATCAGGACCAATCCGAATATCCAGTTTTGAGCCCGTCGTTTAAAAATAGATTGTGAATAATAAACGCGTAGAATGTGCAAAAAAGAAACTACAACTAATAACTTACCCGACAAATGATGAATATTACGTATAAACTGTCCAAAAATGGAATGAGTCTGTAATTCAACTATTGAATCGTAAGCATGTTCTACTGTTGGGATATATGAAAAACGTAGTATTGTTCCTGTAATAAATAATATCACAAACAATAAAGCGCTGATGCCTCCAAGTCCAAAGGTTCGGGTAAATTTAATGGCTCTTTTATCTATCCGCATGGGATGCAAATGGAGTACAAAATTTTCTACTGATGATCGCACTCTATTTTGGGGACTATTGTGTGACATGACTCCTAAAATTAATGGCTATTATAGCAAGAAATCAATTCTTTAAATAATTGAATTACTTCTATTTAATTAGGCTAATGCTTAATGTTTTTATTTTTGCAATCTTTATAATTAAGTAAGGTAATCAGTAAATACCCAAAGATTTAATGTATTCAACTACATCCGTATGATTCTTTGATTTTGCAAAATCCAAACATGATTCTTTATCTATATCAACCATAGATAAATCAGCTCCTTTTGCAACCAATAGTTTTAATACCTCAAGTTGGCCCTCTGATGCTGCCATCATAGCAGCAGTCCAATTTTCTTCCTTTTCAGTTAAGTTCGGATTAGCTCCAGCATCCAATAACATTGATACCGTATTTAAAAAAGGACCTGTAGAGGCAAACATTAATGCAGATCTACCTATATTATCTACAGCATCTACATTAGCTCCCTTTTCTATTAAAAGCCTTACAATATCTTCATGGCCATTATATGAGGCCATCATGATAATGGTTCTATTATTTTCATCTAATGTGTTTGGATCAAATCCAGATTCTAAAGCATCACAAATAACTTTTGAGCCACCATCTAATGCGGCCTGAAAAATTATTGGCAGTTCCGGAAGTGGCTCTATAGGTTCATTTGCAATGACTTTCTTTTCTTTGTGTTTATTCTCTATTGTTTGACAAGATACTATGGTTAAACCTGCTATAAACAACCATATTATAAATAATTTATTTTGCATTCCAATTTACCTTTATTAACTTTTTTGGCTTAAAAATATAAATTCAACCAGCGAAATCATACATTCTATTATAATTGAGGGCCATTTTTAATAAGATATCATCCTGTGCAACTCACATATTGAACAACTAATACCTTCTCCATTATTAAAATAAACAGACATAAAATCTACCTCATCGTTCTTAATTTCCATTAGTCTCATACTTCAACATTTTACTAATATACATTTTCCTTTCCTCAGCTCAGAATATTTAGCTAAATTACAAATCTCTCAAAATCATAGTTCCAATTACTAACCCAAAAGGGTTAATTACTCAATAAGGTATTATTTTAAAACTCCATTATGTATTAACTAATACTTAATATCTTTCACCGTAAATTTAAGAAAGTACCTTAACATCGCCTTTAATAAATGTACACTATTTTTACAAATCTGTACGATTTAATTATACCTAAAGAATAAACCAAAGTCCTTGTTATCAAATAAAGCAAACATACTTTATTAAAACTTTCACTTCTTTAATCGATTATAAAATTAAAAACCCCAAAAAGGTTGCTTATTTCATGCATCCTCTTTGGGGTTTTCTGTTTGATTCTGTAAAGTTAAAATCTATATTTTTTCATCCATCTCTTAACCTTCCTAAAAAAATAAAGATGTTAGTCTAATGCTATTTTATATTTCATTAAAGTTGTATTTTAAACCTACTATGGATTTTGTTGCACATAATCAATGTGCTTAATTAAATTATCTTCGCTAAATTTTGTTCCAAATACTTCTATCTCATAAATAGAGTATCCATAACCAGATGTTCGTCTTAAACCTGTAAATCTAACATACCTATATCCCTCAGTAACTTTTTGCGTAAATTCGTCCTTACCTCCATTACCTTGAGTAATTTCTGCATACTTTACCCAATCTTTTTTATCTTTCGAAAGTTCTATTTTATATTTGTCGGCAAAGGCAGCTTCCCAAAACACATTGATGGTATTGATGGAATATAGTTCTTCCAGGTCAATAGTTAAAACCTGAGGATCACTCCATGCAGATGACCACCTTGTACCTTGATTTCCATCTACTATATTGGAAGCCAAATATTGATCAGACTCATATGATGATGAAACAACAGGTTTATCTACAGCTATATTTTTACTTATCTGGTAAGTATTTTCATCAATAACACTATATGAATACTTGGCGGAATTATTCATGTCCGTTATTTCTGCAATAGACTTACTAGCATTTACAGTGGCTACTACTGAATAATTATTACCAGTCACTGCTGGCCAATATTGTTCTTTACTTTCCACCATTATCATACCTCCTACTGGTATTCCATAATAATTTTCACCCATTGAAATCTCCTGCCCATTTAATTCAAACTTCACATGTACCTCCTCTTCTTTTTGTACGGGAGAATTTCCTTTGTTTTTAACCAGTGCAAAGAATTGTACTTTTTCACCTTCTACCGGATAGCGTGGCATAGTCATTACTTTTGTAATCTCTAAATCTGCTTTTCTTATTCCTTCTAAAAGCATGATATCTTTTGTCAATGGTAAATCATCTGATGAGCCTCCAACTCTAATGGTATATGCCCCTGTTAAAATATCATATTCGGAGTTGACCTCATTCCAATAATACAAATCCTCTGCGCTCAATACAAAATTCACCTCCTTGCTTTCCCCGGCTTTAAGATGAATTCTTTTAAATCCTTTTAATTCTTTTTCAGGCATCCATAAGTCTGTAGTATGATTTGAAAGGTAAAGCTGCACTACTTCATCTCCTGCCACACTGCCAGTGTTGGTAACACGGCATGTAACAGTAAGCGGACTTCCTGCCGGAATCCTTTTATCCGACACTTCTAATTTTGTATACTTAAAAGTGGTATAGCTCAATCCAAAGCCAAAAGCAAACTCCGGTACAATATCTTTTTCATCATACCACCGGTAACCGCATCCAAAATCATCGGTAAAATCATCATTTTGAGGTTGAATCTGCTTATCATTTTTGGGCATGGTCACAGGTAAACGTCCTGCAGGATTGTAATTTCCAAAAATTACATCTGCAATTGCAGTTCCTCCTTCTTGTCCCGGATAGAAACCATAAAGCAGCCCCTTTATATTATGTATACACTTATTTATGGCACATATACCCCCACTATTAAGAACTACAATTAGGTTTTGATTTTCTTTTGCCAATGTATTGATTAATTCCTGTTGAACGCCTGGCAGATCAACGGAACCGGATTTTCTGTCTCCTCGGCACCATATCCTTCACCTTCCTGTGTATTGTCCAATCCTCCCACATAGATCACGTAATCCGCATTTTTGGCATTATTTATTGCAGCTTTAAATCCAGATTTATCTTTACTGTTAATATCACAACCTTTAGTAAAGCTCACTTTATCTTCACCAACAATGTCTATAATTCCCTGTAGTGGAGATACACTTCTTATCACATCAACCCAGGAACTTCCAAAACCATCAATTTGCATAATATCAACACTAGGACCAACCACTGCAATCTTGTTTATATTTTCTTTTTTCAATGGTAAAATATCATCCTGATTTTTAAGTAAGATCATGGCTTCCCTTCCGGCTTTCAGGCATACCTCTCTATGTTTTTGAGAATCAATCAAACCTGATTTTGCTCTCGGATAATAATCCATCATTCCGTTAAGTAGTTTTGTCTTTAGTACTCTACTTACGGTTTCATCTAACTGTTGCTCTGTTATTTCATTTTTTTCGAGCATCTTAGGTATTTCATTCACAAAATGATCAGAAGCCATACATATATCTGTACCCGCATGAAAAGCATTTTTCCCATTATGTACAGCTCCCCAATCCGAAACTACATAAAACGGAAAACCCCATCTTTCACGTAGAATGGTTTTTAGTAAATATTCATTACCGGAACAATACTTATTATTAATCAGGTTATAAGCATTCATAACACTTAATGGTCCGCCATTCTGGATAGTTTTTCTAAAATTTTCACCATAGTGCTCCATAAGCATACGATCACTAATAGTAATATGACTGTTGTGCCTGTAATTTTGCTTATTAACCAGATTAAGGTGTTTAACCGTTGCAATGACTGGAGTTTTTTGAATTCCTTTTACATAGGCTGCTCCTATCTCACCTGCCAGATATGGATCTTCGCTTGCTGTTTCTGCACTTCTCCCGTTACGAGGATCTCTACATAAATCGACACATGGCCCCAAGAGTTGATGTTTTCCGGCTGCCCAAAACTCTTCGGCCATGGCTTCTCCTACTTCTTCAATTAGTGATATATTAAAAGTTGAGGCCATAGCTAATCCAACAGGAAATGAGGTAGCTCCTCCAAATCGAACCCCATGAGGGCCATCCGACATTATCAAACCCGGGATTCCCAAACGAGTATTGTCTCCTGTTGTAAAAAAAGTATTATGCGTGAGTTGATAAACCTTTTCTTCAACTGACATAGTACTTAGATACTCATCAATACGTTCTTCAAGTGATTGTGCAGAGGTTAAAACAGGTAATATTATAGTTAAGGATAAAAGTAATTTTCGCATAATACAGTCTAGTATGAAATGTTTTTGCTACAAAAGCATATAATTTGTGGATAGTCTTCTTAAAAAGGATTCGAAATATCGAATCCTTTAGTTGGTAATCTTGGTTCTAGAATTGTTTAGTTATTTCAAAAACAAAGATGCTCATATTTGAGCACCCCTGTTTTATCCTACCTAAACTTATTTTTTTATTATCTTAATTACTTCGTTTGCAACTTTTACAAAATACACTCCGTTTTGCAAGTCTGCTATTGAAATACAATTACCATTAAGCACTTCATTTTTCACTAATGAACCAGAAATATTATAGATTTCTACTAGGGCATTAGCCTCTACATTTAAAATAGTAATAACATCAAATGCAGGATTAGGGTTAACAGTCATTTTATTAACAATTCCGTTTTCAATAATGGCTGTGGTTGCACCTAAAGCTGGTCCCATTAAGTCATCAACATAAAAAACAGTAGATGCATCAGTATTGCCTCCATCAATAAATACAAAAACATGCTTGTAATCAACATTAGTGTCTATACCTTCTAAGTCGAAATACAATGTTTGCCATTCGTTTGCTGCGCTAATATCTGCATCCACTTCATAAGCGGTTTGCCCGGACTCATCCTTCTGATTACCAACCTTAAATCTTACATAGGTTGTTTTAGGTGAATAAACCTTAATGGAGAAAATTTTATCTCCGGAAAGATTTATATTATCATTTAGTTCGAAATGAATACGTTCCCATCCCCACCAGGATCCTCCTTTGTCCCACTGGGCAACTGTATTACTTGCATTTACCGGATCAAAAGCATTTTCCATAAATAAACCTGCAGGATCACCCATTGATTCATTTATTGCACTCAATGATGTTCCTTCAAAATTATTATAGGTAACCATTATTGGAGCTGTTACTCTTGTTGTAAAAGTGGCATTAACATTAGTTACACTTGAACCGTCGGATGCAAATGCCATTGTATTGTCAACAATTCCATACCAATATGTTGTATTTACATCTAATAAATCAACAGGATTAATTGTGATGATTTTCTCCGAGGCATTAATGGTTGCTGTAATGGCAACATCTTCTCCTGTTGAGCTTCCCTTTCGTAAGGCAACTTTTCCTGATAAATCTGTAAGGGTACTTCCATCTGTATTTTTAAGAATATAATTGGATGTAATCGACAGGTTCTTGTATAATTGCACTCCTGTAGAGGCATCTTCCGGCATATATTCCATTCTCACAGCTGGAGCAGCAATCTCTGGTCCCTTTAAATCATCGAAATAGTAGGTTTGTACATCAGCACTTCCTGCATCAAAAAATATTAATAAGTGTTTATAATCTGCCACTTCTAACTCTGAGAACTCAATATATAAAGTTTCCCACTCATTTATTTTTGTAATATCAACATCTGCTTCTTTCCATACCCCCTGATTATCATCCCTTTCAGAAGATAATTTAAAACGTAGAGTGTTTTCTTTTGGAGAATAAACTTTCATTATAAAACCAGCTTTCCCATCTTCTACTACTATTGGGTGTGATAACTCCAGATGAACTCTTTCCCATCCACCCCAAGAGGTTCCTTTATCAAGCTGAAAGACCTGGTTTATTCCACCTGCGGGATCATTAACAATTGAATAAGCGGGTGCCGGATCTCCTAGTGTTTCCATCAATGCAGTTTTGTTTATTCCATCAAAATCAAGCATCATAGATACAGCAGGAAACCCAACTTCCGATGACGTAAACGTACTTGAAACTCCGGTTATCTCAGCATCTTCAATATAATATTCAATCATATTATCCTTAATCCCATACCAATATACCGTACTTGCATCCAATAAGTCTATTGGTGTAATACTTATTGTTTTTTTATCATCACTAATAGTAGCTGTAAAGGGTACATCCACTCCATTAGCATCGGCCTTCTTTAAACTAACTACAGAAGCCGGATCTGTAATTTCTGAATCATCAATCATACGCAATGCAATGGTAGAGGTTAACTCAAGACTGCTCTGTACGGAAATACCTGTCGCTCCTGTCGCTGGATTAAAAGATACTTTACCCGGTAAGGGAACATTGGTTGCGACAATATCATCAAAGTAATACTTTGTCCCTGCTGCCGAATAAGCCATATCTGGATCAATAAATAAGACTACTTTATCTAAAGTGGTGTGTGTGGTATGACTGAAATCAAAAAACAACTCCGTCCACTTACCGGTCTCTGAAGCATCCATCTGATATGAAACTTCACTATTGATTCCTCCATCACTAAAATTCTCCATTTTTAATAAAATAAAAATTGGATCTTGAGAATACACCTTCATTTTTATATAAGGAGTAGCTGTAAAATCAATTGGAGCCGACATCTGTAACGTTGATGCAAGTCCTGACCACCAATTGTTTCCTGCATGCGAAAATTCACCTACATTCGCTGAAGTATTAATGCCTCCGGAATATGGATTCGCTACTTTTAGGAACTCAGAACCATTCCATCCTCCAAATTCCATATCTGTACCATCGTAATCGGTAATAGTCACTTGAGCCATTGTGGTACTCAAAAAACTTGTTAGCACCATGACTAATAATAGTGTAAGTTTTTTCATAGTAGTAATTTTTAGTTTAACATTTAATAAATTAATTAATTAAGGATATTATTACTTCTTGTTTCGCAATCTTTATACTAAAATCTCCCTCCTCCAGCAACTGATCCCCATTTGTATCAGCAAAGGCCAAATCCATAGAACTTAGAGTAAATGAAACCTTTTTGCTTTCTCCAGGTTGTAATTCTATTTTTTGAAATCTTCTTAGTCGCTTTACATCTGGTGCTAAAGACGCATACAAGTCAGATGAATAAAGCTGTACAACTTCCTTACCGGCCAAAGTTCCTGTATTTGTAACTGTTACAGACACAGTAATTTCATCATCGCTACTAAACTGAAGTTTATTAACAACCAGATTACTATATTCGAAAGAGGTATAGCTTAAACCAAATCCAAATTCAAATTGGGGATAAAAACCTCCACCATAATCATAAGCTCCTTCTGCTGACTTACTCTCTTCACTATATTTATGATGATAAGGAACTAAAGAATTGGCATACATAGGATAAGTATATGGTAACTTCCCAGATGGATTCACATCTCCTGAAAGAATATCGGCCAAAGCATCTCCTGCAAAATTGCCTGAAAGATAAGTTTGTATAATGGCATCCATTTCATTGGCAAATTCACTGATAATTCTAGGTCGGCCTTCATTAAGAACTAACACAACCGGAGTACCTGTTGATGCCATCGCTTTCGCCAGTTTTTGTTGATTTTTTGAAAGACTTAAATCATGTAAGTCTCCTGGTTTTTCTGTGTAACTATTCTCCCCTAAACAAAGAATTACCACATCTGCTTTGGAAGCTGCTTTGACTGCTTCCTGAATATTAACTTCTTTATCTTCCCAATAACTACCTCCCATGTTATATTCAACTCCAGGTACAAAATCTACATTTTCAATTCCATACTCTTTTTGTATTGCTTCTAATATGGTATTATAATCTTTTGCAAATTCATCAGCCTTTTCTCCTTGCCATGAGTATGTCCATCCTCCATTTAATGTTCGCATTGAGTTGGCATTGGGGCCTGTAACCAATACTTTACTACCTTTTTTAAGGGGTAAAACAGCATTTTCATTTTTTAGCAATGTAATAGCTTCACAAGCTGACTGATAAGCAACCTTTTCAAACTCTGCACTACCAAATTTAGTGTAATCATTACAGTCTGGTTTTGAGAAATGGAAAAGACCCAATTTGTATTTCAAATTCAAAATTCGTCGTACAGCATCATCTATGCGCTCCATAGAAACCTGCCCTTCTTGTACCAGTTCAATCAATCCATCACAGAATCTCTGGTAATCATATGGTACCATAGACATGTCAATTCCTGCGTTGATAGCCATTTTTATAGCATCTTTATGACTTGATGCCACCTTATCTCTGGAATAAAGATTTTCAATATCATACCAGTCTGTTACAACCAATCCTTTAAATCCAAGTTCTACCTTTAAAAGCTCGGTAAGTAAATTATAATTACCATGAACTGGTATACCATTAATAATGCCCGAATTAACCATTATGCTTCCGACACCTTCTTCAATAGCTCTTTTAAATGCAGGCAGATGGTATTCATACAGTTCTGATTTAGTAATTCTGGCTGGAGTACGATCCTTTCCCGATACCGGAACAGAATACCCTAAGAAATGCTTTAAACAACCTGCAACACTTGTCATTTCAGATAAATCATCTCCTTGATATCCGTTTATTACCTGCTTTCCCATTTCTGATACTAGATATGGATCTTCACCAAAGGTTTCCCAATGACGAGGCCATCTGGGGTCTGAACCTAAGTCTAAAACGGGCGAGAAGTTCCATGGTATTGAGGAAGCTCTTACCTCATAGGCACAAATTTTGGCAGCTTCTTTAACCAACTCCCTGTTCCACGAAGCCGCTTGGGCAATTTGCTGAGGAAACATAGTTGCCCCCATTGTGTAAGTTGCACCATGTATAGCATCAATCCCGTAAATAACAGGTATTTTCAATCTGGTATTTTCTTTTACTGCATCTTGTATTTCTAATACAACTTCTTGCCATTTCTCAATGGTTCTGGCTTTATTATTTGAAGTATTCAGTACTGAACCAATATGATAATCCACAATTGCTCTTTTTACCATGGCTGTATCCAGTTCCAAAGGTTCATAGCTTGAATAAACACTTTCTCCTTTTGCTATTACGTCAAGAGTAATTTGAGTCATTTGTCCAACCTTTTCCTCCAAGGTCATTTGACCAATGATATCTTCCACTTCTGGGATATGGTCATTTATTTTGCTTGTTTGAAAGTCACATGCTACGAGCATTAGAAATGAAACAACGCCTAAAATCTTTACTATTTTATTTAACTTCCCCATGTTTCTTTAATTTTTATGAAATGATCTTATATTTTTCCTCATAATCAAAGGCCTTTAATCGTATAAGGTACACACCCTTATTGGGTGGCGAAGGCAAATTCACGATGGTAGATTCTTCAAGTAATATTTGCATAGGAACTTTGCTAACAATCCTACCTTTCATATCAATAATTTCAATAGAATGAACCAACAATGGTTTTTCAGAATCATTGCATAAAGAAATATTTAATGAACCATTACTAGATATTACACTCCGTATTACCTTTTGCTGTTTTGTTGCCTTTTTTTGCGTTTTTATGTCTGTTGATTGAACAGCATCAAATTGAATGTAGTTAAGATTAAACCCACCCTCGATAATAAAAACGGTAATTTCTTTTGTATCTGAAGGGACGAAAACATTTTTAACAACCACATCTTGCCAGGATTGATAACCTCCGGTATGTGGTGTAGTAATATGCTGGGTGCTGATAATTTGATTATCAATTCGCATATTTATTTTCCCACTATAGGCTGCAACCCTAAAAGTTATATTATAAAATCCTTCTGTTACACTGGCAATTGAAAATTTCATCCATTCACCATCATCTGTCCATCCAACATTATATCCATTCGTAACCTTATCGGAACATGTTTCAATATCAATTCCATCATTTCTATAGAGATATCCTTGGTTCCAGGCCACATACTCACCTGTATTCACGTGTAACGTTTGATAACCTGGGTCATACCAGGCCTTTGTTACTTTTCCCATGTCATAGTCTGTAGCGAAAATGATACCCGGGATAGAATGTTCTTTAATGGCCTTATTCCCCTCTCCCATAGGAGAACCTGTTAAGGCATGAATCACATCTGGATTAAACTTACAGTTAGCTGTTAGAATATTATCCAACATTTCAGCCATAGCCTCTCTGGCTTCCTGCTCAGTAGGACGATTGGTTCCATTACCTGGGTTATAATCTGTAATTGCTTTCCATTTGTCGGATAATATGGTATATGGATCATCTATATCTATTTGTTTATATGCCCAGGTTGACCACCCAATACCTATACGCTCCATCTGTTCTACCATTTCTGTTAACCACGTATTCGAGTTTTCTCCCGTTTCTCCCAGGTATAATGGAACATTGGTTCTTGTGCGCATATCCAATAGCCCACCTATCACACCATCATTATTATAAGTCCAGTATTTGTGAAAACTAAATGCGATATTAGAATCATATGTAGCAAGAGATTCTAAACCATTAAAGTTGTTAGCCCAGCAATTTCCTTCAATAAAAATAATATGATGATTATCGTATTGTCGTATCTTATCAATAACGTCTTTATATAAATTAAGCAAAGGAGTGTTTTCATTACAGGTACAGCCACTATCATTACCTGTATTATCTAAATCCCAATTGGTTTCATTAAGTAAATCATATCCTCCGATATGCGTTTTATCGGAATATCGTTCAGACAACTTACCCCAAAGAGCAACCATTTTAGTTTGGTTATGGGAGCTCTCCCATAATGAAGGTTTTGATGGGTTGTAATCACTGATATCTGCATTTTTACCCTGACCTCCTGGAGCACCATGTAAATCCAGAATCAGATACAGATCATTTTCTTCGCACCAACTCAATAAGTTATCTACCATGGTAAATCCTTTATCCAACCATGTATTTTCGCCCAATACTGGCTCATCTTCAATCGGCAGCGTAAAAAGATTATAATGTAAAGGCACCCTGATAGAATTGAAACCCCACGACGAAACTAACGCAACATCCGCACTAGTAAAGAAATTATCTAACCAGCTATCATAAAATGCATCTGTTGTTGATTTATCCGTCAGACTTTCTAACATCTCACGAATCTCATGTTGAGTTCCAACCTGGGTTCCAAACATATATCCCTCCTGAAGCATCCAACCTCCAGGCCCCATGCCTCGTAAAATATATTCCTCACCACTGTCATTGGTTATCCGTGTTCCATTTGCTCTTAAAAATCCATCTACATTTTGCGCCGTTAGATTTGTGACATAAAACAGACTAACAGATACAATAAACCATAAAATTTTCATAGTAATTACTTTAAAATGAAGCATAAGAATCTCATACTTCTTCATTTAGAAAGACAGCTAAAATTATACTCGCCTTTATTAGCAATGTCCAGGTTTATTAAAACATGAACATTGCTAATAACTATCTAATTACTCTATTCCATTGGGAAATACATAAATAGTAACAGGTACGGAATAGTTACCTGCTTTATCAATGGTATAAACTGATAGATCATAACCTTTTACTTCCAGATCTGTTAGAACCACTGATTCCTTCAACTCTTCCAGTTCTAATACAACATCATCATATCTTATTTCAATTTTTTCAACAATGTCTCCTTCTGGATTCTGCCAATGAAGTGTAACTGTTTGATATCCTGGAATAGCTGTTAACATAGTTACTTTTGGAGAGTATACCTTTTCAAAAAGATACTCCTTATAGGTATCTTCCATATCTTCGCATGAGGACACTGTAATAATAACTGTAATGATAACTGTTAGCCACATTACTTTGCCAATCCATTTAACTTTATTATAAATCTTTTTTTCCATGTCTTATAAATCTTTTTGTGTACCGAAAAGTGATAATTCCGAAATATTTACATACTCCTCACTTCCAAAATTTTCAGTAATACTGAATTTCAGATACCTGAACTCCGTGGTATATTCATCAAGTTCAAAACCATGTCCGTCAATAGCGTCTTGGATGGCTGCAGCCGGTACATTTCCCTCAGCATCCTTAGGATCTTCTATTGAAAAATCACCAACCTGAATCCAGTTCACTTTATCATTACTGATGTAAAGATCAAATCCTTTGACGTTTTCATTTTGGTAGTAGAAATAATTATCTTCATTACCATACCAAAAAGCTCTTTGCCAAACTTCCAAACGATTAATAACCACCATGGCATTCATATCTATAACAATATCCAAAGGAAAATTTAGCTGTCCCCCATTTCTGTTTCTCCATATCATGGCGTAACTGTTATCATCATTTAATTCTTTGGTATCAATAACATCATCCCACAAATTAACAGTTCTTCCTTCCCAGGCATTACCATCAATACTTAGATTGGAAACCAATGTCCATTTCGATTTATCTATCTTTTCTTCATATAGTGGACTGTATAAACCTTTTGAAATTTTTTCGGTTTTATTACCCCAAAAATCTTCTACCTGAATAAAAAATTCTTTTTCGGAAGTATCCATACCCCGTACCACAAAACGCTCAACCGCCTCTGATGAGGGTAATATCTCTACAATCTCTTTCCCCTCTTCGTTGTAATACGAAAAATAAGTAAACAGTGTTTTTTCAGATGGATTTTCCCACTCTATTCTAATTCCTCCAAAATCAGGACTTAAAACAATTTCATCCTTAACCATCTCTATATGTGATTTCAAAGGTGTAAACTTCTCAACAACAGATTCTGATTTATTGCCTGATCGATCATACACTGTAAGTCTGACGTCATGCTCTTCTGTATCATTATATCCTTCAACTTCAATTTTATTATCATAAAAACTGCTTACTCTAAACACCTCCTCTCCAAGTGTGTTGGTATAATTCGCTTTTACATATAAAATATCATCGTCTTCTGGCAAATCATATTTAATAAGTGCTCCTCCATTGGTTGGAGTAATTAGCACATTACTTACTTTACCAGGGGCAGTACTATCTGTGCTTTCTTCCTTTTGGCAAGCTGTAAATAATCCTAATAGTATGCCTGCATATATCAATCCTTGTCGCATATTTGCTCTCATAATTACTTTTTTTTGTGTCAACATTAGCTTACCAACCAAGGTTTTGTACCAGGTTAGGATTCTTTGTTATTTCATTTAAAGGAATAGGCTGAAAATAATCGCGAGGAGTTATAAATATTCTTTCGTCAATATTTTTTAATTGGTAGAATTTATCTCCCTCTACCTCATCAACACTCCAACCTTGAATAGGATTGTTAAAATACGTATCTCCTTGCTTAAGTCTTCGAACATCGTTATAGCGATGACCTTCAAATGCCAGCTCGATAGTTCTTTCCTGATGAATAATCTGACGAAGCCCATCTTTATTCTGGTGTTTATTCAGCGTTTTAGCCAAGGATGGATTACTCCAAACTTCCTCAACATTTGGCAATCCCACTCTTGACCTTATTTCATTAAGTGCATTGTATACATCCTGAGAAGGCCCGTTATATTCATTTAATGCTTCGGCATAATTCAAATACAGTTCAGCCATACGAATAATTGGCCATGGGTATTTTATCAATGAGTTTCCATAGTCTAATCCTTGAGAATCCATATGTGAATACTTTTTTAAGAGATATCCTGTTACCAGGTAATCATTGGAATATCCTTGACGTCCTCCTGGGGTCTCTCCTTTCCTGATCTTTAGGCCGAATAAATCACTATACGCTCTGTTATAGCCTCTGTCAAAACCAATGGATGAATAAAACCTTGGCTCTCGATTTAAGTGCAGTATGGCCGTCTGCTGTCCAGTCTGTGCTTCAGTGGCATTGGCATACCCTACTGTTGTCATGCCATATCTGTTTTCATAATCAAACGTGATATCTTCATCAATTGGTAGTCCATTTTCTGTATAATAGGATTCTACAATATTCATTGATGGAGACAACCATTGCCATGCCGCTTCATTACTGGTTACACTTGGGCTTTTCATTAAGGAAGCGGCCTGTATTTGATACCAGCCAGTTACGGGTTGTGAATTCCCCCATATTAATTCCTTATTCCATTTATCGGTAAACATATATCGGTAATGGTATAGGCTTTGAATCGACTGATACTGAATCAATGTTTTATCATCTTCTATAATATCTCCGGAAAACCTAAACATACTAATTCCATTCTCTAATGCTAAATCAATAGCTTCCTTTGCTGCATCTGAAGCAAACTTCCATTTTTCAGCATCATATGTTGCATTAAAAAATGGGGTTCCATCTACATTTTTGAAATTCTGATAGTACTCTGCATTTCCATTAAATAAAGGACTTGCTGCATATAGTAAAACCCTTGATTTAATCGCAGCAGCTATGGTTTGATCAATTCGTCCCAACATTAAAGTATTGGTTACTCGTGAGGGTAAATCAACAATTGCCTCATCAATAGTAGAAACAATATAATCAAAGCAATCATCAACAGATGATCTTTTTACTCTGATTTCATCAATACTAGCAGAAATAGGAAGATTCTTATCCATAATTGGAATAGGTCCATAATCCCTTACCAGTAAAAAATGGTAGTAAGCTTTAAGAAACTTAACTTCAGCAGACCAAATGCTTTTCTCTTCTTCTTCCATATCTGGCACTCCATAAATATTTTCCAGAAATAGGTTACAATCATTAATAGCTTTGTATAACGAATGCTGATATTGTCCTCCATTATATCCGATCCAGTAACCCAAAAAAGGATTGTTAACATTTTGTTCCCCTTGCATTACCTTCTTACTATTTAAAGCTTGTCCACTTGGTGTTGTTAATTCATCCGTCAACAGCACATGGGTTCCATATAAATCGTCATTTTTAGGTAAATAAGAATAGCATGTTGCCAAAGCTTTAAAGGCCTGCTGTTCTCTATCATAGAGTAGATCCAGTTCCTGAGTTTTTTCAGGAACAATATCTAAATAATCTTCACAACCACTGATTACAGTTATAAGAACCAGCAAGGTTATTATCTTTATTTTATAAATAGTATTCATCTCTTTTTTTTTAATTTGCTGTGTTTATATCCTAAAACGAAATATTAATACCTGCATTTATAATCATCTGAGGAGGATACCCTAAACCATAACCTCCCATTTCTGGATCCCATAAATCGAACTTACTAAATGTTAAAAGGTTATTACCACTTGCATAGATCCTCGTATTAGTTATACCAACCTTTTTCACTATCTTTTTAGGTAAAGTATATCCGACCTCTACGCTTTTCAGTCTTAAAAAAGATCCGTCTCGTAACCACCATGTCGATGGTTGTATATTGTTTTCTTCAACATTTGCACTGAGGCGAGGCCAAAAAGCATTTGGATCAGGATTATTAATTGACCAGTGATCTTTCGCTATAATTTCCAACGCATTTCTTTCATTTACAAAAGGTGAAATTGCATTTGGATCTATGAAGAAAGATGACCTGGCTGAGCCTTGAAAAAAGAATGAAAAATCAAAATTTTTATATCCTGCTGATAGTCCAAAACCATATACAATTTCTGGCGTTGTCGGAAATCCAATGGGGACTTTATCTAAATCATCAATTTTACCGTCATTATTTACATCAACATACTTAATATCACCCGCCATATAATCCGAATTATAAGTCTGTACTGGCGAGTTAGCTACCTCATCTTCATCTACAAATAATCTTTCTGCAACTAAGCCCCATTGCTGTCCTATTGAATGTCCTATTCTACTTAAATAACTATATGGATATTCTGGTTCTCCATTAACCTTAACTTCATTTGTTGCATAAGTAAAGTTTGCACGGGCTGATATCCATAAGGAATTCATAAACGATTGCTGATAATCAAAAGAAGCATCTATTCCTCTTGATTCAGCCTCTCCTATATTACTTCGAATTGTAGAGGACAATCCCATGGTTGCAGGGATATGCTCATTTTCCATATAAATATTAGTTCTGTTCTCACTAAAATAGTCTGCTTGTAGCGTAAACTTTTCGAATAATCCTAATTCAATACCTCCATTGAATTTTTTTGCCACCTCCCAGGTAACATCAGGGTTGGCGTACTGATTTACTGTAGCCCCATTATAATAGGTTCCAAAATCTTTACCCCAAGTGTAACTTTTGCCCCCATCATTTAAGTTTACACTAGATAGGTACATAAAACGTTCATAATCTGCAGCAATAGCATCATTACCTACTTTACCATAGGTTGCTTTTAATTTTAATTGATTGACAACAGGCTTTATTCTTTCCCAAAACCTCTCATTGGAAACAGACCAACCCAGCCCTGCAGATGGAAAAAATCCAAATCTGTTATCTTTTGAAAATCTTTCAGAACCGTTATACCCAAAGTTTAACTCGATAAAATAGCGGCTATCAAAACCATAGGTCGCTCTACCTGCAACTCCCATATTTCGTGCTGGTAGAGAAGCAAACAGCTCATATCCTGCAGGGTTACTTATCGTATTTAACCGTTCCTCCTGAGTATATACTAATAGCGCTCCAACTGAATGTTTATTAAAAGTTCTGTCATACATACCCGCCATTTCAAAATATACACGGCTATTTGCATATTGATTTATTTCCGGAGTTTGTAAGTATTCTGTTCCTTCCTGTACTTGAAATAAATCATAACTATTATGGATTTGATCGTAATTACCTGCCTGATAAAAGTAAGGTGTAAACGATCGTTTACTTCCGTATGTACTATAGTTTTTAATAGAAGCCATTCCTCGTGCGGAAAGCCCTTCTGTTATAAAACTAAGATCCTGCTGTATCTTAAATTGAGACAATATTGTCGATGAAAATTCATCCTTAAACCCCCTTACCATCTCCGCATATGGATTAGCTACATCACCATTACCGATATTTCCAAACATAGTATGGTTTAAATGACTTGTTTCTTCTGTTTTGGGGTAATACTTTGGAAAACTAACAGGGTTTGCCTGCATTACCGAATTAAAAATATCAGATGCATTCGTTGATGGTCCATTGTATTTATCAAATAGTGAATAAAATTTAGCTGATGCTACCGTAGTCTTTGTTAGGTTTATATCTATATTTGCGCGAAGATTATACCTGTTAATATCAATGTTGTTATTAAAATTATTCCGCTTATCAACTTTTAACAATCCGGTTTCATTCGTGTAGGATACTGCCAAATAATATCTCGCAACTTCTCCTCCCCCATTTACATTTATATTTGCCCGTTTATTGTATGTGTAATCTTTGAATAGATCATCATACCAATTGACATTGGGATATACATAAGGATTAACATTATTTCTTGTATTTTCAATTTTTTCCTTGGCAAATGGTAATTCAACATCAGGCTTACGTGTTCGTGCTGCTCTGTTATATAACTCCATATAATCAACTCCATCTAAAAAATCATTGGTCATAGTCGGTGTTGCTATTGAAGTTTCAACTCTTGCTGTTACTTTTGCTTTACCTTTTATCCCTTCTTTTGTAGTTATTAAAATGACGCCATTGGCACCTCTTGCTCCATATAAAGAAGTTGCCGTAGCATCTTTCATAATTGAAAAGCTGGCAATATTATCCGGCTCAACTCTTGCTAAATCCGAAGATGAAATTTCAAAACCGTCCAATAATATTAGAGGACTGTTGGCATACCCAAATGAGGTAACTCCTCTGATAAAAAATTCCGCATTATCAGCTCCTGGTTCTCCTGATCTTTGATAGGATATTACACCAGCAATTCTTCCTGCTAATGAAGTAGTTAGATTACTTGTTGGCTGCTTTAGTTCTGCCGGTTTAATGGTGTTAATTGATCCAATAACACTTTCTTTCTTTTGCTTTTGAAAAGCCACCACCTGAACTTCTTCTATTTCTGCTAAGTCCGCCTTAAGCACCACATCTATCTCGGATAAATAACCTACTACCCTTTTTTCTACATTAAAACCTATAAAAGAATAAACTAGGGTATCTTGTGGGCTTACATCTGAAATAACATACCTCCCATCTATGTTAGTAATAGTTCCTTGAGTTGTCCCTGATATATAAACAGATACTCCAATAAGGTAATCGCCGTTATCATCGACTACCATTCCCTTTACAACCTTAGATTGAGCATTCACAACTCCAATCCCCATGCACAGGAATATAAACAATAAAAAACTGATTTTCTTCATATAATTAATTTGTGTATTTGATTTTCACGATTTCTTTTGTGAGACGATCACAATGCGATTTTAGCAGGATAAAATCAAAGTACACAAATTACATGGTATATGAATTCTCTACATTGGGAATAATAAGGTTTACAACTGGTATACACAAACACAAACAAACCTGTATAACAACACCTTACATCAGCAACAATTATGAAATAAAAATCAAAACATGAAGGTATTTATGATAGTATTTTTGAGTCTCTAAAAATTAAAAATATATTATAAGTCCCTGATATATTTATTCAGATCTTCTTCATGAGTTAAATCTAATTTCTTTCTTAATCGATAACGCGTAATATCTACACTTTTAGGTGAAATATTCATAAGGTTGGCTATTTCACGACTACTTAGGTTAATTCTTATAAAAGACAGAATACGAATGTCGTTTGAGGTAAGATTTTCATGCTTTGCAGTTATCCGGATAATAAAGTCCTGATGCAGTTCGGAAAACAATTTATGAAATAGAAAATTCTTTTTCTCATTATTTACTTCCTCTTCAATTTTGTTTTTCCATTGTTGAGCCTCAGCATTTCTCATACGAGATAAACCATCTTTTATTTCATTTAAAAATTCATTTTTGCGACTTATTATCTCTGTATATTGTAAAAGTTGTTCATTCTTTAGGTCAACAGATTTTGTTGCTAAATCTTCTTTATGCGCCTTCTGTTCCTTCTTCAATTTAATTTCATGTATATGATGCATGATTTTAATCGTCACTAAAATAATAGAAATAAATAAAAGAATTATAGGCAGTAATATCCATTTTGTCTGATACCAATACTTTTCAATATTTAATATGATATCATGATCTTTAATCACCCCACCATTTAAACGACTCTGCAGGGAAAACTTATAAAAACCACCTTTGAGCTGGGTATATTCTTTCATATGAATGTTGGCGCTCCAATCAGACCACTCCTTATCATAGGGCCACAATCGATATCTGAATTCTGCAAAATCACTGGTGGCTTTTTTTATTCCAAAGTAAAAGTGTATGTTTTTACTGCCAGCCTCCAGAGTAATTTGGTCTGTTTTATAGGGAAAAGTAAACTCCAACTTTTCGTTTTCATCTTGCACTACAATTTTGGATATTGCTGTAGAAGAAATTTGTGGATGTTTAGTACCGGAATTCACATTGAAAGTGGTTACACCCCGGTCGGTGGCAATGCGGAGCTCACCGCCATAAACACTAATAAACTCATCATTTTCAATCAAATTATCCTGAAGTGAACTTAGCAATTTTTGATAAGAATAAAAATTCCCATCATGCAAATTGGCTAACAAGTTAGGAACTCCATTTTTTACATAACCAACAAAGTTAAGACTCTGATCAAAATCCAATGCTGTAACTTTGGCGCCTCTGATTGAATCAAAGGGGGCTTTATTCATGGGAACAAATGCTTTATTCTTTAACTCCAGCAACTGGTTTCCATCATAAAAAACAAAGCGATTGGCACCATTAAAAAAGGTTTGTACATTTGGGTAATTCATTCTTGTAATCTGATTTCTTTCATTCAATGCCAGTGCTATGGGTGAGTCCCACCGTGAATCTGCCCAAATACAGTCATTTTGTGAATCAAATGCTAATTTGGGATTCCCCCAGATGTTCAGATTTTCGAGATAGGTAAATTGTCCCCGCTCATACCGCATCAGGAGCAGACCTGAATAGGAAGAAAACAAATAGAGATTGGTGCCCGGAAAAGTCGCCACGTCCATGATTCCCTCATTTAAATAGAGCGATTGTACGCCCATTGTATTTACCTTCAACAATCCCTTATTATGACACACATAGATTTGATTATTAATCTCCCGGATGCGCCATGCTTGTCCTTCTGTTCCTTTGACCAAATGAAAGGGTAAATACCCGGTTGAGACATAAACACCCTTATTGGTTGCAAGATAAACCGAATCACCATGTTGATATATGAAATAGGTAGCTCCTTTGTTAAAAATTGGCCTAATAACATTCTGCATTTCTATAAAAGCAATTCCATAATCCAACCCCAGCCAAATATTACCATTTACATCCTTAGCTATGGATAGCACCGTATTATCAATTAAATCATCATCCGTATTAACCTGAGTCAACACGTGTTTCTCTACATCACTTACATGAACCAAACCATCTGAAATGGTGCCAATAAGTAACTCCTCTGCTGAATAGGAGGCCGCTGTAAAAAATGCCTTTCCGACTATTGATTCCGGAAGCACTTTCAGTTTTAGGTCCTGACCATTAAACACATAAATCCGACCATCAAATAATAAGATGTGCAACTCTTCATTATGCACAAACAATTTACGTACCTCTACCCCTCTGAATTGGTTAAACTGCTGAACCACCTTCAGTTCCTTTCCATCTATGAATCCAATGCTGCCATCCCTCGAAAGCGCCCATAAGTTATCCTTCCAAACCTGTATCCCGAAGAAACCATCATTTCCGGTAATGACCTGTTGCTCCTTCTTTAATTTATCGTAAACAATGATACTGCCCTCCGTTTGTAAGAAGACTTTTCCATTCAGAGCCTGAATTTCCCAAATCTGTCCGGCGTCAATTTTTCCGATCTGCACATACTTCATGTTTTTGGGAGAATTTTTTACAAAAAACCCATATTCGGCCACACCACCTGTCCAAACCGTATCATTCTCAACACACACACTTCTGACCACATCCTCTCCTTCGGTGCAACTTAATTGCCAGGTGCCATATATATAACGCAATAACCCATCATTGTTTCCAAAATAAACAATACCCTGAGAATCTATTCCAATATCCCAGTTCTGCCTACCTGCTTGATAAGCATATTTGTCAAAGCATTTTACGATTGGAAGATAGTTGTAAGCCATCAACTCACCACTCCATCCTACACCAAGCAGCAAGAAAACAAAATAATATAATCGTTTAGTCATAATTATACAGCTCTCTAAAATTGGATTTATGGAAGTGCTGGATACGTGACTCCCCTTTCAGCCAAATATAACGATAATAATCAAACCATAAATTTATCATCAGTTTGTATTAGTTCTGATCAATAACCTTTTAAACCATTCTCAGCTCTTTCTTAATCGAACTAATGTACCAATAATACTTTGGTAAGTTCTGGTTCTCCAAAACATGCAACATATCTCTGGTATCAAAGATCTATTCCTATAAGGTCGTTTTCTCAGCATATCTGGAATCAGAGTAAAAGGCTTTATCAAATACCTTCCTGATCTGCCGTTAGAAGCACACCGTAATAACCAAATCCCTAAAGAACAACAAAATAGGGCCCAAAACAATAAAAGACACACGGCATCCACCTTCCCGGACACTGTATTTTCTACCTCTATACGGGTCTGAGGAGTGATGATTGCCATTTTTTACGTAGCAGGATTGTGCTACAGATCCTGAGCAAACTGAATCTCCAACAAGAAATTATTATGGATAAATGCCATATTTTCAGTCACTATTATTCATTAACAATAAATGACATAGGGCTAAAAAACACCTTACAATAAGCTCCTGTTTATGGGTATTAGTTGAGTTTGCTAAAGGCTTTCACCCATTTGATATTTTATACCATTAAACAATGATGCTAGCGTTATTATTTTTTTAACGAATCTCATTGTGAAGCAAAAGCATTAGTTCCTTAACTTTTTGTGGATACTTAGTTGCAAGGTTATTGGTCTCACCCGGATCTTCCGGCAAATAGAAAAGAGCACCTTCCTCACCAATGTTATCGTAAATGATTTCATCGATACTCCCTTTGTTACTTACCCGACCTGGTGGAACATATTTCCATGCGCCTTTACGAATGGACTTAATACCTACTCCCTGCAGTACCACATGTTCACGGCCTTCTTCTGATTTTCCTGTTAAAAGGCCAATCAGGTTCTCACTATCGAGGTGGTATCCTTTAGAAATCTTCCCTCCTGTTAAATCAGCAAAACTCGCCAACAAGTCTACCTGACTTACAATTGCATCAGACACACCAGGATTAACATATGCAGGGCCCGAAACAATAAAAGGAACCCGACATCCACCTTCCCAGGCACTGTATTTACCACCCCTATATGGTCCTGAGGGTTGATGATTGCCATTTTTCTCATAGCAACCGTCGTAATAACCATCGTATACCGCCGGTCCGTTATCACTTGAGAAGACAATGATGGTATTTTCCAATAATCCATTATCCTTTAAGGCTTTCACAATCTGTCCTACATTCCAATCCAGTTGCACTACAACATCACCTCGAACACCCAGTGATGTTGAGCCCTTAAAACGTGGATGTGGAATTCGGGGCACATGATTTTCGTGTGAGGCATAAAACAGGAAAAACGGTTTGCTTTTATTGTCCTCGATAAAAGAAGTAACTTTATTTAAATAAATATCACCCATCTCTTCGTCGTTCCAACGGGCACTATTTCCACCGCTCATCCAGCCTATACGCCCTACTCCATTGACAATGGTTCCTGAATGTTGCAGGTTGGTTTGTGTTTTGAGCAACCCGGGATGTGACAATCCGGTTGGGTCATTACCAATGGGTTCTTTATAACTCACCTCAACAGGATCATTGGGGTCCAGGTTTTCAATATGCCCGTTCTCTATATATACCGAGGGAACCCGATCGTTGGTAGCTGCCATATGGTAGGAATAATCAAATCCCAATTCATTAGGGCCGGGAGCTATAAACCCATTCCAATCAAGAGGCTGTTCATGGCTTCCTAAACCTAAATGCCATTTTCCCACCAAGGCAGTTGTGTAGCCTACACTTTTGAGCATTGCAGGTAAGGTAGGCTGTTTCGTGTCTATAATTAATGGTGCATTGCCCGGCAATACGCTTTTTTGCTTTGCACGATAATTGCGGAAAGGATACTGCCCGGTTAGCAAAGAAAAACGTGAAGGCGTACAGGTAGAAGCCGTAGCATATCCTGCAGTAAAACGCATTCCTCTTTCGGCAAGGGCGTCGATATTAGGTGTAGGTATTACTTCTGCTCCGTAACAGCCAATATCACCATAGCCAACGTCATCAGCGTAAATAATGATGATGTTGGGCTTTTCCTGTGCCCACCCAAGCTGACTAAATAATAATACCAGTAAAAATACTATAAGCGATTTCTTGTGTATTGTTAATGCCTTATTCCGCATGCCCATTCCCTATTTAACTTTTCCAGTTAGTAAAATCTCTATTTATTATTCAATTCCTGATATTTACTTAGTTTTGATTCCAGTTCATTAAGTATTTCTGTACCCTCATATTGCCAAAAGGCATTTTCATTTTCTTTTGGATCCTTCTTTAGGTCAACTAACATTTTTGATTTTAAAGTTCCTTTATACTTATTCACATATTCAGTGTACAAAAACCTATCTGTGATAATTGTCTCACCATGGGCAAACCTTGCAAAAACTTGCTCTTTATGTTTTTTTGACGGGTCATCCAACACGGGAACAAAGCTTTTACCATGAAGGTGATCGGGCAAATCCAATCCTGCCAATTCACAAAAGGTTGGGTACAAATCTACATACTCAGCAAGTGCATTGGTTTTCACATTTGCTGCCTTTCCAGGTACTTTTACAATTAAAGGTGCTTTTAGCACTCGGTCGTAAAGGGAATGTTTGCCCCATTGCTGGTGTTCACCAAGGTGCCAGCCATGATCGCCTATAAGAACAACGGCAGTGTTTTTATCTAAATCCAGGCGTTCAAGTTCACTCAGCACATCACCCAGCAGTTTATCGATATAGGATACACAAGCATAATATCCGTGTATCAATGTAGTGGCTGTACTGTCATCCATTGATCCTATTTTAGGTATTCCGGAAAAATTTCTTATCTCGGTAGAATTGAAAATATCTGTTCTTTTGCTGAGCTTAAAAACTGCCTCTACAGGTGCACCTATGGGAGGGAAAGGATTATCGGCAAGCTTTATATCTTCGCGTTTGTACAAATCCCAATACTTTGCCGGGGCACTAAAAGGTAAATGAGGTTTTTGAAAACCCATTGCCAGGAAAAAAGGTTTTTCTGATTTGGCTAATTCCTGTAGGGTTTCAATCGCTTTTTGGGCCACTTTACCATCAATATATGCATCATCAGGAAAATCTGCCTTATCGTAAGCTAAACCCTTTTTACCCTGCTTAATAAGTTCTTTGTTTTCTTGAGAATAATAACATTTATTCCAACCTCTATCCGTTTTTGCCCTGAATGGCTTTTGGCTCCAGGCATTCACATCATCATTTTGATCATGATATACTTTACCCAGTGAAATAGTGGTGTAGCCATTCTCTTTAAACCACATGGGCAGGCTGGTTACTTCGGGTGCATCCACATCATGAGTTGCATGATAATTGACAAATCGGTCCTGTGTAGGGTACAAACCTGACATAAAACTGGCTCTTGAGGCTCCACAGGTAGGTACCTGACAATACGCGCGATTAAACACTACTCCCTCCTGCCCTAATTGATCCAGATTTGGTGTAATCATTTGGTCCTGACCCAAAACACCGGCTTGTACACGTAAATCATCAACGATAACAAACAGTATATTTTTAACTTCATTTTGCTGGGCCGAGATTTGAAAATGCAGGGCCAGTAGCATAAAAAATAGGTATACTTTTATTTTATTCATTTGATAAAATTTTAATTTTCAGTAAAACTACTGAGCATTAAGCTTAAATACTTTTACAATTGTCCGTTAATTTTATAGATCCGTCCAATTAGTACAAAAAGCAATAGATAATACACTCTTTAAACGAAAAAAATCCCGGCAATAATTAGCCGGGATTCATTTGATAAAGTGTTGCGATTAATAAGCTCGCACTAAGTAACTTATTACAGGTAATTAATCGATAAGCTCATTTCCATCAATTTCAATAAGAGGTATGGGCAAGTACATCACATTTGCTTCATCAGTATCTAAAGTGACATCAACAGCGTTATTAAACAAAGGCGCTGTATTATGCGGAATGATTACATTATTTAAGAAATACTCATACCCTCTACGACGGTTGTTAAACCATTCATGTCCTTCAAAAGCCAATTCGAATTGGTATTCTTTCATGATGGCATTCCTAAAGGATTCCTGATCTCCGGAATAGTCTGCTTGGGGCGTTAACCCAACCCTGTTCAATACTTCGGTCACATAACCCAGTTGTTCTCCATTTTGTAATTCATTAGAGATTTCGGCCAGCATTAATAGCAAATCAGAATATCTATAAACTACAAAGTTTCTATTGGTATACGTGGTAGTAATATTTTGGTCTTTTTCACCTAATTTAAGTACGTATGGAAACGCATTGTTTATATTAGTTCGCCAGGTGACATCAGGATAGCGCTTCGATTCAGTCCCGTTGACCTGGTTAATAAAATTACCAATATATGTTGTCTCTAGTCTAGGATCTCCCGGATAGGTATTGGCGTGTAAATCATAAACCTCGGCATTGACATAAAGCTTTCCCCAGGTAGGCGTTACAATATATCTGTGTGAAGGTGTAAACTCTTTGACGTGATCCATACTGGCAAGTTCAGAGGATTGTATTTCAAAGATTGATTCCTCTGTATTGTCACTGGTAGCTGTTTGAAATAAAGCATCATAATCGTCCACTAAAGCATATTTTCCATATACTTTTATGGCTTCATCATAAGCCATTTGCCAATAATTTAAACCTGCCTCTTTGAGTTCTGTTGGTGCAGTTGCTAAGGTCATATATACTTTTGCCAGTAACATAGCCGCTGCCTCCGGTTTTACGGTATTGTTACCAACAGCGCCGTTCATTAATTCCTGTGCTTTTTTTGTATCGCTAATAATTTGAGCATAAACATCTTTGATAGGACTTTTACCTAAATGTATAGTTTCCTTTGTTGCCGGAACAAGTCTTAAAGGTACCTCTCCCCACATTCGCACTAAATTGAAGTAATTAAATGCTCTCAAAAAATAAGCCTGGCCCACAACATCGTTGATGACTTCATCGTCTTCTGTTGTAGGGTTTTCTGAAACAATTGCCGATTGAATAGCATCATTTGCCCTCGCAATAGATCGGTAAATACCATTCCAGGAATTATTAAGTTCGCTAATGGCACTTGTTGGTTTTAAGGAAGCTAGTGTAACATTAGGAACGCTTGTAATACTATTACCTTGAGCTCTTGTTACTGCAAAACCAGAATTTAAACTTGATAATAAAATAAAATCATATCCATAATAATTTCTATTTGCAAAGCTTGCGTAAATACCTGTTAGCGCCCTTTTGGCATCAACGCCTGTAGCATAAACATTTTCGTTGGCCAAAAACGGAGGTTCTTCGTCCAGATCACAGCTGGTCACAACTATACCTAATAGTGCGAACAGTAAAATTATATATTTTTTCATCTGTTTAAATTTATTTTTAGTTGTCAGATGGAACTCCCAAATAAATTCAATCATTGCCCTGTGTGCAATTTAATTGATTGAATTTGCATGATCGTTTCATGTGTTTAAATTTTGCTTTTTATTGCCACATGGAACTCACCAATTTTGTCATCCTCATGTTTGAGAAACTATTCTCATGGCTCGTTTCATGTGTATTCTTTTTTGTATTAAAAACTTAAGTTCAGCCCAAACGTAATTGAACGGGCATTTGGTGGAGCCAACCAATCTACTCCAAGAATATTACCATTGTTTAAAAAGCTGGTAATTTCAGGATTATAACCACTATAGTTGGTAAACGTAAAAAGGTTAGATCCGGAAATGAATATGTTAGCTCTGCTGAAAATGTTAGTTTTTTCTACAGGAATATCATACCCTAGCGTAATTTCACTAATTCTTAAAAAACTACCGTCTTCTACTTGTCTGTCACTAATTGCCGGACGATCTTCCCATGAATATCCGATTCGCGGATACGTATTAGATGGGGCATCTGGTCTCCAGGCTTGGTGGTAAGCATCACTTCTGATATTACTGAATATTCCAGCAGCATAATCAGTACTAACATTGGTTCCGTTTATAATATCGTTACCGTAAGTACCATTCATAAGGATATTCAAACTTAGTCTCTTATAACTCATGTTCAAATAACCCCCAAATATGAAGTCAGGGTTCGGATTGCCAATAACTGTTCGGTCGTAAGCATCTATATTACCACTCTCATTGATATCTATAATTTTCACATCTCCAGCTACTGCGTCGCTGACCTCAATAACATCGTCCGTTTGGTAAATCCCATCTGTTTTAAATCCGTAAAATAAACCTACTTGCTCGCCCTCAATGAAAATATTGGCAGGAACACCGAAATACTTACCTGTAGATATTACATCTCCTATATAAAATGAGCGTTGTTGTAGCGAGCCATCAATATAAACCTCGGATTTAGGGATGCCCAGATCTTTGATTTTATTTCTATTAAAGGCGATATTAGCACCAATCTCTACATTAAAGTCTTTCTTGTTGACCAAAACACCACTCAAAGTTATCTCCAAACCTTTGGTTTCAATACTTCCTCTGTTAACTAATAATTGGCTAAACCCTGAGGATGTTGGAAGTTTTTCTAATTGTAATAAATCATCTGTTTGTTTAGAATACACATCTACATTACCAAATATCCTATCATTAAATAAACCGAAATCCACACCTAAGTTAACCTGTGTTGTTGTTTCCCAAATCAGGTCTGAATTTCCGATGTTTACTGGTGCAAAACCAATTTCTGTTCCATTTCCAGATGTACCGTACAATACATCACTATAATTTGCGAATGTTTGGTACGGTTGAATGGCCTGGTTTCCTGTTTTACCCCATCCAGCTCTTAATTTTAAGTTATTTAGGGTTCCTGAGTTCTCTAAAAAGTTTTCATTACTGGTTAACCAAGCAAAAGAAAATGATGGGAAGGCACTGTACCTATTTTCTTTAGAGAATTTTGATGAGCCATCAATTCTATACGTTCCTGTAAAAATGTATTTATTATCAAACGTATAATTCACACGAGATAAATAGGACAGTAATTCGGTTTTTTGGGGAATCTCTGTATAAGGTCTATTTACAAGTTGTCCATAATTAGGTATTTCTGCTCCAAACAAAAATGTTGAGAAGTCTGAAATTTGATAAAGTGTATTGCTAACATCACGAGCATCGTAAGTTACACCTGCAACGGCATTTACCCTGTGCTTTTTATTAAATGTTCTCCAATAACTTAGTAAGTTATTGATTTGGTATGATTTGCTATTTAGTGTGGATATAGACAATTGTCCATTGGAGGTTCTTCCAGTGCTGGTTGTTGGTCCATAAAAACGTCTGCGTTCTTTGTCACGAATATCGCCTCCTGCCTGCAATTTATAGCTTAAACCTTTAATATTAAACTTATAAGTAAGACTAAGAGAACCTCTAAAACGGCTTTCTTCTGTAAGGTCTTCAAAATCATTCACCCACGACAGCGGTGAGGCAGTTTGTATCTGATCGTCACTAAAATCTTCTCCAACACCACCTGTTAAGGGGTTATATCGAAGAATATTATTTATGAAGCTACCGCCTCCTCCAGCTCTATTTCCATCTTGAGTAAAACTGCCGTCGGCGTAAAAACCACTAAATCTTGTGTCTAATTTTAATTTGTCAGATAAATTCTGAGTGAGGTTGATACTTACATTTCCTGATTGAAACCTTGAATTCTCAACCACACCCCCCTGGTCGTTGTAGCCTGCAGAAACATAAAAGTTGCCTTTGTCTGAACCGCCACTAAACGAACCACCAAAGCTTTTTGAAAAACCTTGCTTATAGATATCATCTTGCCAATTATTATGGATTAGTGCTTGCTCTGCTATTACAGGATTCGTGTCAGCATTAAAAATTTGATATACCTCACCATCACTAATATGGTATAAAGGGGCGCTTTGGGATTCATTTCTATATTGAGCATACTCTATAGCACTTAAAACATCAATTTTTTTATCAACTGCTGAAAAGCTTGTGTTCACAAAGCCCGTAACTGCCATCTTTCCTTTACGCCCTTTCTTTGTGGTAATTATAATAACACCATTAGCCCCTCGCGAACCATAAATAGCCGTAGCAGATGCATCTTTTAAAACTTCCATACTCTCAATATCCCTTGGATTAATACCATTTAGTCCATTTTGAACCTCTTGCAAGCTATTTCCATCCTCAGGGTTTTGCGTATCTTCACCGGCAGAAGCAATAATAACACCATCTACAACGTATAAAGGCTCGTTATTACCTCTTAAGCTGCTGGCTCCTCTAATTTTTACTGTGACACCCGAACCAGGGGCCCCGGCGTTTTGTGTAACCTGAACACCTGCTGCCCTACCTTGTAGCAATTGATCCACAGTAACATTTTGTTGAGCAGCTGTTTCGTTAACTTTTACAGAAGTTACAGAGCCTGTAAGGTCTTTTTTGCGTACCGTACCATAACCAACAGCAACAACTTCATCCAAACTTACAACATCGGCTTCCAGTATTATATTAACAGTTTTTCTCATATTTACAGCTACCTCCTGAGCAGCAAAACCTATAAAAGAAAATATAAGGGTAGCATCGGCAGGTGCATTTAATTGATAAACACCATTGATGTCGGTAATAGTACCTTGAGAGGTACCTTTAATTACAACAGAAACACCCGGAAGGCTTTCCCCGCTAGCTTCTGTTACTTTACCTGTAATGGGAATTTGCTGAGCAAATATTGCTGAGCTCATGACTAGAGTTAAGAAGATCAATAAAGTGATCCTAGTACTCCATATTCCTTTGACTTTTTTTTCCATAAATAACTGATTTGAATTGATTATAAATATGTTTTCTTAAAAATCTGTATTGAATTATGAGCTTTCCTTTTTCTATTTTACTAAAGACATCCGTTTTAATAATTGGTTTCTTAATTACAATGAATCCAAAACGACAAATTAACAAGTGTAAAAAAAGGGTAAAAGATGTATAAAATTAGTAAGGATTGTACGTTTTTTTTAGAAATTTATCCGTTAAAAAAATTAACAATCACTTAACCTTCAAATCTTTATACCAGCCCATATTATTTAGGTTCCTTATGCACATTTCGAATGTCAGCAACACCTATTTCAACTTATTACCCGAAAATGGCCAGTGTGGATTGGGCACACTCTGATTCTGCATTAAGTCATCCATTTCCTTTAACAACTCTGTACGATTTTGAGCCTGATCAGTCTCCTCATACAAATCCTCCTCCACATTATAGAGTTCGGGCTTACCATTTTGCTGGTAACGCACCACTTTCCATTGGCCTTTACGTAAAGCCTGTCTGTAGCCCTTTGGCGTTGATCCCACCTGTAACTCCCAATATAGGTGCTCATGCTCTTTTTGAGTCTTATTCGTTAACTCGGGTAAGAAAGAGATGCCATCTGTTTGCTCAGGAGCTTCTATTCCTGCTACTTCAGCCAGGGTTGGCATAATATCGTAGAAAATCCCTTCATGCGCAGAAGTGCTTCCTGGCTTAATCTTGCCTTTCCACCAGGCTATCATTGGTACGCGCACACCTCCTTCATACATATCTCTCTTTTTTCCTTTTAACCCACCTGAGCTTTTAAAGAACAGGTCGCTGTGATTTTCCGCCTGCGGGCCGTTGTCACTGGTAAAAATCACCAGAGTATTATCCAACTCACCCATTGCATCCATTTTATCAAGCAGTCGTTGAATCTGCTCATCCAACATGCTTATACGTGAAGCATGACGTCGCTCATTCTCAGGCCAGCCGAACTCTTTATAACGATCTGCTTCCCTCAAATCGGGTTCATGGGCGTGTGGAGTACGATACGACATCACCAGGAATAAAGGTTTTTGAGTATCACGGTTTTTGTCCAGAAAGTCGATAGCCAGATTGGTACGAAAAACATCTTTGCAATCATACTGCTTCCAATCATAATGAATCACACTGTCCCGATCATTAATCCAATGGTCGTTCGCATCAAACTTCCCCCCTTCAGCCTTATCACCCCATTGTTCCTGGATGGCATAATCAAAACCACGCCCGGCTGCCCATGTGCTTACATCCTGCGGTACACCTAAGTGCCATTTACCTATAAAAGCGGTTTGGTAACCGGCACCCTTTAGCATTTCGCCCATTGTAAGCTCTGACTTTTTTAGTGCTACACGCCCCCAATTTCCATCCTCAACATGACCATAATTACCACGGACATTTAACTTACCAACCTGAATCCCCGTCATTAATACACCTCTTGAAGGTGCACACACGGAACTTCCGGCATAAAATTGTGTAAAACGCATGCCTTCACCAGCCATTTTATCAATGTTAGGTGTTTTGATGATTTCCTGTCCGTAACAGCCTAATTCACCATAACCCAAATCATCAGCCAAAAGGATGACAATATTTGGTTGAGAAGGCTTCTGTTGACCATCAGTTTTACCGGTTTTACTATTACAAGAAAACAACAAAACAGCAAAGCTCAAACAAATCGTTTTTAATACATTTAATTTTTTCATCTTTTAATAATTTATCTTCATTTGTCAGATGCCTGGCCGACGCAGGCGGGGAACTCCCAAATAAACCACTATGGACTGAAAGTCCATAGTTTGAAGCGACCAGAATGACTGAAAGTCATTCTCTGGGCTCGTTTCTCATCTATTCCAAGATGAAACTTGCCATGTAGTCATACTTCTGAATATGAAGTTAACGCTCATAGCTCGTTTCTTTTTTTTATATTTAGTTTTAATCTTCCTTAGTGAAATATTGAAAATAACTTAGCCCATTAAATTCTTTAATCTGAATAATATCAGGCGAAAGCCAACTCGTAATTCACTTTGATTAAGCTTACTTCTTTTTCTTATTATCAATAAATTTCTTCGTGTGCTCAAGACCTAAATAGGCCGGCTCAATCAAGCCTTCACTCCATTCTGCACGAACCTTGTCAATCTCCTTAAAACGCTCAGGAAATGTTTTGACAATATTTTTCTTTTCGCTAATATCTTTTTCCAAATTATACATTTGGCGACCGCTTCCTCCATTATATGTGATAATTTTAAAGTCACCCATACGCACGGCATACGTGCCTTTTGACCCGCCCCCACGCAGAAAAATAGCTTTGTGCGGAGGTCCATGTTTTGCTCCGGTCACATAAGGAATCAGGTTTACTCCATCGAGGGGTTTATCGGGATTAAGAGGGGCATCGGTTAAATCTGCAATAGTAGCCAGCACATCTAATGAATTAACCGGCTGGTCATATACCGAAGGCTTTGTAACGCCTTTCCATTGCATAAGAAAGGGCACGCGCGCCCCCCCCTCAAAAGAAGTGCCTTTATCACCGCGCAGAATCCCGTTATCTGCACCCCATTTCAACTTGCCACCATTATCGGACATAAAAAACACCAGCGTATTTTCTTCCAGCCCGCATTCACGCAGTTTATTCATGATCTGCCCAACTCCGTCATCAAGACCTACAACCAAGCCGGCGAATAGCTTCCGTTTTTCGTCTTGTATGTGCGATACACGCTCCAGATGTTCCTCAGCCGGCTGCAATGGAGTATGTGGTGCGTTATACGACATAAACAGAAAAAAAGGTTTTTCTTGATGGCGATCAATAAAATCTACTGCCTCATCGGAGAACTGTTCTGTCAGATGTTTCTCGAATTTGACAGGAGTGTGATCGCGAAGTATCCAGGTTCTCATTTGCTCTATTTCCTCTCTATCCTTGGTAAGGTTGTAGGAGTCTTCAAAACGCATCTCCTTCTGAAAAAAATAATGACTACCGCCAAGAAATCCGTAAAACTCATCAAACCCACGATTCAGAGGATGATGCGTCTCTTTATGTGCACCAAGATGCCATTTACCAATAATTTTTGATGTATAACCAACCGGTTTCAGTACTTCGGCAATTGTTTTTTCACTTTTAGGTACCCCCATGTTCGGGTCATCCGGACGGTACTGCGGGTTGCGTTCAGATCCAAATCGCTGCTGATAGCGCCCTGTAATAAAACCTGCCCGGCTCGGCCCACATACCGAGTAGGCTGCATATCCACTTGTGAACTGCACACCGTTTTTTGCTAATGCATCAATATTGGGGGTAGGTATATCGCTACAACCGTTATATCCCACATCTTTATATCCCAGATCATCTGCCATTATAACAATGAGATTTGGCTTTTTTTGAGCTAAGCTTGTAACTGCTATTGCTGAAAAGACCACCACGGCCATCCATATTTTTTTACAATTCATATTGATTAACTTTTAAAAAAAATTAACTGTATTATCTTAAAAATTAAATCATTCCATTCTCTACTTAGTTCTGCCTATTCATACCATAAAACCGAGAAATCTCCGGTTACCTTAGTTTCCGAATCCATAATCCAGTATTTAGTGATGTCTGTTACAGTTCTGTTGAACAGTTTACCATTCTTACTCTTACGTGTTAAATTGCGCAATACAATATCCTTTGAGTTGCTAATAACTACAATAGCACGGTCGGTTTCTCTGTCCATATAATAATTACCTGAGCCACCAATTACTTGTATGTTTTCAGAATCAACTATATTGAGATGTTCTGCCGGACCTTCGTATTTCATACCAAATATTTTAGTATTCTTCGCATCTTTAATCATGATAGACGGCGAGTGCGGGTGATGTTCTACACTAAGCTGGTAGAATGTTAAGGGGTTGCTTGTGTTGTTAACATCTACAATATGATAGCCTTTAACAGGAACATCGGAACGCCAACGATCCTCAAGCGCAATATGATCTGCTGAAATATGATATACCTTACCCCCTGCATTTTTACAAAATTCGATGTACGCGGCACCTTCTCTTTTGTTTTTCTTCCAGTTGTCGGCTTGCGGCCAACCGTAGCGGAATTTATCTTCGGTAACAATATCGCGAACTATTGTATTTGCACTTTGTACACGCAGGTAACACATACGAGGATGCCCCATGATTGTAAAATCGCTGAGAATAATATTTCCTTCGGCATCGTCAGCCGTAGTAACAATAGCTCCCTCCTTATAATCCCATGCCGTTTTTGCTACCAGTTTTGAACTACTTTTGGCTGTACCGATAAGTTTAGTTCCTTTTTTTACAAACAAGGGTTGCTCTAAGTCAAAATTACCACGAGGAATTAAAACTGTTTTTCCATAATTCTTACTCTTTGGGTCAGAAACATCGTTAAGCGCTTTCTGAATAGCTATGGCATCGTTATCGTCTGCATTTTCATTGGCGCGAGTTGCTCCGTAATTGGTAATATCCACTATATTTGGGTCGTTAAAATCAGGTATTCCGCTGTATGAATGTTTGCTGTAAAGTTCTTCATTGGGAGCTTCATCGATTATTTCTTCTGAAAATACATAATTATTTGTTCTGTCGTTCAGCTCTTTTCCGGCAACTACTACCGCTCCTTTATCTAATTTTGAGGTGAACATATATTTACTGATTTTTTTCCACTTGTTTTTATCGCCTGTTATATGCGAGTATGGAGCTGTAGTTACACCGCTTTCAATCAGTTTGTCGGCTTTAATATATACATTCACAAGGGTTACGTCCTGCGAACCATTTGAAATGGCAATACCCCCGTCTCCCGGCACCTCAATGCTGCCATCTGTAAGGCACAGATCCGCAATAGCATGATGAAGTGCTCCTGATGCCTTAACATCACCATACGTATTATTCAGGTATATTGCTCTGTATTTGGCAGAAGCATTTTGTGGAGCTGTTATTTTAAACCCGGCTAATACCAAAGGACCTCTTGCATTCAGAAGTTTAATACCGTATTCTTTCTGACCTTCAAGTATCAATCCTTCAATGGTAGGGTTGGCGCGGTGCTCATTCTGGTCAATACCAATATCGCCGCCCACAATATGTATATTCACACAGCCACCGCCAGAGCCGGGCAAATCTTTAATTCCTGCTTTAAATGCTTTGCCATAAATTTTAATATCTTCAAGAACACATTGCTGCGCACCTGCGGCCAAAACACCAATAGCTTCTGGGTTGTTTCCCATATCAATATGAATATTCCTTAAAGTAAACCCGTAATGACTGGCTGGTGCTTTTCCTTTTGTTGGACTATTCAGCTGGAAAAACAGCAAAATATTATCATCTATAGTGCTTCCGTTTTTTAATTGGATAATTGGTTTGATCCCTATTTCAGCTCCTATTAACTGATGTCCGTATTGACGCGTTTCCAATGGAGAAATAAGCTTAAGCTGTCTTGACACCAAAAACGTTTTTCCGGCTGGTAGATATACCATAAAACTATTCGGGTAAGCATCGTCAATGGCATCCTGAATGGCCTGAGTGTCATCGGTAACACCATCGCCTTTGGCGTTGTAAGGGTGGCAGGTTACATCAATAACTCCCTTGTGTGTTTTGTCGGGATTCTTTTTTGCGTATTGTTGTAGTCGCATGTTAAACTCTGAAACAGTTGTAGTGGTGGTGCGGTGCTCAACAGTTTGCCCTGCTGCCAATTGCATTACCATGCTTAGAAAAAAAATAGCGCTAATTGTTTTTAGTGCCTGTTTTATAGATTTCATGATATTCCTATTATATTAAAATTATTTATTTCCAAGTAGTACATTTCTTAATTAAAGGCGAATTATCAAGTTGCAAGAAAGGTGAATACCTTAATGAAATCAGAAAGAATTGTACGTTTTTTTTTGAAATTTATCCGTATAAAAACATACAATCAACGATCCCTCAACCCCATATGTTAATAGTATAAAAATGAATTCTTAACAGTCATAGAATCGTTCCTTAGATGCGTACGATATTCAATTCCCAATATTCTAATTTTTCAATGGGAAAAACCTTCCAATCAATTCTTAACAATCTTTATACTGTAACTTTCGCTTTGTGAGAAAATAGTTAACACATATATGCCTGGCTGGAGAGAGGGACAATTGATTTTATTATTATCTAAAAATCCTTGCTGCATTAGCCTGCCGGATAAGTCGAGTATTCGGTATTGATATTGAGCAGATTGATTAGATAATGAAACGAATACATAGTCATCAATAGGATTTGGATAGGCCTGTATCTTATTATTATTTTGAATTTCATCATTAGCGGTACTTGAAGTATCACTACCTTTTTGATACCATAAAATGGCATGGTATGGACTTACCTCAGTTCCTGTATCCATAACCCAAAACTTTGTAATGTCATTAACCGGATAATCTCTGCCAAAAATATATCTTCCGTGCAGTGTTTTACGAGCCATATTGCGCAATAAGATGTTAGTGGAATTACTAATATTAATTATTGCCTGGTCGCCTTCTCTGTCCATGTAATAGTTGCCGTTACCGCCACATATTTCAATGTTATCGGAATTTATAATGTGAAGAAGTTCAGCAGGCCCCTCGTACTTAAAACCAAACACGCTTAGGTTAGACACATCTTCTACCAGTACCTTTGGCGAAAACACATGATGCTCCACACTAATTTGATAAAATGTGAGTGGGTTACTGGTGTTTTTAACACGAACATGATGGTAATTAGATGCATTCGGGGAAGGAATCCATCGGTCATTTTTTGTAAGTTGATCTGTTGAAACATGATACACCTTACCTCCTGCATTCAAGTTAAAATCAAGATATGTTCCCACTCTCGGGTTTACACTTTTCCAGTCGTCTGTTGTGCCGGGCCACCCCCAGGCGATTTTATCTTCGGTCATAATATCCCTAACCACCGAATTACCACTTTGAACACGCAGGTAACACATACGCGGATACCCCATGATGGAGAAATCGCTTAGAACAACTTCACCGTTAGCATCATCTACCGTTGTTATAATAGCCCCGTTTTCATTTTTCCATGGATTGTTCGCATAGATGGTTGAGATATTTTTGGCTGTACCAATCAGTTTCGTTCCTTTTTTTACCACAATAGGATTGTCTAAACCGAAATTTCCGCGCGGAATTAAAACTGTTTTTCCATAATTAGCGCTTTCGGGATCGGAAACATCGTCAATCGCACGCTGTATCGCAACCGCATCGTCATCATCCGGATTTTGGTTGGCTGTTGTTGCTCCATAAGTGGTAATATCAACAACGTTCGGGTTGTTAAAATCCGGAATTTCTCCGTATGAATGTCTGGTGTAAATAGATATATCAGGTGATTCATCTGTTATTGTTCCTGTAAATTCGTAACTATTTGTCCTGTCATTCAATGATTGCCCATCTATTACCACTGACGATTTATCAAGGATTGAGGTATAGTAATGTTGACTGATTTTTTTCCATTGATTTTCATCTCCCTGAATATAAGAAGTAGGAGCTGTAAATACGCCATTTTCTATGAGTGTGTTTGCTTTTATATATACATTTATCAGGCTCAAATCTTGTCTTCCATTTCTAATTGCAACGCCATTGGCACCAGCCACTTCAATACTACCATCGGTTAGGCATAAATCTGCAAGGCTATGGTCAACAACAGTCACATTCCCAATTACAGTCTCATTAAAATATTTATTATTCAGATAAATTCCGTTATAGTTTGAAGAAAGTGCTTGCGTACTGCTAATTTTAAATCCGGATATTACTAATGGACCTTGCGTATTTGTGAGTTTAATGCCATAGTCTTTTTGTTCTTCCAGCACCAATCCAATCAGCGTGGGACATGAGCGGTTTTGGTCTTGATGAATCCCAATATTACCCCCGATAATATGTACATTAACAGTACCACCACCAGAACCCGGTAGATCTTTTATTCCTACATTGAATGCCTCGCCATATATTTTAACATCCTCTATCACACAATGTTGGGCTCCTGCCATCGTAAGTGCTGTTGCATCTGGGTTGTTTCCCATGTCTATATCAATATTCCGAAAAGTAGCTGTGTAATGTTTGGATTCTTCAGTGCCTCCCTGACCATTATTATATTGGAAAAACACCAGGATATTACCATCTATTGTGCTTTCATCTTTTAATCGAATAATGGGTTTATTCCCATTGGCATCCCCAAGTAATTGGTGGCCGTATCGGCGACTTTCCGTAACTGTGATCAGTTTAAGTTGTTGCGACACCAAAAATATTTTATCCGCAGGTAGATATACAGCAAAGTTATATAGGTAGGCATCATCTATTGCATCTTGTAAGGCCTGAGTATCGTCTGCAACTCCATCGCCTGCTGCATTGTACGGCGAAAGCGTTACATCAACAATCCCCTTCTTCGCCTCGTTAGGGTTCGTATCTACATAGGTTTTTAAACGTGTGCTGAATTCTGAATAAGGAACCGTTGTTGGGCCGTGAACAGGGGTTTGTGCATCTGCCAATTGCATTACTATGCATAAAAAAAAGATACAACTAATTGATTTTAGTGACATATTTATAGATTTCATGATTTATCTATTATAAAACTATCCATTTTAAATACTACATTTCTTAATTACAAAGAGTCAAAAAAGTCTAATTAACAAGTGACAAAAAAGGTGAATTGCTTCATAAAATGAGAAAGGCTTCAACCACATGGTTTTTACCAACGAATCCGGTTTTATAGCCTAGATCCTGAAAATAACTACCCATGGTTTTGTTCTTTCCCGGAACGATATGGGTATTAAAGTTAACCACTGTCTGTCCTTCATTTTTTTCCGTATCCTCAAGAAACTCGGCATTAATGGCCCTGCTTGCATAATTTCCTGTCAAAGAATTATATCGACTAGGCGTACAAACCGGTGACACAACGCGCTGGTTGGCCATAAAAACTCCCTCTCGTGCGAATCGGTCAAGGTTTGGGGTCAGGTTTTAACCTCGCCCTTCTGGTAGGCAATTAAAAATTTCAGGAATCATATCATCAGCAATAAAGAAAATGATATTAGGTTGCTCCCCATTCACGGATTTCTTCTGCAGGAATACAAGGCTGGCAAAAACTATAGCAATTGCCAATCCCAATCCTGAATATATATACTTCTTTAAATTCATCATTGTGATTAAGTTAGAATAGTTTTTTCCGCTGATCATAACATTTTCCAGCAGAACCTGGTCATGCTCATGTATTTTCACAGGTATCTGGGCATTCTTGATGGTCACATTTTTTAATGTGTACATCTGTGATTGGTGATTCAACATGCCCTTGCACACGCAGACAGGGAACTCCCAAGAAAAATCTAATCATCCTCTTGTGTGGAAAATTGGATGCGATTTTTCATGGTCGTTTCATGCCTTCATAATTTTATTTGACATTCAAGTATTTAACCGGGCGACTTGTTTTATACCCTATGCGCTTTGCCCTAGTCACCAGCTTCTGTCCGGCTTTTAACTTAATAGGTTTGCTATATAGCATCCAACGGTTCCCTCCGATCTGATCATCTATCTGATAACCTATTGAAGCACCTTTGGTAGCACATGACAAAACAATGCCTTTATTGCTTTTAACAACAATAACTTCCTCTGTTGAGGGTTGAATAAGGTTTGGCCAAAACATCTGCACTAGGTTGTATTCATCTATCAAACCTTTATCTCCTATTGCCAATTGCCATTCAGCCAATTGTTTTCTCATTTTTTGCAAGTGCTCCTTGTAAGCAGGATCATGAGCCAGATTGTTCACCTCGTAGGGATCGTTTTCTAAATCGTAAAGCTCCTCAACTTCTCTGGTATCCTTAAAGATATAGGCAGCACCATCAGTCAGTTCTTCATTTTTATCCATTTCAATAAGTACACTGGTCATCTCAATCTGCTCTCGATACTGGTTTCTATATATCAATGGAGTGCCGGGATCAAAATTTCGAATGTAAGAAAACTTGCCATCAATGACCGAGCGGGAAAAGTCATATACCTCATCAAAACGATCGGCAGAGCCAAAAACAGCTTCTCTTTTTTCATCTTTATAAGCTCCTAAGAATGCTTTACCCTGCATGTGTTCCGGTGGTTTTATTCCTGCCAGGGATAAAACTGTTGGTGCCAGGTCCATTAATGAGACTAAATCCTCATTCACCGTTCCTGCATCTTTACCATCAGGAAATCTAACGATTAATGGCACATGTAAACCTGTATTACCCACTGCTCTTTTCTGACGTAATAGAGGTCCTCCATGATCGCTCCAAAAGAAGATGATTGTTTTATCCAATAAACCATCTTCTTCCAATTTATCCAAACGCTCTCCAATTAAGGCGTCCAATTCAACAATGTTTGAGTATTTTCTCCCCACATCCTTTCTAACCACAGGCAGATCCGGATAATAAGCCGGTATTTTTAGTTCCTCAGGATTTACCAACATAGGATCTTTGGCCTTCTTCCAAATCCTTGACTCATGAGTCACCTCATGGTTATACACTGAAAAAAATGGCATCCCTACAGGTGTGTTTTCATAACCGGCTGTTTTACCATTCTCATCCCATGCTGTAAATGGAGGATAGAATTGATAATCGCATTTGGCATTATTGGTACAGAAATAACCGGCATTACGCAGGTATTCGCTAAAACATTTTACTTCGGCAGGCAGAACAGCTGAGTAGGCAGGTATATTGCGTCCGTGCTTTCCGGTAATGGCCTGATGAGAAGGATATGTCTCTCCATCAATTCCGTTGTATCCTACATGCATAGCTGTTCGCATGTTATGAGTACCAATACTAACCGGATACATCCCGGTAATAATTGACGATCGACTTGGCGCACAAACACCCACTGTTGAATAGGCATTGGTAAATTTGATTCCCTCTTTTGCCAAACGGTCGATATTAGGTGTTTCTATACCTTCTGTTCCGTAACAGGATAAAATAGGATCAATATCTTCGCAACTAAGCCATAGAATATTAAAAGGTTCTTGTGCCTGAACAAAAGATGTAAGTAATAAAAGGCTAAATACAATTAAATACCGCGTGTTCCTCATTAAAATATCTTTAAACATTGTATTACATTTTAAAGTTTATTAGTGTCCGCCTACCGTACCCAGATCTGCATCAGTCATGGCGCGCATAGCGTTTAGCGAATTATCAATACCTAATTTGTTCTGATGGTTCACAATATCCATCTTCATCTCCTTAATTATTTCTGCATACTCAGGATCAGCAATGGCATTATTCATTTCATCAGGATCTTTGTGCAGGTCATAAAATTCCCACACATCAATATTGTAATAAAAATGAATCAACTTATATCGTTCATTTCTCACGCCATAATGGGGTTGCACATGATGCCAGTATGGATACTCGTAATACTGATAATAATAGCTTTTGGGCCAATCGGCAGGAGTCCGGCCTTGCAGGTTCTCAGCAAAGCTTCGACCTTGTATTGCTTCAGGAACATCAACATTAGCAAAATCGAGCAACGTTGGTGCAAAATCGGCATTGGTAATGATATCGTTACTTTGAGATTTAGCAGCCACTTTTTCAGGATAACGAACAATGAATGGCATTTTAGAGGATATTTCGTACATGAATCGTTTATCAAACCATCCATGTTCACCTAAATAAAAACCTTGATCACCGGTGTACACCACAATGGTATTCTCGGCCAAACCCTTCTCATCCAAATAATCTAATACTCGCCCTACATTGTCATCAACCGACTTAACACAGGCCAGATAATCTTTAATATATCGCTGGTATTTCCATTTACGAGCCTCTTCCTGTGTTTTACAACCTTCGGGTAACCATGCTTCATCCGGATTGTTTCCATGTGTTTTCCATTGCCATAACTCTTTACCTTCAAGTCCTTCCGGAGCTGTGACTTTCATATCAATTCGATTGAAATAGTCCATGGTCATCCAGGTATCCCCGGCGGTAAGGTCACGTCCTTTATAATCATCGTAAAAACTATCGGGATAGGGCATCTCTATGCCTTTGTACAGATCTTTATACTTTTCTTCAGGTTTCCAGGGACGATGTGGTGCTTTGAAATGAAGCAAAGCTGCAAAAGGCTTATCCTTGTCACGTCCATTCTCCAGCCAGTTCAAAATAAAGTCGCCGGTTAGTGTGGTTGCATAACCTTCCTCTCTTACATTCTTTCCATTCTCATTATACAAAGGATCATAATAATCGCCCTGCTGACTTTTATTATTGTGATACTTGAAATAGTCAAAACCAACCGGTTCCGAACCAAGGTGCCACTTTCCAAAGAGTGAAGTCTGATAGCCATTATCTTTTAAGGCCTTTATAAATGTCCATTGTTTTTCGTCAAACTGTCCGCCACTTTCATTTTTAAAGTAACCATTTACGTGGCTATATTTCCCGGTAAGAATGGTTGCCCTGCTTGGACCACATATAGCGTTGGTACAATATACGTTGTTAAATATCATACCTTCATTTGCCAACCGATCAATATTTGGAGTGGTAAATATATCTCCAAAAATGGTTCCATAAGCCGAAATAGATTGCGATGTATGATCATCTGCCATGATAAACAGAATGTTCGGACGTTTCTCTTTTTGTTCATTCTCACAAGAGAGAAGTAAGACGGATAATACGCCGATGGCTAATACTCCTAAAATTAATTTCACTTTCATAATAACTCCAATTTCCAGGTATGAATAAATATCAAAGGCGCCAGACTGTCACTCGCGCCCTCATCATATACCACTACTTAACTTCGAACTCTATTTTTCTCAAATCCTCATTACGCGAAGAGCCTCCGATCATGGCAATAAAAGTTCCCTTTTCGATTGTAGGATTCATGTCTATGTCTAAAAACGACAACATATCAGGTGTAATCGTAAAACTCACTTTTTGTGTTTGACCTGCTTTTATGGCAATGCGTTTAAAGTCCTTTAGCTCCTTTACGGGGCGGCATACAGAAGCATATTGATCCTGGATATACATTTGAACGACCTCTTCACCATCAATATCCGATGAATTGGTTATCTCAACTGAAATTTCAATGGATTCATTTTTATTGATGGCAGAGGTTGACAATACAGGCTCGGCATATTCAAAAGTACTATAAGATAATCCATAGCCAAATGAAAACAAATCCCCGGTTTTGTTATTGACATAGTTGCGGAAATAATGCGATGGCTGGTGGTTGTAAAACATCTTTATCTGCCCAACACTCTGAGGCACTGTTATCGGCAATTTTCCTGATGGGTTTACATCGCCATAAAGAATTTCTGCAACTGCTTGCCCTCCGAAACAGCCGGGTTCCCATGCTTCAATCAATGCAGGAACATGATCTGCAATCCATGTTGTTGATAATGGTCGCCCATTAACTAAAACTACAATAGTGGGTGTTCCGGTATTATAGATGGATTCAACCAACTGCTGCTGCAAACCTACCAACTGTAGGTTATCCCTGTCGTAGTTTTCTCCACAGGATCTTTCTTTCCTATCTTTCATCCATCGTCCCGAGTTTTCGCCAACCACCACAATGGCTAAATCAGCTTTTTGAGCCATTGCCGTTGCTTCTGTTACTTGTTTTTCCGACTTCTTACGAAAATCCCACGCATAGTCATAATGCACTATATTGGCCTGATCGTCTATCTGCTTTATCCCTTCAAGAATGGTGGTAACATTTTCATCCGGCTGTTTAAAAGCCCAGTCGCCTAAAATAGTTTGATTATTGGCATTTGGTCCGGTTACCAATATGTTTTTGTATTTCCCTTTCGAGAGAGGAAGTATACCAGTGTTTTTCAAAAGTACGATTGATTTTCGCGCAGCCTCCAAGGCGGTTTTTTGATGCTCTTCAGCAAAAAGAGCTTCGGAAGTTTCCTGCTCTGTTATTTGCTGTTTTTCAAAAAGACCTAGTTTGAATTTAGCCTCTAAAATTAAGCGGACACTCGCATCAATACGTTCTTCGGTAAGCTTACCTTCTTTAATCAGTTCTAATACCGGTTCTAAAAAACCAGGGCCGTGCATGTGCATATCCATTCCTGCTTCAATCGTGATAAAACACGCATCTTTTTGTGTTTCGGCAACAAAATGTGTGTGTTTAAGTCGCTCAATATCCATCCAGTCGCTCACATAAAAGCCATCAAAGCCAAATTCATCACGCATGATATCCTGCATCAGCCACTTGTTGGCATGGCATGGAATCCTGTTTAACTCATTATGAGCTGTCATCACCGTAAAAACACCGGCATCAACAGCCGCTTTAAAAGGGGGCAAATGCAACTCACGAATGGTTCTTTCTGAAAGTTCGGTTGGTGCAGCATTAATGCCGTTAATGGATTCACCTCCGCCCAGCAAATGTTTTCCACAAGCCAATACTTTTTGGTCGCCGGTAAAATCGCCTTGTTGCAAACCGTTAATCATTGCCAAACCCATTGCTGTAACTAAACAGGGGTCTTCGCCGAAGGTTTCGCCAACCCGTCCCCATCGGGCATCTCTGGCCAAATCAATATTGGGTGTAAAGTTCCAATGCGAACCTGTGGCTCTCATTTCCCGTGCCGTTTCAACCGACATTTTTTTCACCAATGCTGTATCCCATGTACTGGCCAAAGAAATTGGCGTTGGGTAAACCGTTGCCCCATTTACCAAACCGCAGCCGTGAATGGCATCATCACCTAAAAGTAAAGGTATTTTCAATCTGCTTTTCTGAGCCAGAGATTGCAGATAGTTCGCTTCTTTAACGTCAAGAACGTGCAGGAAAGAACCAATCATTCCCTGCTCAATCATTTTTGCTATTTCCGAAGAGTGAAGATTCGGATAATACCCATGGGCATCACTTTTGGCCATCTCTTCTTTAGTGAGGTCTTTCTCTGCTTTTTTGATGTGTTCCAAACCCACATACTGACACATTTGGGCTACCTTTTCTTCAAGCGTCATACGCCCCATAAGATCCTCTATTCTCTCCTCAACGGGTGCCGATGCATCCAGATAACGTGGATTTTTATTGTTATCGGTACTATTACACGCAACGATAGCAATTGTTGCTAATAACATTATTATTATCTTATTCATTATTCGTTATTCATACTTTATTAATAATTCAATATTTTAATAGTCTATTTTTTTTACTAAACGATGGCATCATTTACGGTTTCTGCCATCTCAAGTCTTCAATTTTCTCTATAACCTTTTTGTTTATTAGAAAATTTGAAAAAGTAAAATCTTCAACATATTCAATTCTATTACCATCAACAGCCTCTTTGACTTCAACCTTGTCGAATTTTACTTTTGAAATAAAATGTTCTTCTAAGCCAACTATATCTACTCCATATTTGCGGGCATGATTGCAGGTGATATTGTTCAGACTTATTTCTTCAAATATACTTGGAGCATTTCCACCACGGTAGCCATGATAATCGGTTGTGAAATAAACAGCCGTTTCAGTTGTGTCTATTTTCATACCATCAATGTACACTTGACGTACGGAGCCTCCCCGGTCTTTATTGCATTTAAACTGAAGCGCAAACCTGTCCACCTCCTTTAACGTAATATTCTGCACATAAACATTTTCAACACCTCCCGACATTTCACTGCCAATTGCAATACCATGCAGGGTAAGTTCGGCATAACAATTTCTGATAACAATATTTCTGCTGGGTTTATTTACTCGCCAACCATCCTGATCTCGTCCCGATTTTATAGCCACTATATCATCCCCGGTTCTGAACCAGCAATCCTCAATTAAAACATCTTCGCTAGAATCGGGATCTACTCCATCGTTGGTTACGTTTCGGCTATCTACACGAGCACCTCGTATGGTAACACTTTTACAATAGGTTGGTTGAATTGCCCAAAAAGGTATGTTTTCAATCTGAATATTTTGAATTAATACATTCTTACAATTAATGAATTGCATAAATGCAGGACGTAAATAATGCCCCTTGCCAAACATTCGTTCCGAAACAGGAACTAAATTTTGTCCCATGCTACGAAGCTGCTCTAGCGAGGTTTTTTCCTTTTTATCTTTGCGCCATAAATACAAACCTCCCTTAGCATTGCCATTAAATTTACCTTTACCCGTAACGGCTATATCATGTTGATTGTTGGCATAAATAAATGGTGAATAATTATAGCATTCTGTACCTTCCCACCGTATAAAAACAACAGGTAGGTAATGTTCTGGATTCTGACTAAAAGTGATTGTAGCACCTTCTTCAATATGCAGGTTAATGTAGTTTTTCAGATGTATAGGCCCTTTAGAAAAATAATTTCCGGGTGGAACAACCACTTTACCTCCTCCGGCCGTAAAGCAGTGTTGAATAGCACTATCTAAGGCCGGTTTAATATTTTCGACCAATTCTTGTTTTGACGCATAGTCCAGTACATTAATCGTCCGTTCAGGAATTTTAGGTTCTTTTATTCGTGACACGATCTCGTCTATTTGTTGCTGAATATATTCAGATGTGGACGATGTTGTTGTTTCTGTTTTCTTCTGCATACAAGCAGAGAACAAAACAGCAATTGCAAATACGAGTAATAAACTATTCTTATACATGGAATATAAGTTTAAATTCAACTTTATATGGCTAACCCATCAAGATTTCAAACCTTGATAGGTTAAAAATTTATCGAATTCTTTTCACCGTTACAATTCAAATTTCCCAGGTAATGAAGCTATATGCTTTTGTAGTATATTTTTCATCTCCTGTAATTTAGCATCGTATTCTGGCTTTTTAGCGAGGTTAACTTCCTCTATCGAATCGATGCTAAGGTTGTATAGCTGATCGGTATCGAAGAAACCTGATTTATTACCAAAAGTGGCATGTTCTGCACCACCGCCACCAGGCACCATTTCCAAATGACCGTAAGGCAATGTATGGTCGTGGCTTATGGCTTTACTACCAAAAGATTCGCGAAATTCGTTGTAATCTTCGAGTAATTTTTTTCGTTCAGCCATATTGTAATTCATAGCATATTCAGGGTAGCGTAAAGCTATATATTTATAATGACCACTAATTACAGCACGGGCATAGCCGAGCTCAAAATACATACTTTCGCGCGGAGTATACTCGGCGTTATCCAAAGCGGCTTTAAAACTGTAACCATCGAATTTTAAACTATCGGATATTCCGATTAAATCGAGTAATGTAGGCAAAAAATCGACATTTGAAACCGTGGCATCGCAGTAATTTCCGCAGGCAAAGCCTTTGCTTCGCCATACTATGGTTTGCGAATGTAAACCACCTTCGTAGAGCGTTCCTTTTGAGTTTTGACCGTGATCGTTGAACAGTACAATAATTGTATTGTCAATAACACCTTTTTCTTCCAGTTTATTCAATAAAGCCCCAATAGCATCGTCAAACCAAAGTACATTTTCACGCCCAGTTCCTTGCAACCCAACTTTTGCAATTCGTTCCTCAAGGGTGTGACGTGGCGGCAGAACGTTCAACGCAGTGTCAAGTAAACCTTTGGCGGTAATACGCGGGTCTGCTTTCCACGAATGTTCAGGGTCGGTAGGGGCGTGCGGCAAAGTAGTTGCAAAGTACAAGAAGAAAGGATTTTCTGCGTTTTCTTCAATAAACCTTAAGCCCCCTTCGGCAATCCAGTCCATATTTTGCGAAGCCAGTGCTTTTAAGCCCAGCCAACTGGGGTTGTCGTGATAGAGATTGTCGGCAAAATCGAACCCACTGTTTATGATGTCTTCCTGAAGCATTTTATGCCTGTATTCCAACAGTTCCACTATTTTGGGTTCGGTTGGGTCGGCATACAAATCGGGCTTAACCGACTGATCAACCTGTTCGGTACTTTCAACTACATGGTTTTTTCCTACAAATCCGGTAATATAACCTGCTTCCTGAAAATAGTGTCCCATCGTTTTTTCCACTCCTGGAGTAATATAAGAGTTCCACTGAATAACTGTTTGTCCTTCATTTTTCTTTGTAAATTCAGTGAATTTTTTATTGACTGCCCTGCTTGCATAATTGCCTGTTAAACAATTATAACGACTTGGTGTACAAACAGGCGATACCACATACTGATTAGTAAGGAAAGTCCCCTCTTTTGCCAGCCGGTCGATATTAGTTGTCAGGTTTTTTCCTTTGCCTTCGGGCAGAGCATTGAACATATCGGGGTACATATCATCGGCGATAATGAAAATGACGTTTGGTTTCTCACCTACGCTTCTCTTATCTATGTTTTTTTTATTATTGCTGCCGGATGTTGAACATGACATAAAGCCTACGATTAATGCAACAGCCAATATGCTCAACAAATCTTTATACGAAAAAATATACTTCATTTTTTTAAATTGGTTTTAATCGTCCTTAGTAAAGTGTGAATAATAACTTAGTTCATTAAATTCTATAATGATGAATATTATCAGGTGAAAGCCTATACCATAAAACTATTTGGGTAGGCATCGTCAATGGCCTCCTGAATTGCCTTAGTGTCGTCTGTAACACCATCGCCTTTGGCGTTATAGGGATGGCAGGTTACATCAATAACACCCTTGTGTGTTTTGTCAGGATTCTTCTTTGCATATTGTTTCAACCGATCCCCGAATTCCGAAATAGTTGACATTGTACTACGATGTTCAACAATCTGTGCAGTTGCCAGTTGCATTACCATGCCTAAAAAAATGAAAGAGCTAATTGTTTTTAGTGCCTGTTTTATAGATTTCATGTTTTTGCTGTTATATAAAATTATTTATTCCCAATAGTACATTTCTTAATTATACTGATACGCCTCTGAATTGTTGAAAATTTAATACTGAGGCTACGGCGTATACCATGAAGAATATAGGTTTGCGTTTTTAACAATTAACAAATCTGTATTCTTCAATATACTTATGAATCAAAAAAAGACGAATTAACAATTTGCAAGAAAGGTGAATACCTTAATGAAATCAGAAAGGATTGTACGTTTTTTTTAGAAATTTATCCGCAAAAAAAACAGGCTATCAATTATCTTTCAATCTTATATGTTAAAACAACAGCCCGCATAATAATGCAAGCTGCCATTGAACCTATAATAAAAAAATACTGTATTACGGGTAACCGAATCTATCCACAGATTCGAATGATATTCACTTCTCAAAATACCTATTTTTCAAAAAAAAAAAAACATCCAATCAATACTTTACAACCTTCTTGCTGTAACTTTCGTTTTGTGAGAAAATAGTTAGTACAAATACGCCTGACTGGATGGAGGAACAATTGATTTTATTGCTATCCAGCAACCCATGTTATACCAACGCCACGGATAAGTTGAATAGCTGGTATTGATATTTAGACGCTTGGTTAGATAACGTAACATATACAAAATCATCGATGGGGTTTTAATAGACATGTAACTCACTATCCTTCAAGTATTTTTCATCATCAACACCAGTAACAGAAGAACCTTTTTGAAACTACAAACAATGAGCGAGGAGTGTAGGCATTAACATGAGTGTGAATATGGATCAAAATATTTTGAACCCGCATTATGCAATAGGATTTTATACAATATTACAAGTCACTCATATTTAAATAGTTTCTAATGCGTTGCATTAGAAACTATTTAACCCATAGGGCTTTATAAAAAACCTGTACTTAAACGAGTTTACAAGACTTTTAAAGCATTAACTTTTTCTAACGCATAATCCGGATTTAATGGCTTTTTTTTATTCTACCGTCACAACTGCATTACTCGACAATAATCTTATGTGATGAAATACTCAATTCTGTTTTAAGGAGTACAATATATACTCCGGGTAACAGATTTAAATTTGTCAATTTTATATCCCCAATATGCTTTTTAATTTCCAACTGATAAACAACAATACCAGCCATATTGCCTATAGAAACCTCAACAGGGTTGTTGAAACCTAATTGCATAAACAATTCATCCCCATTGGAGGGATTTGGATACACAAGGCTACTTTCTACAAGTACATTACTATCAAAACCGGTCTTAATTTCCGGTAATAACTCAAACCAATTTAGGTTAAACTCACTGGACTTAGCTTTTATTTTAATGAATTGAGTTCCTGTATCTAAATAAAAAAGACCCGATTTGGTTGTTACCCAATTCTGCCATCCACCTGTTATTGGAGTAACAACATTTGTCAACAACACATCCATATCATCAAACAATTGAATTTCTCCCCTCGATATCAAGGATGCAGCTCTTGTATTTAAGAAGTAATACCCTTCGTTCTGCACTTCTATGCGATATTCCAGCCAGTCACCCGGATCTATATAAGCCAAATTAATACCTCCACCTGCATCTGTGCAATTTTCATGTTCCATACCTTCACTATATAAATAGTCTTCAGCTTCGAACCGACCGGGAACATTGATTCTCTTTACATCTCCAGTTGTAACCATAATTCCCGTCTTCTGAGAATAATTACCAGCAAAATCCTTTGCCTGTATCTCAAAAGTATATTCTGTAAGAGGCTCAAGGTGCTTAACTGAATACAAAGAACCCGATATCAAATCAATCAGTTCGCCATTACTGAATATACAATAATGTTCAACATATTCATTGTCAGTAGATATATTCCAAGACAAGTCAACTGTAATTCCTGAAATTTCAGCTTTAATTTCAGAAGGTGCTGTGGGAGCAATAATATCCTCGTCTCCAAGATTAAAATCATATATACGCACATAATCAACAAACATTTGCTGAGGCCAGACACCATTATGATCAATATTCCCTCCTAAACCTCCGCCTATCGCAAGGTTAAGCATTACATGGTGTTCAATATCAAAGGGCCATTCTTCTGTACTTTTATATTCGTTATCAAAGGTAAAAATTAGTTCATCGTCATAATACCAATCAAGGTGATCCGGGTACCATTCCAGGGCATAAACGTGGAAGGAATTAACAACGTCATTAATCATTTTTCCTCCACTTTTTTGTGTACCTTCAATATGATTATAAGCGCCGGTATGTATTGTCCCAAAAACATGATTTAGATAATTCCCTCTGTGTTCCATAATATCTATCTCTCCACAATGGGGCCAGTTTCCATAAACCCATTCTGTAGGTAAAGTCCATATGGCCGGCCAAGTACCTCCTGTTGAGGGCAACTTAGCTCTAACTTCTACCCTGCCATAACGAAAACTACCTTTACCACCATTATTCATTCTTGATGATGTATAAGAATTGCTGCCAATTGTTTCTTGGCGTGCTTCGATAATGAGGCATCCGTCTTTAACACTTGAATTTGCACCGTCAGTGTAATACTGTGCTTCACCGTTACCCCAACCATGGCCTCCTACCTCAAAGTTCCATTTATTTCGATCAACCTCAGTACCTTCAAACTCATCGTTCCAAACCAACTCCCACGTTATAGGTGTTGTTGCAATGGTCAAAGCAGCTGGATTTGACATATTTCCTGCAATGTCGCAGGCAAACAATTGCAGATCGAGTGTTGTTTCGGGAGCTATTTTTGATAACCTAAGTTCTGTATCCCTTGTGTAGGCAAGAAATTGACCTTTATTATACAATTTATATCCACTTACCAAAGAAGTTGCATCAGTGCAAGTATTCCATTTGAGTTCAACAGTGTGGACATCTGAATTAGCAGCAATAATTACCGGTGTTGAAGGCTTATCCAAATCCTCTGGTTGAACAAGATTGATTTCAAACCAGTTAATATTAAATCCTCCGGAAATTGCTGATAATCTGATAATGTGCGATCCCCGTGTCAGTAAAACCGAATTACTCTTTATAGATCGCCAACTTTGCCATCCTCCTGTAGCAGGAATAGATAGATCACCTAATTGAATAGCACCTTCTGTAAAACGTAACTGTCCACCTCCATTCTGACTCGCAATACGCACATTAAACAGATATTCTCCATCCATAGGCACATCTAATTCATATTCCATCCAGTCTCCATTATCGATCCACCCGACATTCGATCCACCACCTGCATCGGCACAATTTTCAACAGCAATTCCCGTCTGCCTTAAATAGTCCTCACTTTGCACAAAGACCTGTGATTTTACTGTGAAAAAATCAGAAAAAAACAAAATAGAGGCAAGAGCCACTTTACAAAAAACAAAACTTCTTATTGCACACATACTCATACATTATTAACAATTACTTTGACTCCGAACTTAATCCGGCAATATTCAAACTGACTAAGCAGAGATAGATCATCTAAATTTTAAATGGAACTACCTTACTTTGTTCAATATTAGATAATGTTAATTAAGTAGGCGCAAATTGATTGATTGATTAATTATCTACATGCGCAAACAAGAAGTTTACTTTTTCAATACACAATCACATATGTAACTGACTTAATGATTGATACAAAAACAAAAAAATATCCCAAAATCATCCGAAGTGATAACAAAATAGCACCCCGAATCAATATCATATTCTATCTGTCCACATCAGCCTGTATCAGCTCCCTTCAGTTTTTGAGGTAACTCTGATTAAATACCGGCCCAGCAATATAATCGTTTAATTAATATCAAATAATTCCTCCCATGCTGAGGTCGCTTATACACTTGCTTTTATATCAATAGGTTCTTTAAAAACAAGCTGACAAGCGCTTATTAAATTATCGAATTCGTACAACAATAAATTCGACATTAATATTCCATGATAGGAATACATTTTTCCATTAATTCTTTATGACCTTTATACTGTAGCTTTCACTTTGTGAAAAAATAGTTAACACATATACGCCTGGCTGGAGAGAGGAACAATTGATTTTATTATTATCTAAAAATCCTTGCTGCATTAACCTGCCGGATAAGTCGAGTATTCGGAATTGAAATTGATCCTGTTGATTAGATAATGACACATATAAAAAATCATCAACTGGATTTGGATAGGCATATAACTCATTGTTATTGTAATTTTTATCATCAGTAGCCTGGGGCGTTTTAGTCAGTTCAATCATGTAAAGGTCGTTCTTTCCTGGCTCGAAATAATTATCCATATTGCTGCGAAAGAAAAGGCGGTCGCCTGCGTGGTTGATCCAAGGTTCTGGTTGATCCGCAAAATAATGAGAAGAACCGTTGTAGGTACGTGCTCTGTGATGGGCCAGCCTGCGGACCGTGCCCATTCCTGTTGTGACCAGCGGCACCTGTACAAGTTCCCCAAGGTAGGGAGACCACGCTACATCGGGATCGAGCCCTTGGGATTCCACAGCAAGATAGATATGGTTTCGGTTCGATCCCCCTACAGCACAGTACATAATAACGCCCAGACCACTCGCATCAAGCACTTTGAATTGCTTCAGATCCGAAAAGCGAATGGCCCAAACACCTCCACTCAGTTTTGTGACCAGGCACTCCTCCTCCGTACCGTCCAGATACGCCAGATCCATGTGCGCGTTCCCAATTCTTGAGCCATCACTATTCCTAAATTCACGTTCATTCGTCCAATCCCGGTTCCAGATCCATTTTTTACCCACTCCTGGTGTTGTAGCGGCTGGGTCGAAAGAGGTACCCACAATATACTGCCCACTGGGGCTTATGCTGCAGTAGTCAATTAAGTAGCTTGACATGTCCTTTACCGGACCTGTTTCGCCGGTGCGTATGTTATAGGCAAACATTTCACCAGGCAGCCCATTTGCATCCTGAGGGCCCTTATTCAACAGCAGCCATTCACCGGCATCGTCAAAGTCGTTGCCATCGCCCCCGCACAACATACCCGTTGCATCGCCGATTGCTTCGGAAAAGGTGGCCAGCGTGGTTATTGCATCGGTCACAACGTTGAAACCCTTCAAGTTGTTTCCTTCCGCATACACCAGTACTTCGGAATCATAACCCCAACGTACGATTGTTCGATCCGATACGAAGTTAGGCAGTATGCGAATTAAATCACCGGTCCTGCCATCGAACAAATGAAGCCTCTTCCTCGGGCGGCTGGGGAGATCAATTGCAACGACAAAGTATTTATCGTCTGAACTGAACATGGCTCGCTCACCATTGTATCCAAATACACCCTGACTATCGGTCAGCCTTTTGATCGACGTATTAAAAACGGGGTCATTATACGATTCGCCTACAGCAGGTGGCTCAAAAGTCCAATAATCAGATGGCTTGATTGTTTGACCTAAAACCACTGCAGAAACTTGTGATATTAGAATTAGCAGTGCAATCGTTATTATTTCATTCCATTTCATAAGCATATTAAATCAGATTTTACAATACAAAAAAGAGACAATTTTACCAACAAAACTGCCTCATACAGCTTTACTTAATCAAAATTTATCTGTAATACCATTTTTAAATTAAAATGATCCTTATAATATGTTGGTAGAATGCCGATGTAATAATGATTGAGCATTTCAAACGAAGTGCAGATAAGGCTCATTTCATTATACAATCGGTATAACTACTATTTTACACCATCCTTCGGCTATTATGGCAGACGAATTTACTTTAATGTTGTCCAATTAAAACGGCTATCACCGCGAAGTCCTACATTTTTGGAACGTGAACCATAACATACACTTTTATCGGCATTGTAAAATTTTATCGAGTCACAATTGCTATACACCCATATACTTGCGTCGGCAGTATGTTCCTTGTTTATTGTCCATGTTCCGGGCACAATGTAAAGCATGGGTAGGTCGTCGGCACTACGGTACATACTCTGGTAAAGATAATAGGCATCCTTTTTTATGGTATGGTTGTGTGCCAGCAGTCCTTTTTGATTCATATATGGGATTGGGTTGGTGTTACGCCCCTGAAAAGCAAACTGCTTTGGCTTCAGGATTGTGACCCATGTCGACATGTATATTTCTTATGGTAAAACCGTTATGACTCCCTGGAGAATCACCTTTCTCAAGACTGTCTAATTGAAAAAAGATTAAGACATTTTTCTCTAAAGCACTTCCATCTTTTAAACGTATGACCGACTTATTATCAGAGGCATAACCGATCAACTGATGCCCATATATGCGGGTTTCCAGGGGACGGAATAGTTTCAACTGTTGTGAAACCATGAAGATTTTGCCGGAAAGTAGGAATACTACAAAGTTGTTGGGGTATGCATCATCAATGGCATCCTGTATTGCTCTGGTATCATCCCTCACACCATCCCCCTTAACGTTATATGGATACAGGTGACATCAATAATCTCTTGTGCGTATTTATAGGATTTTTACTGGCGTATTCTTGTAAGCGTCCGCTAAATTCCGAAACAACTGTTGTGATTATGCGTTGCACAATAGTTTGGGCTTTTATTGGTGAAAGGAATACTCCAAAAAACAGTATCCAGCTAATTAACTTGGTTATATGTATAAAATATTTCATGTCTTATTAAAATTCATTAATATCCTGCCACAGGATTATTTATACACTTTTTTGACTCAATACACAGATATTCAACACCAATATTGCTTTTTTCTCAAAACCAAGCCTCATAATGATTGGGTAATAGCTGGTTTTAATATTTGCATTTGTCCTCTTTATTAATTCTAACACAGCTCTTCGCGAAACATTTGTGCTTTGACCCTAAAATCCAAAAAGTTAACAAGCTCCTGAACATTACGTATTATCTTTGGTAAGGCTCTATGTTCAAAATTAACAACAGCAAATATTATAGTCTTATCAATAGTTAAATCACTAATTAATCTCTCTAATTCTGCACTCCTATAAAGGTTTGCGCTTCCATCTGAAAAATGTAAAGAAATGGCACATATAGCACGGTACTGCAGCGAACTTTTCATAACAATTCAGTATTAAAATAACAATTAACATCTATTTTCATATTACTTTTTAGTGTAGCTACATACTTTTAGTACTACCACCATCACTAACTATTAATAACGATCTTTCAGTAACTCTTTACCGAACACGCGTGCTTAAAACTTTATAAACTTCGTTTCTGACAATAGCCCAGTAAGTATTAATTACTGGACATCTAATTGGATCATATATAAGTCGTGTTTGGCATCTTCTGTGAAATTATCCATGTTGCTTCTAAAAAAGAGGCGGTCACCGGCATGATTGATCCATTGTTCTGGTTGGTTCCAAAAATCAATACCCCCTTCTACATCTCGACAACGATGATGCGCCAGACGTATTGGCTTAATTTCTCCGGTCTTTAGCGGTATCAAAATCAACTCTCCAAAATAGGGGTGCCATTCTTCGGTAGGATTGAGTTTATGCCCTCTCATGGCCAAACAAACATATTGCTTGTTAGATCCGGCAACCGCAGAAACCATCGGGCTAAACCATTTGGTAGTCCTTAACAATTCGAATATCTTTCCATCTGACAAACGTGCAGCCAGAAAGCTACCATTACCCACACCATGTTCAAACCACCATAATGTACCATCATTTTCATCAGGAATACGGGAAACCAAACACTCCTCAGTGCCATTTAAATACCCAAAATCCAAATGCGAATTATTAGGCAGGATTCGGCGCTCAGATTCCCAGTCGCGGGTAAACAAATACTGGCCGCTTTCCGCATTGGCTAATATGTAATTTCCACTGGCACTGAGTGTACAGTAATTCCAATCATATGCTGACATATCCTTCTTTGGTCCTTCTTCACCGGTACGAATATTATACGCAAACATGATGTCTCCCATGTTTAGAAGTAGCCATTCGCCGGAATCGTCGAAATCATTGCCATCACCACCACATAAACGGTTCTTTGTTCCTTTTCCCAATGTTTCAGGAAACTCTTTTAGAATGGTTTCTTCATCAGTCTCTACGTTATAGGCCATTAACCTGTTCCCCTTAGGATAGACCAACATCTGCGGATCATAGCTCCATCGGAATTCGGAGTTATCTTTCCAGGAGACAGGCAAATCACGAATAAAATCACCCGTTCTGCCATCGAACAAACCTAGTTTGTATGGGTTACTTTTAGCAATGGCGAAATATTTGTCATCAGCACTAAACATGGCCCGTTCGCTGTTCCAACCTAGAATGTTTTGTTCATCGGTTAGCCGCTTGATTGGCGTACCAAAAGCCGGATCAGTAAACCATTCCCCTGCAGCTGGTGGCTTAAAATCCTCATAATTAGGGGGTATAATTATAGCAGGATTTTGCTCTATCACAGTTACTTCATTGTCCTCTTCTTTAGGATCTTTTTCAGGATCAACATCAACTTTACCGTTACAACCAATCGCTATAATAGTAAAGAACAGGAAATATAGAATCTTATTCATAATCAGGATAATTAAAAGTTATTTTTTGAATCAATCAGTGCGGCCGCACACCACAAAAAAGGAGCTTGTCCATGCAGATTACCTTCGTCCCTTGGTCTGTTCATATAGTGATCTCTATTGTCACCTATATTTGTACCAGTACATACCTCTGTAAGGTTATCTTCATCGTTTAAATAGGTTGTTAACGCCAGCCATCCCTTACGGGCAGCCATACCATAGCTTTTCTCATCAAGCCATCCGTTTTTTACGCCTCTGATTAAAGCATAAGTAAACATAGCTGTTCCGGATGTTTCCTTCCACGAATCCTTGTCGTCAATAAGTTGACGCCACATGCCATCTTCTGCCTGATAAGTAAGCAAAGTAGCCATCATTTTGAGGTAACCTTGCATAATACGCGCCTTGTGCGGATGGTCATCCGGCAGGGCTCTCAACAATTCAGCCATGCCTACAGCCATCCATCCATTACCCCTTCCCCAGGCAAAGGGGGCATCCGGCGAATGATGAAACAAACCATTTTTCAATTGGATTTCGTCCAGATACAAAACCATCTCTTTAGCTGCACGGTCGATATACGTTCGATCACCTGAAGCACGGTAAGCTTGTGTCTGCACAGCGGTGATCATGAACATGTCATCAATCCAGATTCTGGTTTGCCAGGAATATCCTTTGTCGGCATAATCCTTTTGCTCTGGTTTAACATCTGCCGACACTTCCCACTGAGTGTCAGCATAATAAAGACCAAGCTCTAAATAGGGTTTTCCTTTTCCCTGCAGGTACAGCTCTAAAGGAACTGCACCAAATACGTTATTATCCACATGATTAGGAACAGGCTGCAAATGGCTCTCCTCAACAAAAAGGGGTAAAAACCTATCTTCAAAACGATTGAGTAACTTTTCATCGTGGATGGCTTTAGCAAACCAAAGTCCACCTAACCATGTGCAAACATCGGGGTAGGTTATCCGATTTGGCAACTTTACGTATTTACCCCAATGAGAATGTGGCATAGAAAGATACTTATTAGAAATTCTCATGCCTATCTCCTCCGGCGTTTTACCTTCAGGCCATTCAGTCAGGTCGATTGATTCCTGAGCTGACATTCCCCACCCCAAAGCAAGTATTAAAATTGTCGCTGATATTTTTTGCCAACTAATCATATTCTTTTCTATTTTACATCGATTATCATTTACTAAATATTCGCATCTTGATTATAAACCAAATCAAAAATCAACTTTGATATAAGATGCAAGAAAGGGGAATCGCTATACAAAATCAGAAAGCATTGTACGTTTTTTTTAGAAATTCGTACGCTTAAAAATGGACTGTACAATAGTTACAAACCCTTATAAAACAACAGCCCGCATAAAGAATATACGGGCTGCCATTTTATAAATCATTAAAAATCTATCTGGTATTTGTTACTTCAGGAGGTTTCCTTATAAATGACCTTAACTACTTTGAGGGTTCAAATGTTAGTAATCCGGAGTGATAGATGAGCGAAATCAGACGCTCATCATCCATGCCAATATCTTAGTCCAATCTATTTTCCATACACATTCTTTTTATAGGCATTGTGCAATATACCATGCATATGAACCACCACCTCTTTATATGCTATCTCTTCTGCTACATTTACATTTTCATCCGGATCGCTTTGGTGATCGTATAAGGTACGGGCGATGGTTTTATCATTTTCGGGGTTAATAAACTCCGTATAACAATACTTGGGCGTCTTAACGGTATATGCGTTTGCGTTGTTAATAAACACGTGATCTTTACCCTTTAATTCCTCCCCATTCAATATTGGCAGCAAACTGGCTCCTTCCAGTTGATTTTCAGGCACTGACAATCCGCACAATTCAGCCAGCGTTGGATAAATATCAACCAGCTCAACCAACGCATCGGTGATATGTTTATGTTTTAAGAATGGAGATGATATTATGAGCGGCACTTGCATTGATGTTCGATGGCTCGTCCATTTTGCCCATTGGGTATGTTCTTGTAGGTTATAACCATGGTCGGACACTAACATAACAATCGTATTTTTATCCAATTCCAATTCTTTCAATTTGCTCAGAATATGGCCTATCAAGGCATCAACGTAACTAACCGTTGCATAATACCCATGAATCAGACTTATAGCTGTCGAGTCACTGACCTGCTCCCCTTTGGGAGGAATACCGTTATACTGTCGAAGTTCATTGCTCTGTGAGATAGATATTACGGGTGCATTTTTCGGCACAAAATTATTGTAGGGCTGCTTAATATCTAGCCTGTTGTATTTGTTCCAATGACGACTGGGGGCATTAAATGGCAAATGTGGACTGATAAAACCAGCCGTCAGGAAAAACGGTTTATCTTCCTTCTTTAATTTCACCAAATCCCTGATCACTTTTTGCGCCATCAGTCCATCAATATAAGCAGTATCGGACACATCTGCACTTTCAAATGCAGGCCCTCGGTTGGTTGTTTTATAAACATCACGGTTTTCAGGTAACAAATAATCGCGCCACAAGGTCTGCCACCAATCAGTAGGTGCCAAATTGTTCGGATTTTTTTCAAAAGCATAAGGACGCCATACCTCATCCCAATCACTCATCCGATCATCCAGATGATGGTAGATTTTCCCGTTTGAAATAGTCGTATAACCATTGCTTTTAAACAACTGTGGCAAAGTAATGGCACCAGGAGTGTCCTCCTGCACAAAGGTGCTGTAATTCCTGAACCGATTTTTTGTAGGGCGCATTCCTGTTAACATACTTGCTCTGGATGCTCCACAAACTGCCACATTACAGTACGCATTTGTAAATGTTATACCATTTTTGGATAAAGCATCAATATTTGGTGATAAGGCTTGTGTGTTACCATAACATCCTAACTGAGGACGAAGGTCATCCATATAGAGCAATAATACATTGGGCTTATCTACTTGACTGGATCCTATACCTGAGCATGCACTAAGTACTCCAATAAGTAGAAGAATTTGAAAGATGATAAATGTTTTCATGTGTTTAAATTTATTTTTGAGCTTTCCAATTTATTTCTATCAGAATGAGACTACCATACTGTTAGATGGTTTTCATCAAGTTTTTTATTTGCTGTAAATTTTAAAATTGCGATATTTTGCGGATCGTGTGTACATGTGTCGTATCCCAATTCTACCTGCTGTAATAGGTGCAACTTCCGAAAGGTCCCAAGTAAAAAGCTCTTGTCCGTCTTCACTTTCCATTTTAAAGAATAGTTGAGTTCCGCTTTTAATAGCAGTTATGTGATAGGTCTGACCGGATTTAGCGTAACCTTGTTGATCATATGAAGGGGGAATTTGGGTAACATTAAAGTCTTCATTATTTGGTTTTGGGTACCTTCTTGCTCTCACATAATGAGTTCCGTCACCTTGATTATTAAACGCAGCATAACTGATATGCAAGAGATTCATATTCTCAAAATATTTTCTCATCGCTGGGACTTCACGAAATTCACTCCACTTTGATATGTCTGTTTCAAAACCACCTTCTCCATCGCCGGTAGCCTGGATGTATAGAATATTTACCCAACGTATTGCTGTATCTGTTCGCGTATAGTCGTACTCAATTTTAATGTCGCCTTCATAGGATGCTTTAGTCCAAAGAACTGCATGGTGAGCATCATTCTTGGCTTCTGGACCTGCCTTAAAGAGCATCCCTTTCTTAGTATTCTCAACAGTGGCAATTAATCCATCTAGAGTCCAGTGTTTCGTCCAATCTTTGGTGAAATTATCCTTAAAAACCAGGTTCCACTTTTTAGAATCGTTAATAGTATCAAAATGTTCGGATTGACTAAACGCATTAAAGGTGAAAAGTAGCAAGAATGTGACTATTATATTTCTTTGTTGTTTCATCGTTTATGCCATTCATTAATATATAGACTTAAAACACTATCTCCTAGAATGTTCTGTCTTACGAGTAATTTTAGCATTGCACACAACATCCTAACTGAGGGCGAAGATCATCCATATAGAGCAATAATACATTGGGCTTTTTCTTTATACACGAAACTAGAGTAAGAGAGATTAATAAAACATAGATTTGCACTTTCATGATAAGATGTATTTATACAAAAATTTAGAAAAAAGGGTTCCATATGCTGAAACCCTTTTAATTTAATTAACTCACCAGCAAAAAGCTATTTTGTTTTTACTGTAAGGTTATATGTATTGCCAGCTTCACCGATAGGAACTATATTTCCATCCACAGGTGTGCCGTCCATTGTTATTTGCTCAACACCATTACCTTTTTCGCCTCTTACCACATTAATTTGATAGGTAGCGCCTCTGAATTTACGTTGAATATTAAAGTCAGTTAAATGCTCAGGTAAACACGGATTAATCAATAACCCATCGTAATCGGGCTGGATACCCAAAATATATTGAGATACAGCATAGAAGTTCCATGCAGCTGTACCTGTTAGCCATGAATTTTTAGCCTCTCCTGGTTTGTAGGCGTCTTTACCTGCAATCATTTGGGCATATACATAAGGCTCTGTTTTATGTAAATCACTAATTTCCTCCAGGTAAGCAGGACAAATCTTTTTATAGTAGTCCCAGGCTTCCTGTCCCCTGCCAATCTTAGTTTCACCGATCATAATCCATGGATTGTTGTGACAGAAAATACCGGCGTTTTCTTTGTAACCTTTAGGGTAAGTAGAAATCTCTCCGTACTCAATTACATACTTTGTAAATGCAGGGTTATTTAATACAATACCATACTCACAATCCAAACGCTCTTTTACGGCGTTTAGAGATTTTTCCACCATGCCTTCTTCAATTCCTATTTCGGCCATGGTACACCAACCCTGTGATTCGATAAATATCTTACCCTCTTCATTTTCTTCACTTCCTACTTTATTACCATTGAAGTCGTAGGCACGCAAGAACCATTCGCCATCCCAGCCTTTGGCCTGAACAGCAGCAATCATTTTATCAACTTCAGCTTGTGCCCTCTCTGCTTCAGCATCCTTACCAATGCGTTTGCTTAGCTTCACATACTCTTTTCCATATACCACAAACAGACCAGCAATCATTACCGACTCTGCTTTAGAACCTTCTGTATTATTCTCGGTGGTCTGGAACGATTCGTTGGGGTTGGTGGAGAAACAGTTTAAGTTTAAACAGTCGTTCCAATCCGCACGACCTATTAATGGTAAACCATTGGGTCCTAAATTATTTATAACATGGTTGAATGAAATAGTTAAATGATCGTATAAGGTTTTAGCTATACTCATATCGTTATCAAACGCAACCATTTCATCAAGAATAGAGAAATCGCCCGACTCTTTAATGTAACTAACCACACCTAAAATCAACCACATCGGATCATCGTTAAATCCTCCACCAATAGCATCGTTTCCTCGTTTAGTAAGCGGTTGATACTGGTGATAACATCCTCCATCCGGGAATTGTGTTGAGGCAATATCAATAATGCGCTCACGGGCGCGTTCGGGTATCTGGTGTACAAAACCAATTAAGTCCTGATTAGAATCACGGAAACCCATACCACGTCCGATACCGACTTCGAAGAATGATGCAGAACGCGACATGTTGAAGGTGACCATACACTGGTATTGGTTCCAGATATTCACCATGCGGTTTAATTTGTCATCCGAACTTTCAACTTGGTAAACGCTTAACAAATTATCCCAGTAAGCAGCCAGTTCAGCTAAAGCGGCATTTACTTTTTCAACGGTATCAAACCTGGCAATTAAGTCGTTGGCTCTTGTTTTATTGATAACACCTTTACTTTCCCACTTCTCATCCTCAGGATTTTCGATGTATCCCAACAGGAAAATAAGCTCTCTTTCTTCGCCAGGTTGAAGCTCAACTTCAATGTAGTGGGAAGCAATCGGTGACCATCCATGAGCTTCTGAGTTTCGAGGAGCTCCGTCCAATACTGCCTGTGGTTCTGAAATCTCATTATAAAGACCTACAAAAGATTCACGATCGGTATCATACCCGTTAATTGGCGTATTCACATGGTAAAAAGCATAGTGATTTCGGCGCTCTTTGTATTCTGTTTTATGATATAAGGTAGAACCATCAATTTCCACCTCGCCTGTTGACAGGTTACGCTGAAGGTTGTTCTGATCGTCCTCGGCATTCCATAGACACCACTCGTTATAAGAAAAAAGTTTCAGGCTTTTAGTGGATGTTCCTTTATTGGTCAGTTTTACTTTTTGAACTTCCCCCCAGGTTTTCAAGGGGACGAAAAATAAAGTTTCAGCTTCAACATCATTCTTAACACCGGTAATTTTAGTGTAACTCATACCATGACGGCACTCATACTTGTCTAATTCGGTTTTTACCGGTTTCCATCCTGGAGACCATACTGTATCCTCGTCTTTGATATAAAAATAGCGACCTCCGTTATCCATTGGTACATTATTATACCTGTAACGATTCAATCGACGGAACTTGGCATCCTTATAAAAACTATATCCTCCTGCACTATTGGATACCAACGAAAAGAAATCTTCGTTACCCAAATAGTTAATCCATGGCCAGGGTGTCTGTGGGTTTGTAATTACATATTCCCTGTTTGCATCATCAAAAAATCCGTATTTCATTATATTATAAGTATTAAGTACAAAGTATTAGAATAAAGACTGGTTAATATAAAGTAAACATCATCATTAAATTCCTTCTACTTATCGCTCTTATTTTTATACTTCGTTACTTTAATTTTACACTTTGAGGAAAACAATCCTTATGCTTTCTCACGTCTATTATTTAATTCTATAGTTATTTCATCCATTCTATTCTGATTTAAAGGATAGGCAAACAAAAACACAGAGCCTAAAATAGCCACAAAGCCTGGTATCCAACTCATTAACATCTGAATTCCTGGTATGGCTAGTTTTATGGTTGCCGGATCTTGTCCGTTATAACTGTACATAGTTAATACAAAACTGATTATCAACGCAGCTATGCCGCCTCCAAATTTGGTGGCAAACGAACCTGCTGAATATATAAGGCCGGTAGCTCTTCGCCCATTTTTAAATTCTGAATAATCAGCTGCATCGCCCAGCATGGCAAAGAACAGGGTTGGCAGAACTGCCGCTCCTAACTCTGAAATGATACCTATAGAAAAAATGGCTATTGTATTATCGTGATTACAAAAAATAAGCAGCGCATTAACCAATCCCGAGAAAATCAAAGCATAGATGAACAGTTTCCTTTTGCCCAGTCTCTTGCCCAAGGGTGAGGTGATCATGGCTCCCAGGATAGAAATAAGCATCAACCCTATCATATACGAAGCTGCCAGCAATTCGTCATTTACGAAATGCACAAAATAATACAAGACCACTCCCTGTTTTATTCCATTGTACACATTAAAGATTAAACCAACAATCACCAGTATCAACCATGGTTTGTTTTGTACCAGATCAAGCAAGTCTTTTTTCAAATTGGTTTTTTGCTGTTTTGGGGGCAGTACTCTTTCTTTGGTAGAGGCAAAGGTTATCAGCATAAAAACTGCCAGAAAGAAAGACATGATATACATGGAGTAGGAATAGCCTTGCTTCTGGTCGATGATCCTGAACTTATCCTTATTTAAGCCTTCTTCACCTTCAACAATAAAGGCATACTCCTTATTGGCCTTCACCTCAAAGCTCTTCCTTCTATCTTTTGTGTCGTTGGTATCATCAGCAAACTGAAAGGTGGCTATCTTGTTTTTTGTTTCAACATTCACACTTTGAACATCTTTGGGAGCCGATATAACTACTTCATATTTATCCTTATCTAACCGAGTTACCTGTACAGAAGGGTCGATATTTCCGAAATAACCTACCAAAAACAGTAAAGCTCCCTGAACGATCATTCCCCCGGCAAAGGCGCCTACCATACGATACGAGCCAATACTGGTTCTTTCTTTGTCGTCACCCGTCATCACAGCCATCAAAGCACCGTAAGGTATGTTATTTGCGGTATAGATCAGCGTGAACAAAATATAAGTAGCATAGGCATAAACAATATTACCTACTTCACCAAAATTAGGTACAGTAAAAAGCATTGAAAGTATAACTCCCAAAGGGATAGCAGTCCACAGAACCCATGGCCTGAACTTTCCATACTTCGATTTGGTGGCATCTCCAACAACGCCCATAAACACATCGGATACACCGTCGCTCAATCGGGCCACGAAAATCAACGTGCCCACGACGGCCGGCGCCAGACCGAATACATCCGTATAGAAAATCATCAAAAAGGTCATCACACCCCTCCAGGCAATATTAGCTGCTCCGTCTCCAAGGGCGTAACCTACTTTCTCCTTTATTGAAATCAAACTCATTATTTTTGTTTTAATTAAATCAATGTGATTCTTTCAGTTGTATCTTTAAAATAGAATGTTCACCAGCATATGATACTTCGGCACTACCATCTGTCAAATACTAATCAGAAGATCATGATCAATAATTCCATTTTTAGATACTCTGTACTTAACAGTGGGAAAACTGCACAATTAATACCATTTATTTACCATGATTTTTTCGTTTTACTTATATCATCTATCCAGCGTTTGTCTCCTGAATAATAGAGTGGCTGATGATCATACAAATAGAAAAACATCTCTACTGAATTCTGAACATTATAGTCAAAACCCGGTGCTCTGTTTTCTCCGTAGCGGTCTTTGACTTTTTGAAATTCCGTTTTAAAATTGCTTGCTAGTTCAGGTAGGTATAAAACCTCTTGCATGGCATGGTGTGCAGCATATTTGTTAGCTCCAATTATCAGCTGGTTTAACACCGATTTGGCCTCAATATCTTTCTCTGTTTTATATAAAAGGGTAGCAATCTCTGCCTGCACGTAAAGAGATGAATCTGATAAGGTATTCTTTAAAGTCTCCTCTATACCTTTGGTTTGACCAATAAAGTTTAGACCAACGGCAGCCCAGTAGCGAATTTCTTCCCTCTCATCTGTCAGGTAAGGCAGAAAAACTTGTGGGTTAGATTCACGCCCAACCATATCCGCTACTTCAAGCACTTCATCGATAGGCAAAACATTATTCTGTAACCTTGCTTCGTAAGCACTTGACTCTTCTGATCTTTCAAGCATTAATTCTTCCGGCAAGAAATGAATGTCCTTAACTTGAATTATACGTTCTCTAATGACTTTCCTTAATCGTTTCAAATCATCATGATAATCTGGATGATCAGCCAGGTTATTTAACTCCCACTTATCATTTTTAAGATCAAACAAATATTCCACTGCTCTTGGTTGTTTGACCAAATCAAACTGGACCTCATTTAATAATCCTTCTGCCGCATCTTTTCGAATAGCTCTTACAATATCACTCACATCGGCATATTTTTGATAACGCTGCACCGGCAAATGCGGGTAGAAGTTGCGGGAATACACAAATCGTCCATCGAAAACAGTCCGTTCCAAACCAGGTGTATCATCCAATCTGTTGCGTGAACCAAATACATAAGGTACCGGTTTTTTTCGTTCTGATCCCATAAATGGCCTGCCTTTCATATATTCGGGTATGTCACAGCCTGCCAGGCTTAATATACTTGGAGCCAGATCTTCAAAAGAGATGAGTTCATCCGTAATCTCCTGCACACCCCATGGCGATAAATGTTTATATTTTTCAGGAAACCAAATATAAAAAGGAACGCGATGGCCAAAACCTATCGATGTACATTTGCCTCGCGGAATACCCTGCCCGTGATCAGCATAAACAAAAATAATGGTATTCTCTTTTAACCCGTCTTTTTCCAACCGATCCAGTAGCAACCGTACTTCATGGTCTGTCTTACGCAAACTATTATAAACACGTGATACCTGCTTTCTCATCTCTTTTGAATCCCGGTAAAAAGGCGGCATCTCAATATCTTCTGCAGCAATATGGTCGTATTCGGGCAATCGTTTTATTATCTCATTTTCATATAAGGCCCATGGAAAAGTCATGGTACGACTTTGATGGCAGCTAATAAAGTTAAACACCGAAAAAAACGGCTGCCCTTGTGCCCGATTCCACCAGCCTGCTTTTGGACTGCTTTCGTGCCAAGCTTCCTTTATAAACGCCTGTTCATTTTGTACATTGTAATCGGTTTTTACATTATTCGTAGTATAATAACCTTCCTCCTTTAAGTAATACGGAAATCCTTTGATAAAATCAGGAATTTTGTAATTACTACGATGATTACCTGTACCCAGCGCTTCGGTTGTACAACCGGTTATGATACTGCTACGGCTTGAAGAACATACCGCTCCCGTTGCATAAGCATTGGTAAACACAACTCCTTCCTGACCCAATTGATCCATCGATGGCGTTGTAATAATGTTATTGCCATAATTAGCCATGAAATGAGGAGAAGTATCTTCGATGGTGATCCAAAGGATATTTGGTTTTTCATGTTTGTTATGACAAGAAAACAACAAAATACAAAGTAAACTAACTGATAGTACTTGTCTCATAGTATTCATTTAAAAAAGACGATTAAATATTGGAGTATAAAGGTTGTACAAAACCTTTTCCTTACTTTACATACAAAAAAGTCAAATACTTTTTATACACCCTAATCTCCTTAAGATAACAACACAAAAATGCGCTAAATCAAATGATATAATTTTAAGAATAGTCCTCTTTTTTTATGATTTTATACACCTATACAGTAATAGATCGTTAGACTTTAGACAAAAGATTGACTTACAAGATGCTTAAAACCTACACCTTACTCTAAAATCCGCATTACAAACAGCCAATTAACAATCAATAGCTTACAAAATCTTAACGAATCATTGACACAAGTAACTTACTATGGATGTATTAACCATTACTACGCTTGACTTTGGATGTATTTTTTAGGGGTTACTCCATACTGTTCTTTAAACATTTTACTAAAGTATTGCTGAGAAGTAAAACCACAATCGTAAGCAATCTTAGCTATGCCCTCTTCAGGATTCTCCAAAAGCAGCTGTTTACTTTTTTCAAGTCGGAAAGACATAATGAACGCATTGGGTGTATTACCTGTTATGGCTTTCATTTTGGAATATAATACTGTCCGTCCCAGCTGCAAGTCCTGGCCAAGAGCTGCTACATCATATTGTGCATTATCAAGATTATTCTCTACCGCCTCTTTTGCCTTTTCAATAAATTCTTTATCAATTTTATTCTTCGCTATTTTTTTAACACTAACAGATGGGTTCTGTGAAAATTTGGCTTGCAAAGCCTTACGATTACTGATGACATTATTAATACGAGCTACTAAAACTCTTGAGTTAAATGGTTTTGTAATATAATCATCTGCACCAGTATCCAGCCCCTCTATTTTATATTCTTCAGCCGTTCTGGCGGTAAGCAAAATAATTGGTATATGTGAGGTATTCACATTGGTTTTTAGCTTACTGCACATCTCTGTTCCCGTCATTTGAGGCATTAGTACATCACTCACAATCATCACAGGCTGAAGTTCCTGTGCCTTTTCCAAACCTTCTACTCCATTAGCAGCCAATGTTACTTCAAATAGTGGATTAAGCAGGTCGAAAAGAAGTCCCTGTACTTCAATATTATCCTCTACAACCAAAAGCTTCTCTTTATCTTCCACCGGCACTTCTATAACCTCGTCAATTGAACCTTCCTTAATGAGGAAAGCTGCAGCTTGTGTTTCATATAACTGATCATCTGAAAAATGACCCTTTCCTAAAGGCATACGAACAGTAAATACTGAACCCTTATTTAGCGAACTAGACACCTTAATCTCGCCGTGATGTGCCTCAACAATACCTTTGGTAAGTGCCAAACCTATCCCACTTCCTCTTATATTATCAGATGTCATATTACCTAACTGATTAAAGCGGTCAAAAACAGCACCAAGACTATCCTGAGGTATACCTTGTCCGGAGTCTGCCACTTTAACTTCCAAAACATCATGCTCTTCTGTAATACTCATCAAAACATGTCCGCCATCAGGAGTAAACTTAAATGCGTTGGAAAGCAAATTATAAAAAACCTTTTCAAGGTGCAGACTGTCAAACCAAAGACGCATTGGCTTGTGTGTATAATCAATTTGGTAATCAATGTTCTTATGTTTTGCCAGCTCCATAAAAGAATAAAATATTTCCTCAACGAAAGTAATAAAGTCATGCTCGCCTACTTTTAGTTTAAGCTGTCCTGCCTCCTGTTTTCTAAAATCCAGCAATTCAGTTATCAGATTATTTAAACGTGATGTATTTCGATTGATACTCAATACTTTCTTGTAATCGCTATGCCTAATTGATTGACTGGATAACAAGGACTCCACATGACCGGCTATTAAGGTTAATGGTGTTCTGAATTCGTGAGATATATTGGTAAAAAATCGCAATTTAGATTGATTCATTTCAACTTCATATGCTTTTTCCCGTTCTTTTAGCAGAACACTGTCTTTCAAACGCCTTCGGGTAAGATGCAATCTATTGTAATACAAAATCATTAACAATATCATGATAACATACAAAATATAAGCCACAGTGCTCTGCAAAGGATGAGGCTTTATGGTAATGTCAAGTTTTCGAAACAAGCTTGGTTCTTTACTATTGACTACAAAAAGAGTGTACTTTCCAGGCTTCAGATTCGTATAGTTAACCCGATTGCCAGTTGATTCTAACCAATTGTTATCAAAACCTTCGAGCTTATATTCAAGCTTTTGTCGCTTATATTTAAAAAAGTGGTCATCGTGAAACTCTATGGAGAATGAGGTATGCCGATGGTTAAGAACAATTTCATTCGTCAACATAAACGACTGCTCTATAATACCAGTTGTATCATTGGGATTTACTTCTATGTTATTTACCATCAACCGTGTTAGTCTTGGCACATTTAACTCTTTTGAATTCAGAATACTTCTGTAATTAAAAACACACAATCCATCAATACCTCCTACATACACATCATCATTTTTCATCACCAGAATACTAGCTTCACTTGGCGCCTTTAAAGGTAATCCGTTAAAACTATTAAAGTTTTCAACAACATTATTCTTGAAATCCAGTATAGATATGCCACTTCTTGTGCCAACAATCAACATGTTTGGTTCTAACTCGCCTATACTCACCACATGATCATTTTCCATTCCATCCTGTTTATTAATCACCTCAAAATAATCACCTTCAGAATTGTATTTATTTAATCCTTTTGATGTGGCAATCCATAAATTATTGTAGCTATCCACAAGTAAATCATAAACTTGATTTGAACTTAAAGAACCTTGTTTCATGGCATCATAACGATAACGCTTAATGGCTTTAGAGTTAAGGTCGTATTTTATTAACCCGCTACTTCCACCAACCCACAACGTGCTATCTTTAATCTCAACACACCTAAGGAAATTTAGAATTTCATGCTGCCTTTTGGTATTTTCGGAGAATAGGTAAGTTATTTGCTCTGTTTCAGTATCAAACACCTGAACAGCCAATTGTGTGGCCAGGTATAATTTTTTTCCAAATGATTTAATATCATTAATAACATTCCCCTTGGTCAGGTATTGTCCATTTACCTGACGGGCATAACTAGTGTAGGATTGTTTATCCACATCAAACTTAACCAGGCCACCTTTATAAGTACCAAGCCACAACTTTTTATCATTCTCAATATAAAATGATTTAATGATATCGATAATTGTTCCATCATCTAAAACAAGTGGGGGATAGTAGGTGAACCTATTGGTCGTGCTGTCCAGATAATTAAGCCAACCACCGTCAGTTCCTATCCAAATATTCCCATTACTATCTTTACACAACTGACTAACCATCCTATAGTTAAGCCCACTATTATCCGTCACATCTTCCTCAAATAAGTAATAAAGGCGATCGGTTGGATGAAAATAATTGATGCCTCCGCTATAAGTTCCTATCCAAATCCCACCATCTCGATCTTTAAATAGCGACAAAACGGAGTTATGAGACAGTGTCCCCTTTTTATCTCGCTGGTATTGAAATTGTGTAATTGACCCGCTTAATGCGATTTCATTTATTCCCTTTAAGCCTCCTACCCAGATATTACCATCATTATCTTCCTCAAAACAACTAATATCATATGTAAGAATCCCGTCTTCCTTTGTATAAATCTTAGAACTTCCATTACTTAATTGTCTAACAACACCCTGATTGACATCAACCGCCCATACTGTCTGACGACTATCTACAAATAAGGCAGCAACATCAACTCCAGTGAGTAACACCTCCTCTTTGAAGGTCTTTAAATTATAAACAACTACCCTTTGAGAAGTACCTACATATAAAAAATGCTTGAACACATGTATTTTTGTGATTTCCTCATGGGACAATAAATTTATCGGGATGGATATTTGACTGTTTAGCAGATTATAAATACGTGTGGGAGTGGCCAGCCACACATCGGAATGATTAACCGCAAAAGCAACAGAACGCCCCGTATGATATACTTTAAACTGCTCTGAAATCAAATCAAAAGCATAAACATTTGAATTAGACCTCATCCAAAGCTTGCTACCCTGTGCTTCGATATTTCGTATTCGTTCAGTATTTGCAGAGCCTTCTTCAATATTCGTTTGATAATTAAAGTTCTTTATTGTATTACCATCATATCGGCTTACCCCACCGGAAAAAGCAAACCAAATGTTTCCAATGGAATCCTGTCCAATATCCTCAATACCATGGGTGTCATATGGATTTAATACATTAAGTTGCTCAAAACGTAAATTTGCAAATATTTCATGAGAAGCGAAAATTACTATCCCAAACAGAATATACTTAAAAAAGGTCTTAACCATAATCCATAATAAATTAACTCTCAACAAATAACTAAACTAATAATTTATGTAGAGAAAATCAAACCAATTATTTTATATTCCGTGGAATATCTATCTCCTGATAAAATCAAACAATTAGTCTGTAAGTAAAACAGGAAACCTGCAAAAAGCAAGCAATATCTCCTTTGTATCCAAAGTTAAAGTATATTAATGTCTAAGGTTTTCCATATTTCACGTGAGGAGGTTCCAATACGTAGTTCAAACCGGCCTTCTTCCAATTTCCAGCTATTATTTATCTCGTCATAAAACGACAATGCCAATGCAGGAATTTCAATAGTAAGCGTTTTCTTTGATCCAGCTGTCAAATGAATCTTTTTAAAGCCTTTCAATTCTTTTACAGGGCGCATCACAGAAGATTGCTTATCGTGGACGTAAACCTGAATAACCTCGGCACCATCAGCTTTACCAACATTAGATATCTCTACAGTCAATGCAATGCTATCCTCCTTTGAATATGATTTTTTATCTGTGAATACCTTACCAATCTTAAACGTTGTGTAGGATAGACCATGTCCAAATGCAAAAAGTGGATCTATATTCCTGGTATCGTGCCAGCGATAGCCTACCAGTATACCTTCTTTATACTCTTCATTAACTCCATCACCCGGATACGAAATTTCACCAAACGAATGAGCTCCATTATCTGCTAACTTTACAGGGAAGGTATATGGTAACTTACCCGAAGGGTTAACATCACCTGAAAGCACATCAGCAATAGCATATCCCCCTTCACTTCCCAGGTACCAGGCTTGCATAACAGCCTTTACATCTGACAACCAAGGCATCGCTACTGCATTGCCACTCACCAGAATAACACCTACATTTTTATTAACACCGATAATCTCCTTTAGTAGTTGGTCCTGGCCAAAGGGTAAGTGATAACTCTTGCGATCACTACCCTCACAGTCCTGATGACGACTTTTATTTAATCCCCCAACAAAAAGAACCAAATCAGCTTTTTGAGCCGCCTCAACAGCTGCCTGCTTAAGTGAATCTGCATCTAATTGTGAAGGTACCACTTGACTATAGGCAGAAGGACCTGAAGCATAACCCAACGCATGTATAACATTGGCCTTTGCAAAACGCTTTTGAATACCAGCTAAAGGTGATATTTCATGTACAGCTTTTAATTGAGAAGAACCACCACCAACAGTCATCATACGCGTAGCATTCTCACCAATAACTGCTATTGTTTTCGTAGTTTCCGGGTTTAAAGGAAAAAAGCTCCCGCTATTTTTTAGTAGTACAATGCCTTCCTGAGCTACCTCTCTGGCTACATCAAAATGTTCCTGACTGGCTTTACACCCAAATGGTCGGGTTGTATTCATACTGGTACGAAACATAAGCCTAAGAATGCGTCGCACTTTATCATCAACTACACTTTCATTAATCTCCCCACTTTTAATCATTTCCAGGAATGGTGTAGCTAAATAGTATTGATCGTAGGCATTTTCTTCTGAGGTGGTTAAGCCGTCAGTACCTGTTCCCATTTCAATGTCCAAACCATTTAATGCAGCTTCACGGGTATCATGAGCACTTCCCCAATCTGTCACAACCACTCCATCAAAGCCCCAGTCACCTTTAAGAATTTGTTTTATCAACACCTCGTGATGACTAGTATGCTGCCCATTGTATTGGTTATAGGCTCCCATAACAGACCAAACGCCTCCGTCCTCGACAGCTGCTTTAAAAGCCGGCAGATAGATTTCATGTAACGCACGGTCGTTCACCTTGACATTGATATGATCTCGCCATAATTCCTGATTATTGAGCGCATAATGTTTTACACAGGCCGCTACTCCATTGGATTGAACTCCTTTTATATAAGGAACGCACATCACTGAAGCCAGATACGGGTCTTCGCCCATGTATTCGAAATTACGTCCGTTAAGAGGTGTACGATAGATGTTAACACCGGGACCTAACAGAATATCCTTTTTTCGGTAACGAGCTTCTGCGCCTAATGCCACACCATATTTGTAAGCCAATTCCGGATTAAAAGTGGAGGCCAGGCAAGTTAAAGCCGGAAATGCCGTACATGAATCATTGGTCCATCCTGCAGGTTTCCAATCATCCCATGCCACCTCGGCACGCACACCATGTGGCCCATCCGACATCCAGATCTCAGGGATACCCAATCTTTCAACTCCCGGCGTACTAAATTTTGACTGTGCATGACACATTTTTACTTTTTCATCCAAAGTAAGCTTTTGGATAATCGATTCTATTTTTTCCTCAATAGATTGATCTGATTTCTGAGCTATTAAAAAAGCATCTTTAGTAATAAGCAGAAATAAGAATATAAGTATCAATTGTTTCATTTTAATACAGTTTAATTAATTCAATATATAAATTGGAGGAATTAAGCATACTCAATGCATTATTCCTCCAAAGGTTTAGATATTGACTTATTCTTCAAGTCTATATATTATTTCTTTTGACTCAGGTAATCAATCATATTGAGTACCATTTGCACTGCTACCGGGTCGTAAGCAATTTCATGCAATGTATTTGGCTGTAAGCTCTTATCTAAACGTTGATGTGTTATTAACTGGCTAATCATTAACTGTCCATACCCCTTACCAAAGTTGACTTCATAAACAGGAGCTTTCACCAAATTACGCCCGGCTGACGCATGAGCAATTAAGGCTTCTGCTTTTCCATCGGCCATTTTTTTATATAGTTGCACCAAATCAGTCTTCAAAATTTTGGCGTTCGGATTAACACGTTGCTTAAGGGCAGGCGCATCTTCTACTAAAAATTTAACGGCCTTACGAAGTGAATCCTGAAGCGCCTTATCATTAGGCAACGCGGAATAGGCGTAAAATCCTTCCAGCTCATAAGCATAGTAACTTCCCTCCTTTATCTTTTCTACATCTGCACCTTTACCAGCCCAGCTCTCTACAAAAGAGGCCTGACTTAAACCGCTTAATTCTAAACCAACAGATGGAACAATTAAACCTCCTTTTAAACCATTCCACAGCCATGTTGATTCCTTTGAAAGATGCTTCCATAATGGAGATTGTTCCACATTGGGATGAATATGACTTTCGGGTTCAGCCACCTCTTTAAAAGAAGCCTTAACGCCTAGGGGTAAATTAATCTGAGCCAAACTCTGGCCCGCACTTTTACGCACCCCCTGCAAATCTTGTAAGCTATTAGTGTAACCCTGGCCTAAAAGGTAGGGGCCTACATCTAACAGCATCACATCTATCCCTTTACTTAGGGCCTTTTCAAGCTTTTTTATAAAATCTTCATCAGTTATATAATTATCCCAGGCGTTCTTTGACAATAGAATGACATCGGCCTTTTCATCAAAAGCCGACACTTGCGAAAGATGATTCTGTTGCAGAAAAGCATGCAGATGATTATCTTCCTCTATAACTCCAATATTAACTGAACCCAATGTTGTGTTTACTTTGGGTTCAAGGGTTCTGATATCCCATTCGGAAACAACAGGATGTTTTATTTTTTCAGGGGCATTCAGCACCTCGGCTTTTAGCAACCAGTCACCTTCTATTTGTGGTAAAGCAAGTTGTATTTCATTTTCAGCTCGGGAGTATTTATTTACAGGTAGTTCTTTAATTTCAAACCACACAGCTTGTCGGTATTGAGGATCTTCGAGTGAATATTTTACACGTATCCTTTTGTCCTTTTCAGTATCATTAAACAATACTACCGGCACTGTTATTTCTTGTCCGGGTAAAAAATTCCTGTTCCAGATATTCAGACTCACACTTACAGGCGACCAGGCAGCAGTCAGTGCATTCCATACGGGCATGGGATTACCTTGTGCAATATCTCCTAAGAACCAATGATTCCCATCTTCGGGTGAGCCCAAAGCACAAAATGGTGAAAACCCGGCAACACCAATAGTTCGCCAATATTCCGATATTTTGGCATTGGACAAGGCATGATGATAAAAACGCTGAGCCTTACTATGCCCCTTTCCTAAAAAACGTGCATAGGCCGACTCTACCATTGGATAGCCACCTATATCTCCATCTTCATTCAGGTAGTTACCGCCGTATTCATCAGCCATTACAGGCAAAGGAAATTCATCATAACTGTCATAGAATACCCCCACATTCTCAAACAAACTCCACCAGTATTTATGTACATGAATCACATCGCGATGCCCGATAACCAAACCCGGATAGTCTTCTGCCACTTCACTGATGGCCTCGTAGGCAATTTTCAGCTGCTCTTCATCGGTTTCATTCCAGCCGTGCATCAGCACATTGCTGGGGTAACGTGACGACACATCAAACCAGGATGCCCATTGTTCCTTCAGGCTTTCTTTTGAAGCTTCCAAACCATGAAAGAAATGCCATTCGGCCTGCACCAATAATCCATGCTTATCACATAAATCCAAAAACTTTTGCGGAGGCATGCCCAGATGAAAGCGCAAGGTATTAGCTCCATGGGCTTTCATACGTTTGATAATATTTTCTTCGAACCACTGTGCGTCCCATGCCAGTTCTTTCACCTCGGGATAACGCAACCAACGGTACCATACCACAGATGCTGCACGCATTTTAACAGGGTGTCCGTTGAGTTCGAACTGCTTTCCAACAACCTTAAATTCACGATGCCCATAATTACAGGTATCTGCATCAATCACTTTTTTTCCCTTTTTTAGTTGGGTTACTAAACGATAAAGATGCGGCGTTTCCGGCTCCCATAGTTTTAGTTTACCTGATGCCGGTACGGTGAGCTCGCCCTGATTATCAATAATTTTATAACTGTTATCAATAACAATATTCCCTTTATCGTCTATAATAGAAATCTGCAAGGCTGAATAGTCAGAAGCTGATTCACCCTCAAGACGGTATTTAATTTTTACAGCATCTTCTTTCAATTCGGAATAACCATGTACATGATTTATGGATGCTTCGCCATGGACCTTTAACACCACATCATCCCACAGGTGTGCCGCTACATCAGAGCGCCAATAATCGGCTTTGGGAATTCGTGAAGCATCCGCTTCCGGCATATCTTTTAAAGATGTTAACGCAATTTCGATACTTACCTTTTTCCCCGGCTTTATGTTGTTATGTTTTAAGGGGTGCAAGGTAGGCGCCATCCCTCCTGCTTTTTCTGATACCAAATCACCATCGATAAACACCTTAGGCATAAAACGGGCACCTTTTAGTTCGAGCGTTGCTTTTGACCAGGCTCCCTCAGGTAATACTATTTCCTTTTTATACCAAAGTACTCCTTCGTTGATTTTGGTTGGGTCACTAGCCAAACCAGGCACACTCACCTCTCTGTTATACACACGATTTTCGCCACATTGCCATTGTCCATTCAGCACAATACTTTGCGGCTGCCCTTTTAACAATAATGGAATTAAAAAAAGCAGGCAGAATAATTTTCTCATATTAACTAACTTTGTTTGCGAAATAATCTTTAAAACAAGCACCCAAATATTAAAAATCGTCTTTGAAACGCAGTTCAAAGACGATTTTCTGGAATTGAATAACTAATTATTTTTTAATCTTCACCACTTTTGTGCCCGCATCAGTAGCAACTGATACCACATACAGTCCTGAAGGAATTTGACCTAATGTAAGTGTTGAACCTGGTGCATTGTATTCTGCTACCTTGGCACCGCTCAATGAATAAACACTAACCGTATTGGCTGTAATACCATCAATATTAAGCGTATTATTAGAGGCAGCATACCATACCTTAACACCAGCCATCACATCGTCTGATATAGCAGTTGAAGTACTAACTAATTCCACATCATCAAATTGATAGGTACCCACGCTTTGAGTCCAGAATGAAAGAGTACCAGTTGTACCTTGAGAAGAAGCAGGCAAAACCAATTCATATGGCTCCCAGGTTGTTGTTAAGGTAAAATCATCTTCATCAGCTGGTGTACCTCCATCATATTTAATTCTTAAAAGCTCGCCACCCGCAGTGCCTCTTGCTTTAAACGTTATTTTGGTATCACTTGCACCAATACCTACATTTCCTTGTCTCACTCTCAAATTCCATGGTGCATCAGTATTTGCAGCAGTCACCACCACTTGTAGAAAATGATTGGTTTCAGAAGCATCATAAGCTTCGTAGGTCTGTGTTGCTGCACCTGGCGTAGTAGTATTATTATTATTTACATTCAAATTCCAGGGCCAGCTTAGATTACCTGTAGATTCCATATCACCATTTAAAATTTGCGCAATGGTGTTGACAGATAACCCAAAGCTTACAAACATTATAAAAAGTAGTTTTGCTTTCATAATAAAATAATTTTAGTCTTTTAATAAAATTTTAGTCGATTTAAAAATAGAAGAAAGGTGATTGCTGCTTGTTCAATTGTGTACGGTTTTTTTATAAATTCATACACCATTCCAATACATTAATAATAAACACCTTAAGACTACAACATCATCCTTTCTACTATTGCCATATTAAATTAATGGATAAAAGTAAGTCCTGTCAAAGGCTTTATTTTACTTCAAAACCACATCATCAAATTGATAGGTGCCTACACTTTTTGTCCAGAATGAAATAGTACCAGTTGTACCTTGAAAAGAAGCAGGCAAATCCAATTCATATTCTGCCCAGTCTGTTGTTAAGGTAAAATCAGCTTCTTGTTTTCCATCTCCATCATATTTGATTCTCAAAAGCTCACCACCCACAGTACCTCTTGCTTTAAAGGTTATTTTAGTATCACTTGCACCAATACTTATTTCTCCTTGTCTCACTCTCAAATTCCATGGTTTTTCAGTATTTGCCTTACTCACCACCACTTGTAGAAAATGACCGCTTGCCGGAGCATCATAAGCTTCGTAGGTCTGTGTTGCTGCACCTGGTGTTTCTGTACCAGCATTATTTACATGCAAATTCCATGGCCATTTGGTATTACGGTTTTTTTCCATATCACCATTTTTAATTTGTGCAACAGCATTGATAGATAAGCCAATGCTCACGAGCATTAATAGTAGCACTTTTGTTTTCATGATAAAATAATTGATTTAATTGATTTATAATAACTTACCGACTTAAACGTATAGTATAAGTAATTTTTATTTGTTAATTATCGTACATCTTTTTTTACAAGCTTATACACTTCTGACCCGGCCACCAAAAAAGCCCCAACATCCTCAACTTCTTTTTGGGCAGAATTATCATTTTCAGTGGCTGTATCCATAGCTTGCTTATAACCCAATAAACCACCAGTAGTCACCATTAAGGTCAATGAATTCCATGCATGCAACACAGCAGGTTCAAAATCCGCTCTTTGTAAAACACCCATATTTATGCCCCTTGCTATACCATATGTAAAAAAGGCTGTTCCACCAATATCCACATTCGGATAATCACCAACATCACCAAGTAATCTTCTGCCCCAGGTGCCATCGTCGCGCTGAAGGGACTTAAGCCGAAAGGCCATTTCATGAAATAGAGTAACATAAAACTGACGTCCGGGCCAGTCTTTGGGCAAGTCAGAAATCACAAGGGCTAATCCTGCGAAAACCAAACCATTACCTTTCGACTCAAATATCTTCCGCCCATTTTTCTCTTTCAAAGAGAAATAAGAAGCATCCTGAAAAAAAAGCTTTTCACTTTTATCGTATAGCAAATCATACGTAGCATGGTACTCTTCATCCATAAACTCCAGGTATTTGATCTCACTTGTTATACGTGCCAGCCTCACCCATACCGGAGGTGCCATAAATAATGCATCTGCCCAACCCCAGCGGTTGTAGCAATCCGTTTCGTTTTTACCGGCTTTTACTTCAGCAGGCGATACCCACTCTAGGGAGCCAGTTTTTCGATTGATTAATATGGAATCAAAGCGCATGATTGTAGGAAGTATCATTTTTTTACTGCCACAATCCTCATATATCGAAGTATACAGATGTCCAATAGCATGATCTTCCGCGTGATATGAACGCCCCCCTAATTTCCAATCATTCTCTTCACCTATCCTTATAAACCATTTTTTATATTTATCAGGTTCTTCAGTAATGTCACTCCAGTCATACATGCCGGCATATAAAACGCTACTTGACCAGGATATTTCATGCCGATTTTGACTATATAAACCTGTTTGTTTATATTTAGTACTATTCTCCATTTTGGCATTTACCTGATGTACAACTGAATCGGTTCTATGAATAGGCAAGTCTTCAAAAGCTAGAATTTGTCTATCGGCAACTTTTTTAGTTATAGATTTTACTTGTTCCTGTGAGAATGAGTATGTAGAATGTGTGTCATAATTAGAACAAACAACCGTTACAGCACCTGCAATAATTATAAGTATAACAACTAATGACTTCATATAATTAAACTCTTTAGACATGTTCCAAAATTAAAGGGGGTGCCATTTTTTGTTGTGATTGATTATACAGTTTTTTTACGAATTTGTACATCGAAAGCCTAACGCAAATTACGCAAATCACTTTTTTTTATAGGATTTAAAGGCACTAAACAAGCTGGATCGAACTGGACATATCTTGCTAATTTCGACAAACTAATAATGCCACATGCAATACAATTTGCACGTGGCACTTTAGCCTTAACTGGATAAAACAAATCTTTAAAGTATACTAATAATAACTACTTATGCGAATCAAGAGTTGAAAATAATAACTCAACACCTTCAGTGTTGTGAACTCATGGGTACAGTCCCCTGGGTTACACCCAGGGTTATTCAAATTTTACCCTTTTAGGGTATTTTGAAGTCAGTATTATCTATGACTGTCTTAAAAACAAATCCCGTTAGGGATTGAATATGAATCGAAGATCAGCGTAGCTAATAACCGCGGGTGTAACCCGTGGAAAATCAGATAATAAAGAAGAGAACCCTATAGGGGTTCAACCCTTGATTCGCATTACTTATCATTAAATAACATTTTCGTTTTTTACATAACCAAAGTTGGCCAAAATACCCCATCAAACATGCAATACAGGTCCATTGACAAAGTCACTTGCCTTTGATGCTAAAAACACAGCTGCATTTCCTTCATCCGTAGTCTTTTTCTAACGAGCAGCCGGAATTCTTGTCATAACAAGATCATAAAATGGATGCCCATATTCACTCATCATCGAAAATATGTTAATCACCTTACCTGATAGTCTTTCAATCATCTTTGGAACAACTCTCGTGGAAACAAAGAAAGATCCTACTAAATCAACTTCCAATACGTCCTTAAAGTCAGTAATTGGCATATATAGTATAGGAATGCGTTTTATAACACATCCTTTAAAACTTCATTCAATTAACCATTCAAGGTTCAATACCCGAAAAAGATGAGTACACTCGATCATAAATTACTTTATTGGCATATACTACAGCTCCGGTTTCAAGAAAATAGATCACTATGTGTTCGTCGCCATATAAAATATCACCTGTACTTACACCGTATTTACGTAACTGTTTCATACAGGCATCACCCATTTCATTCCTAAGCAAACATGTAACTAATTATGCATCGACACCATAAACCACTAATACACAGACCACATTTGCCTCCCCTCCTCTATGACAAATATCTAACTCAGTGGTTTGATAAAATCGTTGATAACCAGGCGTAGATAAACCGAGCATAATATCTCCGAAAATGATTTTTTTTATTTATTCTTATATTCTTAAAAACTATTTTATACCTACATGCAACAGCCTATTTCTATATTTACATTTTTCTAAGTACTTATATATCCTGATTCTTAAAGCACGTAGCCATAAACAATTCTTTAATTCATATCACGTATTAAACACCTACTGGCAAATTAATTACAAACTGTAAAAAATAATTTTGTACAGATATAATCACTTTAGTGTGTGCGCACACACTTTTTATATTTATATTTGTCCGATCATTTAATATTGTATCAAAAATTCACAATTAAAATACTATGCAAGTACTTAACAGAACAACTTATCCCAACGTAGGAATCATGAATTCAAAATTCTTCAATTTGGAGAAGGAAATTTTTTACGAGCCTTTGTTGATTGGATGATCCATAAATCCAATACATCTCTTGGCACTAATAATGGCGTGGTCATAGTACAGCCCATGGCACAAGGAATGGTCGATTTACTAAACAAACAAGATAATTTATACCATGTGCTTTTGCAAGGTATTAGAAATGGTCAACCTGTTCAGGAAACTGAACTAGTAGATTGTATTATGGATTCGATTAATCCTTATACACAATATGAGGCCTACAAAAACTATTTCTTAAATTCAGGATTAGAATTAATAGTATCTAACACAACAGAATCTGGTATAAGTCGTGTTGATAATGAAGATATTTTTGCTGCCCCTCCTAAGTCATTCCCCGGAAAAATAACTCAATTATTATACCTGCGTTACAAACATTTTAATGGTGCTGCTGATAAAGGATTAACTTTCTTTTGTTGCGAGCTTATTGATAAAAATGCATCCATACTCAAAGAAATAGTTTTGGAGTTATCGGCAACTAATCAACTGGAAGATGATTTTATCGCTTGGATTAATAATAGTTGTACATTTTGCAACACACTGGTTGACCGAATCGTACCTGGTTTTCCAAAGAATAATATTAAAGCCATACAAGCTGATTTAGGGTATGAAGACAACCTAGTTGTGGCGGGTGAGTATTTCCACCTTTGGGCCATTGAAGCGCCACAAGCTATTCGGGAGAAATATCCGTTTGACAAAGCTGGACTGAACGTAGTTTGGTTAGAAGACATGACCAAGTTCCGCGATAAGAAAGTACGTATCCTGAATGGTGCACACACAGCATTGGTACCTGTCGGTTTGTTAAGCGGTTACAAAACTTAAAGAAGCTTTTGATGACCATACATTGGGCACATTCATTAACGAAATGGTGGCTCAGGAAATCATTCCGAATATCGAAGGTGATAAAAACGCTTTAAAAGACTTTGCCAGTGAAATCCTTGAGCGCTTCTTTAATCCATTTATTCGTCATTTCCTTGAGGACATTTCTCTGAACTCGCTCTCAAAATGGATGACACGAGATTATCCATCTTTGATGGATGGCCTGCAAAGAACTGGACAACTCCCTGCAAAGGTTAGTTTCTCATTAGCTGCTTTACTAGTACTTTATCGTGGTAAGTACAACAATCTCGAGTTCACTATTAACGATACGCCTGAACACGTAGCTTTCATCCAGAATGAATGGATAAAGATGGAATCATACAACACATTAACGTCCAACATCCTTTCTAACAAAGCCATCTGGAATACAGACCTGTCAGCAGTAGAGGGATTAAGCACAGCCGTTGCCCGATACATCGAGGCAATAATGGTACAAGGCATAGAGTCAACACTAAAACAAATCATATAAACACAGTACAATGAGTAAGATTTTACATATACACCCCAACGATAATGTGGTAGTGGCGCTTGAACCTATTTCTGCGAGTACTGAACTAGAAGTGATGGCCACGAAACTTTCGGTTAAGGCCGATATTCCACAAGGCCATAAGGTGGCCATTGCCCCCATTGTCAAAGGTGAGCACATCATTAAATATGGTTATTCCATCGGCGTGGCTAAAGAGAATATTGCAAACGGACAACATGTGCATTCTCACAATATCATAACTGGCCTTGACGAAAATCTGGAATACCAATATACGCCCAAAGGTCAGCCTTTAAAAATCCATAAGGAAGAACGGACCTTCAACGGCTATGTACGCAGCAATGGTGATGTTGGCATCCGCAACGAACTCTGGATTATCCCAACAGTAGGCTGTGTCAACGGCCAGGCCAAACTGATAGTTGAGCAACTGAAAGCAGAATCGGATACCAGCCACCTCGATGATATTTTGGTACTAAACCATCAGTATGGTTGCTCTCAACTGGGCGGCGACCACCTGAACACACAAAAAGCTTTGGCTGCAGCCATTAAGCATCCTAATGCAGGCGGTGTGCTGGTATTGGGCCTGGGTTGTGAAAACAACCAGGTTTCTCAGCTGCAAGAGATTCTTGGCGAATGGAACAAGGAACGGGTGAAGTTTCTCATCTCTCAAGAGGTGGAAGATGAAGTGGAAACCGGACTGGAGATGGTGAAGGAGCTGTGCGAAAAGATGAGAACCGATAAGCGCCAGGCTGTGCCGGTTTCTAAGCTGAAAATTGGCCTTAAATGTGGTGGCAGCGATGGCTTCTCAGGCATTACTGCCAACCCCTTACTAGGCAGGTTTTCGGACTGGTTAGTGGCACAAGGCGGCACAACTGTATTAACAGAAGTACCCGAGATGTTTGGAGCTGAAACCATCCTGATGGAACGCGCTCAGAACCATGCAGTATTCTGTAAAACAGTTGAGCTCATTAATGGCTTCAAGGATTATTTCAGAGCCAGTGACCAGCCTATCTACGAAAATCCATCGCCAGGCAACAAAAATGGTGGCATCACAACCCTGGAAGAAAAATCCCTGGGTTGCGTTCAAAAAGGTGGCGATGCCATTGTTAATGATGTGCTCAATTATGGCGAACAGATTAAGAAGCCAGGTCTCAACCTCCTATGGTCTCCAGGCAACGATTTAGTGGCCAGTTCAGCCCTTGGATTTACGGGTTGCCAAATGGTACTGTTTACTACAGGCCGTGGAACACCCTTTGGTAGTTTTGTGCCAACCATGAAAATAGCCACCAACTCCAAACTATTCAACCATAAGCAAAACTGGATGGATTTTAATGCCGGTGGTATAGTAGATGGCCATGTCTCCATGGATGAGCTGAGAGTGCAATTCACCGATTTTTTAATCTAGATTGCCAACGGCCGACAGTATCCGTGTTGCAAAGTACACTATTGGAAAATTGAAAATATAGTAATAAGTTCTAATTGGGTTTCCAATTTTGAGGAAGAAGTTCTTTAAGTTGAGATATTTTACAATCTTGTATTTTTTCTAGTACAAAGGTCACCCATTCTAAAGGATTTACCTCATTAATTTTACATGTAGCAAAGAAAGAATACATCATGGCAGCTTTTTGTGCTGCAGAATGTGAACCTGCAAATAAATAGTTTTTCCGACCTAAAGCTAATGGACGTATAGCATTTTCAATCTTATTATTATCGATTTCATATTTACCATTATCAATATAAGCTTTTAATCTAGGCCATAGGTTGTATGTATAGGTAATTGCTTTTCCAATTGGACTCTGGGGTACCACTTTATTAATGTTGCTTTTTAGCCATTGTTCGATTTCGATCAAGACAGGTCTTGCATATAGGCTTCTGTACCTTTGTAGTAAGCATGCTGTAATATACACATTGCATATTACAGCATGCTTACCTGATGACAATGTAAACATATCAATACAATTTTATGAGCTCTTTAATTGTTTCTATTGAAAATCCTTGGCTATAACGAAATATTACTCCATTAGGAAATTCAATTTCTTGATAGGTTTGTTCTGCTGTATTTTCAACTTTGACAGGGATAAATCCGGTAGGGCATGCATCTGATTGTTTTGAGGCCTGCTCTTTATTAAACTTCGTTATCCAATATTTAAGTGAATCCACAGAAATTCCTTCTTTCTTACAAAAATCAGGTTGTCTTATTTGCCTCTTACTTTTATGCCACAGATCTACGATTCTTCGTATTTCTGCATGACGGTCTATTACTGTAGTTTTCATGTTGGCAAGCTGCCAAAATCCCTGGTAATATGCAATATGTATATTACAGCATGCTTACATAGCAGAAAAATACAACTAAATAATAAATTACACTACACAATCGAATTCTAAGACCTTAGGGGCTCGCAAAACGCATGATGTTGTAAGAACTCTAAGTATGAATGTTTGAAATAGTGAAACTTAAAATATTCTGAACAACTCCTGTTTTACAGTAGTTAGATTAAGGGAAAGGCTATGGTATAAATTCTCGTTTTAAACAAACTGCCAATTAAACAGACAACGCAGAGAGCCTTCTTTTTTTTCAAGATGACCTAAGAAAAGCGAAAGTCCATAAATGAACTTCCGCTTTTTTGTTTACTCAATTATCTTACTCTACATTAGTTATGGTTGTCACGCTCCGAGCCGGTATGGTGATTGACTCACCCAATTCAATTTCTTGCTGAAGAGCCAGATTATTTCGACTTTTTCCATCCGTAAGATAAACTTTTAATTTTCCACTAACAGATGCTCCGCTTAAATTAATCTGGACAGGGACATCTGTACTTAAATAATTCGTGATTATCATCGCAATATCTTCTTTATCATCCGATACAAAGGCACAAGTCATAATGCTGTTTAATGATTGTTCATCCGATTTTGAATCACTACGTTTTACTATAACACGCTTCATTCCCTCTTTTGCAAAACGAGAATAGTTACCTAAAGCCCATAAGGTCTTTGAATCGTATATATTGCCATCATTTTTATTGTAGTCAATGTATACCAATCCATCTTTATAATCGTATGGACTGATGGCTAACCACCATTGCCACGAAGAAGCATTACCGATGGCCAAATCGGTAAAAATAACACGCGATGTATAGAGTGCTGTCTTCATGCCCAAATCACGTCCATTACCATCTATCTCTGAGTTATTTTCCAACACGCAATACTCACTCATCCAAAACTCAACAGGTTCTGGATTGCCTTTAATAGCCTCACTTACTCTACGACGCTTAGCAGCCATATCATTAACGGGCCAGGTTGTATAATAGCTGTGAGCAGCAACTTTGCGTGCTACATGCGATAAATTACCAAGGTACTCACTTGATGAAGGATCGAAGAAACTATATATCTGATAACCTCGCCCTGATTTGCCACCATCCTCGTACATGAAGTTTAACTGTGCCGATTCGGGTATTTCAATCTGTGACACAACATTTTTTTGTTCAAATGTCGTATTAATCAGCTTAATAGTTGCTGCTATTTCGGTGTTTTGCGCCGGTGTTCCCTCCTGGCTTTTGTTGGTCCAATCCCACTGCGGCTCATTAAACGGACTGATGTATTTCAATTTAACTCCATCCAGCTCGTTAAGTTTTATAGCAATATCAGCAAGGTAATTGGCAAAGATAGAATAGTTTTCTTCTACCAGGTTATAACTATTTTTATCCGAAGAAAATGCCTTCCCATTTTTAGTGAGACTAACAGGAGGGCTGTTAACAAAACCAATGAACTGATTCACACCTCTTGCTTTAGCTGCTTGCAGAAACCAACGCTGGCCCAGGTGTTTACTCCAATCATAAACACCTTTGCCGGTCATAAATGATTCAGCCCGTCGCCACTCATCCTCTATCTCGCTAGCAGTTCCCTGTTCAGAGCTACCAGCACCTATATTAAACCGCCAGGTATTCAGTCCGATACCCTTCGGATGCCCTTCTGTATCCAGCTCAGTACTAAATAACCAATCGGCCATTTGTTCCTTTTTGTCCTCTGGCCAGTTTTTTCCAATAAACTGACAACTCCAGGCGTCGGATGCCCCAAAGCCATGCACCGTCTGACGCGTAGCAGCAGCCTCAATAGTCAGCTTTAGTACAGAACCGTCATCAGGTTTACTTCCCGCCTCCTTTTGACAGGAGGACAGGGCAATAAACAATGCTATATATATCTTTAAAATCATTTTTTGTTGCTTCTTGTTATTCATACTTCTCCTGACTAAAGTGGACAAATAGTAAAAGTATAATGATACTTATTGTCCAGCAATTTGTAGGCATCGTGCGTATCATACCCCCAACTATTATCACCTCCCACACCACGCTGTTTCAGATCAATATTCACCTCCGTAATATTTCGTTGAGGTATTTGATAATAGTGTGTCAGCTGGTTGTTCAGCTCTTCGATAGTAAAGTGATGTGTACTCATCTCCAATGGCTGCTTTCCTTTAATTAAAAAGCCCTCACCTGCCTGGTTCATTACTTTCATCCAGCGCACCTGTGTTTTGTTACCACTCTCCTGTGGCCACACGTAAGGCGTATGCTGCTGCGACACTTTACCCTGAAAGATATCCACCACAACACCATTCTGCCTGTCGCTATAAGACTCATGCGGACCATTGCCATACCATTCTACTAAATCATATCCGGCAGGCATTACGAGATTCATCCCCAAACGAGGTAACTCTGGTACTTTACCTTTACTTTTTTCAAAGTAGACATCTATCTCCACTGCTCCATCCGGATAAATTATATAATAGACATTGAAAACAGATTGCCCCACGTTGATGATGGATTTAGTTGATACCTTAACTAGTCCATCCGCCTTTTCTACATTCAGTGCGTTAAGAGTGCGCTTCGATTGCACATCGTACCATACGCGGCATCTGTTATGCATACCGTTACCACGATCGTTGTTGGTCGGCACCCGCCAAAAGTTGGGTTGCAATCCTCTGCGCAGCATATCTCTACCTTTGTATTTCCAATCGCTTATGTTACCTGATTGTTTGTCAAAAACAAGGGTAAAATCCTGTCCGAATACATAGTGCTTCGCCTCATCTTCAGATAATGTTAAAGTACTTTGCTCAGTACTTTGTTTTATAGCTGGTGTAAACCTGTTTAGTTCAAATTGCTCTGTAGCTATGGTATATCCTTTTTCCAGCAGACCAAGCTCATCAGAAGTGCGGACAAAAAAATTGATAAAATACTCTACGCCTTCGTCTGTATGATAATCATACTTGACACTAAAAGATCTCTTTTCCTGAGGTTTCACAGCTTTCTTAAAATCAACAATCCCGTTTTGAACTACTTTACCTTCAGCTTTTATTTCGAAGTATAGCTCAAGCGCATCAGTGCTTCTGAAAAAGCTTTCATTGTAGAGCTTAAATTGGCCTTTTTGTAAATCCGTTGCAGTTATCCAGAAATCCTGATATACCTTTTTCACCTCAAACAAAGCCGGTTTTGGCGTTTGATCGGCAAAAATGAGTCCGTTTAAACAAAAGTCGCCATCCGATGGGACATCCTGCGGGCCAAAATCCCCTCCATAAGCCCAATATTTAGTGCCATTTGGTAATTGTTGTGCCATTCCCTGATCCATCCAATCCCAAATAAAACCGCCCTGTAGTTGCGGTTCCTTACGAATCAATTGCCAGTAATCCATTAAGTTACCATTGCTATTACCCATGGCATGACTGTATTCGCATTGTATCATTGGACGATGATCATTCAAGGAGAGAAACTCCTCCATCTGCTCAATCTTATAATACATTGGGCACACAATGTCGGTATATGACTCAAGCCAGGCTTGCTCATACTGCACCAAACGGCTGTTATCACGTTCTTTAATCCAGCTGGCTGTTGCTTCAAAATTTTGACCTGAACCAGCCTCATTTCCCAAAGACCAAATAATAATAGATGGAAAATTCTTATCTCGTTCCACCATATTCATGGTACGATCAAGATGAGCGGCTTTCCAATCCTCATTATTTCCCAGTGTCTTATCCAAACTATAACCATCATTTAACCAGGAGCCCATACCATGACTTTCGATATTGGCTTCATCAATCACATACAGGCCATACTGGTCACATAAGCTGTACCAATAAGGATCAACCGGATAATGACTGCAACGCACCGCATTGATATTAAACTGTTTCATTAATGTAATATCACGCAGCATGGATGCCTCTGACACCACATGGCCATTGTACTCATTGTGTTCATGCCGGTTGACGCCCTTTAACAAAACAGGCTGCCCATTCACCAACAATTGCTTATGCTTAATTTCTACAGTGCGAAACCCCACCTTTGAGCCGCGGACATCAATTGTCTCACCTGCTTTGTTCTTAAGCAAAAGGTATAAATCATACAGATTGGGCAACTCAGCACTCCATTTCTCCACCTCAGGCACTATTGCTTCGAAGCTAATATTGTTGACTGTTATCTGCTTAACTTCCTGATGAACTAATTTTCCTGCAGCATCCAGAAGTTGAACTTCAAGTACTGAAGCATTATCAATTCCTTTTAATGCCACATCAAGCTGAAACAAACCATTCTTATATTGGGCATCTAACCCTCCTTTAACAAAGAAATCCTGAATATGAGTGTGAGGTAAAGCATACAGGTACACACCCCGTTCAATACCACTCAATCGCCACATATCCTGGTCTTCGAGATAACTGCCATCACACCAGCGATACACCTCAACTGCCAGCTTATTTTCACCTTTTTGGATATATTGGGTGATATCAAATTCGGCAGGTGTTTTGGAGTCTTGTGAATAGCCCACTTGTTGCCCGTTGACCCAAACGTACATAGCCGAATTAACAGCCCCAAAATGCAGTATTATTTGGTTTCCATCCCAACTGTCTGGCACTGCAAAGGTGCGTGCATACGAGCCAACCGGATTATATTCTGATGGAATATTGGGCGGATCCATTTTAAATGGATACTTCACATTGGTATAAATGGGTGTCCCATAGCCTTCCATCTGCCAGTTGGCAGGCACAGGAATCGTTGGCCAATCATTAACCTGGTAGTCCACTTTATAAAAGTACTTTGGGCGTTGGGCTGGATTAACGGCCCAATTGAAAAACCATTCTCCATTAAGGGAACTATAAAAAGCAGATTGCGTCTTATCACCCACTGTCGCCTTATTCATTGAACGATAGGGGAAAGACCATGCATAAGCCTGACGTTTACCTTCGCGAAATACAGTTGGTTGTTCCCATCTATTTTGAGCAAAAATAGTCATGCCTGATAAGATAATTATCAGAAAAATTCTATATTTCATATCTATCATAACCAGAAAAAAAGGGGGACAGACAACGCTGTCCCTTTTGTCATTATTAATATCCGCTATTCTGTTTCAGAGTTCCTTCCGACAAGTCAATCTCTGCCTGAGGAATAGGAAACAATACATGCACATCTTCATCAAACAATTGACCTTTGGCATTGCCAGCGTCGTAATCTGAATTAGCCCCCAGATTATAATCCACAAAATCCTCCATCACCTCCTTCAGACGCGGTGAGTTAGGATATTTAATGCCCTTTTGACGTTTTAGATCGTAGTAACGATGTCCTTCCAATGCCAGTTCCATCCGCCTTTCGTGATAAATATCGAGTAAGAGCTGCTCTCCGGTAGAACTAATGCTACCAAGTCCAACGCGACTGCGCACCTTGTTGACCGAAGCAATAGCTTCACCCTCATTGTCATTGTGCCAAGCGGCTTCGGCATGCAGCAATAGTAAATCAGCGTATCTAAACAAAATGTGGTTAAGTGGGGTACGCTTATGTTCCGATTGAGCCGGACGATCATTCCATGCTATCCAGTATTTTCGGTTGATACGTCCTGTTTCATTTTCCAACAATTGAGTGTCATAGCTTGGATAATCCTCATCTACATAATCACCTTGCTTGATAATGGTCGCATTACGGCGCGGATCGCCTGCCATAAAAATATCGAGGTGGCTGGATGGTGTGGCAAAGCCCCAACCTCCATCAGCACGACTCCGGGTAAAAACGGGCAATACAGTTCCTGCATCCAACACATTATCAAATACAGTCTGGATTTCAAAAATAGAACCATTGCCATTTGGATTATGAATACTCCAAACATTGGTAAATGGATCATTCAGGTTATACTCACCTGTAGTAATTATTTGTTTAGCCAATGGCTCTGCATCACTCCATTTCTCCTGATAAACATAGGCCTTCACGAGGTATGCCAAAGCAGCACCTTTAGTTGCGCGGCCTATAGCTGACGCAGTTTGTTCTGAGCGCTCCGGCAATACGTCTGCTGCATTCTTTAGGTCCTTTTCAATTTGTCCCCAGATTAAAGCTGAAGCCACACGTTCCTGTTTTGGGTCATTAACAGTTAATGGCTCTAATAGAAGAGGTACATCACCAAAGTTCTTCACCAGCTCAAAATAGGCAAATGCCCTCAGAAATTTTGCTTCTGCTAATACCTGAGCTTTAAAAGCATCACTAACAGGTGCGTCAGGAATGTTTTTGATAACCAGATTACAGCGGTACACTTGCTCGTAAGCATACTGCCATTTATATTGGATCCATTCATTTTGAGGAGTAATATTAAAACGTGCCAGTTCGCCAAAGTCACGCTGATCACCTTCAAGCGAATTGCCTTTAAAAGCATCATCGGAACAGATGTCGCCCACAAGGTAGAAGAGATCATTTTCCCACCAATCTTCGGGACTTAATGAAGCATAGCATCCAGAGAGGGCTTTCAGACACTCATCTTCATTGGCAAAATAGTTTTCCAGCACTTGCTTACCCTGTATCGGCTGATCCAGAAAATCGTTGCATGATGCCCCAAACATCGCTACTATACTTAGGACTATAAAAAATCGAATATTTCGTCTCATCATTCTTATTGTTCAAAAGGTTAAAATGAAATATTGGCACCCACCATAAAGATGCGAGGCAATGGATACTGTCCCCAATCAATACCTCTTTCGAGAGCACTGCCACCAAGGTCCACATCCAAGCCATCAAAGCTGGTTAATGTGAACAGGTTTTCACCACCAATAAATAAACGCGCATTGCTGATTTGTATACGCTCCAACCATTTTTTGGGCAGGTTATACCCCAATTGAAGAGATTTTAAGCGCAGATGTGATCCATCCTCTATGTAATAATCGGAATAAATAAAGTTGTTGTTATCGTCAATGGCAGCCAGACGTGGTTGCGAATTAGTTGAACCTTCGCCATCCCAGGCCTTGTCTAACAACCCGGCAAATGAGTTGTAACGCTCACTTCCTGTTCCTGCATATGGTTTCACCGCATTCAACACATCATTGCCATACGAACCTGTAAATAGCATACTCAGATCAAAGTTTTTATACCCGAAATTCATATTGATACCAAAAGTGAAGTCAGCTTCCGGATTACCAATAACAGCCCGGTCATCGGCATTTATTTTACCATCACCATTCACATCCTTGAAACGCATGTCACCTGGTTGAGCATGGGGTTGCAATACATTGCCGAACTCATCGGTATAATTAATCACCTCGCTTTCATTCTGGAAAATACCGTCGGTCACCATCCCATAAAATTCACCGGCAACACCATTCTCTACTGTGCGGGTTAAATTTTCGAGACGCTGATGATTTCCACTCCAAATGGCTTCTCCCTCAACTAACTTGGTGATTTTACTACTGGCTTTGGATACATTTAAAGAATGAGTCATGCTAAAACCAGACGCATATTCTTTTCGATAGGTAAGAATAACCTCAAATCCCTTTGTAGTTAAAGTCCCAATATTTGCATATGGTGTGCTCCAGGCAGAGCCTAGATAATATGGAATAGATGTTGCCAAAAGCATATCTTTTGAACGTCGTTCGAAGTAATCGACAGAAGTTGTCAGTCGCTGGTTCCAAAAGCCAAGGTCGGCTCCAATGTTCATATCCTCTACTGTTTCCCATTGCAAATCGGCATTACCTACCGAAGTTGGAGCTTGGCCGAGGCTAATCTCACGCTCGGTACCAAATACATATACAGTTCTTCCTAAAGTGGTTAATAAGGCATCGTTATTAATGTTGTCATTTCCCACTTGCCCCCAGCCGGCTCTTAATTTGGCCTGACTCAACCATGTAACATCACTCATAAATCCTTCTTCTGACAGGTTCCATGCTCCCGATACTGATGGGAAATAGCCCCAGCGGTTCTCTTTATTAAATCTGGATGAAGCATCTGTTCTGAAAGAAGCCGTCAGCAAGTATTTGTCACCAAATGAATAATTGGCACGTGCCAGAAATGATTGTCGGGTACTTTTATTGTTACTACCTGAAGCAAAACGTTTGGTATCCTCAGTTGAATCAATGTAGCGCAGATCGAGATGATTATTAGGTGCATTATAACCCTCACCATATAAGTAACGGTTTTCATCACTTTCCATGGTCATACCGGCCGTTAAATTTAAGCGATGTACGTTCAGTTGAGTTTTATAGTGCACCAGGTTGTTCCAGGTAAATTGTGTTCGGTTATTATGACTCCGCGTCACCCAATTCTCATTTGTATAGTCTGTAGACTCGATAAAATAAGTTGGCCCAAAATCATTATTTTCCCATTCGCTCAGGTAAAAAGCAAATTTACTTTCAGCAGTTATACCATGGCCAATATCAAAATTAGCAAATACATTCCCAATGGTTCGTAAATAATCTGTCACGCTAAAAGAGCGGGCCAGCGTTCCCATTGGATTGGGCACATCAGTATATAGGGTTGGATGATAGATACTATACTCGTTCTTTCCTTCCTGTTCATAATCGGGCAGATAAACAGGTATATTTGGCTCAACACGTTGTACATCCCATACCAGGTTAGGACCGTTATCAGTCTTATCCTTGCTCAGGCTTAAATTCTGCCCAACAGTTAACCATTTGGCTAGTTTATATTCGGTATTCAGCTTCATGGTGATGCGCTCATAGCCACCGCCTTTTACCAATCCATCCTGGTTGAAATATGAAAAGCCGGAGGCTATCTTCATATCCTCAGTACCCTTATTGATACTGAGTGAGTAGTTCTGTATAGGTGCCAGTTGGGTTACTTCATCCCACCAATTGGTGCCTTTCCCAAAAGCCTCAGGATCGGCAAAAGGTGCATCCAATCCAGAATTGAAAGCCGCCTTATTAACAATTTTAGCGTATTCGGTGGCGTCTGCCATATCTGGCTTTTTAGCTGCGTCCTGGATACTGTAGGTCGCATCAATAGAAATACTCGTGCGTCCATCTTTGGCTTTCTTAGTTTCGATAACAATGACACCATTGGATGCCCTTGAACCAAAAATAGCACTTGCTGAAGCATCCTTCAGCACCTGTACATTCTCAATATCTTTTGGATTTAGCCAACTGATATCGTCCATGGGCACATCATCAACTACATACAAAGGGTTGTTATTGTTAATGGTTGATATTCCCCTAATTAAAATAGAGGCTTCACTACCAGGCGAACCACCATTGGATGACACCTGTACCCCTGCCAGCTGCCCCTGCAAAGCCTGCGATACATTAGCTACATTGCGCTTCGCCAGTTCATCTCCTTTGACGGTTGAAATAGCACTGGTCAGGTCTTTTTTCTGAACTGAGCCATACCCAATGGCAATCACCTCACTTAATTCTGTCGCTTCTTCCTCAAGGTTGATGTTTATTTCTCGCCGGCCGGCTACTGCCTCTTCAACCGTCTTGAACCCAATAAAACTAAAAACCAGAATATCTTCTGCTTTGGCCTGAATCGAATAGTCTCCATCTATGTTAGTGATGGTTCCAACAGTGGTGCCTTTTATACTAATAGAGACACCTGGCAGAAGCTCATCTCCAGATTTCACACTACCGGTTATGGTTAATTCCTGCCCCAAAGCATAGGGCAAAGTCAACACATTAAGCAGTAGAACTAATAATAGCACCTGATAGTGCCTGGATATTTTTTTCATAGTCTGCTTGAATTTTTTTAATTATTAAATAGTCTTTTAAATCTTGCTTAGCTATTAGTCAATCTACAACTACAAACCTATTCAAACACCAGCCAACACAAAATAGGCAAATTGTCCATTTAGAAAGCCCTTTTGTCCAATTAAAACAAAATTATTCAAGGTCGAACAGAATGCCCATATAAAAGACCAATCACCCCCTGTCCTCCCCAAATCATCGATGAGCCGATAATATCTTCAGTTTTTATATATTTGAAATAAAAATACTTGTGAAACAGTTCCTACTCCTGTCCATATTGCTAATTACCCAAGTTCTTTCTGCCAAAGAATCTACAGATAGTCTTTACTTTAGTAACCTGAGAATGAAAGATGGCTTGCCCGGCAGCTCCATTAATACCATTATTCAGGATTCACTGGACTTTATGTGGATTGGTACCAATGATGGGCTTTGCCGCTATGATGGGGAGAACTTCAAAGTATTTAAGTCCATACCCAATGACCCGACTTCATTATCGGACAATACCATCCAAAACCTGTTTCTGGATCATAAAGGCAACTTATATATCATGACCTCACATGGACTTGATTATTTTGACCTGAAACTACAAAAAATCAAGCGGATATCGGCCAATGGCAACGGTGGTTTGGCCGATGCCTCGCCAACAGATATTGTCGAGACGAATTCAGGTGATATCTATATCAGCTCATATTATGCCGGCATCAGTTATAAGAAAAGGGATGACAAAGCATTCAGTTATATTTATGCAGATCCTGATATCGACGCCTCTCTATCCTCGGATCGCATCAGCTGTCTGGAGTTATATGAAGACACATTATTGATTATTGGCTACTGGGACAATGGTATTGATATTTTAAACCTGTCAGGTTGGAGCAACCGCCGCTTTTCGGACTATACCAATGGACAAGAAATACCGATGAATGTTAACACCATTGTACTGGATAATAACAGTGGCTTATGGATAGGCAGCAAGCAGGGGCTCTCTTACCTGAACCTCGAAACCAGGCAGGTCAATAACTATTATTACCATAAAAGACAGCCTAACTTTTTACCAGACAATGATGTGATTGCCCTTTACATTGATCACAATGATAACATTTGGATTGGAACCCGGGATGGCGGATTATCGATTGCAAATTGTTCTGATATTCGGTTGAATGGTAATGATGCCAGCTTTTCAAACTACACGTCCAGCTATGATAAAGGTAGTTTATCGTACAGAACGGTCCTGAGCATCTATCAGGATAAGAACCTGGATATGTGGATTGGTACCCATGGAGGTGGACTTAATTATGTCGAAAGCCGTGAAAACAGGTTCTCACACCTTCAGCATCAGCCAGGCATTAGTAATTCACTGTCGTATGATAAGGTATGGGGCATAACGGAAGGAAATAACGAAGACATCTGGTTGGGAACGGATGGCGATGGAATTAATGTATGGTCAAGACACAAGGGCATCATCCAACACTACAAACACATTGAGAATCATCCAGCCTCTTTATCGGATGACGCCATTATCAGTGCCTGTACCGATCACCTGGGGACCATCTGGTTAGGCACCTACGAAGGCGGCATCAATCGCTATATCCCTTCAAGCAAATCTTTTAAAAGCTATAAAGCGCCTCATGACATTCCGGTTAACGATATTAGATGTCTATATGAAGATAATAAGCATACACTATGGACAGGCCTTAATCAGGGAGGCATATGCCATTACAACAGAAAAACCGATCGCTTTATTCAGCACCCTGAGATTGCCAATGAGGATGTAAGAGCTCTTTTTAAGGTGGATAATATCTTATGGATTGGCACATACGGTAACGGACTTATTGGTTTAAACCTGATTAATCAAAAAATCAAGAGGTTTGGTGCCCCCAACGATATGTCTGACCATGCCAGCCCTCCAATTATCTTTTCATTATATGCAAACAGTGATGATTGCTTATGGATGGGAACAGCCAACTCAGGTTTGTGCCGCTTTGACATCCAGACCGAAACATTTCACAGCTACAAAACATCAGATGGCCTGAGTAACAATAAAATCCACAAGATACTAAGCAACCAGGCCAACACGCTATGGTTGAGCACCAATAGTGGCATATCACAATTTGATATTTCTTCAGAGAAATTCGTTAATTATGATTGGAACCAAGGTGTTCAATCCGAAGAGTTTCATAATGGTTCAGGCATCATATCAAAATCGGGCTTATTCATTTTTGGCGGAATCAACGGTGTCAATCTATTTAGCCCTCAGGATTTTAATTCCATTCAAAAACCTTCTAATGTGCGATTCACAAGTCTGAAGGTGCTTAATCAGGATGTATCCGTTGAATCACAGGACATAATCCAACAAAGCATTGAGTTTAATCCTGATATCCATCTAAATTATCATCACACCATATTTACTATTGACTTTCAGCTGGTAAGATATCTTTCATCGGCAGATGTGGCATATCAGTATATACTGGAAGGTTATGATAAGACATGGAACATCTGTGGATTAGAACAATCAGCCACCTATCGTAACCTGCCACCGGGAGAGTACACTTTTAGGGTTCGAAGTACTGACAAAACAGGCTACATTAGTGATGAGGCAACACTCAGAATATACATGACTCCTCCGTATTGGAAAACAAAAATCGCCTTTACTATTTATTTTCTGTTCCTCATCCTTATTGTGTTTGGCATATTCAGATACCATGTGCAACAATATAAGATCAAAAACCGCCTAAAATATGAACAAAAGCTCCGCTTAAAAGAAGGCAAATTGCACGACGAACGATTGGAGTTCTTTACGAATATCTCACATGAATTGCGCACTCCTTTAACCATTATTAATGTGGCTTTGGAAGAGTTGGCAGTGCTGAAAAACACCTATCCAAAAATCAGAAAATCGATTGATGTGGCATTAACCAACTCCAACCGTTTGATTGAACTGGTAAATAAAATACTTGAGTTCAGACAAGTTGAAACCGGCGTATCCAAACTGGCGGTGAGTGAGGTACACCTGAATGGCTACTTAAGTGAGTTTTTACAGGGTTTTCGCGAGATGGCCAGGCACAATTCGGTCAACCTCAAGCTCCAACTCCCCATTACAGACGTGACTTTATGGGTTGATATTGATAAGTTTTCTATGATTCTTAACAATCTGTTATCCAATGCATTTAAACACACACCTTCGGAGGGGTATATCATATTGAGTGTGGACGAAGATGATCAATACATTGTGCTTCAGGTGGAAGACTCAGGCAAAGGCATCCCTCGTAACATTCAAAACAAAATATTTAATCGCTACTATAAACTGGATAACAAATCCACCAACACAGGTATTGGTCTGGCTCTAACCAAATCATTGATTAATCTGCACCATGCATCCATTAACGTAGAGAGCGTTGTAGGCAAAGGTTCGGTATTCTCCGTTAAGTTTCTCAAAGGGAATAGACATTATACCGCCACTCAATTTTCTGATAGTACAATAACAGAAAGCAATGAAGCCCAAACTGTACTACCTGCCCCCAAAATAGAAATAAAAGATAATGAACAGGTGATATTGCTGGTGGATGACAATCTGGAAATACTAGATCTACTAAGTGAAAAACTTAATAAGTATTACAAAATTTTAACTGCCAGTGATGGTCAGGAAGGTATAAACCTTGCCCGGGAATACAGCCCTAACCTGATAATTTCAGATATAATGATGCCAGGTATTTCCGGGACTGTACTATGCAACACCCTTAAGAACGATTTACAAACCAGTCACATCCCCATTGTTTTACTCACGGCCAAAGGCACTTCTAATGATGAAATTGAAGGTCTTAATGCCGGAGCAGATGACTATATCTCCAAGCCTTTTAAAATTGCAGTACTTCAGGCACGTATAAGAACAATACTGGATAACCGTGTTAAACTATCCAATTATTTTGCAAGTCATAATGGGGGCACACAAAAGTTACAGGATGGACTTTATGAGCCAGATAAGGAAATGGAATTTCTGCACCGGATTGAACAGCATATATTGGATAAATACCTGACGAGCGAAATATCTGTTTTCGAGCTGGCGTCTGAATTAGGCTTTAGTCGGACCACTTTGTATCGTAAAATAAAAAGCCTCACAGGTCTGTCAATCAACGCCTTTGTCAGAAGTGTTAAGCTCAAGAAAAGCGCCGAATTAATTGCGCAGGGCATGAATGTGTCTGAAGCAGCTTTCTACATTGGATTTAATGACTTAAAGTATTTCAGGGAAAGCTTTAAAAAACAACTGGGAAAGAATCCTTCCGAATTCAAATAAGGGGGTAATCTGTTCTAAGCGTCATCTTATATGAAACAAACACCTGTGAATGCACGGCTATGTAAATATTTATAATGCTAATTATCTGAACATTATAAACCAAGTAAACAATTGAACAGATTATCCCTGACAATTGGACATTCAGCAACCCAGGACTAAGAGGCTAATGCGATACATTTGTTATCAGCTATAAAGTCAATTAACTAAAATCATTAAAAACTCAGTTTTATGAAACGAACTAATGAGCTTGGTTAATATCCATGATAATATCATTAGTGAGTTTCTTACGACCATTGAAAAACAAATCGTATGAAATCGTTACTAAAAATACCATTTACCTTTTTGCTGTTTGCAACCATTCTGTTTTTGAGTTGCGAAGATGATGACAATGCAGGCACACCACCAACTGCTGATAACGTAACCGATGTGATTTTGGGAGAGCCTGGCGATATTATTTCCTTTAAAGGCACTTTCAACGCTGAAGATGGCTTTTCGAAAATCTCACTACGCAATGATGAGATAATGCTCGATAAGCAAATTGTATTTGCCAATCATGTAACCCAGTATTATCTCGATTATAAATTTACCATTCCAGCAACAGCCACATTAAAAATATATGATATTACAATAACTGTCGAGACACTGGCGGGAGAAACCGAAAGCTATACCACAAAAGTTGATGTGGCGACTCCTCCTTCTGTTGATGTGACCGCTGACTTTGTTGCATTACCGGGTGAGGAAATTACTTTTGAAGGTATAATCGCCGACGCTCAGGGACTCACCGAAATCAAAATCGTGAATGCCGGCATTGGTCTGGAACATGTGATTGAGCTGGCCGACCATCCGAAAAGCTATGAACTCAGTTACACATACACCATTCCCGTTGTTTCGGAGATGAAAATGCACAATGGAACTATCGAAGTGGCCAATAAAGCTAATCGTACAACCACTTTATCGATGAAAGTAAATCTGTCGGGAGAAGACATTGTTTATGAGAATATTTATATAGCCGGTGGCTTCCAATGGTGGACCTGGAGTCCTCACCTGGCCTACCCAATGGATGTTGACCCGAATGATGATAAGTGGTTTGAAGTGCCAGTTCATTGTTGGGATGGAGAATTTGAAGAACTTAAATTCTTAGGTCAGCTGGACTGGGCTCCTGACAACTGGGGGCTGGTTGATCAGGCAGATCCATCAAAAGGCATGTTGAATGACGAAAGCAGCGCCACTATTTTACTGGGTGCTAACGGTGCCAACCCGGCCTATAAAAAGGTCCGTTTTAATCCTTATACCATGCAATACAGTGTGGAGGATATAACCGATGTGGTGACGCCTAGAACAGAGATGTATATTGTTGGTAATGGTTATCCGGCTTATCCTGATTTGGATTGGAATCCAGAAGCTGCCATTCCTATGACTCAAAACCCATATGGCTATGGCGAGCACATCTTCCTGATTGAAGGGCTGGAATTTAGTGATGATGTGAGTCTTAAATTTATTGGCCAGACAACCGGATGGGATTATGATGCAGGCTTTGATGTTGCAGAGCAGGAAGTGAGTGCTCCTGTTAACTGGGTGAAAATAAAAGAGGGAAGCGGAACCAAAGACCTTAAATTTAAAAATCAGGCCGGTACGTATACTGTTCTCTATGATTATTACCTGAAACGAGCACTTATCTGGCAAGAATAGTGCAGTATATCACAGCAAGTCCACCATACACTCAGGTGGATTTGCTATATCATTTACTTCGGAACATTCGTAAATAATATCTTCTACTCTTGTAGCAGCCTGATTTTATTTCACAAACTGTTCCGCTCACCTGACAGACAATTTGATTTATGAAAATTAATCTACCATTAATTTGCATGGGGATTGCTATGCTTACACTTTGGGCTTGTAACACCAGCAAAAACCATCAAATATACAATGATGCCCAGCTCGATTCGCTATTTATCCATGCAATCGAACACCACAAAATACCCGGCGCAGTGGCGTTAGTATCATACCAGGATACCATCATCTATCACAAAGCTTTTGGCTGCCGGAATATTGATGCACAGACCAGGCTTCTGAACAATGATATATTTCGCATGGCTTCCATGACCAAAGCCTTAACGGCGGTCGCCATCCTGCAATTGCAGGAAAAAGGCCTGCTCAACACCAGTGATTACGTTTATCAATACCTGCCCGAATTTAAAAGCCCCCGCTTATTAACAAAAGTACTGCCGGATTCGAGCTTTACAGCTATTCCCGCCCAATCAGACATTACCATTCACCAGTTATTGACACACACTTCAGGCATAGCTTATGGTTTTCAGGATGACCAATACAATGCCCTGATATTAAAAAACAACATTAGTGAAGGCTTTGGCCACGATACCAGAACATCTCGGGAGAATATCCAAAAGATAGCGGCCTTACCTCTTTTACATGAACCGGGTTCTGCCTATACATACGGACTTAGTTTTGACGTGTTAGGGGTAATCATCGAAGAGGTCTCAGGTCAACGTTACGATGAATATATTTCAGAGCACATCATGCAGCCATGCGAGATGCACGACAGCTACTTTATTATTCCTGAACAACATCGTCACCGGCTACCAGATGTATATGAGCCAGCGGATAATGATGAGTTACAAATAACATCATATACCGATACAAACTACCCTTGCCTGAGTAACAGACAGTTTTTCTCAGGAGGCGCTGATTTATGCTCCACCGCCAAAGATTACCACTCGTTTTTACAGATGCTGTCAGCAAATGGTATCTTCCAAGGCCAACAGGTGCTTGCTCCTGAGTCAGTGGCAGCTATGCTCAGCAAGCAAACCTCACTGGGTGAAGGTGATTCATACCAGGGATATGCCGCCTGGGTAACCAATGCCTTGGGGGCACAAAATGGTCTAAGTAATGAAGGTACATATGGGTTTGGTGGCTTTTTCGATACTTATTGCTGGACCGATCCAAATGCCAATATTTCAGCGGTATTGCTTTTGCAAATGTACCCTAACAATAACCACCAGATACATGAGAAATTTCAAAAGCTCACCTATGAGCTAATTAATCAATAAACAATTTTTCACTTAAAACCCTTTATCATGAAACATTTTCTACTTTTAATTTCAGCTATTTTTTGGGCAGCAGCCATGCAGGCTCAAGTCGATGTAACGTTTCAGGTTGACATTAGCTCCCGAACAGATTTCTATAATGGAGGTGCTGTTTGGATTCTGTCGCATTAAGCAAATAGACGTTTTTTTCAGTACTAATTTTACATCCTTAGGCAGCCAAACTTTTAAAGACTTGCCAATTAGACATAGCATTCCCATTGAAGACTTGTTGTTTCTGAATCATCCTTATTAATTCAAATCCGGACAGAGTGTTTTTCGCTGAAGACAAACTCTTAAAGCCTAGCATAGGATTGGTTCTTTTCTTTATGAACCTATGGTCCTGTTCTATTCGATTATTAAGGTATTTGTGACACCGTTTTTCAATACGTATTATTTCACCGTTGTTTGTATAATCTTCATTGATCTGATCCAAAGCTGCTATATTAGCTCCACTTTTATCTATAGTGACTTTCTCCGGAATTCCATTATTGGCGAATGCTTTATAAAAGAAGGTCAATGCTGCTTTCTTGTCACGATTCTCTGAGAGATAGAAATCTACTGTCTGGCCTTGCTTATCAACGGCTCTATAGAAATACACTCACTTGCCATTAACCTTTATATAAGTCTCATCCATGTACCAACTAGGCCCTACACGCTTTTTTCGTTTGTTCAATTCTGTATTCAATAATGGTGAAAAATGATTAACCCAACGTTGAATAGTCGAATGATCAATGATAACACCGCGAAGGAAGAGTAGTTCTTCGACATCACGATAACTCAAACTAAATCTGAGTTTATAAAAAACAGTTTGAAGAATTACTTCTTGGGGAAATCTAAATCCCTTAAACCATCCAACTTGTGCTTGTATCATATCCAAAAATAGTAATCTTTAAGATACAATATTATTAATGCGACAGAACCCTTTTTCTTCAAACGAATATGGCTCATCAACCTCGATATCAATGTGAATTCCAGAAACATCGTCATAATATATAAAGTCGGGATGATATGAATATTCAAACATATCAAGGTTTTTGTCTTTAAATATCTTACCAGGAAATGAATTGATTAAGCTATTATAGAACTTTTGTTCGCTTGCTCCTTTTTTTACATCTGATTCATTTGAAAACTCTGCACTTTTTGAAAAGTAGATGCTTAACAAATATTCGCTTAATTGCTTTTGAGATGCATTGCTATTTAGTAAATGATTAAATCCCTCAATCTCATTTCGTTTACGAGTGTAAGTCTCAATTCGGTAATTATAACTTTCCATTGATTCTTGGTAGGATTTTTCCCTCATGTCATAATTGCTCAATGCTTTTTCGTATTCTTTAGTTGGATTACCTTTAATTATTGAGAGTGTCATAAAATAGCTTATAACCGCCAAAACTATTATCAATAATATTAACTGCGGAGTTTCGCGATTTATAAAAGCTATGAATGCAAATATTATGAAATATATAATTGCAAGTGTCTTATCAATACTTTTATCTCCTTCAAAGTTTTCCTTTTGAGGACGTGTAGGTTTTACAGGTTCAAGAGGTTTCTGAGGAATATTTCCTAAATACTTACAGTCTTTGGGGGCTGCGATAATATCTTTGAGTTCCTGACCAATTATAACTAATGGATAACTCATTGAGGCATTTCATTTACATAAAGCTCATGCATTGCTTTTATCACATCTTTGTCATCATCTGCTCTAAACACTCTTTTTTGACTTCTAAAAACCACATTATTATTCTTATCGTACTTAATTAATTCTATCCGCTCAAAATTACGTTTGAGCAGAACATTTCTTGATTCTGTATTTTCTTTGAAGGTTATGTCCTTACCATCATTCTCATGGAATTTAAAAATAAAACCCATAATGGTATTTTCAAACATAGCAAAATAGTCTGGAAATTTTCTTTCCAAGCTTTCCGGCGTTTCTTTACTGCTAAACCAACCCATAATTATTTCTTTTTCTGTTCCTTTAACCAATTTTCTAACTCAATATTTGTCTCTGAGGATGCATCCAAATTTGCTTTGTACTTGTCAAGCATTTCCAACATCCTCTTTTCCATCTTATTGCCAATTCTCTTTCCGATAGCATTGGCGGCTAAATGTGCTAATAAACTCATAAATTTTAATTTTACATATTATTAAAAATTGTAAGAACCGTAAGACCAATTGAAATTAAACCCAACAGAATTGATATAATAGTCATTTTATTATTGCTTCGAACATAAGGATTGGGATGACCAAAATCAAGGTTTACAAACTTTCTAAACCAATTACATTTAGTAACCTTCATTTTTACATCAACATTGGTTTCACACAAACCTAATCTTTTTCGATAATATTCATTAATTATCAGGACATGGTCTGTTTCTTTAATATTTACAGTTTTACCAGAATTGTATTGGTTTATATAATTCCAATCAACTACTCTTAAATAACAGATAATTTTTTTACCACTAATCAATTTTATTTTGTAGAAACCATTTTCTGTAACAATGTTATTGCTTATCCATCCTCACCCTTCCATTGAGTCTGAAATCAAAGATGCTTGTACTTTTATGTTAGGCTCCATGTCGTCGATTTTTAATTTGCGCTAACGATTGCATAAAGCCAATTCGTTTTATTTCTATTTTGTATTTTGGTTTATGAATTACTAAAATAGATATTTTTAACCAAACACTCAATAGTATCACATAACCCCGGTTATATGAGTCTATCAAAAATTATTATCATCAAAACACCTTTACGTCTCATTAATTAGTATCTTTAAAGTGTTTCACGCTTTATCGTTAATTTGAACGAATATGAAAATAGGGTATGCAAGGGTATCAACTAGGGACCAAAATTTAGAAATGCAAACCGAAGCTCTGGGAAAAGCCGGTTGCGAAAAAATATTTAAAGAGACTAAAAGTGCGTAAGGAACGTCCGGAACTTGAAAGTATGTTAGCCCACCTCCGTGAAGGAGATGTAGTAGTAGTTTGGAAACTGGATCGACTCGGAAGGTCCTTAAAACATTTAATCGACCTGGTTTCCGGTTTCCGCGAAAAAGGAATTGAGTTTATTAGTCTTAATGATAGTATTGATACCACAACAGCCCAAGGACGTTTGACATTTAACATTTTTGCCAGCTTCGCTGAGTTCGAACGTGAGATTATCCGCGAAAGAACTTTGGCAGGACTACAAGCCGCTCGTGAACGTGGGCGTATTGGAGGAAGAAAGAAAGGCTTGTCTCCTGATGCAAAGAAAACTGCTTTTGCTTGCTATCAATTATGGGAGGATCACTCTCGGTCTATTTCAGATATTTTGAAGATTGTTAATGTTAGTAAGGCTACTTTTTATAGGTATATTGATTGGGTAAAAAAGGAGAAGAGAAAGGAAAAATAAAATGATTTTGCTGTAAATTGCCATAAGATGATGACAATTTATATTAATTGATAATATATAAATGAATGAAGCTTTTATCAATATTTTGTAGTAGCGTTTTCACATTATGCAATCTTACTTCTATGGCTGAAACTGCTAACGGAACAAATCGACTAAATTTATTATATCTTTAGTTTGCTTTACGCAATCTTACTATGACTAAGTAATGCACAGTAGCAAGATTAAAACAGTCTTTTGTGATCAAAAGAAATACATCATTCTATCACATTTGAATAAAGTAATGAAAATACAATACGCATCAGACTTACACATTGAGTTTCCAGAAAATGAAGCTTTTCTTAAAGTTAATCCGATAAAACCTATTGGTGACATTTTGGTTTTGGCAGGAGATATTGTGCCTTTGACAGTATTTGATAAATATCAGGATTTCTTTAACTATCTATCTGATAATTTCGAGAATACATATTGGATTGCAGGTAATCACGAATACTACTATTCAGATTTGGCAAACAAAAGAGGTGTGTTTCATGAAAAAATAAAAGAAAATGTTCATTTTCTGAATAATAGTATAGTTAAATATGAAAATATAGAATTACTGTTCACCACCCTTTGGTCAAAAATATCACCAACTAATCAGTGGACTATTTTTAACAACATGAACGATTTTCGCTTAATAAAACATCTGGATGATTTATTATCAATTGAAATATACAATCAGTTACACGATGAATGTTTTCAATTCTTACAGGATTCTTTTGCCTCTAACTGCAAAGATAGGAAAGCAGTTATTAGCCATCATGTACCAACTTTTATGAACTACCCTGAAGCATATAAAGATGATGTCTTGAACGAAGCTTTTGGAGTTGAGCTTTTGGAGTTCATAGAGCACAATCAACCTGACTTATGGATATTTGGTCATACCCACGGAAATGTACCAGATTTTAGTATTGGAAAAAGTCTTTTAAAAACAAACCAACTTGGTTATGTAAGATATAATGAACATGCTCTATTTAACAATTCAAAAATAATTGAATTATGAATATCAATATATTAACATTATATTTGCATAATAACATACCATATGTTATTATGCAAATATATTTGATATTATGAAAGAGCTGTTGATAAAATACATAAACGAAGTTGTTGGCTTTCAGATATTAGTTCACCAACTTGACACTGCTATAAAAGGCACATTACCTTTATACCTTAGAGATGCGTATCAATGGTATGAAGCTGAGATAGAAAGTAGGCAATGTTTGTTTGCAGTTGTTGATCATGAGAACTATGGAGGAATAAACCAATTGGGGAAACATTTCAATAAGGTTAAAGAAATTACAAAGTTGCCTGTGATTGCAGTTTTTGATTCTTTAGAAGCATACAACAGAAAGCGACTTATTGAAAAAAAGATAGCCTTTGTTGTTCCAAATAAGCAACTATATATTCCCGAATTCATAATTGACATAAGGGAATATAATAAAGCCGCCAAAAAGAAAAAAGGTAACCTAACTCCAATGGCACAACAAATTCTCATATTATTTATACTCGACAAGTACAATAAACTGGAAATTGAAAAATTACCGTTTAAAGATCTTGCCGGTTTACTCAATACAAATCCAATGAGTATAACAAGAGCTGTTGAAAGTTTAAAAAATCAAGAGCTAATTGAAATCACAGGAGAAAAAGAAAAAACTATCCACTTTATAGATAGTAAGAGGGATTTGTGGATGACCGCTAAAAAACACAATATCTTTATTAATCCCGTGATCAAAAGAGTATTTATAGATAAGTTACCTCAAAATATAAATTTATTGAAGTCAAATGATAATGCTTTAACTGAATATACAGATATAAATCCAACACATCAAGAATATTTTGCTATTGAGAATAGCATTTTTCAAGCATTAAAAAGAACTAATGCATTGATTAATGAAAATAATTATGACGGGAAATACTGTATTGAAGTATGGAAATATAATCCTTTAATAATAAACAAGCTGCTTTTTGAAACTAATCAAATTGTAGATCCCTTGTCGTTATTGCTGTGCTACAAAGATACATATGATGAACGCGTAGAAATGGCTTTAGAACAAATTGAAAATAAATACTTATGGTAAGTGGACTTACTAAACTAAAAGAATTCTTTAAGGACTATCCAGATAATTTTATAATTATTGGTGGTACAGCATGTGATATTATTATAGATGAAGCTGGTTTTACGCCTCGCGCAACTAAAGACATTGATATTATTTTGGTTGTTGAAGCCTTAAGTACTGATTTCATTAAACAGTTCTGGAAATTTATAAATGTTGGTAAATACAAACGAAAAGAAAAAAGCGAAGAGGAACGCAAATATTATCGTTTTATAAATCCTGAAGATAAAGATTTTCCATATCAGATAGAGTTGTTTGCACGAAATCCTGACTTATTGGATTTGGAAGAAGGTACACACATGACACCCATTCCGGTTGATGATGATTTATCAAGCCTTTCTGCAATTCTACTAGATGATTCGTATTATAAATACTTAATTGATAACAGCACTATTGAAGATAACGTTCAGAGGGCGAACACTGATGCCTTAATTTGCCTTAAAGCCAAAGCATATTTAGATATTGCAAAACGAATTGCTGCAGGTGAAAAAGAAGATTCTAAACATTTAAGAAAACACAAAGGGGATGTATTCCGATTAGCCATTATGTTGGCAGAGACAGATCTATATGAAATTCCTGATACAATAAAGGCTGATATGCAAGATTTTGTCAATGTAATTAAAGATGAACTTCCTGACAAACAAATATTTAAAACAATGGGGTTAGGTAATATTAATGTTGACAATGTTTATACACAATTAAAAAAAAGTTTTAGTTTGAATTAATACAGGTTATTCATAAACAACAGGTCCTGATTAGGTGTAAGCTATCAATTTGGCATAACTTTTAAAAAGCCCGAATGCATAAAAACTTGGGTTTCAAATGAAGAATATGTTAATCCTCAAACTAGGTTAGAAGAAATTATAAAACTTGATTTACTTCGTAATGATACTCCAGAATATGATCCATTGTTTCAATAATTAGACAAAGTTTTTGATATCATTTAAGCATATTAGGAAGCATTAATGCAATGGGCCAAAAATAACATTGATTAATTGATGAAAACTCAATGCACAAATAGTACATTTTTAAACTCAATCATACAGGTTGATTCTTCAGTTTGAAAAAGAGTTACTTTTTTTGGACAATGCCCCTTCTTTAATAAATATGTTTAAATTTGAGAATATAATAAGAGAATAGTATGCAATCGAATATATATTTAATAAATTTTGATTTTGATAAATTCCAAATTGAAAGGACTCCTTATTCAGAAGAGAAATTGCAAGAATTAAGAGCAAAGCATAATGAAACGCATTCATTTTTTAGAAATGAAGACTATATTTATATTTCAAACAAAGACGATGAGACTGATTCATCATTAGGAGAAAGTGTTAGTTTATCATTTGCTAATAATGAGAGAATCGTAAATAGTTTAATTAAACACTTATTTTTCAGAACATTTAAAGATAAGTTTGCTCACATTAAACCAATAAGATTTTCCCCATTTACATTTTACTCAAGCAAAGAACGTGATGACCTAGTTTATGCTTATCTACCAAATGACCTGAGAAATGTTTTATCTTATAGAAAACATATTGAAGTACAATTAAGGAAATTTACTTTGGGAGGGAAAAGTCATTGGGGATTTGTTATCAATACTTCACATAAATGGTTACTGGATATAAATTGCTATGACTTACATACAAAAGGTATGGATATTGTTGGATTAGATGTTTTACAGACCGAAGAATTGCCTGGATTAAGAAACATTATGGCTCCAAATGAGGAGTTTATCGGAAGTATTCAATCAATAGAAGGAGATTTTGCAAAAGTTGAAACTAGTGACGGAGTTAAGGAAATCAAATTAGCTGAATTGTATTTAAAGAAAACAAATTATAATATTCGGGCTTTTTTAGATAGCATGATGAATTCTGATAGAACCGAACAAATTTTAATTAATGTTAAAAAGGAAGAACAAAAAAGATTGGATCCAGGAAAAGAATATAGCGAGATAAATTCAATAGCAAAATCTCTGTTTATTTCACAAGGCTATGATGGAATAAATCCTGTGATATATCAAAATAGAGATGGCTTTTATTTTACTGTGAGCAATATTCCTTTTTCAACTGAAAACACATTTAGACTTCAGTCTCCAAATTTTATTTTTGATCCTGCTGCAACACAAGTAGAAAGTAAATATCCTGATATAGGCCTTAGGAATTTCGGTCCATATGATAGTAATATATTCGACCCTAAATCACCAAACATAGTAGGAATATGTCATAAAAGCAATCGAGGAAAATTTACAAAATTCCTACATAACCTAATTAATGGAATTCCTGATTCAAAGTGGTTTAAAGATGGATTCAGAAAAAAATATGATTTTCATGAAATTAATATCGTAGTCAACGATGTTACAGAATACTCTATTAAAGAATATGATAAAATAATTTCGTCTTTAAATGAAAGACCAGATATAGTTATTATTGAAATCCCTGAAAATTTTAAGAAATTAAATCCTGAATTAAATCCGTACTACAAACTGAAAGCGAAATTATTAACATTGGAAATTCCGGTTCAATTTGTTCAAGACAAAAATCTAGAAATTAGGAATAGCGATGCAATTCTTAATGCCATTGGTTTACAGATGTATGCAAAGTTAGGAGGAACCCCATGGGTTTTACCTTCAGCTCGTTCTGTTGATAGAGAATTAATAATTGGTATTGGTCATAGTATTATTAGAAATAGTGAGTATAAAGGAGCTGAACAAAATCGAGTTGTTGGAATAACTACCTTTTTCTCAAGCGATGGCCAATACTTGCTATCAAATAAAGCAAAGGATGTACATTTTGATAATTACTTTCAAGAATTGTTGATGAACCTAAATGAAGCTATATATACTCTCCAAGAAAACCAAGCTTGGAAAGAGAACGATACTATAAGATTTATATTCCATATTTTTAAACCAATTAAGAATATTGAGCATGATGTAGTTCAAGAATTAATAAAAAGCTTTTCAAAATATAAAATTCAATACGCCTTTGTTACTATTAGCAAAAAGCATCCTTTCCTGTTATTTGACACCTCACAATCAGGCAAAAAAAATTATTATGGTTCTGATATAGGAAAATATGTTCCTTACAGAGCAAGTAATGTATTAATTGATGAATCAGCATGTTTAGTTCAATTGCTTGGAGTTAACGAAATAAAGACCGCAAAGCATGGCTCAAGTAATCCTGTATTAATAAGAATTCTAAAACCTTTAAATGAGTTTGGACAAGAATTAGAGAGTGAAACGCTTTTTACTGACATTCAATATATAGTTCAGCAAATATACTCGCTTACTTATTTATCTTGGAGAGGTTTTCTTCCGTCAGAACAACCTGCTACAATGCTTTATTCTAATTTATTTGCAAACCTGCTTGGTAAACTTAGAAAAATTGAGGGATGGCATCCTGATATATTAAACTTTAAACTTAAAAGAAAGAAATGGTTTCTTTAATGCATCCTGAACATATAAAGCTAATTGAGTCAAATTGGAAAACAAAATTATTTAATGCCTTCATTAATGAAAAACCAATTAATTCAGAAACAAATTCAGAAGATAATTTTGTTCGAGTAATAAATGCAATCACAAAAGACACTAAAACTGAATTTGAAAATTTCTATTTAGAATTCTCTGAAAGGAAACCTTCTGAGGAAAGCCCTTGGTTGCATGACAATTTTTTCATTTTCGCATTAATAGTTGGCATCGTAAAATACAGTATTAAAAAAGAATGGATTGAAAAAGTATTTGAACTTAGAGAAAGTAGAAATAAAGAAACAACTCAAATAAATAATACATTTAAGAATTTGATTAACAATAATTTTTATAGTAAGGACAATTTATTTGAGATTGTTTTTGTTTTCCAAGAACTAATTAATATTGCCATCTCTCCATTGGATGAAATAAACGATTTATATAATAAGTTATCCTCAGACTTTAGTCTATTAAATATCAGAGATGACTTCTTGAAAATAATTCGTTTAAGAGCTGTCGACCTGATTGTTTTACAAAAGGAACTTCCTAATACAGTTGAAATTACATCACTTAAGAACTTTAAACATATTTTTTTAAAACGTATTGATATTCTAAGCAAAGCTATTTATACATTTTTTGTCATTGGTTTAATTGTAGGAATTTACATTTATCAATCAAAGAACAAAACCAATCAAGATTTAATAAATACTATTAATACGATTTCTGGATTATTAGGAGTTGGATTAATTTTTTTTATAAAACGGTTATCGAAAGGGGTAAAACTCTTTATTTTAGTAATATTAGGATACAATAAGATCTATAACAATGATGGTTCCCCACGTAAAGTCAAGCACATAATCAATTAGTCCAAACCTACTTGTTTATTATTTTGCTTATAAAGATTGTACTAGGAGAAAATTATAAATCTGAAAATTAAGGTTATAAAAGTTTTGTATTAGATTTTCCTTTGTAGAAAATATGATATAAAATTTTCAGGGAAGTAATAAATATATCATCACTAAGAATAAAATAGTACGATTCATGTTGAATATTAAAAAATTAGAACAAGAATACCCATTAAGTTTTGAAGAATTCAAGAAACTAAAGAGAAATGAATTTAGAAATGTTAATTCAGCAATAGACAATCTTCTATTTTCTTTCGGGATTGGAGTAATTACAGTTCCTGTATTGTCAGAGAATGAGAAACTATTAGGATATAAAACAAAGATTAGAATTTATCCTACTAACAGCTTAGAATTGATATCGGAAGATATTGATTTTATTGAAGAATTTAAAAAATATAAATCACCCAAAAGAGCAGAAGAGGCTACAGTAGAAGAGGCTGTTAAATTGTTAGAGAGGAATTTAATTGCTAGAAGGTAAAAATGCCAGTAGCCAATCGAATTCTTAGATAAAAACAGTCTCACGAAAGCCACTTTAATGAATAAGTTTAAAGCTGCAGTAGCAAGATTAAAACAGGAATCACAGCAACGGAACGTTTTAAAAGAGCTTGATTTTAACTGGATAGAAACGGCAATTGAATGATTTAGGTATATCCATATTTGATTTTAACCAGGAACCAGCACTTAATTAAAAAATTACATTGACGCTAGTTGTCACAACTTTATAATAATTTTGAATTAAAAAATGGAACATCCTATAGAAAAATACAGAAAAAGTCAAAAAGAGTTTTTGAAAAATTGCCCAGAATCACAACGTAAATTTCATGAATACATGTTCCGTATAGGTAATGCTACCTATGCCTACCATAATCGAGCGATTAAGGAAGTTGACGAAGATAGAAAGCGTGAATATTATAAAGAGTGGTTGGAAGGATTACCGGAAAATTTAAAAAAAGATATGAAGGAGAAAGGATTTGAGGGATGTAAAACTGCATTACCTTTTACTCGCTATCTCAACGAAAGAACAGATGTAGGAATGACAGACTGGATGAAAGAACATCTTTCCGAAGCTGATTTTAAGGAATGGTTGACAGTAAAAGAACGTAACGAAGAGTAACAATAAATTCAGGTAAAATGACCGTTGATTACTTAAACAACCATTTTACAGAAAGCCCAAATAATCAATTAGAAGCGATACGCATTGCTCCCAATAATGTAAATACAAAAACAACATATGTATCGTTAGGGCCTTACGAAAAAAGGGTCTCATATAACTTAAATCACACAACCATCATTACAAAATCAACAGGTTTTAGTATAGGCTTTTCTACAAATACAGACGGTAAATTTAGTTCGTTTGGAGCAAAAGCTTTTGCTGGTGAAGGAAATATTTTACCCAATAGTGTATTATATTGTGCAGGATGCTATGATGATGAATGGGTAGGTGTAATGATTACTTTTAAAGAATAAAAATATGAAGACTACATATCTAATTTTACTGATGTTTTTTTATCATCAATTGACTACTGCACAAAACAAAATTAATATAGAACTTAGATACGACCAAATATTTGTATCTAACATAAATGCGCAGAACAGCCCTTATCCTAGTAATAATGATTCAGGAAACTCATTAAGAGTACTAGCAGGATATCATATAAATAATTATCTAAATATTAATGCAGGTTTGGGGTTAGATAACTACAATGATGATTTTTATGGCACAAACACAATACCTATTGTTGCTAATATTAAATACTCAATAGGGGGGCAACCTAAAGGTGTATTTCTAATGTTAGAAGGTGGACCTCAAATTAAATTGTCAGATAGTTTTGATAAAGGGTATATGTTCCTAGGCGCAATTGGATATAAAATAAAACTTAGTCGACTACTAAGGTTGAATTTTATGGGAGGTTATAATTTTCAAAAATCTACTGAAGGTCTTAATATTTACGATGACAATGTCAGTAGGCAAGGTTTCTTTATAGGAACAAGTATTTCCTTATAAAGCTAATAAAAATTATACAGTAAAAAGCCACTGTCAAACATTCTGATAGTGGCTTTTTTAATCTCTAACAAATCTAACCTTAAACAACAAAGCTATTATTTACTGCAGAATATGGATATTCATTACGTTAGTTTGCTAATTGCAAATCTAAAGAAACAATTGCTCGCTTAAAAGAAGGGTCTCACAAAAGGAGCAACAAAAGAACCAGGAGAAACCCATTTGAACATAAAGGCAAATTTTACCTTTATTATAGGCAACGGCTCAAATATGGGGCGTTTGGCGCTTTGAAACACCAACCTATCAAACCGCTATAAATTTTATTAATTGCACTCATATTCAGGTTTAATACTATCCGCCAAATGACCTATATTTATTGTTGTATGCTGGTCTTTATTCACTATCAGTTAATTATCAATATTTTACAGTCACTAATCCACTCAATCGAAGCACTGCTGTTTCCGAAAAAATTAGTTTTTAGGGTCGGCAAAAAAGCGGTAGCAGACAGACAAGCTCTTTTGCAATTTTTGGTTGCGTGTCGGCTTGTGCGAATTGCAAATGTGCTTGGCTGTGTGGGATGATTAGGCCTGTTAAAATTAATCGTCTTGTAATTTCAGAAGGTAAGCATCATCCGCTTTCTTTTCTTTTATTATTGAAATCGATTGCCTGGCAAACAAATCGTTTTTATAGCTAAGATTCCCTATTATTAGAAGCATACAAAAATCATCACTTGAAAAAGCTATTTCATTTAATGAATTTATGTCAATAACACTTGGAGAGGGCATAACTTCTGGATGTGTGTGCCATTCACCCAAATATCTAAATTGACCATTTGAATTAGCAACTTCCATATCGATGAACATGTCGATATAATTTGGGTCAGCTTTAAAATATAATTCTTCATGAATTGCATTTTTCCCGCCATTTGATGCTTTCTCCACAAAAATGGTATTACCAGAAATAAATCCAATCAGTACACCTCCAGTTTCAATTTCACCAAACTTTAGTATTTCAGAATTGAAAATGTCTAAAGCCTGTTTACTATAATGAACCTCTATTAATGGCATATTGGACAATCTTTATGTTTTTTACAATTTTTTGTGTCCCAAGCAAAAGGCTCTTTGTCGGTTGAACCATAAGGCCCATGCCAATAAAATTGTTTATGTAATAAAGGAGGATAGGATGATTTTTCATTCTTTAATAAGCACTGTAAGGCAATGCGTGCAACTTGTAAGGCAATTTCTTTTGTTTCAATTTCTGACCCAGGTAACGCAGGGCTTGAACAACTACCATATTCAGGTTTCAATTCTGACAATCTTATGTCATTAATAGGTTTGGGCAATATATCCGCATCTGATAAACTTAAGCACCTAAGGCATGCACTTTCATTATCAATAATCTGTACTGCACCTGAAAAAGCTCCCATTGAAGCTCTCGCAAATATAAATGGAATGTCATAATTGTTGATATAATGGTCATTTATAAGATATTCAACTGAATCTTCTGCAGTAAGTATTATACAAAGATCACTATTATTTAAACATTCTTCTAATAATCCAGTATCGTTCAAGACATCAATTTTGTATGGATTAACTGTAATATTTGGATTTGAGCGATGTATTAACTGTTTAACAACATTTACTTTATTTTCACCAATAAAAAATAAATCTGCTGCATGACGTATTGAGTTACCTATTTCAAAAGTATCTAGATCAAATAAATTGAAATGGCCAACACCATTTTTAGCTAATGATTTTGCTACTTCACTTCCGATTGCACCTAAACCAACAATGGTAACTCTTTTTTCTAGTAAAATCTTATCGTCAAAAATGTCTTTTGTTCTTAAGTATAGCTCATTGCTAACATTCCTTGATATGTAATAGAGAGGAGGATCAAGAACTGAAATTGTATTACCGATTTGTTGATACCGTAATTTAAAAAAATGCCATTGGGATATTTCGTCGGGAAAATATAAGGCAATATTTTGGAGTGGCTCTCCATTTTTTACACTACTATTAAAATGTTCTTCTAATACATTTACTAATGCTTGAGCACTAAATATTGGAAACAAAGATTTTAAGGTTGTCCCTTTTTTAAATGCGAACCATCGAAAATTTTCTTTATTGATTTTTAATGAGAATGTTGGTTGCGGTAAAATATTTTGTTCTAAAATGTAATAGTTAGGTTTAAATTGGGTTAATTCTATTTCGCCAGAGTTTGCATTAGATGGAATCTTAATGTTTCTTGGGATTAATACTTGACCAACATGATGTGTTAAAGCTGGAAACTCTTCAATTATATCTTCCTTTTTAAAACCCTCTGGTGAATTAGCCGAAACTAACCATTTTTGTGCTCGCCTCAATACCCATCCAATATTATGCTCGTCTTTATTCCAAAAGTTTTGTTCGAAAAGGCACATCTTTCCATCTCCATATTGATTTCCTTTACCAAACATTTTTGGTTGTATAGGACTGATAACTTTACCAGAACCATCTATGTTAAAGTTACATGCAATTATGTTCGGTGGCGCAAAAGGATATTTAGTTGGAAAAATTATTTGAATTTTTTGTTTTTGATTTGAATTAAAAGTTAATTCTCCTAGAGCAACAACTCTTCCATCAGATTGCTCAGGTTCTAATAACTTAAACAATTCAAAATCTCCTTTCAACCCTCTTTGCAATATATTGATTTCACTATCAAAAAGGTTTTTAAATGAAGGATGTTTATGCCATTGGTGTCTTTCCATTATGCAAAGCCTTTATCACGATCTGGTTTAGTGCTTTTTTTGAAAAAGCGAAGTGTTTCACCATTTTCTATTGATGCATCTTCAATTTGCTGGTTAAATTCAGTAATTGGGCTGCCATCTTCATGTCGTAATTCACGTCCTTCAGCTTCAATTTTTAAATGTGCTAAGGTTTTGTTTACAATTACTTGTACTTTTTGATTCGGATTATATTCTTCCGAATAAACTTTGTCGTTCTCAATCAGAACTTTTACTGTTAATTTTTCGCTTTGTTGATTCATATTTATTTGCTTTTAATGATTTAACAATTTCACATTGCAAATAAAATATGTGATCACGAAATAGAATTTCGTAATGAAAAAAACTTTGTTTTTTAATGCTAGTTATAATTTTCGGAAATGTTTTGAATTTTTCCTTTCATTTCATCAATTATGCTTTGAGGTGAAATCACTTTAACCGTATCTCCATAACCCAGAATTTTCTCATAAAACTCCCAAGAAGGTTTAACATAGACAGAAATGCGGAATTCATTTTCGTTATCTATTATTGTTTGCTGACTATGATGAATTTTTAAAGTTTTCAAGTAATTGCCCTGAAAAGGAGTAAATGATAAAACTACCTCTAAGGGTGGCTCCTTAATTACAGTTATTCCAAACGAGTATTTATAATAATCGTCAAAATCAAATTCTATAGGTTGAAATCGTTCATCAAGAATGCGAATATTAATTATTCTATCAAGCGCATAGGTGGTTGTGGGGTTAGGGTGTTTCCCTTTTTTTCCTATAATATACCATCGATGTCTATCCTCTTTTAATAAATATGGCTCAAGTTTAACAACTTTAGATTCTTCATCATCAAATTTCTTATATTCAAATTCAATTATTTTTTTATTATCCAATGCTTCTACCAAAAGAGGGATTAATTCACTTCCTGTAAGTTTAGGAGTTATTTCAGTTTGTACTACTTTTCTTGCCTCTTCTTTATTTGAGATTCCTTTTCTAATATTTACAGCGTCTAATACTTTCTCTATTGCATTTGAAAAGTTTTTAAAAACTTCATATTCTTTATACTGATTAATAGTTTTAGCATAAAATAAAAGGGCATTAATGTCATCGTCTCGAAGTCCAAATGCTTTTATTGTATAATTTGGATCTGTGTAAAAATATGCTTTATGAATTTTATCATCACCAATTGGAGCAAAGTAACCAAGTAATGGATCATATCGCATATCATTAATGTCATTATTAATTGTTTTTTCGGAAACAGAAATTGACAATTCATCTTCAATAATTTCTTTAAGTTCTTTTGTTTTTACCCAGTCTCTTCTACAAAGTTCTCTGTCAATAATCTGGTATCGTCCAAATGGGTGTTTTATTATGGCCATATTTTCAGTTAATTAAGTCTTCTTTAAAGTGCTCAAAAATCATAACCATCGCTAATGTATCCAATTCGCAATATTTCAAAAGTGCTTTTGTAAGCTCAGTCCTTTCTTCTTCTGACATTTCTGTATACTGCAATTTCCCATATGCTGTTAAAGCAGCTCCACCATTGGCAATATCTTCAATTTCGGATAAAGTATTTTCAATGTCATCTTCTGACCAGTCCTGAAATACTGGCGGTAGTAATTTATATGGATTAATTACGTGATCATTATCGATTAATAACCAAATATGATCTTTAGGAAAGTTCTTACTCGTAACATTGCTTAATTCAATAGGGTGAGAATTTTTACTTTGTAAGTAAATACTTTTACTCAAAATTGATGGTAAAACATCCTTGATTGAGTTTGATCCTTTAGTTAATGGATTGTAATAATAGTTTTTCACAATCTCGCATAGGTCAATCATATCTCTATCACCTCTCCACTTTATTGCACTATCACTTTTGGAATGCGATATAATTTTTATAAAATCAATAAGTTGGTCTTTATCTTCTTCATCTGAATCTAAAAGTTGCTCATAAATTGCATTAAGAATTGTATTTTCATGGTGCGAATATCTGAATATCGATCCGCCATCATTTTCTAACGCTTTCTTTAAATTTCTTATAAAATCGAAATTAGGAAAAAACCCTACCTTGTTATTAATGTATTCTGTGGCATGTTCAATTGTTCCATCTTCAAAATATTTGTGATGAGAAAACTGAAATGCAATTTGTTCATAAGGTTTTCGCCCTTTATTGAAAGGAAGAGCAACGGCACTAGTCTCAAAATCTATAAAATGAAGTGGATATTTAAAAGTTTCTATCTCATTCCGTAATCCGTCAATGTCAACATATATTTCTTTGTCGGAATTAATCTCTTTTTCAATTTGCAACCATTGGCGCTCTGTAGTTGACAGCTTACCTGGAATCTCTTTGTAACCAATTAGATCAGGTGTTAATTCATCCATGAAATAAATCCCTTGATCAAATAGTTTTGCTCCCTTTCCAAAAAACCAAATTTCGAAGATGCTTGGCTTACTAAATTCATTATTGCTCCAGTTATGTTGCTTTTTAAAACATTCCTTGTTTCCTGCTAAGAGTCCGTTTTTTTCTTCTTCAGGTGTTGCCTTAAATTCACATGATTTGCATGATCCAAATGAAGTTGGCCAATTTATATAGGTATTATTTCTATAATTTTCTTCAAACAGATTTACCGTTTGAAGAAAATCCAAATCTCTATAGTGAGGATATTTATTATTGATAATGTCATTTATTATCTCCGAAATGTTTGACAGGCTAAGAACGGAATTTCCTAACTCATCAATTGATTGTACTAGTTTTTTTATTCCAGTTCTATTTTCTGCGGTTTGTGTGATTCTAAATGATTGGTTTAATCCATCTATGGTAGCCTGTTTAGTTTTATCGGCCATCATAATGAATGAAGAAATTTCCCATGAAGGGAAACAGGATTGAATTACGTATTTTTGAAAAGCAATATCAAAAAGATAGGGTCTCCATCCTGAAACTAAACCACCTCTTTTACCAATAAATAAATTTTCGTTTGAAGGATCAAATGATTTTGATTTTACTTCAATGAGTTCAATTTTATTACCTTTTTTAATTAAAATATCTGTTCTTATGAATAATCCATTGTAAAGAAACGCTGCTTCAAAAATTATTACGTTTTCTTGTTGCAATAATTCTTGAGTTTGTTGCCATAATAATTCATAATCTCCATCATTACCTTCTATTAGAATACCATCATGATAATGCATTCTTGCTAATTCTTCAACTTGAAAGCCTCCTTGTGCTAAAGCTTCAAGAAAAGGATTAGTGACTTTCTCATTAGCGTATTCTTTTTTGGATGTATAGAATAATTTATTTGGGCATTCTAGTCCAAGTTTGAATCTTGATTTTGTTAGTACTTTCATTTAGGATTTTTTTAGGGGCATTATATTCATTAAATGATAGTTTCTTATAATCAGAACAGTGCGAAGGCAACAGCTCTTTTGCAAATTTTGGTCCTAGGTCAGCTTGTGCGATTTGCAAATGTGCTGTTTGTGGGGTGGCTTCCCTAACTGTCCCGAAGGGCAGAAGCGGGTGGGCAAAAACTAATTTTTTCTTGCACAAACCTTCAATAAATGCGTCAATATTTTCAATCCGTTTTTTCAAATTTCATCATTAGGTTTCAATGTCTTAATTTCGGTCTTTTAGCCTTGCATACAACTTGATTATAAACGCACTATTCTTTTGAATTCTTTTAACTATTAATTATCAACACCTATTAATAATTATCCATTTATAAGCGCTTATCAACTTTTACAGATCGTTATTAATCACTTACTAAAATAGGTATTCTGGGTATATAGTCAAATAATCTAATGTGCAATTTATTTAAGAAGTCTTTTTTAAGTATAATATAGTCTCACAAAAGGAGTGCGAAAGGAGATAAATCCATAACATGGAAATATATCTATTGAAATTGATAATATACTGTTATTACGTATTATATTTAAGAGTTTATTAATCGTTTATAATCGTATATTTTTCTCTAAACGTTTAATATTTGTAATTGATAGTATAGTAAGTGTTTATGTTACAAAAAATATTGTATCTATCTATAAATAAGTTAGTGGTAATGCAAAAAACTGTACATGAATTTAAAATCATTTGAAGAAATAAAAATTGCTGATTTAAAAGAGTACAAGTCTTTTGCCGAAGAGATTGATTATTTAATTGACTTTTTTAAAAGCTTTGCTGAACTAATATTTTACAATGGTCGAATTATCTCTTTTTTGAGTGAAGAAAAAATTCATTATCTCGACACTTCATTAATCGACAGTGCAACTCAAACATTAAGAAGTATTAAACTTTGTTGTTCAATTGGAAGTTTTTCAGATGCTAATACATTAACCAGAAAATTAAGAGATGATTTAATTCAATATGTCTACATTCTTGATGTAATAAATAGAAGAAATCCATTTATTGAAGAGGATTTAAAAAATTTAAAAACAGGGAATCCTGAAGAGTTAGCAGACTCATTTTCTAATATCCGTTTTAATAATGAATTGAATAACGATGAAAAAGCTGTTTCAGCATGGTTATCAAATACCGTTTCAAAGCTTTCTAGACCAATAAAGAGAAAATTAGAGTTTGAGAATTATATGAATATGCTCAAACAGAATTCTAATATTGTGAAAATTTTAGAGCAATATAATCTTAAGGAATACTGGGAAATTCTTAGAAAGAGACTAAATGATTATGTCCATAATAACGGTAGAACATATTCGGTGCAAAATAATACTCGCTTTAATAATCCAAATACGAAAGTTCAATTAAAAAATGTAAATATCCGGACTTCTTATATTTCATCATTTTTTGTGGTTGCCCTATCAATGATTGATTCTTCAATGTTTTTATCATCAGATTATATGGACCATCTTAATTGTGACATGGAGCCACCTGAAAAAGCAGAATACTTTATCGCGAGATTTATTCAAGATTTTATTGATGTTAAAATCAGTAAATTACATCCTGAATTGAAACAATATTTAAAAGATAATAATAATTACAATATGAATATAGAATAAACCATTTGCCTAATAAATAAAGCACATACCGCTAATCAAATTCTAAGATAAAACAGTCTCACAAAACGCATGTATGAATTAAGATAAAAGACCTTATAAAATGAATGTATTATGAGTAAGAATTCATTTGATGAAATTAAAGACGAAGATGATAGGTTTCAATATTATAATAGTCTGATTGAAAAATTAAAACAGCTTAATGTAGAAGAAGCTGATTATTCAAAATACCTAATCAGGGAGAAAGATATAAAATTGCTTGAATCAAGAATAATTAAATTAGAAAAGATTATATCTATTATTGAGCAAGGAAAATAGAATATTCGTCACACAACCCCCATATACAATGGACTACAATACTCTTAGCCAATTTTTTGATATCGAAATTTTATATGCTAATAAATCGCTACAGGATTTACTATTAAGAAGAAAAATCGGACACTTACTGAAAGATTTCACAAATAATAAAAATATTCTAATGAGTAAAAAAGGTAAAAAAGATGAAGGAGAGTCAAACCTATTTGATGGCATTGGTTGGGAAATATTAGCTGAAGGTGTGAATTATATTTTGATTAGAAACCATCTTAAATAACCCATTTATTATATAATCCATGAAAAGTAATTGTATCAAATGTAACGACAAGACAAATCATGAAGTATTAAAAGAAGAAGAACGAAACCATGTTGAAGAATCAGGCTGGTGGGAGGATAGAAAATATCAAATTGTCAAATGTAAAGGATGTGATACTATTTCATTTCGTAAGTTATATAACGATACAGAACGTGAATATCATTTCGCAGAGATTAATGGAGAAATCCCATGGGACATAGAAACATACCCTAAAAGAACACTTGCTAGCAAGGATAAGTATTACATAAAGAATCTTCCAAGCTCACTAGATCAGATCTACAAAGAGACAGTAGATTCATACTATGCCAATTTTATAATTTTATGTAGCATTGGACTTAGAGCCTTAATAGAAGGCATATGTAAAGAAAAGAATATTACACAAGGTACTGTTGTAGATAGGAATCGACAAAAAAGAAAATCAAATAAACTAGATGGTAAAATTCAAGGGTTAGTCGAGAATGGTTTTTTAACTACACACCATGCAGAAACACTACATGAAATTAGGTTTTTGGGAAATCATGCAGTGCATGAGCTTTATGAAACACCTAAAGAAGAATTAGATTTGGCATTTGAAATTGTACATCAAACATTGAAAAATCTTTATGACCTAAATGTATTAGCAAAAAAATTAAAAAGCTCAAGGAATAAATAGAAACAACAAAATTGTAAAATGAGAAAAATATAATAAAAAAGGCACTATCAGCTATTCTGATAGTGCCTTTTAATCTTTAACCAAACCTAACCCTGATGCAAAGTAAGCATGCGGTCTCGCACGTATGTTAAAATTAATTGAGTTCAAGAAGTAAAGCCATTTTTAGCAACAATGTAGAAAATCTAACAATTATTGGAATCTGTTGGAATAATCTCTGTTTTATTAGAATTTTTCCAATTGTGAGGTAAAAGATCTGCTAAATCTTTAGAGTAATCATTATTATAGTTTGGAAGTAAGCATGCGGTCTCGCACGTATGTTAAAATTAATTGAGTTCAAGAAGTAAAGCCATTTTTAGCAACAATGTAGAAAATCTAACAATTATTGGAATCTGTTGGAATAATCTCTGTTTTATTAGAATTTTTCCAATTGTGAGGTAAAAGATCTGCTAAATCTTTAGAGTAATCATTATTATAGTTTGGAATCTTTGTTAATACATCGATTAACCATTCTCGAACATCAACATCACAAGCATTACAGCATCCTATTAAAGAATATATAACAGCAGCGTTTTCGGCAGCTTCATGATTGCCGCAAAACAAATAATTTTTTCTACCTAAAGCCAGAGGCCTAATGGCATTTTCTGCCAAGTTGTTATCCAATTTATATCGTCCATCCAAATGATAGCGTGACAAGCGGTAAAAAAGGGAATACGTATATTTCAATGCTCTTCCCATTCGTCCATTTGGTAAAACTTTCGGATAATAATTGACAATCCATTTTTCAAATGCAACCATAATTGGATAAGCCAAACGAGTACGAAGTTCTGCTCGTTGCTGAAAATCTAATTCCTGATCATCAGCCATTGTTTCGATTTGATATAGTTTACCTATCTGAAGCAATGCATATTCAGCTCCAGCTTTATCTTCCTTGAGGCTTTCTTCAAATTTACGACGCGCATGAGCCCAGCATCCCAAGAGCAAAACACCTTTCTTTTGTTCGTAGATGGAGTAAGCTTCATATCCGTCTGTTTGGATAGCGCCTTTATAATCGTGTAAAAGTTCAACCACTACTTTTTGAGCTCTGGAACCTTTGTCGTAATGAAAATAAACCAGATTTTTCATTACTGATCGAACCATCCACAAATAAGCTTTTACCGTCTTGTGTTTTTCATCATTTACAACAGGAACGGTGCTCTCGTCAACCTGTATATAGTCACTATCCTTCACTATTTCTCCCAGTCGGTAATATAATGCCCGAAGCAAATCACAAACATCCTTAAACCATCCATTTACTGTTGATGCAGAAAGTATCAATCCCAACTGTTTGAACATGGCTATCTGGCGATGAAAAGGTATATGATAGAGATATTTATTCATGATTATCTCTGCCAGTAATGATGCATCTGCATTGCTACGTGGCAATGGTAATAAGGGAAGTGAAGCAATCCTGATTCTTGATTGTTCTTCAGTTATTTGTTCTTCTGATTTTACAGCATACTTTGGGCGTATTATTTTACGCACATAAAGTTCTCCCGGTTTATATTCTAGTACCTCAGTAACTTCTTCTCCTATACGTACCCAGTTTTCATTAAGACCTTCTGGTTCTATAAACTCTTCTTCTCTTCTAAGATCTTCAGGAAGTGGTAAACGAACAGGTTTCTTTTTTTCTTTTTGTGGTTTGCGACGTTCGTAAGCGATTATTTCTTTGTCAGCTTCTTTTGTCAGCTTTTCTTCCTCCGGCAATAAGTCCAATCCGTCCCAGTCTATTTTCCTTTGATCAGGATTCTCTGGTATATACCGTTCTCTGGAAGGATTCCACATTTTACGTTTATACCAGGCTAATTGATCTAATAGCTTATCAATTTTTTCTGATTGCTGCTTAATGATAGTATCTTTTTCTCTATTTTCTTTTTCAAGAGTATCTAATGTACCATTATCTGCATGACGAAAACGAGATACTTCTGCATAGAGTTCATCTCTTTGCTGAAGTAGTTCTTGTATGAAATCATCATTATCTGAAAATTGGCTCATTTATCCCCTGATCTATTAGACGCCTAAAGATAGTAAAATCAGGGGGTGTAGCCTAATTTGCGAATGGAAATCAGATTGATTTTTGACGTTTTTTCAATCTTCTTTTTATAGGTTTTACATTGTCTACAATCATCATTAATTCCTGCCAGGTTATTTGCTGTGACACGATATCTTCATTAAATCTAGGTAATGTAAAAGTGCCATTTTCAAGTCTCTTATGGTAAATAACCAATCCTCCATGCTCTAAATGGAGAACTTTCATTATACTCATATTTCGATTAACAAAAATAAAGGCCTCTCCATCTTGTACATTACGTTTCATAATAGAACTAACTACGCCACTTAGGGTATAGAAACTTTTACGCATATCAACTGGTGCCGGGTATAGGAAATACTGAAGCTTCCCATGTAAATTAAACATAGTCTGGTTTTATTAAAGATGAATAATTGCTTTGAGAACTGATAGATCTAATTCCCCAGTGAGCTTTAGCTTTGTTCCGTTTGGAAAAGTAAACTCAAATGTGTTATTATCAATTGTTTTTTCATCTCTTACAATCGGTACCTCTTTTGTATATTTCTTCTCTTTTATTACCAGAGGCACAAAACTCTGAACTTGTTCTTCTTGCAATGTCTTTTTCCATTTGTAGAAAGTTGAAACTGCAAATCCTTGGTTGGAACAAAAATCTCTAACGCTTAATCCTGATTGTTCTTGTTCTTCTATTAACTTCCTGTAACTCGATTCTTTCATACTTATTTTTTGAATCAAAGCTAAGTAGGCATGCTTTTGTTAACAATATGTATCAGGCCGAATGGATACGTTTGGAATCTTTGTTAATACATCGATTAACCATTCTCGAACATCAACATCACAAGCATTACAGCATCCTATTAAAGAATATATAACAGCAGCGTTTTCGGCAGCTTCATGATTGCCGCAAAACAAATAATTTTTTCTACCTAAAGCCAGAGGCCTAATGGCATTTTCTGCCAAGTTGTTATCCAATTTATATCGTCCATCCAAATGATAGCGTGACAAGCGGTAAAAAAGGGAATACGTATATTTCAATGCTCTTCCCATTCGTCCATTTGGTAAAACTTTCGGATAATAATTGACAATCCATTTTTCAAATGCAACCATAATTGGATAAGCCAAACGAGTACGAAGTTCTGCTCGTTGCTGAAAATCTAATTCCTGATCATCAGCCATTGTTTCGATTTGATATAGTTTACCTATCTGAAGCAATGCATATTCAGCTCCAGCTTTATCTTCCTTGAGGCTTTCTTCAAATTTACGACGCGCATGAGCCCAGCATCCCAAGAGCAAAACACCTTTCTTTTGTTCGTAGATGGAGTAAGCTTCATATCCGTCTGTTTGGATAGCGCCTTTATAATCGTGTAAAAGTTCAACCACTACTTTTTGAGCTCTGGAACCTTTGTCGTAATGAAAATAAACCAGATTTTTCATTACTGATCGAACCATCCACAAATAAGCTTTTACCGTCTTGTGTTTTTCATCATTTACAACAGGAACGGTGCTCTCGTCAACCTGTATATAGTCACTATCCTTCACTATTTCTCCCAGTCGGTAATATAATGCCCGAAGCAAATCACAAACATCCTTAAACCATCCATTTACTGTTGATGCAGAAAGTATCAATCCCAACTGTTTGAACATGGCTATCTGGCGATGAAAAGGTATATGATAGAGATATTTATTCATGATTATCTCTGCCAGTAATGATGCATCTGCATTGCTACGTGGCAATGGTAATAAGGGAAGTGAAGCAATCCTGATTCTTGATTGTTCTTCAGTTATTTGTTCTTCTGATTTTACAGCATACTTTGGGCGTATTATTTTACGCACATAAAGTTCTCCCGGTTTATATTCTAGTACCTCAGTAACTTCTTCTCCTATACGTACCCAGTTTTCATTAAGACCTTCTGGTTCTATAAACTCTTCTTCTCTTCTAAGATCTTCAGGAAGTGGTAAACGAACAGGTTTCTTTTTTTCTTTTTGTGGTTTGCGACGTTCGTAAGCGATTATTTCTTTGTCAGCTTCTTTTGTCAGCTTTTCTTCCTCCGGCAATAAGTCCAATCCGTCCCAGTCTATTTTCCTTTGATCAGGATTCTCTGGTATATACCGTTCTCTGGAAGGATTCCACATTTTACGTTTATACCAGGCTAATTGATCTAATAGCTTATCAATTTTTTCTGATTGCTGCTTAATGATAGTATCTTTTTCTCTATTTTCTTTTTCAAGAGTATCTAATGTACCATTATCTGCATGACGAAAACGAGATACTTCTGCATAGAGTTCATCTCTTTGCTGAAGTAGTTCTTGTATGAAATCATCATTATCTGAAAATTGGCTCATTTATCCCCTGATCTATTAGACGCCTAAAGATAGTAAAATCAGGGGGTGTAGCCTAATTTGCGAATGGAAATCAGATTGATTTTTGACGTTTTTTCAATCTTCTTTTTATAGGTTTTACATTGTCTACAATCATCATTAATTCCTGCCAGGTTATTTGCTGTGACACGATATCTTCATTAAATCTAGGTAATGTAAAAGTGCCATTTTCAAGTCTCTTATGGTAAATAACCAATCCTCCATGCTCTAAATGGAGAACTTTCATTATACTCATATTTCGATTAACAAAAATAAAGGCCTCTCCATCTTGTACATTACGTTTCATAATAGAACTAACTACGCCACTTAGGGTATAGAAACTTTTACGCATATCAACTGGTGCCGGGTATAGGAAATACTGAAGCTTCCCATGTAAATTAAACATAGTCTGGTTTTATTAAAGATGAATAATTGCTTTGAGAACTGATAGATCTAATTCCCCAGTGAGCTTTAGCTTTGTTCCGTTTGGAAAAGTAAACTCAAATGTGTTATTATCAATTGTTTTTTCATCTCTTACAATCGGTACCTCTTTTGTATATTTCTTCTCTTTTATTACCAGAGGCACAAAACTCTGAACTTGTTCTTCTTGCAATGTCTTTTTCCATTTGTAGAAAGTTGAAACTGCAAATCCTTGGTTGGAACAAAAATCTCTAACGCTTAATCCTGATTGTTCTTGTTCTTCTATTAACTTCCTGTAACTCGATTCTTTCATACTTATTTTTTGAATCAAAGCTAAGTAGGCATGCTTTTGTTAACAATATGTATCAGGCCGAATGGATACGATGCAAAAATATTATTTTTAGTGAAATATTTATAATCATACTATAAATTATTAATAGCTCCACAGAAAAAGTGGCTTAATTCCTGAATAATTCATCCAAGGAACAAATCATTGCTTCAAAATCAGGTAAAATCATATCTATTTCAAAAACTTTTAATGCATACTCGATGGTCGAACAATAAGTGCATGGATAATCTTGCAATAATTCATTAACATATAAATGTGTAAAAACGGTCGTATCTGGATTATCTGCTAAAAGTACTGTTTGATATTTCTTTTTTATAATTTCTGTTCTGAATTTTTTCATCTCAGGTATATCATTTATAACTTCAAGTAAATTAACGGTTTCTCTGAAATCAACTAATACATTTTCAACATACTCCCATTCTTTTCTTTGTAATAATTTATGATAATACTTCTCCCACTGATTTATAGAAAACTTTCCTAACACACGATACACAAGAAGCTTTTCCTCTTGAAAAAACTTATATTTTATTTTCATTAATTGATTATTCGGTTAGATACTCTCTCTCTACTTTTATAGATAATTTATGGAATGAAAGTGCCACCCTAGAATTTGGACAGCCAACAATATACTATTAAAAGTAAATTCCGCATTTCATTTACTCAAATATAATTATTAGTTATTAATAATCCTATGTAACAATATTTTTGTTAACCTTTTATAGTCTCACAAAAGGAGTGAAAAATTAACGCAAAACCTAATGCTGCTGAATAATAAGAATAATCACTGGGTCTTGCTTATCACCAATATTCCCATTTATTGCAACCAGTTATTAGTTAACATTATGTCTCCCAGAATTTAAAAACCCAATAGTTGGGAGTTGTTTTGTTTCATTAAAAATATCGTAACCCTTTTTAAGATCAGTCCATAATCCTATTTTCTCAGAATCCTTATTGTATATATTAATCAGTCGTCTAAACTCATTTTCTGTTAATTTCGAGGGAAAAATCGTAACAGGAATCTTTGATTGCCCGTTATTTCTGGCTTCAATGCAGAATATATATAATTCTTTAATCTGACTATCTGTAATTGGCATACATCCAATTGTCACACACGCTCCATGAATAAAAATATCTCCTCCAAGATTGCCTTTTACTCCTAAAATCCTGTCAGATTTGTTTGGATAATTAATTCCTAAAGACAGATAAAAATTACTGTAAGGATTGAATCTGTCTATGTTATAAAATCCTTCAGGTATTTGCAAATCTCCTCGTTTCCTTTTAGGTCCTAAGTTGCCAGAAGTACGACAAACATCATATGTTTTAATTAATGAATATTTCATTTCAGAATCACCCTTACCCCACAACTCAATTTGCTTCTCTTTTTTAAATGCCCGAAGATAAATTTTCAGTTTGCTCCTATCTATTTGTATTTCCTGAAGGAGATTTAACATACTGCTTTCTTTATCCTTATATGCTTGTCGAACTCTCGAATACTTTAATTGACTATCTTTAAAGGAGTCAGACAGAAAAGAGCTTAAAAGAATTATTAATAATATCAATGAGAGTTTACTTGTCATATTATTTTAAATCATTTTGTGAGGTAAATTAAACACGTAGTATCAATAGGTGAGAACGAATTAACGTTATTATGCTATAGATTGGCATATTGCGCATGAAGGATAGCTAACATTTGATTTTATCTATTAAAGTTTCTAGTGCCTCTTATTTTTAAGTTTTTGTTTCTTAGTAAATCTTTAATTTTAATGTCTTCTTTCAATATTATTGATTCACTACTCCAGTTTTTTATATAAATTTTACCTTCTATTATATTATTTTCTTTCTGAATTGCTATCAACTAAAATATGTTCCCAAGTCATTAGGAGATATTATGCTTTTGTATTTAGGTTAACGACTTACTAAAATAGGTATTCATGTTAATTAGCCAAACAATCTAACGTGTAATTTATTCAAGAAGTCATTTTTATTTGATATAATAAGTCTCACAAAAGGAGTATTCCATGAACGACTTTGTTGGTACCAGTAATTCTTTATCTTAGAATTCGATTGGCATGTCGTGCTTTATTATTTTACTTCTTCCAATGGTTTAATTTAAAATGCGAAATTGTCGAATCTGATGAAAAAATAATTAAAAGAGTCTTTGTTTCTACTGGGTCAATGTCCCACCCATAATCAACAAGAACTTCATATCCAATTGTATTAGAATCCAAGTTTGCAAAATTTGCTGGTTTTCCTAAAAGGTCAATAACAGATTGGTATGTCATCCCGTTACTCAATCTATTTTCTAATAAGTCTGTAATCATTTTTTCTCGATGTTCATAGAATCCATCAATGCTCAAAGCCCACAATTCTTTGTCAAATGTTATTTCATTCTGCCTACATGAAATAAGTCCAGGTAACAAAGTCATTAGGATAATCATGTTTTTAAATTTCACGGCTATAGATCCTTTCCTTTATTTTTAGTTTCAAAATCACCAATCATTTGACTTAATTCAATAGCTTCTTCCTTATTTATCCGTCCAATTTGTTCAGCCACAACGATATTATCAACAATGTTGTCATATTCGTGAATATCCTTTATTCTTCCCCTTTTTAGAACCGTTTTAATGGTATCTTTTCTCTCGAAGTCAATCCCATTTTTATATAGTTCATTCCAAAATTTATCGACTTCCTTATCAGCCGATTCATTCCAATAAATCAAAAAATCATTTTCCAGATATTTTATACTTGCGACTTTTTTAAACTGAGGCTTTGGATTCAATGCCATTTGTTTAATCTGATTGCAAAAATTAATCATCGGTGTTTTAAAATCATCTCCAGATCGGTCTGATTCATTGATTATTTTAACCGCAATATCAACTGCTTTAGCTAATCTTTCAGCTCTTTCTTGATATGTAACTCTTTTTTTAGCCATTCAAATTTTTGTGGTACGTTTGGTTCTCCTGTATACATGCCAACTAAAATATATCCCCCAGTCATATGGAGATACATCACCTTTGTAAATTAGTTAATCATATGCTAAAATAGTTATTAACTAATTATAACTAAATCTTCAAATGGACTATTTATTAAAAAAGTCTTTTTTAGGTATAAATAGTCTCACAAAAGGAGTGCAAGAAGAGGTAAATCCATGAAATGAAAATATATTTATTGAAATTTAATAATATGCCGTTATTACATATTATATTTAGGAGTGTGTAATTTGTAGTATAATAGGTATTTATTAAACGTCAATTGTTATTTCTATTTACAAATAAGTTACGAAAAAAGTTACGAACCATTAACTAAAACATATAGATTTGGGATTACTTGATTCATATAGAAATAATTTTCAAAGGAAAACTCAAGAGCTTACCAAATTGCAGCAGGATAAAGCTAGAGAACAAAAGAAAATTGCTGATAAGTCTGTAAAAATTAATAGAGCTTCGCAAGCAATAAACAGGACAAAATCAGCTAGTATAATTAATTCAAAACTACGTGAAATTGCAAGATTAGAAAAAGAATCAGCAGACTTAACAATTAAAATTGCTGGATTTGAAACTAAGATTTCAAAGAAGCAAAAAGAATTAGCCGATATCCAAAAAAGAATTGACAGTGAAGAATCAAAGGAGTTTAAGAAAAAAAAACAAGAAACAGACAGACAATTACGAGAACAAGAGAAGAGTTTTCAGGCAATCAATAGTACACTTAGTGAGCATAGCAAGCTTCATGTTGAGACTATAAATGCAATAGAACAGATACGAAAAATTCCAGAGAAGATTTCTGTGCTTTTTTTAGCATCTAATCCAATAGACCAAGTTCAATTAAGACTAGATGAAGAAGCTCGTTCAATTACAGAAATGATTACTAAATCAAAACACCGTGATTCGATTCGATTTCAAACATGTTGGGCTGTCCAACCCAAAGATGTTTTACAAGCGATTAATGAGCATAATCCGTCAATTATCCATTTTAGTGGTCATGGCTCATATAACGATGAGATTATCTTTCAGACTAATAGCGGAAATGCAAAATTTGTTAGTAAAGAAGCAATTGTGCAAACAATGATGGCTTCATCAGAAGAGATAAGATTAGTGTTTTTTAATACTTGTTATTCAAGGAATCAGGCAGAAGCAGTCGTTGAACATGTAGAAGCAGCAATAGGAATGAACACAAGTATAGATGATGAAGCCGCATTGACTTTTTCATCACAATTCTATTCCTCAATTGGTTTTGGACTGTCTGTTGAAAAAGCATTTGAACAAGCAAAGGCTTTATTAATGTTAGAAGGAATTACAGAACAAGAAACTCCTGAACTTTTTATTCACGAAGGACTTGATTCTAAGAATATTATTATTGTAAACCCAAAAGAATGAATAAATACTTTGACTAATCGAATCCTAAGAAAATTAGTCTCGCGAAAGGCAAAACCACCGGGACTTGGTTAAACTTCTCCCTTCAATAAATAAATAAATAACAAATTCGTTAATTAACGAAATTTAGACCCATTCTATATTAAAATATACCATTCCTCAAATCCACCCAATCCCCAATACGCATAAAAACGTATATTTTTAAAGTACTATTCTGATAACTTTGTTGTATGGAAATTCAAATTGCTTTAATTGTTGCTGTTGTTGCTCAATTTGTTGCCTTTTTCTTTACGATCAGTTTAATACCAAAAACCAGGTTTAATATAGCCTGGATTAGTATTTCTATTGGCTTTTTATTGATGGCTATCCGTAGGTTTGTTGAACTACTTTACTTTTATAAGGATGCTCCCTTTGATGATATATCAATTTTGAATAGTTGGATTGCAGTCGTTATTTCATTGACCATGCTTGTGGCTTCCATCTATATTCGTAAGATATTTGAGGTTTTAAACCGAATTCATCAATTACGTAAAGAAAGCGAGGCTAAACTGCTTTCTGCCATTATCAGAACTGAAGAAAAAGAACGTAAATACTTCTCCAAAGAATTACATGATGGTTTAGGTCCGGTTTTATCATCGGCTAAATTGACCATTTCAGCTATCGACAAAACTAATATTTCGGAAAGGAATACGCTATTGTTAGACAAGGTTGAAAATATGGTGGATAATGCCATTGACACCACACGAGAAATTTCAAATCATCTTACTCCCCACGTTTTGGAACGTTATGGATTACATAAGGCCATTAAAAACTTTATTAATAATATTGTATCAAAAGAATCAATAAAAATCAACCTATCTACCAACATTGAAAAACTACGGTATGGTTCAGATCTTGAAGTTATTCTTTATCGGATTTGTTGCGAATTAATAAATAATACACTTAAATATGCCCATTCACAACAAGTAGATATTTCAATAACAGAAGACAAAAACCATATTGAATTTAATTATGCAGACGATGGTAAAGGTTTTGACACTTCTAATATTAAAAAAGGTATGGGTATCATTAATATTAAATCCCGTGTTAAATCTTTAAACGGTTCTATTAGTATTACAAGTAGCTTTAATAACGGATTTAAAACGAGCATTAAGTTACCTTTATAATAAGAGGGTGAAAGGTGTAAATAATGATTTGGTGATTAATCACAAATCAACAATTCGACAAATAAACAGCTTAACAATTCTATAGAGCTCAATTAATCTAATGACCAAATGATCTAAAAACCTATTGATCTAATAAAATGGAACATAAACTCAAAATATATCTAGTAGATGATCATTCTCTGTTTAGAGAAGGCTTAAAATTTTTATTGAATAATAGTATATACATATCTGAAATCAGGGAGGCTGTTAATGGACAGGATTTTTTGGATCATATTAGCGAGTATCTTCCGGATGTAGTTTTGATGGATATTGATATGCCGGTTTTAAATGGTATAGAGGCTACTCAACAGGCATTAAAACTATTCCCTGATTTAAAAATCATAGCGCTTTCGATGTATTCGGATGAGAATTTTTATACCGAGATGATTGAAGCCGGCGCCAAAGGTTTTTTAGTCAAAAACTCAAAGTTTAACGATGTTGAAACGGCTATTTTAGAGGTATATAACGATAGAAATTACTTCTCACCTGAAATCTTGTCCTCCATTGTTACCAAAATGAACAGGAAACAAAATCAACCGGATATTGACGAGCTTACCAAAAGAGAAATGGAGGTATTGCTCAACATCTGTCTGGGTTTATCGAACCAGGAAATTGGTGAGAAACTAAATATCAGCAAACGAACTGTTGATAAACACAGAGAAAACCTTTTATCTAAAACTCAATGTGGTAATACGGCTGAGCTGGTGATTTTTGCCATTAAGAATAAGTATTTTGAGATTTGATGCTTATCATCGAATTAATGCGAATTATTTTAACATACAATGTAATGTTTGATGAATTTCCATAAAACATAAGGAAGTTATTAATTCGTGATAATTAGCGTAATACGTTGACAGAAAAAGCGAGCTGCAAATCATTTATTTTCCATGATCTGTAGAGTTCTATAATTTCACCAAATCAGATTTTAACGATGCTTCCTCTATAATTTCTTCTCTTGGTATAATTGTTCTTTTATCTTCACCTTTAACCAATACATCAACAACTATCTCGGCAATATCCAAAACTTTAATTTTTCGTCCGCTTGCAAATGTTTTTTTACATTTAGGACATGTGGTTACTAATATATCAGGATTAAGGGCTTTAAATTCACTTAAAGCCTGATCTCGTAAAAGATGAGTTTGATTTGCTTTGATTTTAATATTACCTAAACTACCTCCACAACAATAAGCATTTTCCTTTTCTTCATTTAATGGAATAACATTCCCTACTAATTTTAATAATTCGCGGGGTTGTTCATACATGCCCATTCCACGGCCTAACTCACATGGGTCATGATAAACCATTTTAAGTTCTGATTTTTGGACAGGTAGAATTTCGGCTGAAATCAGATCTTGAATATATTCTGAATGAAATACAACCTTAACATTGTGCAATGTATAATCCTCCTTAAATACCCGGTAGCAAATAGGACAAGACACCACCAATGTTGATGCTCCTGAATCCAATATCATTTGGGTATTGTTTTCTATTAACTTTTTTGCAGCTTCGTATTGTCCTGCTAAAATCAGCGGTCGCCCGCAACATGGGGCTTTATCCTCATCCATAAACCATACATTCTGACCCGACAAAGCAAAAATCTGTTTCATTGCAGTAATAATCCCGGGAGTTAAATGCGTCATGCAACCAGCAAAATATATCACATCGGCTTTGGGGGATTCATAGGTTTTAAGATACTCGTATGATGAATTATACTGCCTGGTTGATTCAATGCGTTGTGTGATTCTTAAGTTAATGGTTTCAATACCCACAGGACAATCGATCTGGCATTTACCGCACATCAGGCAATTAAATAACTTTTCATCACTCAGATTATTATTTCTAATGTTTTTAAGTAAATATACCGACTGTGAATCATCTATCCCGGCAACGGATAATTGACATCTATCCAAACACAATCCACAACGCGAACATGAATATACCTGAACATCAGTATACGTGTCGTTTTGCTTTTTATGCTTGATACCTGCATTGCGCAAAAATATTAAAACAACCTCGGTAGGGATATGCATGTACCTTGAGTTAAGCAAGGAAACAAAAAAGAAACCAAGTGCCATTGAGTAAGCCATCCATAATGCTATGTATAACACATCTGGATTTACTAAATATGACATCAGATGTCCCACTCCTGAAGTTAAAAATCCACCATTATGGTAGATAGCTGCAGTATTACTTTCTGCCAGTAATCGTAACGGAAATATTAACCACAAAGAGGTTAATGCAATTCTGTCGCCTGATTTTAGCTTTGTTGTTCGTCTAAGTCCAAATACTTTCTTTTTAAAACGTTTAAGCATGGCGAGTACTAACCCGGAAAGCACAAACAGCAAAAGAAAATCCATTGCAAAAGCAAAAAACTTCGTTAACTGGAAATCTTCATTAGTATTATAAAAGCGGAAGAATACAGCTTTATGGAATGGAACCAAAAGGGATTGATCAGCTATCATGGTTTCAACATGACCCACAATTATCAATAAAAACCAACCAAAAGCCAAACTCATGTGCATATAGCCCAGTACTCTGTTTTTTCTAAATATCTTTCGGTGTAATAAAGATTCTAAGAATATCTCACGAATGGAATTAAATAATCGTTTGCTACTCATTAATTGCATCAACCGAAGCTTATCAAATTTCGATAATCCTTTGATCCATTTTACACTTCGATATAAAAAGGCTAATACCAGATATATCAAACCAATAAAAAACGGCAAGCTAACAAGTATATCCATTGTATTATAAAGCATTATCTGATTTCAATTGAGCAATACGCTTTTTAATTAAAAGAACCACATTGCGAATATTAATATCACGCGGACATACTAAAGTGCATTTTCCACAGAACATACATTTCTCAATTTCTTCTGATAGATCCTTGACGTTTCCCCGGCGTAAGGACAAACCAATTTTTCGGATATTGAAACTCGTTAAATTACCGGCGCTACATGTTGCAGTACAACCACCACACGACATACAGGTTAAAAAGGATTCTTCCCGCTCTAACACATAATCCAATATCCGGTTATCAAATTTATCAAAGTCAATTTGACGCGATTTGGGTTTGAGAAAATCCAGATTATTCATGTGCGTCTGAGTTTAAATAATTAACCACCTCAAAGGCTGCCGATCTGGCATTATCCAGCGTTTCATTCACAGTCATGGGACAAATACAACAACCAGATAAAAAGACACCTATCTGTGTTGAACCACATCTGCTTGTTTGCATGTTCTTTGATTTAAAAAACCTATTTTCATCAAGCTGTAAATTGGTTTGTTTGCATAAATCCGGATTCAGCTCATCAGCTTCCATTCCTACAAGTAAGATGACCATATCCACATTCATCCTCAGAGGCCTGCCTTGCAGTGTATCTTCTGCTTTAATCTGAAGACTCATGTCTTCTTTTTCAGACACTTCGGATAAACGCCCTCTGATGAATTGTATTTTATGTCGTTTTTGAGCTTCAAGATAAAGAGCATCGTATTTTGAACCATACAAACGCAGATCCATATAAAAGTTAAACACCTCACAATCGGGCAACATTTTATTGATCTCTATAGCCTGTTTTACACCTGTAATGCAGCAAACCTTTGAACAATACGTATTACCTACTTTGGCATCTCTGGAGCCTACACAATGAATAATAGCAACTCGCTTAGGTTGTTTTCCTGATGCTGTTTTTAATAACTCACCTGATTTATGAATTCTTTCAAAATCAACAGAAGTAATCACATTATAAAATAATCCGTATCCGTATTCTTCTTTTAATGTAGCGTCAAATACTTTATAGCCGATTGACAAAAGCACAGAATCTGCATAAAATTTCAAATTGCAGTTATCAGAAATTTCAAACTTATTATCTTTTGGCTTGATGGATGATATTTGAGTATTGTAAAACACATTCAGATTATTTCTTTTTACTTTATATTGATCTAATATTTGATTGGATGAAGCAAAATCAGGAAATAACTTACTCCAATGATTCAACATTCCTCCTTCCCTATTTTGCTTTTCGAATATAGTAACGCTTAAACCTTGTTTTATTAATACAGATGCGGCTTCTAATCCTGCAATGCCTCCACCAATAATCGCAACTTGTTTCTTTATATTCATATTCTAATGCTTACACTATTCATTCAAACAACCTGAAAACAATGGTTCACCTATGGGATTTCCTTTATTATCGAGATATTTTTCATCAGGATTATACACGACACCTATTTTATCCAACAATGGTTCAATGTTTACCTGATGCATCTGAAAACCCATATCCCATGGATTATACCCTAAAACAAGACCTGCTAACTCTTCATACGACAATACTGGAATCCCATTTTTATCTCCACTGTATGTTTTTCCTTCAATCTGCGCCAAAGCATATTGCCATCGGTCTAAAAACATATTACAGCCAGGGCAATTGGTTACAATGAAATCCGGTTTGTATGGCTCCATACTTTCAAACTTCTTTTTAGAATTTGAGATGGAATAACTTCTGTTATTTTTAATCAGGTAATGCCTGAAACCAAAGCCACAGCAATGGCGACGCTCAGGATAATCAACCGATTCACCACCCCACGCTTTAACCATAGCAGTTAATACAGTTGATTTCTCGGCACCTCCTACTCCTTTATCAGGGAATATTTTAGCGTAATGACAACCAATATGATCCACTACCTTTAAAGGTGTACCTGTATGTTTGTTAACCAGTTTATATTTTGCTAATTGAGCAATTTCATTTCGGTATTTATAAATAATATCGCACGCATGTGAGATGTTCTCGGGTATATCAAATACTCTTCCTGTAGCTTTTTTTAAAAATTCGCGAGTCTGAGTTTCCTGTTCAGGGAAATGCTCCCAGGTTTCCAGCACTTCATTATATCCTCCATAGGAAGTAATGCAAGAAACTGCAGCATTCTTCACTCCCAGTTCTGTCATTAAAGCAAATTGTCGGGCTACGGTAGTTTGATAGGTATCAAAAGGTACAATATCACTATGATAGCCTATACCGGTACAAGTGGTATGATGCGGATCGTCAATGACCGTTTTTCCCAGTTTATTTCTTAATATATCCAGAAATACTTTTTCTGCTCCCGGGAAAAAATTCTGACGGATACAGCTTCGTAAAAAGTAATAGTTATCCTCAGCTATTACCTTGCTTGTATGATCATTCTTCATCATCCTCATTTTGTAAATAATCAATATATCTTTCCATATCAGGATTCCCTTTACTATCGGTAAATCCCAGCTCAAATGCCTTTTTCATACTGTACTTTTCTATGGTCTGAAATAAGAGTTTTCCTCCACTCTCGGTAAATATGTAGTCCAGATCATTTAAATCCTCCTGATCTATTTTTCGCATGGCTCCGGCACCTTCCTTATCCAAATTTGCACCTACCCGTTCATATACCTTTTCTTTGTTTTCGTAAATCCACTCCCAAACAGGCCCTTGTTCGGGATGTCCAGAAGGAATTACACTATGAGGATTAACACAATAGCCGTATTTAAGAATATTTGCTCCAATAGTTTTCACAAGTAAGAATTGTTGGCGGCCCAATCTGCTTTTAATAAAAGCCCCGGTTTCCTGAGAAATTTTGCGCAGGACATTTATAATCAATCCCGGACAGTTATTTCTGGGACAACGGGTTTTACACGACATACACTGACCACACATCCATATTGTATCACTTTCAATCAACTTTTGAATCATTTCTTCATTATGAGATTGAACAGCATTAACAATGGTTCTGGGGTCATACTCAAAATACTCGGCAGCAGGACAAATGGCAGTACAAATACCGCAATTCATACATGCATTCAGTCCTTCTTTAAGCCGAACATCTTTATTTAATAAATGAGTGAGAGATTTCATAACACAAAGTTTTATTCTATCCTCGAGAATAAGAACAGTACAAAATCATATTTTAAAATACGTGTATTAGCGTAGATACAAAATAGTCTCAAATAGAATTATAAATTGATATTTAGCTATATATCAGTCACCATAAATTTAATATCATAAAAATTAACAAATTTAAATAAGCGGTTGCACGGTTAAGAGTAGAATCTCAGCAAAGAAAAATTGAAAAATAACTCTAAAATATAAGAATGCAGCTTGCACAATAAATATAGATGATTATAAACGTAAAACACAGAAATCAAAGCCCTTCAACTGCAAATTCATCATTTAAAGAAGCGCCCTTAGATATTATTTTTATATTTGATTGAAAATTATTTTATGAATAAAGTAGCCTCTTAAAACGCAGATTAAAACATATCAAAAGTGAAGAAATGAATCATAAAGGCACGATAAATCAAATTGATCGTGCCTTTAATTTTTAACCAAACATAACTTTACTTCAAATTGCTAAGAAGAAAATCTAAACTATAAATTAATCTCCTTTTTTATGCTTATGAGGCTTCAATGATGGAGTATTTCCCGGAGTTTCCTTATTGTCTCGTTGACGTCTGTCTGGTTTGCCGGTGGTTTTGGCAATTCTTTTTGGACCTGGTTTAATTGGCATAAGATTTCTTTTTTATAAGTGTAACATTTAATATTCTAAGCTTATAATATACAAATAAAAAATAGTAATGATAAAAATTTTGCAATATGAATTGCAATAAAAAAAAGAATGTGCACAGTTACTTACATTATTTGTAGTCTCACAAAAAAGGAGTGTAAAAGGGATAGATCCATGAAAATGGAAATATATTATTGAAATATGATTTTTTCCCGTTATCACAAATTATATTTAAGAGTCGTTAATCGTTTATAAATGTATATTATACTCTAAACGTTTATAAACGATCAATATATGTAATTGATAGTATAATGAGTGTTTATGTTACAATAATTGTTATATCTATCTATAAATAAGTTGTATGCAATTTAACGCTGGTGATGATTTAATATAAAGTTTGGAGTGTGGTATTTTGGGTAAATTGTTTTTATTGTTAATTTTGAAATCTAATTATAATTGATATGAATTGGTCTGAAACAAATAAATCAAATAAGTTTTTTCTAAAAAAGAAAAGTAAAGCTTATCAGGAGGTAGAGGGAAGATGCATTTTGTTGAAAGTTGTAGAAGATGAAAATGATTGGTCTAAACTGAATTGGGTCGCTGCAGAAGGGACTAAAAAAGGTTTTAAAAAAGCGAAAAAAATCTCTAGAGAACTTGTTTTAAAACAGAATGGAAAAATCATTGTAAAGAAACATGGCAGACCGAGTAAAGAACTTACAATAGTAACAGAAAGGAAAGTTACTATTGGAGATACTACTATTCTAGATTTTTAGACTTAATGTCAAATCATAGATTAAGAATGTTTGCAGGCCCCAATGGTTCAGGGAAAAGTACGGTTTTTAATGAAATTAGGGAAAATTATAATTTAGACCGAGGTTGTATTTATTTGAATGCAGATGAGATAGAAAAGGAATTATTAAAGAAAAAAGGTATTTTCTTTTCTGATTATAATATAAAAACTGAATTAGGAGTAAATTTTGATAGTTTCCTAAAGAATCATTCCTTATATAAAAAAGCAACATCACAAGGTTATCTATTTAATCTTAAATTTAATGAGAATGCAATATTCTCAACAGGAACTGAAAGTCATTCGTATGAGGCCTCTATTTTGGCAGATTTCTTTCGTTCAGAATTAATTAGTTGCAATCATGATGTTTCCTTTGAGACAGTTATGTCTCATGAATCTAAGATTGAAGTATTAAAGCAAGCTAAGGATAATGGTTATAAGAATTATTTGTATTTTATTTCTACAGAAAGTGTTGAAATAAATAAATCAAGGGTTAAGGAACGAGTACTTAGCGGTGGGCATCCGGTTCCTGAAGAAAAGATTGAAGATAGATACTACAAAAGTCTTTCATTGTTGCGTGAAGCAATAAAACATACATATAGAACATTTATTTTTGATAATAGTGAGAGTAAGTCTAGATTGATTCTAGATGTTTTTGAAGGTAGAATTGCAACTTATAGATGTGATAGCATCCCTGCATGGGTTGACAAATATTGCTTGAATAAAGAATAAAAACTGTATACAAACGAATTCTAAGATAAAAATAGTCTCAAAAAAGGAGTAACAAAAGTACCAAGGGAAACCTGTTTAAACAAAAAGGCAAAGTCTGCCTTTTTGAATTGCGTTAAACAAGAACTTTCCTTTATGCGATAAACAAATGCAATATTCGCCTTAATTATTCGGTGAATAATTCATGTATTAACCGCATAAAGGAAGATGAGTAATGGCAAAGTATATCTATCAATATGACAATTGGCATTTTTTTACTTAAAATGAACAAGAAATTCAAGTTCTGTTAGTGAAAGTTCGGCACTTACATGGATTAATTTTAGGGCAAATGGAGGCTTTAAGATTTTCAGTAAAGGAGGAGGCAATGTTGTCAACTATGACATTGGATATTCTCAAATCGTCTGAAATAGAAGGTGAAAAGCTCAATTTTGAGCAAGTACGTTCTTCAATTGCCAGGATTAATAAAGTTATCTTAGATATTTCCAATTTAGGAAAGACTAAAAGCCAAACTTCGTAACGATGGTAAAATAATGACTCTAAATTACAAATTACGATCTTGTTCAAGATAAATTTATACTGAGGTTATCAATTTTAAATAACCTCAGTATTGAAAAATGTCCTATAGAATAGGCATTTAGGATACATATAATTCATTAAACTATATTATAGCAAACTGACTTCTCTAGTATATACATCATTAACTACTTAATTGTAAATAAAGAAAAATAAGTAAAAGGATTATTAATTATACATCCTTCCTTGATCGCTAATTTTTCTAGTTTATGACTTTTAAGGTCATAATAGTAAAGTATATTTTCTGGGTCATTATTGTTTGTTTTTACAAGAATCAATATCTTATTACGCTTTTTATTAAATCTATAATTTTCTATTTGTTCTTTATTTACAGTTTCGAAAATAGTATCTCTTCCACAAATTAGATTAGCATCTTTATTACCTACATAGGTTAACATACCTTTATAATCAAAGCCAAAATTAGATCCTTTTTCCTTCAACGTAAAAGCATCTTTAGTGTCAACGCTAAGTAATTGATTACGTATATCTTGATGAATACCATTATTTAAATCAATAAGATTATTGCACTCAGAATAAACTATATATTTATTATCTAGAGAAATACAATCATAAGTAAATATGTACTTAACATCATCATAATCAGAATGCCATTTTTGTATTGTTTGCCTACTTTTTATATTGATGAGTTCAATATCTTTGTCACGCCAATCTTCTGAACCTCCATATGCACAAAGCATTAAACTGTCTTTTACTATTTGGATTTTAAAGTTTCTCCTACCAACAATTGTATCTGTAATTTTAATTCTGCACATATCTTCATTTAGTACGATTCTGAATATCGAATCACTTTGCGGATAAAAGTTATTTTTCCCATACAATATGTTGTTATTAATATCTTCCCCTGTAATTGTTAGGTTATTAACTATATTACAATACTTTTCACTTTCACTGTGTAATGAAAAAACATATATATCCTTAAGCATATTGTTGTAAATAATATACTCTTTATCAGACGAATTTTCTTGACAACAAGACAAAAGTATTATTACCAAGATAGAAATTAGTGTATTCTTATAATACTTCATATTTCCCACTGTTATATTTAACTTTACTTCCTTGTATTAATCTTTTTGTAATCCATTCTAGAGTTGTAATATATACTAAATGACTAGAGTATTTACCGTTGACTACACTCCATTCATATTGAATCGAATAAATAGGTGTTCTAACTCCATTTATAAGTTTTACTGCAGTAGCAATTGCTGTCCAACTTTGAATACTAAATTTAGGTCTTCTTGGTGGATCTTGCATATATATACCATTATTACTTTCATTAACATTATCAAAATCAACAAAGTTATCCTCAGAATCGATAAACCAGTGTAAAAGAGATAGATCTATGAAAATTGAAATATATCTATTTAAAATTGATAATATGCCGTTATTACGTATTATATTTAAGAGTATGTTAATCGTTTAGAGAAAAATATACGTTTATAAACGATTAATATTTCTAATTGATAGTATAGCAAGTGTTTATGTTACAAAAATTGTTGTATCTATTTATAAATAAGTTGTGCCCAATGCGCCGACAGCAAAGAACCTAAGTTGCGAAATAAGATTTATTGATAATATGAAGAATTGACAAATTGATTCAAATGATGAAAAAACTAATCAGACTCGCCATTGTATTGATAATTTTATTCTTATACTTTTTTATTATTCAGCGGTATGAGAATTATATCATTCTTCCAATATTTACATTCATACTTATTATTATCCTCCTTTATGATTTTATATTTAGAAGGATTAAACTTAAAAAAGGAAAAGCGATTCGATTAGGTAATGATTCCAGCGCAAAATGGGGTGTGATAATTGGAGTCGTTGGTGGATTAGTTTTTTTTATTCTTGGGTTTTGTATTCATTCATTTGGAGTAGAATATTGGGGGATTAGTAGTACTTCATATCTTGGATTATTTTTTATTGCAATGGGACTTTTAACTTATGAGAATTGTTTCATCCTCTTAGGTGATAAATATTTAAAATACAAGGATTTTGGAGTAAATCCAGAATTGAATTATAAAAAGATTAAGCAAGTACAGATTGATAAAGAGAAATTGGTGATAACAACAAAAAGGGATAGCGTTGATTATGATATCTCGGATGAAAATGAACGCACAAAACTGATTGAATTTTTAAAACCAAGACTAGGTGGTAAACTGATAGTGAATGAATAAAGTACTAGGCACAATCGAGTAGATCGGTGTTTTTATTTTTCGTTTGTTTTATCCAAGTTGTTTAAGTATTGGAAATCATCATCAGTTTCCGACTTGTCTTTTCCAGGGCCAAAATAAATCAATTCTCCTTTATATGCTTCTTTTATAAAATAATACCAATTATTTTCCAACCGATAAAGTAGGTAATATACATTCTTATTTATTTGCGGAAATGAATCATTTAGACAGTATATGTAGCCATTATAAAAATCGAGGCTTGCGTCTGCAGGATATACATAACTAGAGAACTCAATATAATTATTATTCCTCGAAATCCATTCAATATCTAGTTTGCACATTAATTTAAATATGTCTTTTAAATCTTCACTTTTAAAATCATCCTTCTTTTCAATATCGCTTAAATCAAACTTTTCACATGTGTCATTTATTGGAAAAGGAAACTTAATGCCGTTTAAATTAGAAATTGTTTTGGTGTATTTTCCATGTAATTTTGAAATTGTAAAATAATCACCAATTATTTCACATCGTTTTCCAAATGGTATCCCGCCATTACTTTTCGCAATGAGGTTTAAGTTTTTAAAATTCTGAAATTTTTTAATTAATAAATCATACTTCTCATGATATATATTTTGAGGTTTAATGGCTAAATCCATAGAGCTGTATTGCTCATTGATTCTGTCTTTATCAATCCTATTGTCAGTTTTTTGCAAAAGATGACGTGCCAAAAAGAAGCAAGTAAGCATTCCTATCCAGAAAATCGTTTTTTTTATTAAAGGCTTAGTTTTCATAAAAATCTATTCTTTTTTTCCTTTTCAAATCTAGGAATTGGAGTTTCATTATTATCGAAATCCCTGACTATATATCATTGCCACTCTGTCTCTTACACTGTGTGGTAACGTAACGATAATGACAATATATTTTTCGTTAATATAAAACAGTTAATTTATTCTCGTAACTATCTAATTTACTGATAATATATATATTTTTATATCGAAAGATTTAAGTTTAATTCTATATTTCTCCATTTTATGGCTTGCTTCACCTCATGAATGACAGGGAAGATTTCGGTTTATTTAGTTTAAATCATGAATTTACCAATAAATCACAATATAAATTATGTCTTTGAGTTAAAAATATACTTTCAATATAATTAATAGTTATGAATAATTATCAGAGGCGGCGTTTGTTTATACAGTAGTCTCACAAAAGGAGTATTTCATAGGTTTCTGACTGCAAAATATCGAAAATAAAATACACATATTGTAATATTATTACATTATATGTGTTTTATTATTATCTTTGTACATATCAGTTAATAATAAGTATGAGAGTAATATCATTTGCCAAAATTAAAGGTTATTTTACCAAACATGCCAATGCTAGGGTTAGTTTACAGGAGTGGAATCAAAAAACAAAAAAGGCAGATTGGGAAGATTTTACAGATATAAAAAAATCATTTAATTCTGTTGACAACGTTGGGAATGATAGATATGTATTTAATATAGGAGGCAACAATTATAGATTAGTTGCTTTAATTATATTTAAAATGAAAAAAGTGTTTGTGAGATGGATAGGAACTCATGCTGAATATGATAAATTAAAAGATATTGATAAACTATAAATATTGAGGTATGGAAAATATTATAACACATGAAGAATATGTGAAAGCTCAAATTAGGTTAGAAGAAATTATAAAACTTGATTTAGTTAGTAATGATACTCCTGAAGATGATCCTTTGCTTCAAGAATTAGATAAAGTTTCTGATATTATTGAAGCTTATGAGGAAGAACATTACCCAATAGGCTTACCTAGTTTGATTGAAGTAATTGAATTGAGAATGTTTGAAATGAAACTTAAACAAAAGGATCTGGCAACTCTTTTAGGTACTTCTGCAACAAGAATAAGTGAATATCTTTCAGGTAAAAGAGAAATAACATTAAACATTGCAAAAGCTTTACGTAGTAAATTAAATATTGATAGTGATATTATATTACAATAGGCTTTTCAAGCAAGTATGCATACTTACTTACATTATAAAATGGATAGACCTAGTGACGAAATAATAAGTAAAGCTGCCTATGGGGATGGAGCTGCACTAGCCAAAATACATGAGTATTTGAAAGAATATTCAGCTAAGTTATCTCCTGTTCAAAAAGGGCATTTGGATATTGAAAAAAATAATATAGTTCTCATAGGTATGGATTATCGTATGAAGAAGGAGCAGATGGAAGCCTGGGGAGTGCTCATTGATGATATGGTAAGACAAATCAAAAGTGCAGAAATAACTAACCTGAATTAGTCTCGAAAGGCAACTTTAATCTGTAAGGGTGCAAAAAGATTGCACTCTATCAATATATATTAGCAAACAGTAACCCAAAATTAAATATTAAGATTATGATTGATTTAGGAATTTCTTTAATAACATTAGGTGTAATGGTGTTGAGTGCTGGCATATTTGGTTTGATTCTCATTTATAGAATAAATAGAATGAACAAACTACCAGAACTATATAGTGAAAAAGAGTTGCTTAATATTTATCAAAATAAAGATATTAATATATCTGAAGCAGAAAAACGTAAAATAGTGGAAAGTGATTTCTATCATCGAACAGGAATAGAAGCTAATAGGGATGAAATAGATAAATTTATAGAATTACATGAAAAGAGTAATGTATGTTATTCCGAACTTATATCTTTAAAAAAATACATCAATTTATCTTCCGAAAATCTTATTGATATTAAGATAACAAAAGAACCATACCTCTTTTTGAGTTTAGTAGTAATTTTCATTCTTGTTTTTGCCATTTTTATGTTTGAACTACATATTTATTTACATTACGCTATAGTTGGTACAATCGGCTTTTTTATTCCTGTTGTTTTGAGAGGTGTAAATAGGATGTATAAAGCCTCTAAATTAAAGAATAGTCTCACGAAAGGCAGTTTTTAATAAAGTAGAACAGAATGAAAAATAATGAAAATAGAAAAGCCACTGTATAATGAATAATACAATGGCTTTTAATTTTTAACCAAACCTAACCCTGGTACAAAAGTATTAATTTTTATGAAATATAAAATCTAATCGATCTATTATTGTACCATATTAAAAATAGATTATATTGCATTAATATACAGCACCATTAATAAATGATAGCTATATTTAATTTCAGACATCTATAAATGAAGAAGCAATAAATGATTGGTTAAATTTTCGAGCCCAAGATGTGCATGATCCAATTAGCTCTTCAGGAGGTTCAAACATTGAATTTACTTTTGTACCTACAATTTTTTTGTTTAATTCTTTTGCTTTGGCTACTTCCCAATTCTGCCAATTTTTATATCCGATTAAACCTGAATTTAGATCCTCTTTATTTGAATCCTCACTAACAATAACTAATACATAAGTGCATTTACTAATTTTTAATGTTAACTCATCTTTTAACTTTAAAATATTATTTGAGCTAATTTTTTCGGATGGCATATCGTTGTATGAAAAATCACATTCCATATGTTCATTCCAAGCATTCAGTACAAATTTGTAATGCTCCTCATTATTATAATCAAAACTTACGTAAACATTCTTTTTTTTCATAATATTTTGAGTTCAACGATTAATATACATATTTAATTATAGGATTCTGATCTATATATAAATTAGCCATTATAAATTTACGTTAAATTCAAAGTTTTGTAAAGGTTTTATTTATAATGCCTCAGAGAGATTAGGTTTTATTCTGGATAACGAGATTGATCAAATAAACAAAATTTGCCTATCTAAATTGCAATGAAAAAAAGTGTGCATAGTTACTTACATTATAAGCACAAATGTGCACACTTACTTACATTATAAATAGTCTCACAAAAGGAGCATTGATACAACAACTATACAGGGGAGACTAACCTTTAACATTTTTGCAAGTTTTGCTGAATTTGAAAGGGAATTGATAAGAGAGAGAACGATGGCTGGTTTAAAAGCTGCAAGGGAGAAAGGACGAGTTGGAGGAAGAAAGCCTGGTTTATCTGCAAAGAATAAATCTAAAGCATATGCTGCATATACCATGTCAAAAGACAAAAATATGAATGTATCTGAAATTCTTAAAGTTCTTAAAATAAGTAAAGCTAGTTATTACAGATATATTGAATATGCTAAAAAGAAAATAGATGAAAAGGAAAAAAAGTAGTTTTCTATTAGCAAATATTATCTATATTAGTTTGCGTAATGCAAACCGAAATCTATATGAATAAATTCAAAGAGACCGTAGCTCGGTTAAAAAAAGAATCACAGCAAAGAAAAGTTTTAAAAGACCTTGATTATAACTGGATAGAAACACAATTAAATGAATTAGGAATATCCAGGAATGATTTAACACAAGACCTAATGCTTGACAAATCTTCATTATCTCTTTTACTGAGTGGTAAACGTAAAATGAATAAGTCTGTTAAGGCAGCTTTCTTTTATTACTTTGCTTATAAGAAATTACAAAAGGAAAAAAATTCACAAAAATAGAAATATACTTTATCGATCTGTATAATATGCCGTTATTACATATTATATTTAAGGGTGTGTTAATCGTTTATAAACGTACATTACTAGTGATGCGTTAAACTACGCAAAAAACACCTAACATGATGATTTTATTGACTTGTAGAGAGATTGTTGATTTTTGGATTTGAAATGAAATATTTTCAAACAAAAAAATCAAACCAACTCAATCAATTATTATCAGGTGATTTAAGGCTTGTAAAAATCACTAGTTTTTAGAATTTTATTTTTAATGCATCAGCAATAAACGTACATAATAAATAGGCTCAGAAAACAAATTAATTTTAAACCTCAAAAATAAATAACATGAAACTGGCATGGCCAGGGCAAATTATTGAACACACAGGATCATGATTGTAATTTGTTTTGGTTATTAAGGTTTTGCTAATTTTTAAACATATGAAATCAATCTTTACAATTCTAATTTTGACGTTATTATCTATAGATACATATTCACAAATCACCTTAGAGAAAGAATATATCTATGGAGCAAGAGAGGGTAAAACAAGTGCATTTATTGCTAACAATAATTTATATTTCTTTGAAATTGTAAACTTTTACCAAACAAAAACTTCCACATTTTTACTTTATGATGGGAATCATCAATTGGTTAAATCATCAATAATTCAAATTGAAAACTATGGACTCTATAGAGTTTATTTGCCAAGCGATAAGCTATTTAATGATGATTCCTTAATTGAATTTATTGCAACTTATAAACCTACAACAGGTGATAATACACTTATGGCAATATTTAACGAAGATGGAGAAAAATTATTTGACTTAGGAAGTCACAATTTTGCTACGTATATTAAAACTCCATCGAATCAATATAAACTACTTACTCATTATATAGATGATGGTTACGGTATGAATGTATATAGTCTTCCTGGTTCCTTAACTTCCTCAGAGGAGGAAATATTAAAAAAAGCAGAATGTATTGCATTTCCAAATCCGGCTAAAGAATATATCAATATACAATTTGAAAGAGGAATTTCTTCCCAATTAATTGTAACTGATATAAAAGGTAATGTTGTAAAAGAACAAAACATCAATCCTGCAATTAATGAAGTCAGATTAAATACGTCCAACTTTACATCGGGATTATACATATATCAAATAGGAGATCAAAAAGGAAAATTTATTATAAAATAGTTTCAGCAAACGATTGTTGACAAAACCGTTTGTGATTTTATCTGGATTGTCATATAAAGAGAATACGGTTTTCCTATAAAGACAGACTTGAGATTTGAATTTTGAAAAAAAGAGGCATGATGATTAGTTAATCTTGTATAAATAGTGTGGTGTGACATTTTTAGAAAAACTAATAAAAGATAAAGGTCCAATTCTATCAGGAGAAATCCTTGAAATCCTTACTAGCAAAGAGAAAGGTATTTCAAAAGAAGCTGCTAGAAAAAGATTATCAAGGATAGGTGAAAGCATATATCGTGTTAGAGGATTATTTGCAGATGGACAGATTCTGTTCCATGATAAAGATATTTTTGGCACTGAAGAATACTATGATGGACTGCACAGAGCATTAAAAAAAGCAGGGAAACAATATTATACCATTATTCAATCACTCGACTTTCATAATGGCTATATCAAATCTGACCATTTAGCTGCTTATGCTGTAAATCCTGTTGAAAAATTAAAGGGACATTTGACTTTTGAAACAGCCTTGAGAAATCTACTAAAAATTGGATTAGTACATCTGGAGGATGAGCATGTTGTGGTATCCAATTCAATATCGAAGAATAGCCATAGTTTAAAAAGAGCAAAAGGTTTAGAAGTTGCGAAAAACTTTTTATTAATGCAGTTTAATGACTGGTCTCGTAAAATTGGATTAGTCTCTTATAATAGTTCTAAATTTCATAGTGAATTTGGTAAATATCAATTTAATTTTGTTGCCCCTTCATATGTTGGCTCATTAACAAAAAAGACATCAGATTCAATTGTGCCAGCGTTTGTTATTGCTGATATTTTAATAGGTAATGTAATTAATGAAAACCAGGTAAACTTCTTTATTAATAAAATTTCTGCCTTGAAACAGCAAAGAGGTTTAGCTAAATTCATTCCTTTTTTAATTGTAGACTCAATAGATACAAAGGCTCTTAATAATTTGAAATCAAAGGGTGCAGTAATTGGATTTGCTGACGAATTATTTGGTGAAAACTACAAAGAACTTCTTAACTCTTTAATTAATCTTATCACTAATGCAGGTGCAATTTTAAAAAAGAAACCAGAGGCATATCTTGATTTAATAAGTAAACTAAATAAGTTGGTTGATGGCAAAACGAATAATTTGCGAGGCGACTTATTTGAATTAGCAGTAGGTTATTATCAAGGTCGCATTTGTTCAAGTATTGATATTGGTAAATTAATAAATCATAGTGGAGAAAGAAGAGAAATAGACGTATTTGGATTACAGCCCAATAGAGTTTTGATTAGTGAATGCAAAGGGTATAATCATCCCATATCTAAGGAAGAAATTGAGGTCTGGTTAGGAGAAAAAGTACCTGTAATAAGAAAATGGGTATTAGACAATGCAACAATTTCAGATAAAGAATTAGTTTTTCAGTTTTGGTCAACTGGAGGTTTCACTCAAGAGGCTCTTGAATTATTAGAAAAGCGAATAGAAAGTACTAAAAAATACACTATTGAATATTTCGATTTAGATAAAATGCTTGAAATATCTAAGAAGATAAACTCTAAGAAGTTTACTGAAATTTTAAGAGAATATTATATTAAGGAGATATAAAAACCAGCTGCCAATCGAATTCTAAGATTAAAATAGTCTCAGAAAAGGAGGAATTATCATTATTCATCGGCGACAATGAATCCACGATGACCAACTTTTTGTCTTACATTAATTGTATATAAATCAATAATCATAGTATCAGAATTAAGCTTTAAAATATTCCATTCAAGATTGTTAATTCCAAATCCATTTATTAGTGTTGGTTCTGAAAGATCGTATGTAGTAAATAGGCTGTTATTTTCAAGAAAGTAAATACATTGGATTGTATCTATCTTTACTAATTCAATTGATGTGTTATTTAATTCATAATCATACAATATTTTAGTCATTTTATTATCTGGTTTAAAATCATAATAAACCGTATCAGGAATATTTCCTGGATCTTCATTTGGATCAATAAATGTGTAATTTATAATATCTTCTATTTGAATATTAATTCTATCATCTTCTTTCTCACAGCTCATTAATAAAGTAATAAACAAAAGTGTAATAAAGACTTTCATATTTATTGATATTTAGGTTTTGAATGTTATCAAAATTTGAATAGAAAAAATAAATGTTTGTTTTAGAAAACATTTAAACTATGTAAGCATTCTACTTAGACTTTGACAAAGTTACTGAAAAATATTTGCTTAAATTTAGTCTCAGAAAACACATAAATATTTATTCTACATTCGTTAAATCAAGTAGTTTCTTTTATTAGAATATTGACATATAATAATGATAAATACAATGCGTTTATCATTACGTTGGGGATAATTAGAAGGTGACTCAAGGTTAGTATCAAATTTAAGTAAGTAAATGATTAATAAACAGATAATATTTAGTTATGAAAGATTTGCTCATATAGAGCATTTACCTCTGTTTTCAATATATCCATGCCCAGATGACTATCCAAGACCTCCTGCTGAGATTGGTCACCATCCATATTTCATTGATTTTAAAGTTCCCGAATTAACAAAGAAAAAGGGCTTAGTAGAATATTCATTTGAATTAGGGAAAAAACCAAAATTTAATGACTATAAAACTTTTCCAATTCCTGACATAGTTGCTAGGAATGATTCAAGGATGAGTACTTTTAATGAAATCTGCTACTTAGTAAATGCTCTTAGTCCAGTAAGAATCTTTAGCTATTCTGGGAATCAACATTGGACGGTATCTATTGAAAAAGAAATGATAATGATTTATGGACAGGAAGGTTATTTACCTCCCAAACATGAATATAACTTAGATAAAATTTACTCACTACCTGATTATAAAAATATAGACCCTATTTTGTTAACTTATTTAAAATCAAATAAAGGGAAATATATTCTACGTTTAAGCGAGCTGTTTGATTTGTATTTTAATTGTACAGATAAAATTAAAAAGGACTGTTACTTAAACGCATGTACAGTTTTGTCAAAATCATTTGATTTGCAAACTGTTGACTGGAGTGCGTCATATATTTTTATGGTTTCTGCTCTTGAAGCATTGATAGAAATTGAAAACAAGGATTTTAAAGTGGAAAACTGTAAATCTTGTGGACAACCAAAATATAAGGTCTCAAAAAAATTCAAGGACTTCATTGATAAATATGGGTATGAAGTTGACAATAAGACTAAGAATGAATTTTATAAAATTAGGAGTGGAATTGCACATTCTGGTCAGTTACTTGGTATGAGTTACTTTAGGAAAAGAGGAATTGAAAATCAAAACGATTTGGATAAAGTTTATAGAGAAACAATGGAAAGGGAATACTATTTTGCTTTTAAGAATTTAGCTCAGACTTGTTTTAGAATGTTTTTAAAAATTAATTTTGATAAATAACTATGCCCAATCGAATTCTAAGATTAATATAGTCTCACAAAAGGAGCAACAAAAGAACCAGGAGAAATACACTTGAATATAAAGGCAAATTTTTCATTTTTGATACACGTACATTCAACAAAAATTCACCCGACCAAACATTTCCAACCACCGTTGGATTTATGCTGTATTTTAGCGCATTTCTATTCTTCAATTTCATCAACCTCCTCTTCATCTAATAGGAATCCTTCTGTTTCACAATCTTTTGGTCTTGGAGGATTTGGCAATCTCAATTTGTTAGGAATGTAACGTTCAAATCTTATCCTATAAGGAAATAATGTATCAATTTCACTCTTTATTTCTTTATCTAAGTTTTCGTAATTCTTTGCATAAATAAGTTTTGCAAAAGATTGTCTTTCAGTTAAAAATACTTGTTTTGCATCTTCAATTATTCTTGAATAAGAAACGCTATCTATATTTATTGTAATTATATCAATAATTCCTTTTGAACGGTTAATAGGTCCAAAATTCTTTGTTATAATTGTTTCAATCTCTGGTAAATCTTGATGCCAATCAGGATTTTAAAATGAATATTCTAATGAGTCATGTAACTGATTTATTCCTAATAGTTTTCCTTCTAAATAGATTTTATCTCTTGAATTAGCTATTATTTCTATACAATTACAATAACAGAAGCAATGGTAATTTTTAATATTTTCCCTATCCCACATTTGTCTTAATGAATCTGTTATTGTTATAAGAAATGGGGTTTTAGGATTTTCAATTAAATAATTCTGGTAATTTTCAATAGTTTTTTTCCCAATAACCTTTTCTAAAGATTGACAAAATGAAATTTTAAACATTAAAAATATACAACAAATGGATAATAGAATTCTTTTCATTTTATCAATAGGTATCTTTTAGGTATTTGTTAAATACACTATAACTAAAAATATATCCCCCTGTTATTAGGAGATATATCGCCTTTGTATTTAAGTTAATCACCTGCTAAAAATAATATAATTAAATTATCAGAAAGATTAGTAATTCAAGAAGTCTTTGCAATTAGGTAAATATTGTCTTAGCAAAGGAGTGTGGTGTGGAGTATTATTTTTCTTTCTTTTCTATAGTTCCGTCACTATTAATTACAAAATTAATGACCTTTAATTCAAATTTTTCTGTTCCTTTTATTTCATTGTAATCTGCATCTACTTCATGAGTCCAAGTCGAATCAATATGAGTAATTAAATTGCTTGTATTTATTTGTAGATGCTCAGTATGATAATAACCCGGTTCGCCACCACAATATCCCCAAAACAGTTGTTCCGAATCAATTATTTTTCCGTTCATGTCATAAGTCTTAACAATTGGAAGTAAACCATCCGCAGGTGCCAAAAAAATAACAATCTTGAATTTTTCGGTTGTAGCTATTTTTTTGTACGGATATTCAAGTTCGTTGTCATTAAACTTCAAGGTTAGCTCCTTACTAATTTCTTTGTTTTGTTTGTAATCGTTAAAACAATTTGTTTCGTATGGCAATTCTAGGAAGTCCAATTGATTTAGGAATTCCAGAAAATAGTCATTGACGACCATATTTTCTTCAGCTTTCTCTTTTGTCTTATTCTTTGGGACTATTATTTCCTTTTTGCTTTTTACGGATTCTTTCTTTCTATTAGAAGGTGAACAAGAGGTAATTATCAAAATTAGGAATGTTACGATAATCCATCTCATAGGTTATATTTAAGTTGCATTTTGTTTTATCACTTACTAAAATAGATATTTCACTTATATAGTCAAATGATCTAATAACTATTTATTAAGTAAGTCTTTTTAGAAGGTATAAATTAGTCTCACAAAAGGAGTGACAAATGGAATATCCGTATGATAAAACTACTCACTTCTTTAATGTTGATTATAAGAAATTTTCAAAATAGGAAAATGAAATATAATAATAGAAACTTAATGATATGCCGTGATTACATATTATATTTATGAGTTTATGTTACAAAAATTATTGTATCTATTTTTAAATATGTTGTGCTTAGTTTTACAGAGAGATGCGTCTGGTTAAAGAAAAGATTGGAAAGTGTACGCAAAAAAATTGAAAATACTAGAAAATGGATTTCAAAAAAATCATAATTTTAAAAAGGGACATATCAAATGGAATACTTGGGTTCTTGTTTATGCAAAGGAATTAAATTTAAAGTAATAGGTGACTTTAATAGCTTTTATTTATGCCATTGCAGATATTGTAGGAAAGACACAGGGTCTGCTCATGCTGCAAATTTGTTTTCCACCACAGCTAAACTTGAATGGATAAAAACAGAAACGAAAATTAAAATATTCCAACCACATAAGAGTAATCATGTGAAAGCCTTTTGTACAAATTGTGGTTCAGCTCTGCCCAATTTACAAATGGACGGTAAACTTTTAGTAGTTCCAGCAGGATGTTTAGATACAAAATTAGAAAAACGACCTAATGCACATATTTTTTTCTCAAACAAAGCAAGCTGGGAAGATTCGTTGGATGAAATAAATAAATTTGGACGCTTTCCAGAGTAAAAAGATTTGCTCCAGTATTTGGATACAAATAGACAACGATAAAAAACTTAATGGAGATTAATATAAAAGTAAAGTTTTAAAAAAAACAATGCACTATCTAACTTAAAATGAAAACAGTTTATAAAAACGTAATAGATATGAGAATTTAAGCCAGCACTTAAAATATCATGTAAACTATATAAACGTTGTAAATAGAGAGGTGTAAAATACTATATATCTATCTAATGCAGATTTACTTGATTGATATTATCAAGTAAATCTGCATTAGAATTAGATGAAGCAAGTTTATTCAGACAGCTTGTTCTTATCAAAACTGTTTATAGTTACTGATTTTTAATTTAATTTTTCTCAAAACTCCTCTAACTCTACCATTGGTTGGATAAGTCCTGTGTTTAGTCATGTTATTAAAAACTAACGCAACAAGAAATAAGATAAAAGCTCCTGATAAGACTGGAGAAATTGCATAAAAATATCCGATAGCTTTTACTTTCTCAGTACCAATAACTGCAATTAATGCAGTAGCTCCGCCAGGGGGATGTAGCGTTTTTGTTAACTGCATTGCAACTATTGAAGTAGCAACAGCTAACGGTGCTGTAATCCATATTATTTCTGGTAATATTTTAAAAATGGTTACGCCAATTATTGCAGAAATAAAATGTCCCCCAATGAGATTCCGTGGTTGCGCTAAAGAACTTTCCACCGCTCCGTATATCAAAACACTAGATGCTCCAAATGAACCGATAAGAAATATATTCTCTAACTCACTATAATGAGTGCTTTGTATAAATGCGATTAATCCGATACCGACAAACGCACCAATAAATGACCATAGAAATTCCTTGTAATCTATTAGAGTTTCCCTGTATATTACATATTTAGAAAAGCGTATGCTTCTTTTTATCTTTCTTACAACCATAGGGATTTAATTCAATAGGAAGAAAACTCATTTCACCGTGAATTGTTTAACTCGAATAAACATGCACACTATTTTGTGCTGCCGGAAGGTAATTGATTCCAAACCAACAAATGAGTAATACTACAAATGCCAACAGTAAAATCAGAAAAACTCTTTTGTGGCTAAGATTACTTTTTATCCTGAGATGAATATAAATCAGGTAAACTGCCCAAGTAAGAAATGCCCATGTCTCTTTGGGGTCCCAAGTCCAATAATGCCCCCATGCTGTTTTTGCCCATAAAGCCCCAAAAATAAGCCCTAACGTAAGGAAGCTAAAGCCGACATAGACAATGTTATTTGTTTTTAGTACAAAATCCTCTTTCAGATTATCTTTTCTAATAGCATATAATCCAAGCAAACCGAAAAGCGCGGATAAACCTAATAAGGCGTAAGCAATCATATACACAATTACATGAGGTACAAACCAAATGCTTTGTAATGCTGGCATTAGTGTTTTGCTGTGAATATCAGGATTTAGGTAGTTCAATAATAAAAACAGAATAGCCATACCAAGTGAATACATAAGTATTAGCTTGATTTTCCAACGATTAAATATTACATAGCCTGAAATTGCCAGGAAGAAAGAATACCAAAGCCGGGTTTCACCAAGCGTTCTTAAAGGAGGACGTTGCAAATTCATCCAAAGTAAAACAATAAATACTGCAAGACTTAAAGTTCCAAGGATAGCCCCTACTTTAGCTATTTTACCTGCTTTGTTAGATAAGGATGATACAATTGCTGAACCATGTCACCAACGAAATAATTGCAAATACTTCAAAATTATGCCACATTACACACCCTCCATTCTATTTCCAGTCCATATCAGATAGCATGTTCCGGCAATAATTAAAAAGAATCCCAAATATACCAAAGGCAACCAGGGGTCTTTAACCAGTTCTAATGTGCTTTGAGTTGACCACCGCCCCATCGATGCATCATAGCTAGTTTGATATACCTTCCATCCAGCGACTTCAATCGGTTTATTTACCTCAATGATAGTATCGTAAAAAACTCCTTCTTTTTCGAAGACAGATATTTCTGACAAGAATCGTTTTGTTTCGGGTTCGGTCAGAAGCATAATAGTGCTTGAATCTATCAAGTACATTTCCTGACGGTATAAAGCACTCGGACTGGAAATCCAGAATGTATCAACCATTCCATTGTATGACTTTGTTATCATCGTTGATTGTGTTGCCCCCATCCCCAACACAGGTTCAAACCTATTCAAAACAGGCGCAGAGCTCATTAAAAGCTTTTCAATCCTTAAATCAAAATTCTTATAGTTGAATTGCAAGCCCTCGTGTGGGTCTATCATTAAGGGTTTGTTTTTTTGGTTGATTATCTCTCCGGTTTTGTTATCAACGAATGCAATTTTCGCAGGATATTCTTCAATGGAGAAATCTTGTAGCTTGATGGCAAAATTCAATTCTACAGTACTGTTACCCTTCTCAACTCCATACCAGGTAGTCTTACCTTCTTCAAGAAACATATTCAGTTTTAGTATGTCTCCTGCACCTAAATGAGCCGATGTGATACAAAGCCACAAACCAAAATGGTTTAGAAAGAATCCAATATTTCTTTTTGATAATTTTGTAATCCTTTTTATGGTTACTGTACCAAGTATGATTAAAAAGAAAACTACTCCGATTGTGTAAGTCCAGCTGGATGTTACATCAAACAGAAAAAACAACGAATCTGTTTGTCTTTGTGGAACTAAAGCCATTGAAAGAGATGGTACAACGAACAATATTATCCCTGCAACAGATGCAGGAACGCTATAAAACCATTTGAAAAACGCTCTTTTTTTTGATAACAGGTATAGCAATAACGAGATGTTTGCTAAAAGTACAAGTGAAATAACATTGGCTGGCCATGAAATCTTCGGAACTTTTGTTCCTGTTATAAATTCAATTCCCAATGATGCCAAAAACAGGGCAAAAGCAATCAGGAAGCTTTCTGAGTACCTCCAGGGAAGTACCCACAAGCTTTTCTTTTCTTTCGTATTTTGCAATGTAATTTATTCTAATATTTTGATTCTCTTTGACTCGCTTCTTCAAGCCATTTAGGAACTACTGTTTCAAGAAATTTTGCCTTATCGGCATTTAATTTAGCCATATCCAATCCAATATACTTTTGGGCTTTTGCTTTGGTTGAAATATCAGGCATATCAACCTCTTTATTATAACCAAGGTTGGCTAATAAGCGAGTAAGCTTGATTCTTGCCTCTTGTGCAATATTAATTCCTGATGATATAATTCTACTAGTTTCAACTGGAGAATGGAATGATGCGCCATGTGCTGCTACAGAATAATCCCAACGCCATTGAGCGTGTCGTATATCCATAAGTATGGGTTGCATTTGTGTTTCGTTTGCACCTTTGTCCCATGCTGCTTTAGCTTCTACATGTGCTTTTACCAATAAGTCTTCAAGGATGTTTACGTTTTCTTTTATTTTATCCTGACGAGAATATACATCAGCAATGAGTTTGTGAGCTTCTTCACGATGGCAAACCTGACATGAATTAGCCATATTGTTAAGTGGACTTTGAATATGATGATCGGTAAATTTTACTCCCCCTTCGCTCTTATAAGGCATATGACAATCGGCGCATGAAACCCCTCGTTGTGCATGTACGCCTGTTAAATAAGTTTCATAACCCGGGTGTTGTGCTTTTAGCATTGGAGCCTTACTTAATTGATGCGTCCAGTCACTAAAGTTCATATTGTCATAGTATTCTTCTGCGGCTTCTACGGTCATACCATTATCCCAAGGGAAAGTCAGGTAAGGAACCCCTTCAATTTTATCCTTATTGAAGTAATATTCGACATGACATTGGGCACAAACTAAAGTTCGCATTTCCTGATGAGTGGCTTTACTTATATCTTTTCCTTGTCTTTCAAAGGCTTCAATCAATGCAGGACGAGAAATGCGTAATTGCATAGTTTTTACGTCGTGACAATCGGCACAACCAATCGGATTAACAATCTCAGCTCCCCATTTTTCCCATGAACCTTTATAAAACTCTGCAATTCCCACTTCATTCATCATTCTTGGAACATCAGGGCTTTTACAAGTCCAGCAGGTATTTGGCATTGGACTCTTTACGCTATCATTTGGTGCGCCAGTTCTTAAAATATTACGGACATCATTTACTGCATAATAGTGGCCTCGTCCCTGGTTATATTCTTTAGAAAAACCATATCCAGCCCAAAGCACAACCATCCTTGGGTCTTCCTCCAATTCATCTATAGTTGCAGAACCATTGTATTTACTTCTAAATGTTGTATCAGAAGTGTTATAGTATGATTCGAATTCACGAGGAAAATTAGCTCCCCACTTTTCATTACGGGGTTCAAACTGAGAAAAATCATTTTTGGGTGCATAGGCAAACACCGCTTCACTTCTTCTTTCTACAACACTTGAGGCTAACAATCCTAAAAGGAATACAACTATTATTGTTCCGAGGAAAAGAATCCAGCCTTTCCATGGTTTTTCTTTGATTTGTTCGCTGAATGATTTCATAGAGTTTAGATTTTATTCTGTTTCTTTTAATGCTTCTTTTAACCAATCGGGTACCGGACTTTCAGGTAATGGTACTTTTGCATTAGGTGTACTTGAAAGACTGTTTACCCTACCATGGGGAACTTCACGATGGCATTCCCAACATGTTCTGTCCGTTCTGTTTGAATGAAAGTCAATATGAATGGTATTCATTTTTGAATCTGTAATAAGGTCGCTGTGGCATCGAATACAATTTTGCTGAACAACCTGATGTCCGGCTTCCTTAATTTGGATGACCTGAGGTTCTGCTCGCATAGTAAAAATGGTTGCATGTCGCATACCATCTTTCCCTTTAAAATAATATTTATTGAGTACGTTATTGTGAGGTACGTGACAGTCGTTACAATTAGCCCATTCTCTATGGGAGCTATGCATCCATGTAGCATACTGAGGAGCCATAATATGGCAGTTAACACAGGTTTTAGGATTATCAGACAAATAAGATGATGCGTTGGAAATGTAAAATAGGAAGAAAAAAAGACCAACTAAGATAGCGGAAACAATAATGACTGGAATTCGCCATTTATCCGGAGGTAAAATCTTTTTCAATAGAATCATAGTCTTTAATTTCATTATATATTAAAACTATCCCCCCTCATTTTCATTAAAATAAATTAATGAAAATACAATCTTGCAATACAAATATAGGTTGTCGCAAATAAAGAATCTGTACCATTTGTTACAGCTTGTGATTTTTCTATTTCATAAAATTGCATCTAATAAATTTAAGACTTTTTAAAGAGATTATAAAAAAAATATTCAGTATTGACGATTTTTAAGATGCTGTAATTTAGATAATAACGAACGTTTAGACTGATTGATAAATGGGAAAATTTTATAAAAAACTTCATAAGTGGCCAGGACTACTCATTGCATTTTTGCTTTTATATTTTGCGATTACAGGGTTAATTATGAATCACCGTGAGTTTTTCTCAGGCATTGATGTTTCACGAAGTAGCCTCCCAAATGATTTCCGTTATAAGAATTGGAACAATAGTGCCATTAAGGGCAATCTTATTTTAAATTCTGATAGTATTCTGGTCTTTGGTAATATTGGTGTATGGCTTACAGATTCTACTTTTACGAATTATCAATCATTCAATAATGGTTTCCCAAACGGAAGCGATAACCGTAAGATTATTGACCTGTATCAATCAAATGACGGATATCTATATACTGCAACGCAATTTGGTTTGTTTGCTTTTAGTAAGGAAAAAAAGCAATGGATAAAGTTTGAATTGGATGTTAACATTAAACGCTTTGTGGCTATTGAATGTGTTAACGATACGCTCTATGTATTAAATCGTTCCTATTTATTTAAAGGTAAGTCAGAAGGAATAAATACCCAATTTGAGAAAATTGAACTTAAACAACCACGAGATTACAAAAATGAAGTCTCACTTTTTGAAACCATGTGGCAGATTCATTCAGGTGAGATTTTCGGAATTCCCGGAAAGCTGTTTGTTGATGTGTTAGGATTAGTAACTATTTTTTTATCGATTACTGGAATTTTTTACTTCTTTTTCCCTGGCTGGATAAAACGTAGAAAGAAAAAGTCGAAAACTGTTACATCAATAGTAAAGACTAACCGATGGTCGTTAAAATGGCACAATAAAACCGGAGCATGGTTATTTGTTTGCCTGATAGTTTTGTTTTTTACAGGAATGTTCTTACGCCCTCCTTTGCTTATTGCCATTGCCTATTCAAAAGTAAGCCCTGTAAAATATTCTCATCTCGACCAACCTAATCCCTGGTATGATAAATTGAGGGGCTTAAAATTTGATGAACAACGAAATGAATTTCTTTTGGCAACATCGGAAGGAATCTATTATATGGACAAAGATAATTTGGCTCCAATAGCTTTTAAGGTTCAACCTCCGGTAAGTGTTATGGGAATTAATGTACTGGTACCATTCAGTGACGGAGCTTACATTATAGGTTCGTTCAGCGGTTTGTTTTTATGGCATCCTGCTCATCCTGAGATTTACAACTATGCAAAAGGTATTTTGTATGAAGGAAATACAACTGGCAGACCTGTTGGCGATTTTAAAGTTACAGGATTGATAACTGATTTGGACGGCAAACAATATATGATTGACTATGACAAAGGAGCCATTCCTTTGTATCACGACAAGTTATTTCCGGAAATGCCTGAGAATGTTGTTAAAGAATCGAAAATGTCACTGTGGAACTTATCACTCGAAATACACACAGGACGTTTCTTTCGATTTCTTCTTGGTAACTTTTACATTCTTCTGGTTCCCTTGTCTGGGTTGGTGGGTGTAATAGTTGTTTTGAGTGGTTATCTACTTTGGAGAAAGAAATTTAGGAAACCTAAAACTCGTTAAATTGTTGTAACTTTTATAAACAATAAAAACATATGAAAATGATTTCAAGAAGCTATAAAACAGAAGAACCAAAAGAAAACCCGCATAAGGTTGATGTAAAACAGTTGTATAATCACGTATCGACACAAGTAATGCACATTACATTACAACCCGGTGAAACATTAAAACCGCACAAAACACCTGTTGATGTAACTTTTTATGTATTGGAGGGAACTCCAACCGTGCATGTGGGTGATGAATCGGTTGTATTTGAAAAAGATACGCTTATAGAAAGTCCGGCTGACATTGTTCATTATTTAAGTAATGAAGGCGATAGTCAGGCTCGGATATTAGTTACAAAAGCACCAAGGCCAACAACACAAACCAAACTTTTATAAACCTGTCTACCCAAGGGTAGGCTTTAAATTCATTTTGTCATGAGCGAATTAATCAATAACTCAAAGTATCGTAAAGAGCGATTAAAAGAACTTATTCTAAAACTACACGAAGGTGAATCGGCCGAAGCTGTAAAAAAAGAACTGGTTGAAACGCTAAAAAATATTCCTTACGGTGAAGTAGTTGAAGTAGAACAGGAACTGATGCAGGAAGGCTTACCCGAAGAAGAAGTGTTAAAACTTTGTGATGTTCATGGTTCGGTTCTCGAAGGAAATGTAGATTTGAGCGGAGTAAAAGATATTCCAGACGGTCATCCGGTTGATGTTTTCAAGAATGAGAATATTGAGCTGAAGAAAGTAGCCGAAAAAACGAAAACCCTTTTAAAGGCATTAAGTGCAGTTGATGATTCGGAGTTTCAGCAATTTATATTCGGATTACAAGGTGTGTTTAATCAGTTGATGGATGTTGACAAGCACTACCTTCGTAAAGAGTACCTTGTTTTTCCGCATTTAGAGAAAAATGAAATTACTGGCCCACCCAAAGTTATGTGGGGCAAACATGATGAAATAAGGGAACAGTTGAAAGGTTGTATCGAGGTTTTAAACACTAAAGATATTACCAAGACCGATTTAGTTGATTCTCTTGATTTGTTATTTTTCCCGACTCTGCAAGCCGTAATTGATATGGTACAGAAAGAAGAAGAAATTCTTTTCCCAATGAGTATGGATGTGCTAACTACAGAGGATTGGTGGAGCATTCATAAACAAACGTTGGAATTTGGTTTTTGCCTGTATGACCCACAAGTTGAATGGAAACCCGAAGGGCTAACCGATGAGAAATATGATACAGGGGTTACTTCTGACGGAAGCATTCAATTGCCTTCCGGAAGCTTTTCAGCAAAAGAAATAATGGCAATTCTAAATTCCGTTCCATTCGATATGACCTTTGTAGATAAAAACGACAAAGTAAAATATTTCACACAAGGAAAGGAGCGAATATTCGTTCGCAACCGCTCTATAATCAATCGTGATGTGCGTTTGTGTCATCCTCCCGGAAGTACTCATATTGTCGAAAAAATTCTGGAAGATTTTAAATCGGGCAAAGCCTCTCATGCTCCGTTCTGGATTCAGATGAAAGGCAAGTTTATTAAGATAGAATACTTTGCCTTACGTGGCGAAGATGGTGAATACCTTGGCACACTTGAAGTTTCTCAGGATTTATCAGAAAACAGGGCATTGGAAGGTGAAAGACGAATTTTAGAATATACTGACGATAAAGAATCACATAATGGATAAACTAATAATTACTCCCAAAACAAAGATATTCGATTTATTGGAAGCATATCCTCAGTTAGAGGATGTGCTAATATCTTTTGCTCCACCATTTAAAAAATTGAAAAATCCAGTATTGAGGAAAACAATCACCAAGATTACTAATTTAAGTCAGGCATCTGTAATTGGTGGTATCAAAGTTGAAGAACTCATTAACAAGCTTCGTGCTGAAGTCGGGCAAACTGCATCAGGTTCAATTGAAACAGAAGACAGTAATTATACTACTGAAAAACCTGATTGGTTTGATGAATCCAATATTTCTGAATCAATAAACATAAGAGAAATGCTAAATGCCGGAGAACAGCCAGTGCATGAAGTTTTAGCTTTATTGAAGAAACTTGATTCAGGAAAAATACTTAAAGTGATTGCACCTTTTATTCCTGCACCACTTATTGATAAGTCGCTTAGTTTAAATTATGAGCATTGGTTGGATAAAAAGGCGGATGAAGAATTTTTTGTGTATTTTAAAAATCATTCATAACGAAAATATGAAGCAAATACTATTAACGATATTAAGTCTGGTTTTTATTGTTCAATTGGGACAATCTCAGGACAATAAGTTTAAACGATTAGAATTTCTATTAGGGAATTGGCATGGAACAGGTTTCGGCTTCGGTAATAATAATTCAGTCATTGAATCCAGTTTCAAGTTGGTTATGGATGACAATTACATTGAAGTAAGCAATGAATCTAAATTCGAACCCACAGAAAAGAATCCGAAAGGTGAACATCATATCGACAAAGGCTTTATTAGTTTTGATAAAACCCGAAGTAAAATTGTCTTTCGGCAATTCAACAGCGAAGGATATTATAACCAGTATGTACTGGTTGATTCTTTATCGAACGATACAACATTAGTGTTCAATACCGAATTTATCGAAAACTTTGTTCCCGGTGGCAAGGCTCGCTGGATTATAAAAAAGCACTCAGAAACGGAAATAGAAACGACTTTTGATGTTTCTTTTCCCAATAAGGAATACACCTGTTTCGGAACAAACAAACTTACAAAGCAATAATTTAAATTGATTATGAGAATAGGGATTATCATTGAAACAAAAGAGTACGAGAAGGCATGGAATGCTTTTCGGTTTGCTGTTACTGCCAAGAAGCAAGGTCATGAAGTTAAAGTTTTTCTAATGGGAGAAGCTGTGGAATGTGAAGGCTTGACACACGAGAAATACAATGTTGAGAAACAACTAAAAGCTTTTGTGAATGAAGGTGGAGAGATTTTGGCATGTGGGACTTGCTTGAAATCAAGACAACTGCATGAATCTGAAGCTTGTCCAATATCAACTATGATTGATTGTGTGAATATGGTTGTTTGGGCTGATAAAACGGTTACTTTTTAATAAAAAAGAGACAGCTCAATAGTCATTATTTTAACAATCCCGAAAGAGCTTTTTTATCCAAAATTCTAATATCTCTTCCATCTGCTTCGATAATGCCCTCATTATGCATTTCACGAATCACCCTTCCTAATGATGGACGTGATATCCCAAACATAGTGGCAAGTTCACTTTGTGAGTTTTTAATAGTAAATTTCATTTTTCCTTCTCGCCTAACATGTTCAAGCAGATAATTAGCAAATTTGCCTCTAATGGATTGTAAGCCCAAAAGCTTAATCTTTTTTGTGAGTTTCTGCGCCCTATTGGATATAATATCCAGATAGTTTTTAAGAACAGTATTTTCAGTACAAAACAAGCTCATTAAATCTTGTCTTGGTATAAATAAGATCTTTGTTTCTTCGATCGCAATCACATCAACAGGAAGTGTATTATCCTCACCAAATAAAAATGCAGAAGCGATTGTATCTGGAGCATGAAGTTCTTCAATACGCAAAGACTTTCCCTGGAAGTCCATCATTTCACCAACAGCAGCACCTTTAACAATTATTCTGAGACTGTTACATGTGTCCCCATTACTTGCAATCAATTCATCTTTTTGGTAGGTTTTCACTTGGTGATGGACTTTTTTAATTATCTCACCAATGTCTTCTGCCTTTAAATCTTTAAAAATATAACTCGATTGTAAAGCATCCACATAATTAAGAAAACAAAAACTACATTTTTGATTACAAGGCTGAATATATTTTTCATTGTAATTATTATCCTCCGTAGCAGTATTTACCATAAATTGTGAATTAGATATTTATTTTCAACAAAAGTAGAAAAAATTGATCTCCCTGTAACATATGTTACAGCTATTACTTTCAAAATACCTGAACTTTGTATCGTTGATTTAGAATTAATACTTAAAAAGATAAGATTATGAGCATGTTTTGTTATCAATGTCAGGAAGCTGCAAAAGGAGAAGGTTGTACTATCAAAGGAGTTTGCGGAAAAGAAGATTCAACAGCAAACCTACAGGATTTATTAATATATGTAACCAAAGGTGTTTCATTGTTTACTGAAATTGCAAAGAAGAATTCAGTTGCGATTGACAAAGCCGACAAATTTGTGTTTGAGGCATTATTTGTGACCATTACAAATGCTAATTTCGATGATAATAAAATCACCAATAAAATTATCGAAGGTATTCAGGTTCGTGATGCTTTAAAGAAAGAATTAGAAAATAAGGGTATTACAATTCCAAAACTTCCTGCTAACGCTACTTGGGTTGCAGAGAGTGATGAAGCAATTAAAGCAAAAAGTGAGATTGTCGGAATTTTAACTGAACAAAACGAAGATATTCGTTCATTAAAAGAGTTGTTAACCTACGGATTAAAAGGGATGGCTGCTTACGCCGAACATGCTTTTAATTTAGGATATACTGACGAGAAAGTTTTCGCATTTATGCACAAGGCATTAGTTGCTACTACCAGAACTGATATTACAGTTGATGAATTGGTTAGTTTAACTTTAGAATGTGGTGAGTATGGAGTAAATGTGATGGCTTTATTAGACAAAGCAAATACCGAATCTTATGGAAATCCTGAAATCACAAAAGTAAATATTGGCGTGCGTAACAATCCGGCAATTCTTATCAGTGGTCACGACCTGAAAGATATGGAAGAACTGTTAAAGCAAACCGAGGGAACAGGGGTTGATGTGTATACACACAGCGAGATGTTACCTGCTCACTATTATCCTGCATTTAAAAAGTACAAACACTTTGTAGGAAACTACGGTAATGCATGGTGGAAACAAAAAGAGGAATTTGAATCATTTAACGGAGCAATTTTATTCACAACAAACTGTATTGTTCCTCCAAAAGATAGTTACAAAGACAGAGTTTACACCACAGGAGCATCAGGCTTTGATGGTTGTACTCATATTGCTGACAGAAAAGAAGGACAACCTAAAGATTTTTCTGTAATTATTGAACACGCTAAGAAATTACCTGCTCCAACCGAAATTGAAACAGGAGAAATTGTGGGTGGATTTGCGCATAACCAGGTATTACAATTAGCCGACAAAGTAGTTGATGCTGTTAAAACAGGTGCAATCAAGAAATTCCTTGTAATGGCAGGTTGCGATGGTAGAATGAAAGGACGTGAATACTATACAGATTTTGCAGACCAGTTACCGCAAGATACTGTTATACTTACAGCAGGATGTGCGAAATATCGTTACAACAAATTACCATTAGGCGATATAGGTGGTATTCCTCGTGTTTTGGATGCAGGACAATGTAACGATTCATACTCTTTGGCTGTTGTTGCTCTTAAATTGAAAGAGGTATTTGAATTGAACGACATCAACGAACTGCCAATTGCATATAACATTGCATGGTACGAACAAAAAGCTGTGATAGTATTATTAGCTCTTCTACATTTAGGTGTGAAAAACATTCACCTGGGGCCTACATTACCAGCTTTCCTTTCTCCAAATGTTGCAAATGTTTTGGTTGAGAACTTTGGAATTGCCGGAATTGGAACAGTTGAAGAGGATTTGAAGCTTCATTTGGCTTAATATAAAACATACTCATGTAGAACGCTGCAAAACAGATCTGTAGCGTTCTAGATAAAAACGTAATTAGCTATGATTGAAAAGATATTTAATACCGCAGAAGTTTACAATCTGAAGGATATGGTTGATTATGCCGATGGTTCAACTGTAAGCAAGATTATTACCCGAAACGAAAAAGGAAATCTTACTTTGTTTGCATTCGATAAAGGACAAAACCTAAGTGAACATTCAGCTCCATTTGACGCCATTGTTCAGGTTCTTGAAGGTTCAGGTACGATTATAATCAATAAGGAGGAGCATAAGGTGAGTCAAGGACAGTTGATTATTATGCCAGCCAATATTCCACATGCTGTTGAAGCAACTGAAAAGTTTAAGATGTTACTTATTATGATTAAAGCATCCTAAAACTAATAGTTGTGAGCTAATAAAAACAAGTTCACAAAAACTTATACGTTACTCATAAACCGCTGTGAATTTCATTTTTCAGCGGTTTTTGCTTATAGTAAATATTAATATTAGTAAATTATAAGGCTAATTAATGTTTTTGATATGTCGGAATTCACAAATACAAAACAACAACGGATAAGAAAATTGCTTGAGGTTTCTAAACTAATTTTGGAAACTGGGAAAGCTCATTCATTCATTGCTGAAAACAAGGAATTTATTTCTACGGTAATACCTACTGATTTTATAACCCTCTTTGACGAGATTATAAAACAAGGGCACAAGATGGAAGATATAAAAGTGCTGACAAATAAAGTCCTGAATATTTTCCATATTCCTATTCGTGATTACGTAAGAGTTGAACCCAATCCGGATTCATTTCTTGGTGTGTTAGAACAGAATAACCATGAGATGGAATTGTTATTGAATAAAGTCCGTCCGGTTTTTAAAGAATTTGTGAAAGACTCAAGTAATTCTGATTTACAGAAAAAACTTACAGAACTCTTTACCCGACTTGAAATTTTTGTAAAACATTACACCATAAAGGAAAATGTTCTATTCCCAATCATAGAGGAATCATGGCAGGACTATCGATGTTTACAGATTATGTGGTCGTTTCACGATGATATTCGCAGAAATATCAAAGCTGTAATTACCCAATTACAGGAAGGAAACATCGACCTAAAAGTTTTCAATAAATGCGTAGGCGACATATTCTTTAATATGCACGCCATAAAGTTTAGAGAAGAACGTATTCTTTTTCCTTGCATATTATCAACCATCAGCGAAAATCAGTTAGAAAAGATGAATCGTGAAGGCTTTGAGCTGGGCTATCCATTTATTCAACCTAATTTAAAGATGGACAAAGAAGTAAAACCAGATTATGAAGGGAACCTTGTAAATCTTGGAACAGGCAAAGTAAGTATCGAGCAAATCAAACTCATTTTTAATCATCTTCCGGTTGATATTACTTTTGTTGATGAAAACAACAAGGTTTGCTATTTTTCAACACCACCTAAACGAATTTTTCCTCGCACAACTGCTATTATCGGGCGTGAAGTAAGGAACTGCCATCCGCCTGAAAGTGTACATGTCGTAGAACAAATTGTAAAATCGTTCAGAAATGGCAAAAAAGACCATGCTGATTTTTGGATTAAAATGCAAGGTGAATATATATTAATTCAATATTTTGCTGTTCGTGATGAAAACGGAAACTACAAAGGAGTAATTGAAGTCTCCCAGGAAATTTCGGGCATTAAAGCTTTGGAAGGGGAAAAACGATTATTGGATTGGTAATCTTAAATCATTCAATTATGGAATTATCAAAATTAAAGCTTGAGAAGTTTAAACATATCAAGGTTGTGAATTTCCCCACTGATATTAAAATCGAACTTGATTCTACAGACAATGAAGCGGAAGTCATTATCTATTATATTGATATGATTGAAGATGTGAAGGCATTTGTTGAATTGAGCAACAGCTCGAATCTTCCAAAAGAGAACCGTACAATAATGGTTTATAAAAAGGGACGAAAAGATGGAGTTAATCGTGATTCAATTTTTATACCTTTTAAGCATCAAGTATATAAAGGATTTAAGTTGAAAGCACCCATGCTTTGCTCTATTTCAAAAGAATTGAGTGCTTGTGTAATGTGTAAAGAAATCGAATAGGGAATGGATAATTCAAAAATATATAAAATGCCTTTTGCAAAAGTCTATCCGCTTTATATTCAAAAAGCCAAGAAAAAAGGCAGAACCCAAAAAGAAGTGGATGAAATAATATTTTGGCTTACTGGCTATAATAGATTCAGTCTTTTTCAGATTTTATCGAATAATTCTGATTTTGAAACTTTCTTTAAGTATGCACCAAAAATGAATCCAAATGCAGCAAAAATTAAAGGTGTTGTATGTGGTGTTCGAGTCGAAGAAATTGAAGATAAGTTAATGCAGGATATCAGATATCTCGATAAGTTAATTGACGAACTGGCAAATGGGAAAGCGATGGAAAAGATCTTGAGGGAATGATAAAATGGAGTCTTAAATTAAACTGCTTTTTATTGACATATTTCCCTAACTACCCTAGATAGTTATGTTGGTATTGAATATAGAGAGTTGGGTAGAAATTCGGATTTCAAAGTTTTTTTAGGTAAAACGTCCTTTAATGATGGTTACAAAAAAACAGTGATAAATACATTATGAATAAATCTGTTAGTGCTACCAATTTTTACTATTTAGTTTATAAAAGATTGAAAAAGAATAAAAATCCATGAAAATATAATTATTGAAATTCAAGGATATGCCGTTTTAACATACTATATTTAAGAGTTTTGTTAATTGAAAGTATAACAAGAATTTATGCGTCATCAATCGTTATAAATTTTTATAAACAAGTTAGCTCCAATTTTCGAAAAACCTAGACAACCTTGGATGCACATGAAAGATAAATTCCTTAAAACCTTCATTATTTGTTTTGTAATCTTTATTACAAGTTGTGCCACTCAAAGATTAAGTACAATTGTAGGCGGAGAATATAATGAATCAAAAAATGAAACTGATTATTTTGTTTTCCCTTTTGGTGCTGTGACAATCCCAGGTAAATGGGAAAAGAAAGAATATAATCCAGTTAGTAAACAACAATACTTTACTAATCAGGATTCCGTAATTTTAGCAATTGCTTTTGGCAGATACAATAATTATGAATTTAATCTAGACGGTTCATATAAGGAATTTGATTTTGTAATGGCATATTACGAATGGGACTCAGAATATTTTATTAAAACATATGGACTGAAGCGAGAATTATTCGAATCCGACAGTATTAAAAATTTTTTGACTTATAGAATTTACGGAGATATAGAACAAGGTAAATTTAACACTTACTTCTTAGTTGGTGAAAACAGAGGAAATATTAGTCTTTTATCCATTTCAAAATCTGAAAAATGGACTTCTGAAGAAAAATTTAATTTTCTAAAGAAGTTATATTTAAAAGAGAAAAATTAAAAAAAACTTGAGCTAATCGAATTCTGAAATGAAAACAGTCTCTTAAGACGCAGAATAAGTGTTTTATAAAGAGGATATATTAATCATTCTACTTTATCTGTTTATCTATAAAAAATATTTTTATCTTATTTAGCATATCAATAACTTCTTGTCTTTTTTTGGGGTTCATCTCTATTTGTTCTGCCATAGACAAAATATGATTAAATTGCTCTAACATTTTATTATTTATTAATTTTATCTTCTCTTGTTCGAGGTTATATATAAATCTAACTGAATCATTGCTAATTTCAATCAATTTGGGAAGTAGCTTTAATAGTTTTAATGCCTTATTCATTTCAATCAATGGGTTCAATTTTACTAAAGCATGAAATAATTTAATAACATTATCTCTTTCCTTATATCGATAATGCACTACACATTCTCTTAAATCCAGATTAGTGATTCCTTTGTCTGATGCTAATTTTTGTAATTCCTTTTCAATATTTTCTAATTTATTTAATTGATCGATATCTGTCGTAGTTTTCAAAATTGGTAATATATTGCGACTCCAGAATGATTGTTCATTATCACGTTCACTATAACCGAAAATATGTTTAAAACCTTCATAAACAATAATATGTACTCTCCTTAAATTTAATTGTTTTTCGAAGTAAAACTCAGAACTTAAATAAGCTCTTACTGCACTTGCTAAATCTAGGTAGATAAATAAGATGTGGATACATGGATTCACCGATTTTATAAAAGGAGTTAATCTTTTTGTCAATTCATTATTTAGCTCAAATTTCTCTTGTATCTTTTTGGGGACTCTACATTGTGATATAATTGAATCTAATTGATTTGAATAGCAAGTTATCGTCCCTTCAAGCTCATTGAATAGTTTATTATTATTATCATCAAAATGATTTATTCTTTCCCAAATATTAATATTCTTGTTACTGGAAGAAATCAACTTATAATATTTCAAAATATGTTTGCTAATCAGAACATTAATATTCTCTAATATCCCGAAAAAAGCACACATTTTTTTTATCTCAGCATCTTCTCTTAAATTCAACAAAAGGTCATAGACCTTTTGGGGATCAGAGTCATAATGAATAGATAGGTTTCTATTTCCTCGATCTTTCTTTTCTGCATAAATATCTCTAAAATCATTTGCTTGCTGATCAATGTTTTTTATATCTATTATTAATTCTTTATCATTAACTCGTTCTGCTGTGTTTTTAAAGATTCTCCATAATGCGTCTTTCTTCTGCCTTTTAAAACCAAATAAATAATTATACCCTTCTATTAATATTACATTAATATACTTTAGATTACATCGCTTTTCAGGGGTTGAGTGAGAACGAAAATCAGCCCGTAAGAAAGTGCTTAGATCTAAGTTAATTAACAAACAAAAAGTATTCAGCTTCAATAATATATCACTTAAATCGGCTTCCACTTCATCTCTACTACCAACCTTATTTGATAGTTCTAATGATTGTGTGTAATTGTACAATATTGGAACAAATATTGAAAAGTTACTCCCCATATTCATATACAAATCTGTTATTGTTTCTTTTGTTGCGAGTCTGTGGGACATAAGTTAATTTTTGACTTAATAACAATTGTACTTTTAGAATTTCATTTGACTTCTAATTAAATCATTAAGCGATATTACGCCTACCTTTTTAGATTAAACATTTACTAAAATAAGTATTCATGTTATATTGTCGAATAATCTAAAGGGCATTTTATTCACAAATTCTTTCTTATTAAGTATTATAAAGTCTCAGAAAAGGAGCGCAAAAAAACAAATTGATTATTATGATTCCCTTTTTAAATTGAAATGCCATGTATTACATATATTAATTAGTTTTTAATTCTGTCCCTAAACAGAACTAATTACTCAACTTAGTTAAACAAAATTATTTACAATGGGGTAGTGTAGATAGTTTTAATCTCTATCAGTTATTATTAAATTCTCCTTATTTGAAATTGTTTTCAACTCTTCAAGAATCATATCAATTTTCTCATATGTAATCATTTGCCATTCTTTCAGTTTTATATTTTTTCGCAACCCCCATCCTGTCAAAACAATCTGTTCTTTTTTATATTTTTTCTGTATTTCAATCATTCGTTTTTGAAAATTCTCAATATCGCCTAAATCATTAATTATAGCAATCCAAACATATTTTTTGTCATAATAGAAAATATAGGGTTGCTTTGATATTGTATCAAGTATCTCAAGTTGCAAGTAATTATATTTTGGATTTTGTGGTCTAGCAACTAAACTTAGTCCTAATCTATCTTTTATTTCACCTGGAATAGAATCATAAAATTTTCTAATAATTTTTACTTGTCGATATGCTGAAATAATGGCAAGAAACCAAATGAACAATCCACATCCATTACCTAATAAAAAGCATATAAAGAAAATTTCTATTGAATCTGAAAATGATTCATTTCTATATCCTGTTATTATAGCAATTAAAGCATATATAGATGTAAATATCACTCCACATATTTTTATACAACTATTAGTAGTTTCCTTTGTTAATATAAAATATTCTCTAAAAGTCATTTTATCGTAATTGTTAGTGATTCTTAAAATTGACTACAATGTTTGCTACCTGAAATCCTGCTGGCCAAAACACAACTGACCTGATTTGGTTTATTCAAGTTTGTGGTGTTGCTTTGTTAATTAATTTCCAATACGTTCCTACTTAATTCTGTAATTCTTGTATAGAATTTAATCCACATGTTTTTTAGTTATTTGTCATGATAGTATTCAAATGCCTGCTCGTAACATAGGTTCTCTGTAATAAAAAGACCTTGGTCAAAAGCTTGTTGATGAATTTCAGGTAATTTTTTAAATCGTTTCATTCTTAGTCTATCCACTTTTTTTAATGTAATAAAGTCATAAATTGTTTCTACCATCATTACAATTTCCAATGTATTACAATCACCTGATAACTTTATTACGGTACATTCCATACCTATAAAACTAAATAACAATGAATCGGTCAAGGATGGAACTTCAATTTTAAATCGTCCTTCTAAATCAGTTCTGCCAATTAGTGTCGTATTAATGTATTGAATGCTAACTGCTGGTATAGGTTCCAAATCTTCCGATATAATTCGTCCCGTAATTGTTCTTGTCTGACAGAATAGATTCCCTATCACAAGAGGTATAAGAAATATGAAAGTCAATATAGTTTTCATTAAATCATTGTTTGTATTTCGTAAATTGACAGCCATGCCTAATGCAACACTACTTGATTATAAACGCTCCAATATTTTAAAAGCTTTTATCTTTTTTACTAAACGTTATTAATCACTTACTAAAATAGGTATTCCAGTTATATAGTCAAATAATCTAATGTTCAATTTATTCAAGAAGTCTTTTTTAGGTATAATATAGTCTCGCAAAAGGAGTGATAAATGGAATATCCGTATGATAAAACTACTCACTTCTTTAATGTTGATTATAAGAAATTTTCAAAATAGGTAAATGAAATATAATAATAGAAACTTAATGATATGCCGTTATTACGTATTATATTTAAGAGATTGTTAAACGTTTATTTTGCTCTAAACGGCTATAAACGATTAATATTTGTAATTGATAGTATGACAAGTATTTATGTTACAAAAATTGTTGTATCTATTTATAAATAAGTTAAGCGCTATTATGGGAAAAAAGATAACACATATTGTACTCCTTTTAATTCCTTTATTATTATCATGTAATAAATCATATGAGAATATAGTAAAAGGGAAAATTTTATATAATAATTACATAACGGAGGAAAAGACTGATGGGACTTTCTTGAACTATACTAAATATTTTATTTACAAAAATGGTAAGATTTGGGAAACAAATATTTCATCAGAAAGAGATACCAATATGTATAATCTAAAGTGGTTTAACACGAATGATAACATGTTAGCGCAAATTGGGAATGATATTATTGTAGAAACTAATAGTTCAGGCAAAGAAATTAATCAGATTATAAAACTTAACAATTCAACGATTCACGAATTTTATCCTGACAAAAATGATAAGCAAATTCTAATATCATATCAACAGAAAACAACGGGTTCAAAATCATTTTTTGGAGAAACCTCAGATCCTTACACAATTGCAATACTGGATCTTGAAAAGGATTCACTAATTGAACTAATTAAATTAAAGAGTGGTGAGATTGCCTCAATAAATGAATCACCTTGGGCACCAGACAAAAATAAATTTGTTTTTACTTATAGGACATCAAAGAATTTTAAGTGCGAGGGCAAAAAGACTTTTAATAAAGAAGGTGTTTACATTTACAATATTCAAAATAAAGACTTTAAATACATTGACTTTGGTTCTAATTGTATTTGGTCTGATGAAGGTAGTTATATTGCCTATATGTCAGAAAATCAAATTAGAACTTATGACTTTGCATTAAATAAAAAATCAACTATTTATAAATCGTCAAATAAAGAGTCCATTAGGCAAATGCATTGGGTTCCTAAGGAAAATACTTTATATTTCAAGACTTACTATTGTTTCTTAACTCTTGATATAATATACATTGGAGAATCTGTAAAGCATTTTGGATACCATATTAAAGAAGATAAACTTCAACAATATCGTTTTGTTGATTATGGATATAGTCTCTCTTGGAAATAAATAACGACACGCTAATCGAATTCTAAGATAAAACAGTCTCAGGAAACGCACATTTATGCAAAAAAGTGAGGTCTATACACCACAATAAAGAAATATTGAATTCGTTAATTAATGAAATAAAACTATATTGCATTATTAATATAACTCAATACAAAATACACTAAAGGATGAATAAATCAGAATTAGTAAGTGCAATAGCTTCTGCTAGTGGATTATCGAAAGTAGATTCGGAAAAAGCGTTAAATGCAACTACTGACGCCATCAAAAATGCTTTGGCTAAAGGTGAAAGTATTCAATTAATAGGATTTGGTACTTTTTCTATCAGCGAACGCGCAGCTCGTACAGGTAGAAATCCTCAAACTGGAAAAGAAATCCAAATTGCAGCAAAGAAAGTTGCTAAGTTTAAACCTGGTAAGGCTTTAGATGAATCAATTAATTAAGAAAAGAATTTATAAAAAGATTATGAACTCCCGGTTATGAATAACTGGGAGTTTTCTTTTTTCTCAAATGTTTTACGACCTTATTGTAATATTTATATCTTTTGATATATACAAATAGTATCACTAACCAAACACTAATTAGATATTGCACTTTAAACCTATCATAAATGAGAGTACTAGCCCTATATGGAGAACCCAACATTGGAAAAACAACATCATTACTTCTTCTTTATAAAAAACTCTTAGCCTCAGGATTTGTTCAGGTAATGGGATATTACAAACGTTTTAGTAATGGAGATATAATTGATGTACTTGAAAAAGATGGAGTATTAATCGGTATTGTAACTCTAGGCGATTATGTAAAAGGCATAAAATCACTAAAATATTACCTGAAAAAATTAAAAGACGCAGGATGCTTAAAAGCTGTTTGTGCTGCTTCTAAAACTACTAATAAAATACAACCATTAGATCATATTAAATATTATTCATATCATTTAATAATTCCAAAAACAGTCGAGATTAGGAAGAGTAAGCAACTTGTTATCAATACGAATGACGCAAATTTGATTTTTAATATGATATAAAAAATATTCTTAGGATACACCGTTTTGATTTTTAACAGGATAAAGAGATTGAGTAATAGACAAAATTTGTCATTATAACTTACATTAAAAATAAAGTTATGTAACGAAATTCAAATGTGTATACTTGCTTACATTATAAACATTTTTAGTAAAAAAAACATTAATTAAGTATAGATTCCAATAAAACGAATTGATTTCGATATTTTATTCAAAGAGCTATATCTTTGTATCTGGTATTTGGTTGATCAACTAGGCCAAATATCAATTTTCTGAAATCAGAAGTCAGGTTAGAAATTTACACCTGACTTCTCTTTTTCTAAAAACACCAATACCTTTCTATTGATTGATATTCAGGTAACATGACCATTAATATTTGAGTTAACACGGAAAAAGGAAATCGTAAATATTTCTATTGAATCCATCAACCATTAGATTTTAAAAAATCCGCAGAATCTTATATCGAAATAAACAAATCTGTGCAATTAGCTTATAAATTTCTACACCAATTACAGATAACAATAATTTAGGATAAACTCTTTGCGTAAGAAATTATTTTTTACCTTTGACGTACTTACAAAACTTTTAGTACATATCTGATTCCCAGATCTTGGGAAATGCTTTAAGGCGATGATAATCATATCTTCGTTTATTTAATCATGTCATATTTTAAACGATTTTTATTAAAAACTCACAAAAAAGAGTTAATGATGAATATAGCAGATATTATACTAAAAACTAAGAAACCTAGACTTTATGAAAAAGGAAATTCATATATGTGGACGGATAAACATATTTCAAAGCAATTATTAAACATCCACCTAAATCCAGATATTGATCTTGCTAGTCGTAAGATGTCTACAATAAGAAGAACTACCAAATGGATTTTAGATTTACAAAAACATCCTCAAAAACTCAAAATACTAGATCTTGGGTGTGGACCAGGATTGTATTCCGAGATCTTCACATACGAAGGTCATGATGTGACCGGTGTCGATATTTCAAAATCATCTATCGAGTATGCTCAAATGTCAGCGAAAAAAAAGGATTTAGATATCAATTATCTCAATGCTAATTATCTTGAATTAGACTTCGGAATAAATACATTCGATATAATATTACTAATCTATACTGATCTCGGAGTTTTAATTCCCAAAGAAAGAGAAGTTCTATTAAGTAAAGTATTTAAAGCTTTGAAACAAGGTGGCAAATTCATTTTTGATGTATTAAAAGACAATCAACTTGAAGAAAAACAAACACCTAATAATTGGGAAGCAAATAACAATGGATTTTGGAAAGACAGCCCTTATTTATCACTATCAGAATCTTTCCTTTTTAAAAAGCAAAAGGTCATTCTCTATCAGCATTGTATCATTGAACCTGACGATAATTGTAAGATCTATCGTTTTTGGACTCATTTCTTCAATCAGGAAGAATTGAATCTCATGTTGATATCTCATGGATTCAAAGGTGTTGATCATCGAGAGGATATTTTACCAGAAGGGAATTTATGGAATGGTAACAACGTAATCTTTACAATAGCATTAAAATAAGAATACAGGCTAGTAGGGTCCTCTACCCTACTAGCCTTTTTACTTGCTATTTAGTATCTACTAAAAACTAATACTTTAATCTTTAATTATACTTTAAATTCTAAACATAGGTTATGATAAAAACATTAACAATATAAGATTAATAGTTTCCAGATCCTCACCTCAAAAAATAGGAATTAAAGGCTTTATCTGTTAAGAAAAAATGCATCATTTGTCAATAATATATCGACATTTTGCATTTAATGTTTAATGTTTGTATATTTGTCATGTACATATAGACATTATGCATATGGGAGTATTAAAGGAAAGCAATAAGGATAAACGTAGTGTTAAGAGATTAATGAATTCGTTTTTAGGAGAATCCCCTTCTGATTCTCCTACATCAAAGTGGGCTTTGGTTACTGCACTTGAAAATATAAGTATGGAGAAGTCCGACTTTAAACTATTAGCAGAATATGCATTAAGTGTGGGTTTAACTAAAAAGGAATATGCACACTTTCTTCATATTAATCCAAGAACCTTGGATCGGAATATGAATGATAATTATACTCTTGACTTAGATAAATCTGAGAAAATTCTTAGGATTAGTAAGATGATTCAAAGAGGTGTTGATACATTCGGAAATATTGAGAAGTTCTCAAAGTGGATTCGAGAATATAATACATCATTACAAAAAAGACCAATAGAATTATTTACAACTATTGTCGGTATTGAACTCATTGAGAATGTATTAACAAGAATCGATTATGGCGTCTACTCTTAAAGTTTTTAGAATTTGTAAAACAAAATTTTCAACAGATTTAAAAGGCTCTGGTGCTCTTTACTGTGGTGGGCGATGGAATTCTATAGGTAATTTTGTATTGTATACTTCATCATCTGTATCATTGAGTATGCTAGAAGTATTGGTTCATGTATCTGTTGATACTTGGCCTGATGACATGAGTCTTGTAACTATTATTATACCTGCTGGTTCTGTTGAGGAACTTGATGTTAGTTCTCTATTGGATCAATGGCGTAAATTACCTAGTAGTGAGTATGCACAGAAAATTGGTGATAAATGGATAGAGGATAATAACTCCTTAGTTTTAAAAGTTCCTAGTGTGTTGAATCCAAAAGAATATAACTACTTAATAAATCCTAATCACACACTATGTACTAAGATTAAAATTGAAAGCATTATTCCTTGGTCCTTTGATCCTCGATTTAAAAAGGAATAATTACTAGAAAAGAAAACGCGTATAGTTACTTACATTATAAATAGTAATTGCAATGCTAGAACCAGAAGACATAGCTCATTATGCTTATTACAAACAATTCGATAATATCATTGTGACAATGGATGATTACTTGGATTTCATAAATCATGTACCTAAACGACTAAAAGCAGGAATGATTCGTGAGGGATTTGAAATTGCAAAAATGATGAATAATAGTTTTAAAACCTTTGTTCTGGAACGTGAAGGCTATAATAAAAAACTATTTGTAAAGGAATTTTATAATCTACCTCTCAGAGAACAGAAATCGTTTGTATGTTGGGGACGTAAAAACAGGTAAAAAGAATACTTTACAAAGCGACTTATTAAAAAATAATACAAACAGATATAGATGTGTAACTTACCATAAATAAGTGATCTCTCAATAAATTGAATTATTTTCCTACCTTTAATAATTTCAGTAGTCTTATTTGAATTCAAATCACAAATAAAAAGCATAATTATAATTCAGAATTAAGCATAACAGATATGACTGAATATAGTTGGATTAAAAATAGGCGAGTAATAATTGACGGTATAGAACATATAGTTAGCCATAGAAGAGATAATGACAAATCTTTTTTTGAAACCTTCATTATAAAAGTTCATCCAACTCATCCTGAAATAATGTGTTCATATAAATCACATAATAAAGAAATAATGTACAATCAATTAGATAATATGATTCAATCAATAACAAAAAATGATTATAAGCTTGGAGAATATATTGAATAGTATGTACTTTTTTCTTAGATAAAATTTATTATTAATAAAATCAATAACACAACAACCTTATAGAGAAAGATATATGAGTATTAACACCGTATTAGTAGAAATAGAAGATCGAGATGAAATCCAACAGATAGATGCAGAAATTAAGAATATTGCCAGAAATGGACTAATGAATTTGTCTGCTCTCTATCATGGTTATGAAGAAATAATAATTAAATACAGGGATAAAATGTACCTTCCGACTTTAATTGAAGGAACTACCCTTGTAGAAGAACTTGAATTAAATGATTTTAATTTAATTAAAACCTATCTACTTAGTTCCAGTGAAATTAAAGAATTGGAGAATTCTCCAAGCGAAGAGATTTAGGTAATTAAGACATAGTAAAAATTTAACATATAAATTTTAAACACTTAACAATAATCTAAACGAGGGCTTTAAGAAAAGTAATCCATTATCATTTAATATAAAAATTCTAAACTAATGGCCCATCCTGGTATTCGGCATAATACTTGTTATTTATTACAGCATTGAGGATAAAAGAACCTTTATAAGTTTTTTAAAAATTCTATTATTAATGGATAAACTTGGTGATGATATTATTTATAAGGCAACAGCAGGTGATTGCGAAGCAATAGCCGTGATTTATAAATTTTTAAAAGAGTATACTGCTGGTTTATCTAACTTCCAAAGAGAACAACTTGAAATAGAGAAAAATAATATCATTTCAAAAGGGATACAATACCGAATGAAAAACGAGCAATTAGAAGTTTGGAGATTACTTATAGAAAAATTGGTAAACCAAATCCAAAGTGAAAATGAAATAATGAATATTCATTGATTACCAATAAAAGGTCCCGTCCCTAAAAACTGTGTAAGTTGAAAATTATTCTGCAACTATGTCATTTTAGGAAGTTAGATCCTGTTCCTATTGGTGCTATTCTTCAACTAACTCCAACTCTTTCTCAGAAGCAGGAACAAAATGTCCTTTCTTTTGACTATCTAGTTTTACTTTGAAATCGCCTTTGTATACAAGGATATTTCCTTTTTTATCAAGTATATCTTTCTTTATAACACCTATTACAGTACCTATTTCTTTAGCAATGGAATGTTTAAAACATACTCTATCATTTATCTTAATATTACTCATATTTAAATTTATATCTATAAAATAGTCAATTCTTCACCTTCTGCAAATCCGTCATTTAACAACATATTGTTGTCAATTCTTATTTAGATAATATATGTTATCTCTTTTAACTATATATTTGAGCGAGATTAATTAATAATGTTCACCTAAATTGTAATATAAGAGGATGTAAAAATAAGCGTCCTCTTATTTACTATGACAACACATTAATTTTCAATAATAATAATTGTAAAAAAGGGAAGGGCTAATAACTCCTCTGTTAAAGCAAAAAAAGCATTTCCAAACGTTCTGAAAATGCTTCTTTTATTTTTAACCAAACCTTAACCCTTATACGGATTAATAATCAAATATAATAAAATATCAAATAACTTGTATCTAATTTTACTTTGTCATATCCTTGACAATCTCTTTTAATAGTTCCTTAATTTCCTCAAGGTAGGTGCTTTCTTTTTCATTTAATGGAACATCATAGGAGTTACTATTTAAGCGTCTAGCTATTTGATTTATATTATTACCCAGTTTTCCCAAATGAAATAAAAATTCAGGAGAAATCGTATCAATTGGTTTTATAGTTCCAGTTAATGCTATCTCCCTTAAATAAGGAGCCAATTCTTTTCCTGCATCTTTGGCTTTCTTGCATACATCTTCATATTCATTGTTATTAAACTTGACAGTAATCTGTTTGGATTTAACTTCATCTACACTTTTACAAGGTCTGGCCATAATCATTATTTTTATTTCGTTTTCTTTCTTCTTCATCTTCATCCTCACGATTCTTGGTCGTAGGATTTCCTAGATTGCCAATACCTTTTTTAGTATTAGCAATATTAGAGTCTGCCAATTTTGAATTAATATAATTCAGATCGCAAATGATACCTGAAGATATTTCAGTGATACTTGATTTATAGATCAATTTCTTCCCTTCAATGGCAACATTCACTCCTTCAATATTCATTGAATGTAGGAATTCTTTAATATTATGATCTTCCATGAGAGATTGATTCACAATAGCTCTTATTCTATTTTTTTCAAGCTTCTCTTCAATTGCCTTATTCTTATTAAAGTATAAAGAGTCTCCAGATATAAACATCCCACCTAATTGATAAACAAATTTCTCATCATCAATTGCAAGATCTATCTTCTCTCGCTTAAGTTGATAAGTGAGCTCATCTTTAGTTTTGCAATTTTGTAGAAGTTCATCCAACAAATTATCAACCTTATTGGCCTCTAAAAGATAAGTCATTCCATATTGGGATATCCGGCCTCCTAGCTTGACTTCATGAATTTTTTGTTGTCCATATTCAAAAATCCATCCTTCACTCCTCTCCTCTCCCATGATAATATTATTCTTAAGCGCAATACTAAAATCATTTTTATCATCTCCTCTATTTTTAAGAAAGTCAAATACAACCTTTTTGATTAGCTTGATATGAGATTTCAATGTATTTTTTTCCATTTGTTTAATAAGAGCTGAATAACTCATTCCTTTAAGTTCAGATCCCTTAATTTCTACGCTTCCCTTTTTTAAAGACCAACCATTCTTTGCAGAATTCATTCTTGGATCAAAGCCCTCTTTTCTTAGTTCATTAAAAAAGTCATCTATAGTCGTGACTTGAGTTCTCAAACAATTTTGGATAGCTTTATTAAAATACTCTAAGGCATTTTTTCTAAGAGTAGAGGACAATCCATTATAGGAATAATTTTTACTTAATTCACTTCCTTTATAAATAAAATCATTATAGCGAAAGGATATTCCCTTTCTATTACTAGCTATTGTAAATTCTATTCCTTGCGTTTTTAATAAGTTTTCTAATTGATCAAATGAATAAGGTGATTTCTTAAGGGCAAATCTTATCTGCTCTCTTACATATTTTTTTATGGCCTTTTCATTCTGTTGCTTTTCATTATAGAAATTCTTATTTCTATCATACTCATTGAATTTACTCTCATAAGCTTTTGAGGTAACTGTCAAATCATATTTCTTTTCTAATTTATTTAATATCTCTCTGGATTTTAATCGCTCATTTGAATCTTTTATAACTACGCCTTCAAATGATACACGATTACAAGCTATATGTAAATGTAAGGTATCGGTATCGGTATGGGCTGCAGATACAAACTGGTTATTGATATACCCCATGCCTTCCAGGTATTCTTCCACAATAGAACACATTAACTCATTGGTCATTATTTTTTCATCATCTTTTGAGAAACTAACGATAAAGTGTTTTACTGGCTTTTCTACTCTAGTATTTAATTGAGCAACTAACTCCATTTGCTTTGCAAAAGATTCAGCAGAATCGCCTATCATATTTGTTAGTAGGATCTCTCCTTTTTCCTCTCTTAGATCATAGGAGATGATGACTTCAAAATTATTTCCTGTTGTTATTCGTCCTACCATATGTGATTAGAATATGAAAAAATGTAAAGCGCAGCTGAACATTTGTACTCTTTTTGGGGCAAAAAAAGCAAGAGAGTTAATGAATCCGGATACCTCCGGTTGAATGGTACGAATCAGAAAACAAATTGAGTTTACGAAATTTAGTTTTCGGAGGTCGTTAACACATCTTGCTTATTTACATTACTTAAAGATAATTTCTTCTCAGAAATTATCCAATTATTAAGGGGATTAAATCTTAGTAATTTGATTATGTGCACTTTATGCAATATCATTAAAAATTAATTAAATATATACTCTATAATACCTATTTTGTCTTTTTTTGTCACTTTTAAAACTTTTATTTCACTTATAGTATGTTTATGTCACTTTTTTTTATATCTAGAGACATATACCACCCCATAAAGGACATAAGATGACATTAGGTGATATAAACTAACACATAATGGAAATATATATACATTAATCGTACATGTAGTTGTACATATAATATATCTTTGATTGCATAAACGAAAACCAATACGAAATGAATTTTGCAGGTTATATGGTATCAGACTAGAATTTGATGAATATTATGAATGTCTATAGACAGAGGTTTTCTTTTTGGCTTCATAAAGTTTCATCCAACTTCAGAAACTAATAAAAGGATATAGAAGTTAAACAAATATCAATTATTGAATTATTGATAACAAATACCTATACACTTCATAATACCTATTTTATCATTCTATGCCACTTATAAAGCTTTTATTTCATTTATAGTGGTTTTTGTCACTTTTATTAGTATCTCTAGACATAAACCAATCCATAAAGGACATAGAGTGACATAAAATGACTTCTACTAATACATAATTGACATCATCGCACATTAGTTGTACATAACATATATCTTTGACTGCATAAACGAAACCAATATGAAATAAATTTCGCAGGTTCTTTGGCATCTGGCTAAAGTTTGATGAATATTATCAATATCTAAAGACTGTGGTTTTCTTTTTTACTTCATATATATTTCATCCAACATCAAAGACGAATAAAAGGATATAGAAATTGAATAAATATCAATTATTAATAACAAATATCTAGATACTCCATAATACCTGTTTTGTCTTTTAATGTCACTTATAGGGATTTTATTTCACTTATAGTAGTTTTTTGCCAATTTTATTAATATATTTATACTTCAACTAACCTATAAAGGACATAAAGTGACATCAGATGACATGCTACGATATATAATTGCCTTAACCGAACATTAATCGTACATATAATATATCTTTGACTGCATAAAATAAAAGGATATGGAAGTTGAAAAAGAATTAATTATTGAATTACTAAATAAATCAAATCAAAAAGGATTATATACTTTAATAATTTCATGCTATGAAGATCTTATTAAAAAGAAATTAGAAAGTGGTGTTGGTATTCTTCTGATCAAAAAGATTATAGAGAAAGATTTAAACATCAAAGAAGATACTATAAATTATAACTCATTTCTTAAAGCCATTCAAAGAAAATTTAAAGCTAAAAAAGAATCTAAAAATACTTTAAAGGATAAAAGATCTAACCAACAGAATATTGAAGATATCGATAGTATAAATCTTAATATTTACGAAGATAATAACTCTAAAAAGAATCCATTTGATTAAATATACATTATTACGAACCTAAATTTTAAACATGATGAAAAAGATTACATTCATCCTTCAATCAAAAGGTGGTGTAGGAAAATCAACCTTAACCTATGTATTAGCGAATAAATATCTACAAAAAGAAGATACAGTTTTCGTAGATATGGATAATGAATCCAACACAAGTTCTCAACAGCTTTCTTTTGTTAAAAAGAAAATATCACAAAACTTAATTGATCAGAATACAAAAAATATTGATCGTTCTGGATTTGATCAGTTCTTTGAAAATTTCTTAAATTCAGAAAAAACATCATCAGCTGTATGTGACCTTGGTGCAACAACTTCTGAACAGTTTCTTGTGTTTATTAAAAATGATGGTGGAGCAAAAATGCTAGATGCATTACATGACATGGGTATAGAGGTACAAATATGTTGTGTTATATCCGGATTAAATGCATTTGCTGCATCTTCAACTTATTGTAAAGATCTATTTAAAGCTTTAGCCGCAGTAAAAAAAATTAAGAAGATTATTATAAAAAATAATTTTTTTCCTTTTAATGCAGAACAAGATACTGCTCTCATAAAGCTTGCAAATGCGTCATCCTCTGATCTAATAGACTTTAATATTGTTCCTAATAACGTTCCTGGAACCTTAAAAGAAATTCATGCTTTAATGGAACAAGGTAAACCAATCTCTGAGGCTAAAACATTTACTAAAATAAGAATCAAAGATTCTATTGAATCATTAACAATTGATATTTAACTTGTATTTATGTTAGGGGAACATTCTCCCCTAACCAAACCAACTTCTTTAATTATGATGCGTAACAAAGAATATCACAATTTCTGTGTTTCGATAAAAGATCAATTTGGATTAAACATTAATCCTGATGATGAATTCTTTCCGCTTGTATACTCATTAATGGATTCGAATAATAAAAATAAAGAGACTATTAATGAATTAAAAGAGCTACTAACTAATAGCCTTCTGGAATTAAAAGATACCAATCAGAATTTATATGCAAATCAATCCTTTTTACTCAATAAAAACGAAGCTCTGATAAATAAAATACCAAAGGAGTATAACCACTTTAATTCTGAACAATCAGCAATAGCTTATTGGAAAGGAAAATTCAAATATTACTCTTATCTGGTTTTAGCTACTGCATTTCTCATTACATCAAGTATGATTAGTTATCTGGCATTTCAAGAAAATAGTCAGGTTCATTGGTGGATAATGAATTCAAAGATAGAAACCCATCAAGGAAAACAATATCTCTTACTTAATAAAGTAAGTTCTTTGGAAGATTTAAAAAACAATGGTACTTGTATAGAATGGAATAATAATCAAATTGCTGTTCCTATTGATAATTAATGCCCCCTTTACCACCTAAACAAATTAAGATGAGAAAAACATTATTCATCATATTTATAGTATTATCCATTTCTGGCTTTTCATTGTATGACTTTGTAGATAGAGGACAAGTGTTTTTTTCTATTGTTCCTGTATTTCAAAGTATGGGAAGACTAATCTATTTAATTGGAAAATTAATTTATGAAACTATTCCCATAGGAATATTAGTTCCTATTGTACTTTTAATTCTCTTTCTTCTAATGTCGTTTCTTGTAAAGAGAATAAAAAGATTTAGAAAGAAGAAATATATTCTTCGGGATACTTCCAACCAAAACAAGTGACAGACTATTGCTAATAATTAAGCCTCTCTCAAGATTCTATTTTTACTTTTTCTACTATCCTAAGTTCAACATCAAAACGTAGTAGTATCCCAAAAATGCAATACCGTGAGACTCATTAATGATCCTATTTTATGACACTTAATTAATAACATTTGGGAACTAGTTTAATAGTGCTATATAATCCGGGTTTTGAGAGACATACAAAGTGCTTTTTATAAATAATTATTTTTTGAATTAGGTCTGAATAAAAAAAAAGCTGAATATTTTATCCTATAAAAGTTTAGGCCTGAGCTTTTAATTTTAAAAAAATAAAACTTTTAATAGTAATATTAAATATCACCTAACCCAATAGAGCACTGATATTGGTGTTTGTCACGCATTTGTCACACTATAATTTTTGGTGGATTTGATTTTAAATAGAAACTTAAATAAGTAAATATTTTATTTAATACACGATTTAAGATTATGCCTAGATTCACTTTCATTCGATTACTACTAATATTTTTTCTTTTAAGTAGTATACAATTAACAGCACAAGAATCAACTTCCGATTCTGATCAGAACAAAATTGTAACAAATCAAATAAAAAGGTTAGATAAAATAGTAAACCTAACAGATAACCAGGAAGCCACTTTAGTTCCCTTATTTGAAAAAAAGCAAGAACTAAAATTGACTTACCGGAATATATCAAAAGATAATACTGAAGAGCGAATTCAATGCAGAAATAAAATTGAAACCATTGAATTTGAAATACAATTGGTATTGACTAGTGATCAAAAAGAGCTACTATCTCAGCACAAATCTCAACGCAAAGAAGTATTAATCCAGAGTAAAGCTAAATAACCCTAACATGAAGTTTATATTATTATTCAGTATTGCTATTTTTTTAATACAAATAGCATATTCTCAAGAAACAATCAATTTATCAGGAACAAGTGGAACATGGTCTACTGGGGAACTCTCTGGATCAGAAATTTATGATATATACATAAATACAGGAGCTTCAGAAAATTTGATAATTAATATAGATTACGATATTGACACGTATGATGCTGAAGTAATTTTGTTTGAATATCCAAGTGAAGATTATATTAATAGCTTTAGTGGACTTGGAACATATAGTTATCAGACATCAAATAGTAGTGGGCAGGCATATATACAACTCTTTAATGATGAATACTCGTGGTGTGATGGGAGTGTTACTATTGCATGGCAAGTTATGTCAACGGGTGAAAAAAATTCATTTCCTGATTTTGGATCTACCATTTTACAAACTTTAACAAGCAATAGTTCTAATTTAAAAATATTGGACAAAAATGGTAAGAGTGTTCCAACTGCTGGTACAAGTTTAAGCGAAAAGAACAGCTTATTGTCGTTAGAGAATTCTAATGGAAATCAAATGGAAATTAATCCAAACAGAATTATCTCAAACACAAATCTAGGACTCGTTTCAAAATCATCATTATTTCTTTCTTCGGCATATACTCAATATTTTCTTAGTTATGGTTCTTTTACTATGACTTTGAATAATGAAAAAGTGGGGATTGGGACAACTTCTCCTTCAACAAACCTTCATGTAGCAGGGGATGGAGAAACAATAGGACAATCCAGTATTGCTAATGCAAACCTCTTAATTGGATCTACATCTAATGGAATAGGTTTTGATGATAATGAAATTTATAAGATAGGTAGTGAATTATATTTTGGTACTGGTGATACAAATCCAATTAGATTAAGAACAAATAAGACAGATGTAATGTTTTTAAGTTCCGATGGAGAAGTAGGAATAGGGAATATTGCCCCTGAAGAAAAGCTTCATATATCTGGAAATGTTAAAGTCGAGGATACACTTTCTGTAGATGCCATTATTTATGCCAATGAAATAGAAGTAAAAGACATGAGTGCTTCTAACCTCAATTTGGACAACAGTTTATTTGCAGATAAAATAACTATTCGTACTAATGGTAATACGGCTGACTTTGTATTCTCTGAAGATTATAAACTCCGTGATTTATCTGAATTAGAAAATTTTATTAAAGCTTACAATCACTTGCCTGAAATACCTAGTGCCGCAGATATGGAAGACCAAGGTATAAATTTGGCAGAGATGAATAAACTGTTATTACAAAAGGTAGAAGAGTTGACTTTGTATACAATAGACTTAGAAAAGAAGCTGAAGAATAAAGAGCAAACAGAAAAGTTGTTGGAAGAGCGTATTTCAAATCTTGAGAAGCTATTGAGTAAGATTATTGAACTATGAGAGTAAATATTTTAACACTAATAGTTGTGCTATGTTCATATAACATTTATGCACAAGTTGAATTGCGAGAATACATTGGCCCCTCTCCTAGTGCCAGTAACTTACTCAAGTTTGGAGAATATACCGTAGATCATAGTACGGGACAGGCTGATATAAATATTCCACTATACGAGGTAAAAATCAGTAAACTTAGTCTGCCTATTATAATGCGATTTAATTCAACAGGAAGAAAGGTTGCGGATGCAGGAAGTCAAATAGGTATTGGATGGGTATTATCAACAGGAGCGTGTGTTACCAGAGTTGTTCGAAATGTAAGAGATGAAGGACATTGGAGCTGGACAAAATATGTCAATGAAAGTTATCCTTTTACAAATCTAGATGGAAATACATCCGAACATCTTGCTGAAGATACAGATATTCCCAGGCTAGATTATGAATGGTTTACATCAATGAAGCCAAGGGCTGAAAATTCAATTTACTGGGGTTATTATTTAGGTAATCTTTATCCTCTTAAGGATAGTGAGTATGATGTTTTCTCATATAATTTACCCTCAGGTACTTCTGGTCATTTTATCTTAAAGGATGATGGTAACGGGAAAAAGGAAGTGTTCACAATTCCTTATCAACCTATAAAAATCGAGTTACCAGACACAATAGGAACTTATTTGTCTAGAATTGAAGATTTTGTAATCACAGATCTTGACGGAACTCGGTATTATTATGGCAAAGGATTAAATGATCAAGTGGCATTTGAAACAAAGTATGATAAAGACGACAATTATAGTTATTACGAAAATAATACAACAGCCTGGTATTTATGTTCAATGGAATCAGCTGATAGAAATGATGTAATCAATATAGAATATGAGAAAAATGAATCTGTGATTGGATTAAGATCACAGCGAATAGGATATCGAGAAGTATATCAATCAACAAGTACAAGTGATGGAACAGGAAGTACTTCTTATGATGATCATGGTTCAAAGTTAGACTATCATATATATATCAATTATATTCCTAAAAAGATTTCTTATAATGGAGGTAGTGTTTATTTTGAAAATCAAAGTTATATTGAGGAAAGAAGTAAGTACAAAATATCTAGAACGGATTATCTCTCGAAAATGAGTGTAATTTCTTCGGTTTCTGGAGATACTGTAAAAAAAGTAAAATTTTATTTAGATAAAGAATTTGAGAGTGAAAATATTTTAACGCAAAGGTTGGACTCAATTGAGATCTTTGGAAATTCAACCACTGGTTTGTCATATAAATTCGACTATTATAATTATACTTCCTCAGTAGATGATAACTTTTTAAGTTCTCAGGATTATTGGGGGTATTATGGTTACTCTCAAGTTCGTACAAATATGTTACCAGTAGATACTTTTTATTTGCATAATGGAAGCAATCCAACAATAACTACAAAAACGGATATTCCGTTAGGATATTCTTCTCAATTAACTAAGCGATCATACTTAAGTGCTATGCGACAAGGAATGCTTAAGAGTATTGTCTATCCTACCGGCGGATCAACTGAATTTATATATGAGTTGCACAAGGGCTATGATGCAGATGATAGGTATATGAATGAGATTGAGGGAGGAGGATTAAGAATAAAGACAATAATAAATAAAAGTGGTGAGGAAACATATGAAACAGACTATTCTTATGATTTAGGAGTTATTCGCCCATACAACGTTTGTAGAAAAGATAATTTTGCAATATCAGTACTATTACACAGTGCAACAGATGCAGAGGAATATGCAAATGCATATTGTTCGGTGTCAGCAAATCTTACATATGGAACCAATTTCTTATATAGTTCCTTTTTTGGATCTAATTATATTTCTTACCCTCATGTAGAAGAAAGCCAAAGCCGTTTTGGGAAAAAGGTATATGATTATTACGTTCCTTATGCATGGGACTCAGATCATTATTATATGTGGATAAATGGTTTATTAATAAATAAATATTCACGTTATTTAAACACAAATATCGAGGATAAAGCAAAGTCTAATCTTTATCTCCCTAAGTATATTAGTGTAGAGAATGATTGGCATACACCCAAAATTAAATCTGAGATAATAGAAAATGAGGAGGGAGAAGAGGTATATAAAAAAGAGTATTACTATAATAAATATAGAGTTGATACTGTTTTATCTAATGTTTCGACACGTTTAGTTGATTTTTATTCAGTTACGACATGCAATAACAGTGTAGAGGAAAAAGTGGAACCTGAGGAGCAAGATCGTGATAATGGTTCTTCTGCATTTTATGACAATAGTTGCTCAGGAAATTCGGGGCACACTAACTATATAGGAGTAGGGGGTAGTTATGGAATTGGAACTGATAAATTTGTGTCGGAAAAGATTCAGCTTATCAAAACAGTGGAGAGCTATATTAAGGATTCAATCCTCTATAATGGTTCTTATTATGAAGACTGGTTGAATAAAGAGACTTATTTTGAATATGATACAGTCTATCAGCAATTAAGTAGATCGATAAGTCTAGATAGTGATAATTCCAAAGGAAAAAGCACCGAATATATATATTCTTATGAATATGAAGGAGATGTATATGATTCTATGGAGGTTAGAAATATTTTAGTTCCTATCATTGAGTCACGTAATTATGTATTTAATAGTTCATGGGATAGTAATTATAATTTATTATTAAATGATTTATCACTAAGAGAAGTGACCAGGACTAATTATCAGGTATGGAATAACGATGATAATCAGCTTTATCCTGCATCAGTTCAAAAATCAATAAATGAAAATGAATTAGAAACGCGCCTTGAGTATCACTCGTATGATAATTATGGCAATGTATTAAGTGTTTCTAGACATAATGATTTTAAAAATAGTTACATATGGGGATATAATGGAAAATACCCTATAGCAAAAATAGAAAATGCAAACTACTCACAAGTGAATCTAGCAGTTGATACGGCACAAGTACATGCCTTATCCAACGCTGATAATGACCATGGAGTAAGAGATAGTGGAACCCATGAAGATGCTCTTAGAACCGCATTAGATGCATTAAGAGACATTGATGGTGCATTAGTCACAACTTACACTTACGATCCCCCAATAGGCATGACCAGTGAGACTGATCCAAATGGCAGAACTACCTATTACGAATACGATGATTTCGGCAGGTTAAAATATATACGTGACCAGTATTACAATATCATTAAAAAGTATGAATACAAATACGTAAGTCAAACGGAATAATCTTATGAGAAAATTAAATGAACAAAAGAATATAGTTACAAAACAAAATATTGTTGGCATATGCCTATGTATGCTATTTTTTGCAAACAATGCATTAACCTTAGCGCAGGATTCACAAAAGATATGGCATTGGATGGCGCAACTGGGAGGACCAGGTTGGGATATTCCTAACGGAATAGTTACAGATAGTAAAAACAATGTTTATATAGCCGGAGGATTTACTAATCAACTTCAGGGAAATAAAAAAACAATTACCAGTGAAGGGAACAGAGATATTTATGTTGCTCGCTATAATGATAAAGGTAAACTGGAATGGCTATGGCAGGCCGGAGGAGTATACCTGGATAAAATTATGGCCATCAAAAATGCTCCTGATAATGATCTTTATATCAGTGGTATTTTAAGGGGAGAGATGAAGTTTGGAAAGCGAAAGATAGAAGGAGATCATAAAAAGCTATTTGTTGCCCGAATCAACAAACGAGGAAAAGCAGATTGGGTAACAACCATACCTTTTTACAATGCAGCATCTGGTTATTTATTGGATACAGATCAAAGTGGAAATATACTTTTAGGAGGTGTTTTTGCTGATACACTTCATTGTGACTCCAAAGATTTAATAAGTCAGGGACATAACGATATCTTTTTAATACGTTTTTTGGACGATGGTTCGGTAGATCAAATAAAACAGATTGCTACCAAGGGAGGGGAAAAGTTAACCGGACTATCACTAGATAGTTTAGGACATATTCTCCTGACAGGTAATTATGAGAGATCATTAAATATTGATACATTAGAAATTAAAGCAAAAGGAAAACATCTTGAGCAAAATAGTTTTATACTTCAATTAGACAGTACACTAAAAGCAGTTTGGGCCAAGCCCATATCAAGTACTTCTTATACAGAAGTTAGAGGTATGGTATGTAATAAAAACAATCAGTTGTATCTCTCTGGTAATTTTAATCACAACTTATCCATAGATACTTTAAACTATGAGGCTAAAGGCCTTAATGATTTTTTTGTATGTCGGGCTGATACTTCAGGAAACATTACATGGATAAAGACTTTTGGAGGTAAGTATTCTGATAATGTAAGTGATATAAAGCTGAATCATCTGGGAGGAGCCATGATTACAGGAAGTTTTAATGATACACTTTACCTGGATACATTGATGATAAATACCAAAAGTGTCAATAAAGACGCATTTATCGCTCAGCTGGATACTGCAGGTATGGTTACTTGGACCGAGGCTATTCATGGCGAAGGAGGAAGTGCCAGTAGTGGAGCAACACTGGATAGTAAAGGAAATTTATACTTAACGGGAAGCTTTAACGGTATGATAAAAGCTGGTTCTCAGGAATTGGAAACTCTTGGGGATGAAGATATTTTTGTTGCCAAATACTATAACTGTCCTGAGGTAAACAATGCCATTGAAGCGCCACAATACCTATGTCAGGGCAGTAGTGTAACTTTAAGTGTAGCCAATAGTTATTCCAATATTATATGGAATGATACGCTAAAAGATGTAAATGAACTGCAGGTTTTTGAGCCTGGTTTGTATCATGTAAATATGGTTGATAAACGAGGTTGTGTAGTTTCAGATACTGTTAGTATTTCAGAAGTAATGGCTCAGAAGTTTACACTGGGTAATGATACTGCTATGTTGATTTCTGTTCCATTAGAACTGTTGGGTCCCGATCATGCATTTGCATACCTGTGGAATACAGGAAGTAATAACCAAAGTATACTGGCAAGTAGTGAAGATGGTCAGCCAGGCAAATATCAGTATGAACTTACCATTACAGATTCGTTGGGCTGTCATTGGAGTGATGATATAAAAATAGAGTTTTATACACTGCCTGAATATGCCGATTTAAGCGAAGGTGAACGTTTAATAACGATGTTCCCAAACCCGGTACAAGAATCATTTACCTGGATGCTTGAAACCAATAAAGAAGTGCAAATAACAGTGGAAATACTGGATGGCGGAGGAATGGTAAAATATCACGAAAAACTGATGCGATATCAACCGGGCCAACAAATAAAGGTAGAAGCTTCGAGCCTTAATCCTGGAATCTATTATTTTTCTGTCATCAGTAATGATAAAAGAATTACTAAGAAGTTTGTAAAAGAATAAATGAATCATGAAAAATAAAATATATATCCTAATAGTCTTTCTGACAATGGGGATGGTCTCCCTGTTGGCCCAGGAAAATGTCACCGTGGATGATATAATTACGGGTAAGGCCACGGTCACCGCACCACAGAGTATTACCTTAAAACAAGGTTTTCATGCTGTGGAGGGTTCTCAATTTCATGCCTACATTGATACTGCAGCAACCTCTACACCCATATCCACAGCATATTTAAGCAAATCAGTAAGTGGAACGCCGAGTTCTACAGGGCACAACTATATACGCAGTATTACTTTTAGAGAAGCCTATAGTGATACTACTCAAGATATAAATAATTATGCCCATAATGAGGAAATACAATATTTTGATGGCCTAGGACGCCCCAACCAGGTTATCCAGGTCAATGCTTCACCTAATGGATTTGATATTGTTCAACCTATTGTATACGATGAATTTGGAAGAGAGGCTAAAAAGTTCTTACCCTATGCGGTTTCTACCAACTCAGAATCTGGTCTGTATAGAAGTAATGATACAACAGCATGTAAAACTTTTTATAGTGCTTCTGGAGGTATTGTTGGTAAGGAAGCCGATGCTGAGCCTTTTTTCATCACAAACTATGAACCTTCTCCATTAAATAGGGTTGAGAGTCAGTTAGGTGTAGGGCTGGATTGGCATACCAATAACAAAACGATAGATTATACCTACACAACCAATACGGATGATATTTCTTCGTGGGATGAGAATGGAGAAGGTATAACATATCCTAAAAACTCGTTATTTGTAACCGAAGTTGTTGATGAAAATGAAAGTATAACAAAAGAATACAAAGATAAACTGGGACAGGTAATTTTAAAAGAGGCTATTAATGGAGAAGAAACTCTACAAACCTTTTATATCTATGATGATTTTGGATTATTAAGAACTGTAGTGCCTCCTTTGGCTGATTCTCCATCTGATTCATCGCTGTGTTATTTTTATACCTATGATAGTCGTAAAAGAATGATCACAAAAAAAATACCTGGAGCAGATCCTGTAAATATGGTATACGACAGGCGAGATCGATTGGTATTAACCCAGGATGGAAATATGCATGAAGAGAACAGTAATAAATACCTTTTTACTAAATATGATCAGTTAAACCGTCCTGTGTTGACAGGGACAGTCATTGCAAGCAAAGAATTAAGTGCTTTAAGAACAGACTTTAATAATTACGGAGACGAAAGTTCTGAGACACTGTATGAAGAATATCAAGGAAGAAGTTATCAAACAAGTTGGGGATATACATATGATCAAAGTTTTCCCTCTTCATGTAAAATAGATACTACAAAGATATTAACAGCTACCTGGTATGATGACAGTAATTATTCATTCATTACAGATCTGGAACTTAATAATAAACTAGATTTCTCATCCAGTGATATGCCGAGTGGCTATGATAGTATTATGTCAACAAAAACAAAGGGAGCAATAATTGGTACAATGATAAAAGCCCTACCTGTTAGTGGATCCGGTTTAACCTTAGCAAATACAAAATTAGTTACTGTACCTTATTATGATGATTATGGTAATGTAATCATGTCGGTCAGTACCAACCATAAAGATGGTATTGATCGTTTTTGTACTCTATATAAGGATATTACGCATGAGGTTTCACAAACAACGCAAGTTCATTCGGTACCCGGACAGGATGATTTAACTGTTACCAAGGAATTTGATTATGACCATATGGGAAGGCTATTGGAAACTCGTATACAGGTCAATACTCAGGATAAGATTGTATTAAATCAATCACGATACAATGAATTGGGAGAATTGGTAACAAAATACCTACATTCAGAAGATGCTTCAACGAGTTCCAGTAAGGAATTTGTTCAAGAGGTAAATTACACATACAATGTCAGGGGATGGCTAACTTCTATTAATGATCCGGATTTATCGGCCAATAGTGATAATGACCTCTTTGGCATGAAATTGTATTACAACAATATATCCGGATTAAATACCACCAGTGTTCCTATTTCAAGCAAACAGTACAACGGTAATATCTCAGCAATGGTTTGTAGTACTCTTGGTGATGATGTGGTAACCAAAGGTTATGGTTTTAGTTATGACCCATTAAACCGATTAACAGCATCTCGATATGGAGAGGGAGTGGCTCTATCTGATAATCAAGGTAAGTACAATGTAACTATTTCCAACTACGATAAAAATGGTAATATTATCAATTTAGACCGATATTTTAAAGGTGATTTAGTTGACGGTCTAACCTATACTTACAGAGATAATAATAGGAGTAATCAAATAGAATCGGTAGTAGATACAGGAGTAAGCAGAGACTCCATTTCGGATTATATGCAGGGAACAGGTACTTATTCATACGATTTAAATGGTAATATGAAACATGACCCTGCCAAAGGAACAGATATAGCATATAACTATTTAAATCTGCCTCAATCTGTGAAGATAAACGATGATCAGAAAATATTTTATCATTACGATGCTACAGGAAACAAGCTGGCTAAGTATGTAGAGGATAATACATCATCAGATAAAACCACTGATTATATTGCTAATATTGTATATACTGACGGACAACAAAGCTTTTTCTCAACAGAAGAAGGAAGAGCAGTTCCAATAGTAAGCGGAGGAAATACCACCTGGCATTTGGAATATACCTTAAAGGATCATCTGGGTAATACAAGGGTAACCTTTGGCGGAAGCCAAATACCGGGAGGTGCAGATATTGTTCAAACCAGCAGTTATTATCCCTTTGGTATGGTAATGACTCAGAAAAACTACAATACTTCCGGTACTAATTACCAACAAAATAAATATCTTTACAATGGTAAAGAAATCCAAGATGACGTTCTTGGTGGGGTGAGTTTAGGACTTTACGACTACGGCGCAAGGATGTATGACCCGGCGTTAGGACGTTTTATGACACAAGATGCTTATGCTGAGAAATACATTAGCATGACCCCATATCAATACGGGGCAAATAATCCTATTAAATATATTGATGTTAACGGTGATAGTACTTATTTAGTAATTTGGGCAACAGAGGATGGTAACATTGGCCACGCAGGTGTTGCTGTTGATAATTACCAAAAGGATGAAGATGGCAACTATGTTACTGATGAGAATGGGAACTACATACCTGATGGTACAGTAACCTATTATGATTTATGGCCAGCAACAGGAGTAGGAAAAGATAATGCAGACCAAGATGTTACCCCGTATTATGGAAAAACTGTTACTACATTAGATGCTGTAATGAATACTGATGTTACAGGTAGCGAAGGATATGCACCGGATGGAGTTGTTAGCCTAGGAACAGATTTTCAAACAGACCAAAATGTTATGAATACAATGGAAAGTACGCGGCAAGACAACAAAGACTACAATGGCTATTATTGGAACTGTAGTACTTTTGCAAGGGAAGGGGTCAATTCTGCGGCACAATCAACTGGACAATATGGAGTTAGTGGAGTAGAAATAGTTGGAGGAAAATTTTCCGTTACACCGAACCAATTATATAATGAAACTAGAGGATTACAAAATGCCACTGTCTTAAAAGACCCTGGGAATAAAGTAAATCATAGTTTTATAGAAGGTGTAAGAGGAAAAACTGCAGAAAAAATGGTAAATAAAACGAGGTAAAAGATGAAAATAGCAATATTTAGCTTTATGTGTTCAATTATGTTTTCATGTGGTAATGGGATGTCTTTTAATGAAAATAAGATAAGCGAAATCAAACTAAAATCTGTAGAAACAGGTGAAGAAATTACCATTAACGATAAAAATGTGATTAGTGTTTTATTTAATGATTATGTAAATAATAATGAAAGTTATATTGCTAAGTTCAAAGGTATTAATCATATTACTTTTACTTATAAAGGGAAAGAAGTCCTTTTGATAACAAATGGAACTTTTATTAAATATGAAGGTAAAACTTTTAAATTAAAAAAGGATATTGATGAATTTATAAAAACACTTACTTTGCATCCTTTTTTCTAGTATACTATAGGCTGATTCTACAGGAGGTTAAAAATAGTCTGTGTAATATGCCTTATAATTTCCGTTATGATAAGTTGAAAAAGCGCCACGTAGATAAGAAATATTTTAGGTTCATTTGTAGTAAGGCGAATGAATTAGTCTTATTAAATTGTCGTTTAATGTTGAAAAAGATATACTTATTCCCTAAGTAAATAGCTTTAACAAGATAATCGGAGTTATGCTGTACTGTATATTTACGTACAAAACTTTAGTATTACGGATATTTTCCGTACCTTTGCATAAAAGATATAATTATGGGAGCATTAAAACAAGATAAGGCAAGATTTGATACAAGATTACCACTAGAACAAAAACAGCTTTTTGAGAAAGCAGCAATTTTAGGTGGTTATAGAAATCTAACAGACTTTGTTATAGTAACTGTTCAAAATAAAGCTAAGGAAATTATTGAGGAACGTGAGAAAATAATTGCATCACAGAAAGATAAAGAGATTTTCTTTGATTCTTTAGTGAATCCACCAAAACCAAATAAAGATTTGATTTCTGCCAAGGATGAGTATAATAAATTAATATCTAAATGAGATATTTAACTGAACCGCTTAATACTAAGCATGACAGAATAAATTTTTCTTGTGGAAAAGATTTGTTGGATAATTATTTTTGGCGCCAAGCAAAACAGGATGTTAAAAGAAAGTTATCGGCTTGTTTCGTGTTAATTGATACAGAAGTTGATAGAATTTCTGGATACTATACACTTTCAAGTAATAGCATCTCAAATGAACTAATTCCTGATTCTTATAGGAAAAATTTACCCAAATCGTATTCATCTATTCCCACAATACTATTGGGAGGATTAGTAATTGACAAAGAGTTTCAAGGAAAAGGTATAGGTAAAATCCTATTAATTGATTCATTAAAAAGGTGTTCAGATACTACAGATTCAATTGGAGCATTTGCAGTTATCGTTGACCCCATAGATGAAGATGCTGAACGATTCTATAATAAATATGGATTTACTAAATTGCCTGACAGCGGAAAGATGTTTCTACCCATGAAAACAATAAAGGAACTTTTTAAGTAGAGTTACATTTCTAATTTGTAAATTCATAAAGCCTTATTTGTTCATATTTAAATGAGTATATTTTTCTACTTTAAGTTTTCCTAATCCAGATTCCAAAATTGATCCCTTTATATTCTGTTCACATTGTTATTTCGAGTTTAAAACTCTTTACAATAATCTATAAAAGTAGGCATATCATAATACGTAATCTCTCACAACCAAAATCCTGGTTAATAAACATTTAGTATTTCATTTCATTAAACAGGAGAAATTAAAAAAATAAACTCCTGTTTATCGTTAACAATAAAAGTTTAATACAGAGAAAATGTAAGATAGGATTATTTATAACTAATGCTTATATTTTGAGTAAATGAAATACGTAAATTATTTGTAATAGTATTTTAGTTCGTATTCTAAATTGTATTAGGCCACCATTCTTATACTCTTTCAAACTATTTTTGTTGAGAAATTAATATCTAATCGAATTATTTTAATGAGAATAAAATATAAGTTTTTTCCATTGGAAAAGCTGTTTGTGTATCGTGTTTATGGTGAATTTTCAATAAATAAGTGGAAAAATTATTATCATACCATCATGTTAAGAAAAGAATGGGAATGTATAGAAAATGTATTAGTAGAC
>CAXXQP010000001.1:0-475738 GCA_963663905.2 uncultured Saccharicrinis sp. | reverse complement strand
CGAGATAATTAATTCTATTGGTATTGAATATACAATTGGCTATCCGCAAAGAGGTCAAAGACCAGAGACAATAAAGGAATGTATTGAGGTAAATTTAAATGCACACTTTAAATCACTGGATGCACAAGAACACCTGCAAAAATGTGCTCAAAAGGAAAAACAACTTGATTTGTTTTCAAAACCATCTCCTGTAGTACAACCCTATCCGGTACTAGATGAGAATAAGATTCGAGATATAAAAGATCATTCGAAAATTGGATATATCAATCTCTATAGAAAAGGAAGGATAGAAGATTTAATTAATAATGGAGCGATAAGATATATTCACAGTAATCCAGCGATTCATGATTATTTTAAGAAAGTAACCGGTTTTGATTTATATACCAGTGATAAACCTGAAACCAGAGCTCAGATAATAAAGGAATTAACCGATTATCGCCAAAATCAAATTAAGGATCAAGCTTTAAAGAATAAGCAGCCTAAACCAACAAAATCCAAAACAAAAATCTCATTTACAACACCTAAATCTCAAAAAAGAATTGAATCTCAGGAAAGCTTTAAAACTCCTGAAGAATTCATTCAAGATCATGTTCAAAAAAATCTATTAAAAGAGGGAAATATTAGTTCCTACAATGGGAAGATTGTGAAGTTAATCAAGCCTAATGATAAGTGGGAGCTGGAAGATGTTCAGGTAAGTGGCGTAAGAATAAAAAGGGCAGAGGGAATTATTGATATACGTTATCAATATGAGAAACTTCAGATCCTGGAGCATGCTGATAATCCGAATTTTCAAGAGATAGATATACAAAGGGCAGAGCTCAATAAGGTCTATGATGCATTTATTGAGAAATTTGGAGAACTTAATAGTAGAGCAAATGCTATAGTTATTTATAATGATGATTATAATTTTGAGTTAAAATCTTTAGAAAGAGAAGAACATGGTGTTTTTGTTAAAAGTGATATTTTCCATCGCTCCTTATTGCATTCGGATTTAAAAATTCAAAAGGATATTGATAATGTGAATGATGCAGTTTCTCAAAGCATTAATCAATTTGGAAGTATCAAACCTGAATTTTTAGCATCTTTACTTCATAAAAGTGAAGGTGAGATCCTATCTGAAGCGCTAAAAGAAGGCATCATCAAACCGAATCCCGTATTTCCTAAAGACTGGAATTCTTATAATGCACATCAGTCCCTTGATCATTTTAAAAATATTAAATACGAATTTGTTCTTCCTCAGGAGTTCTTATCTGGTTCGATCCAGGATAAAATCACAGCATTTGAGCAAAATCCTTATGCTACAGACCAAGACATCACTAATGCCTTGATCCATGAATTAAAAGAAGTCTTACCTCAAAGGTTGACCATTAAAGACATTGATCCAGTGTTTGGTGAAAGATGGATTGATGATCATATCTATGAGAAGTTTATACAAGAAACTTTAGAGTGGAATTATAAAGTAAAATATCTTGAAGGTAGCGATACCTATCATATTTCAAATAACACTTATTATGCTGGAGGAAACAGCGATATCTATGATGTCAAATGTTCCAACGGAAGAAGAGTCCGGACCTCACAGATATTTCAAAATGCCTTTAATGATACCTCGACAAAAATCACCTATACCGTGGATGAAGTGACCAAGGTGGATACAAATGCGATGGCGGAGGTCGAGAATAACGTGAATAAGATTAAAGAAAAATTTAAAGCTTTTATCAATAAAGAGACAGGATACCATGCTGGGTTGGAAAGAAAATATTTTCTTCTTCAATTGCAGAATGTAAAAAATGAAAATGCAACCATCCCCTTAAACTTTAACCAGGTGCAACACTTTACTCCAAGAGAACAACAAAAGGCAGCTACCTGGCAGATTATACGTGATAATGGAGGACTAATAGATCATAAGGTAGGCGCAGGGAAGACCTTAATTGCAGCAATGGCCGCTGTGGAAATGAAAAGGATGGGTAAGGTCAATAAACCTATGATCATTGGCTTGAAAGCCAATACCGAAGCTATTTATCGAGATATTAAAAAAGCTTATCCAACAGCCAGAGTTTTATTTCCAACAGAAAAGAATCTTTCTCCATCTTATAGAAAAGAGTTTTTTCATCGTATGATGAACAATGATTATGATGTGATTATCATGACGCATGAGCAATTTGGAAAAATTAAACCTTCTCCAAATACATCAGAGAAATTAATCAAGGAAGAAATCAAAAATCTGGATATTGACCTTGAAGTCTTAAATGGAGAAAACCAGCCCAATAAAATGCAAATCAAGGGGCTTATTAAGCGAAAAAACTCATTGGAAGTGAAGTTAAGAACGCTGCAGGACCAGATGAAAAAAGATGACCTTCCTTCTTTTGATAAAATGGGAGTGGATCATCTATTTGTGGATGAGTCTCACATGTTTAAAAACCTGCAGTATACCACACGTCATTTTCAAGTAGCAGGATTGAGTCCATCAGATGGAAGCAACAGGGCTTTTAACCTATTATCAGCAGTGCGCCATATACAGGACCATCATAATGGCGATAAAGGAATCACCTTTTTATCTGGTACACATATTTCTAATAGTATCACAGAAATGTACTTGATTTTAAAGTATATGCGACCTAATAAGCTAAAAGAATTAAGAATGCCAACCTTTGATGCCTGGGCCAAAACATTTGCTTTAAAATCCACAGAATATGAGATTACATCCTCTAATGATATCAAATTAAAGGAACGATTCAGGCACTTTATTAAAGTCCCTGAGTTGGCTAAGCTTTATAACGACATTGCCCATGTTGTCAATGAATATAACCTGAAAGTGGATAAGCCTAAAAAGAATGAGATATTGGTAAATATTAAACCCACTGTGGAGCAACAAGCTTTCTCTGCCAATCTTTTGCAGTTTGCAAAAACAGGAGATCCTCATTTAATAGGACGTACACATCTTACGGAAAGAGAAGAGAAAGCAAAAATGCTCATTGCTACTGATCTGGCTAAAAAGATGAGTATTGATATGCGTCTGGTTGATTCCACAGAATATTCTGTGGAATCAGGATCGAAGATACCCGGACTTTGTCAGAATATTCATGACTATTATAATAAGTTCAATGATTTTAGAGGAACGCAAATTGTCTTTAGTGACATAGGAACGCCTACAGCAAATTGAATTTGTACCAGGATATTAAGGATCGACTTATTGAAGAATATGGTATCCCTTCCGAGCAGATTGCTTTTGTTCATGATTATAATACAGATAAGAAAAAAGCTGAATTTGAACATAAGGTTAATGAAGGGGAGATACGTATTGCGCTTGGATCTACGCAGACTATTGGTACAGGTAAAAATATTCAACAAAGAGCCTGTGCAATGCATCATTTGGATATCCCATGGACGCCAAAAGACTATGAGCAAAGAAATGGGAGAGGGGAAAGACAAGGAAACTGGTTAGCAAAGAATCATAATAATAATACCATTGATACTTTTATCTATGCGACAGAGAATTCACTGGATGGATATCGTTTTGCCTTGTTAGGAACAAAACAAAATTTCATTGACCAGATTAAAACCTCTTCAGTAAGTTCACGAACAGTAGATGAAGGAGCAGGAGAGAGTGTTTCTTTTGCAGAATTAGCTGCAGCTATTACAGGTAAGACCGAACTTCTAGAGATCACGAAAAAGGATAAAGAATTAAAATCACTGGAGACCAAGCAAAAGGTGGCTGAAGATCAAATCAAAAGTGCCGGATGGGAAATAGACTATCACACTCAACAAAAAGAAATTCGACTTAAGACTCTGGCTACATTAAAGACTGATAGAAATGAATTTCAAAAAGTATTTCCTGATTTAGATCCTTATGATATTTCAGACAAGCCAATAATAATCAATAATAAGGAGTATAAGGATTTTATGGAAGTTGGAAAAGAGATACATACAAAAGCCAACCAGGTGATTCAGAACAATCCACTATGCGGAGAACAACAGTTACTTTCTTTTGGTAAATTCTCTGTAAATCTGGAGTCTGAAAAAGATTTTGATAATCGTGTGGTGTATCACCAGTATGTAAAATCAGAACAATCAGGAATGAAATTTACGCACCCTGACTCAAGTGGAAAACTTACCAAGAGTCATGAGCCATTGGCAAAGGTGATTCCTGGGACCTTACTATCCTTAAACAAAAAGATGGTTGAAAATAATAAGGGTATAGAGCGAGCAGATAATAAGATCTATACCAATGAGAGGATTATTAAAGAAGGTGCCTTTGATTATTCTGAAAGGATCAATCAACTTAAAGATGAAATTAAAGCACTGCAAAATCAATTAGATAGTAACGAGTTGCACGTAGAGACGGTGGTGAATGAACCTAAAACTGAGTATTCAGCATTGACAAAATAGGATATCAAAAAATGTAGTTCATAGTTCATAGTGATTGCTCCGATATGGAGTTAGGGTGGAGAGGGGCTTAATGTCCCTCTTTTTAGTATATCAGTCTACCCATTTGATTTAAGAATCATATCTTTGTATATGATATCTGGGAACAACGAATCCAGATATCCATTTTCTGAAATTCAGAAGTCAGGAGTTGAGTTTTCAACCTGGCTTATTTTTCAATTATGGGATTACAGAGTTCTCTTTAGATCTCCATATTTTCTAAAAAATGGTATTCAGAAAATTTCTAACATACATGTGCTTAATTCCTTTATAATCCCCAGTGTATTTAAATATTTCTGAATCTAACTCAGGGATACATATTTCTAAATGGAAAGAATGAGTATGACAAGATCGTAAGTTTAAATCAAATAGCAGAAGTTTTGTTGTTTCTTCTTTTATTTAATGAAGTATAGGTTTTGACTTAACGTTAATTTGTATATCTTTAGAACAAACCATTCAAAAGGTTTTCCCTACTATCACAAGTATTAAAGGAGAGTAACGATTCTCCTTTTTTGTTATTCTAAACAGTCTTATTCGGAAGGATAAGGATTTAAAGACAGGAAAATTATTATTGTATTGTAAACATTGGTTTTTATAGAGTTTACTCAAGATTTTAAGATTATCTCATAACTGTTTTTAGAAATACACTAGACCCTTATTATTGCTATTGTTAATTACAATAAAGTTCATCCAAATTATAAATCATTTTTTCAAATTCCTGTACAATCAAGTCTATTTCAAAAACTTTTAAAGCATATTCTATAGTAGAACAATAAGTACATGGATAATCTTGTAATAACTTGTTAACGTATAAATGTGTAAAAACTGTTCTATCCGGATTATCTGCCAAAAGTACTGTATTGTAATTCTTTTTTATGATATCTATCCGGAATGTTCTCATTTCAGAGATATCATCTATAATATCAATTAGATTATTGGTTTCCCTTAGGTCAACTAATACATTTTCTATACATTGCCATTCTTTTCTTAGCATTATGGTATGATAATAATTTTTCCACTCATTTATTGAAAATTCACCATAAACACGATACACAAATAGCTTTTCCAATGGAAAAAACTTATATTTTATTTTCATTAAAGAAATTCGATTAGATAATTAACTTCTCAACTTAAATAGCTTAAAAGGGAATATGAATGGTGGTCTATTATTTAGAATACGAACAAAATCCTATTAAAAGTAAATTACGTATTTCATTTACCCAAATCTAATCATTAGTTGTAAATAATCCTATTTTACATTTTCTCTGTATTAAACTTTTATAGTTAACAATCTACAAACATTTATTTTTTTTATTACTGTTTATTCTTGATAATAAAGAGTCAGAAACAAAAACAGGAAAAAACTATCTGAGCAGAGTATAAAGGTATCAACCTAGAAATCTGGATTCGAGAAAAAATAAAGTTGAAAATATCCTTTTCTAAATATGAACAATTTAAGTTGATAAAACGTAAATTTGTAGGAGATATTAAAATAATATATATGAATGCAAGACAACTAAAAGATGAGATTCATGATTTTATAAATCATGCCGATGAACGTTTCCTTCGTTTGGTTTATAGCATGGTAGAAAGCGAAAGGACAGAAAAAGGTTTTTTTACGACCTCTAATGAAGAGATGATAGATAGAGCTAAGAAGTCGCTTCAATCCATTAAAAATGGTAAGACAAGGAATATGCATGAATTTAAAAATGACATTGAATCTTGGAAAAGGAACCGAACTATACAGTAGAGATAACCGTAGAAGCGGAAGGTTATTATTATGAAATATTGGAATATCTTTATAAGCATCATAGTGAAGGAAGTGCAGACAGAAAATCAAAGGAGCTGCTTGAGAGTGCATTAGCTCTAGAATCCAATCCGTATATAGGCAGAAAAGAAGAGAATCTGGAGTCTTTAGGATATGAACATCGTTACATCCTTTATTTCTATACCAAAATAAAAGCCATCAAAATTATATATTTTATTGATGAGAAGGATGAAATAGTATATGTTACTGACTTTTTCGCTTGTGAGAGTGATGAAAGTAGGATTATTACGCGATAAAATACACTAATTTTATTTTAGCTTTATATATGAAGTGTTCTACTCTCAATTATATGCAACAATATATACTGCAACTACTTTGTATGTTTTTTCCAGACTTACACCTACCACACAAAAGACACAATTAAAAATCTTTGAGTATACACACTCCCAATATTTTTATTTAAGTATTGATTAATCAAGCAGATATAGACACTAGGCTGATGTGGTAAATATCTTTCAGGACAATTTTTGGCATTTGAATCATTTCAGGGAGTTTTGAGGATAAATTGTGTAACGCTGAAGTATTTTCAAAGTGAACATAGTAAGTAGCAGAAATGAAAATTGATTCGAATAAAATTTAAAAATACGAGCCTTTGTCTATTTCCTGATTAGATTGAACATTTGTTTCTTCTTTCTAAATTTCTTTATTCTCATTGCAATAAACGATATTAGAAAAAAGAGAATTAAAAGTACAATAGGAACTAATATTCCTATTGGAATAGTTTCATAAATTAATTTTCCAGTTAAATAGATTAGTCTTCCCATACTTTGAATTACAGGAACAATAGAAAAAAACACTTGTCCTCTATCTACAAAGTCATACAATGAAAAGCCAGAAATGGATAATACTATAAATATGATGAATAATGTTTTTCTCATCTTATTTTGTTTAGGTGGTAAAGGGGGCATTAATTATCAATAGGAACAGCAATTTGATTATTATACCATTCAATACAAGTACCATTGTTTTTTAAATCTTCCAAAGAACTTACTTTATTAAGTAAGAGATATTGTTTTCCTTGATGGGTTTCTATCTTTGAATTCATAATCCACCAATGAATCTGACTATTTTCTTGAAATGCCAGATAACTAATCATACTTGATGTAATGAGAAATGCAGTAGCTAAAACCAGATAAGAGTAATATTTGAATTTTCCCTTCCAATAAGCTATTGCTGATTGTTCAGAATTAAAGTGGTTATACTCCTTTGGTATTTTATTTATCAGAGCTTCATTTTTACTGAGTAAAAAGGATTGATTTGCATATAAATTCTGATTGGTATCTTTTAATTCCAGAAGGCTATTAGTTAGTAGCTCTTTTAATTCATTAATAGTCTCTTTATTTTTATTATTCGAATCCATTAATGAGTATACAAGCGGAAAGAATTCATCATCAGGATTAATGTTTAATCCAAATTGATCTTTTATCGAAACACAGAAATCGTGATATTCTTTGTTACGCATCATAATTTAAGAAGTTGGTTTGGTTAGGGGAGAATGTTCCCCTAACATAAATTCAAGTTAAATATCAATTGTTAATGATTCAATAGAATCTTTGATTCTTATTTTAGTAAATGTTTTAGCCTCAGAGATTGGTTTACCTTGTTCCATTAAAGCATGAATTTCTTTTAAGGTTCCAGGAACGTTATTAGGAACAATATTAAAGTCTATTAGATCAGAGGATGACGCATTTGCAAGCTTTATGAGAGCAGTATCTTGTTCTGCATTAAAAGGAAAGAAATTATTTTTGATAATAATCTTCTTAATTTTTTTTACTGCGGCTAAAGCTTTAAATAGATCTTTACAATAAGTTGAAGATGCAGCAAATGCATTTAATCCGGAAATAACACAGCATATTTGCACCTCTATACCCATGTCATGTAATGCATCTAGCATTTTTGCTCCACCATCATTTTTAATAAACACAAGAAACTGTTCAGATGTTGTTGCACCAAGGTCACATACAGCTGATGATGTTTTTTCTGAACTTAAGAAATTTTCAAAGAACTGATCAAATCCAGAACGATCAATATTTTTTGTATTCTGATCAATTAAGTTTTGTGATATTTTCTTTTTAACAAAAGAAAGCTGTTGAGAACTTGTGTTGGATTCATTATCCATATCTACGAAAACTGTATCTTCTTTTTGTAGATATTTATTCGCTAATACATAGGTTAAGGTTGATTTTCCTACACCACCTTTTGATTGAAGGATGAATGTAATCTTTTTCATCATGTTTAAAATTTAGGTTCGTAATAATGTATATTTAATCAAATGGATTCTTTTTAGAGTTATTATCTTCGTAAATATTAAGATTTATACTATCGATATCTTCAATATCCTGTTGGTTAGATCTTTTATCCTTTAAAGTATTTTTAGATTCTTTTTTAGCTTTAAATTTTCTTTGAATGGCTTTAAGAAATGAGTTATAATTTATAGTATCTTCTTTGATGTTTAAATCTTTCTCTATAATCTTTTTGATCAGAAGAATACCAACACCACTTTCTAATTTCTTTTTAATAAGATCTTCATAGCATGAAATTATTAAAGTATATAATCCTTTTTGATTTGATTTATTTAGTAATTCAATAATTAATTCTTTTTCAACTTCCATATCCTTTTATTTTATGCAGTCAAAGATATATTATATGTACGATTAATGTTCAGTTAAGTCAATTATATATCGTAGCATGTCATCTAATGTCACTTTATGTCCTTTATAGGTTAGTTGAAGTATAAATGTATTAATAAAATTGGCAAAAAACTACTATAAGTGAAATAAAATCCCCATAAGTGACATTAAATGACAAAATAGGTATTATGGAGTATCTAGATATTTGTTATTAATAATTGATATTTATTCAATTTCTATATCCTTTTATTAGTCTTTGATGTTGGATGAAATATATATGAAGTAAAAAAGAAAACCACAGTCTTTTGACATTGATAATATTCATCAAACTTTGGCCTGATGCCAATGAGCCCACGAAATTCGTTTCATATTGGTTTCGTTTATGGAGTCAAAGATATATGTTATGTACAACTAATGTGTGATGATGTCAGTTATGTAATAGTTGAAGTCATTTTATGTCACTCTATGTCCTTTATGGATTGGTTTATGTCTAGAGATACTAATAAAAGAGACAAAGAACCACTATAAATGAAATAAAAGCTTTATAAGTGGCACAGCATAGAATGACAAGATAGGTATTATGAAGTGTATATGTATTTGTTATCAATAATTCAATAATTGATATTTGTTTAACTTCTATATCCTTTTATTAGTTTCTGAAGTTGGATGAAACTTTATGAAGCCAAAAAGCCAAAAAGAAAACCTCTGTCTTTAGACATTTATAATATTCATCAAATTCTAGTCTGATACCATATAACCTGAAAATTTCATTTTGTATTGGTTTTCGTTTATGCAATCAAAGATATATTATATGTACAACTAATGTACGATTAATGTATATATATTTCCATTATGTGTTAGTTTATATCACCTTATGTCACCTTATGTCCTTTATGGGTTAGTTTATGTCTCTAGATATTAACAAAAGTGACATAAACATACTATAAGTGAAATAAAAGTTTTAAAAGTGATAAAAAAAGACAAAGTAGGTATTATAGAGTATATATTTAATTTATTTTTAATGATATTACATAAAGTGCACATTATCAAATTACTATGATTTAATCCCCTCAATAATAGGATAATTTCTGAAAAGAAATTATCTTTAAGTGATGTAAATAAGCAAGATGTGTTAACGACATCCGAAAACTAAATTTCGTAAACTCAATTCGTTTTCTGATTCGTACCATTCAACCGTATGTATCCGGATTCATTAACTCTCTTGCTTTTTTTGCCCAAAAAAGACTAAAAATGTTCAGCTGCGCTTTACATTTTTTCATATTCCAATCACATATGGTAGGACGAATAACAACAGGAAATAATTTTGAAGTCATTATCTCATATGATCTAAGAGAAGAAAAAGGAGAGATCATACTAACAAATATGATAGGCGATTCTGCTGAATCTTTTGCAAAGCAAATGGAGTTAGTTGCTCAATTAAATACTAGAGTAGAAAAGCCAGTAAAACATTTTATTGTTAGTTTCTCAAAAGATGATGAAAAAATAATGACCAATGAGTTAATGTGTTCTATTGTGAAAGAATATCTGAAAGGTATGGGGTATAATAATAACCAGTTTGTATCTGCAGCCCATACCGATACCGATACTTTACATTTACATATAGCTTGTAATCGTGTATCATTTGAAGGTGTAGTTGTAAAAGATTCAAATGAGCGTTTAAAATCCAGAGAGATATTAAATAAATTAGAAAAGAAGTATGATTTGACAGTTACCTCAAAGGCTTATGAGAGTAAATTCAATGAGTATGATAGAAATAAGAATTTCTATTATGAAAAGCAAGTGAATGAAAAGGACATAAAAAAATATGTAAGAGAGCAGATAAGATTTGCCCTTAAGAAATCACCTTATTCATTTGATCAATTAGAAAGCTTATTAAAAACACAAGGAATAGAATTTACAATAGCTAGTAATAGAAAGGGAATATCCTTTCGCTATAATGATGTTATTTATAAAGGAAGTGAATTAAGTAAAATTTATTCCTATAATGGATTGTCCTCTACTCTTAGAAAAAATGCCTTAGAGTATTTTAATAAAGCTATCCACCATTGTTTGAGAACTCAAGGCACGACTATAGATGACTTTTTTAATGAACTAAGAAAAGAGGGCTTTGATCCAAGAATGAATTCTGCAAAGAATGGTTGGTCTTTAAAAAAGGGAGGCGTAGAAATTAAGGGATCTGAACTTAAAGGAATGAGTTATTCTATTCTTATTAAACAAATGGAACAAAATACATTGAAATCTCATATCAAGCTAATCAAAAAGGTTGTATTTGACTTTCTTAAAAATAGAGGAGATGATAAAAATGATTTTATTAATGCGCTTAGGAATAATATTATCATAGGAGAGGAGAGGAGTGAAGGATGGATTTTTGAATATGGGCAACAAAAAATTCATGAAGTCAAGCTAGGAGGCCGGGTATCCCAATATGGAATGACTTATCTTTTAGAGGCCAATAAGGTTGATAATTTGTTGGATGAACTTCTACAAAATTGCAAAACTAAAGATGAGCTCACTTATCAACTTAAGCGAGAGAAGATAGATCTTGCAATTGATGATGAGAAATTTGTTTATCAATTAGGAGGGATGTTTATATCTGGAAACTCTTTATATTTTAATAAGGATAAGGCAATTGAAGAGAAGCTTGAAAAAAATAGAATAAGAGCTATTGTGAATCAATCTCTCATGGAAAATCATAATATTAAAGAATTCATACATTCAATGAATATTGAAGGAGTGAATGTTGCCATTGAAGGGAAGAAATTGATCTATAAATCAAGTATCACTGAAATATCTTCAGGTATCATTTGCGATCTGAATTATATTAATTCAAAATTGGCAGACTCTAATATTGCTAATACTAAAAAAGGTATTGGCAATCTAGGAAATCCTACGACCAAGAATCGTGAGGATGAAGATGAAGAAGAAAGAAAACGAAATAAAAATAATGATTATGGCCAGACCTTGTAAAAGTGTAGATGAAGTTAAATCCAAACAGATTACTGTCAAGTTTAATAACAATGAATATGAAGATGTATGCAAGAAAGCCAAAGATGCAGGAAAAGAATTGGCTCCTTATTTAAGGGAGATAGCATTAACTGGAACTATAAAACCAATTGATACGATTTCTCCTGAATTTTTATTTCATTTGGGAAAACTGGGTAATAATATAAATCAAATAGCTAGACGCTTAAATAGTAACTCTTATGATGTTCCATTAAATGAAAAAGAAAGCACCTACCTTGAGGAAATTAAAGAACTATTAAAAGAGATTGTCAAGGATATGACAAAGTAAAATTAGATACAAGTTATTTGATATTTTATTATATTTGATTATTAATCCGTATAAGGGTTAAGGTTTGGTTAAAAATAAAAGAAGCATTTTCAGAACGTTTGGAAATGTTTTTTTTGCTTTAACAGAGGAGTTATTAGTCCTTCCTTTTTTCACAATTATTATTATTGAAAATATTTGTGTTGTTGATAGTAAATAAGAGGACGCTTATTTTTACATCCTCTTATATTACAAATTAGGTGAACATTATTAATTAATCTCGCTCAAATATATAGTTAAAAGAGATAACATATATTATCTAAATAAGAATTGACAACAATATGTTGTTAAATGACGAATTTGCAGAAGGTGAAGAATTGAATATTTTATAGATATAAATTTAAATATGAGTAATATTAAGATAAATGATAGAGTATGTTTTAAACATTCCATTGCTAAAGAAATAGGTACTGTAATAGGTGTTATAAAGAAAGATATACTTGATAAAAAAGGAAATATCCTAGTATACAAAGGCGATTTCAAAGTAAAATTAGATAGTCAAAAGAAAGGACATTTTGTTCCTGCTTCTGATAAAGAGTTGGAGTTAGTTGAAGAATAGCACCAATAGGAACTTGATCTAACTTCCTAAAATGACATAGTTGCAGAATAATAATTTTCTACTTACACCGTTTTGGGGACGGGACCTTCTATTGGTAATCAATGAATATTCATTATTTCATTTTCACTTTTGATTTGGTTTACCAATTTTTCTATAAGTAATCTCCAAACTTCTAATTGCTCGTTTTTCATTCGATATTGCATTCCTTTTGAAATGATATTATTTTTCTCTATTTCTAGTTGTTCTCTTTTGAAGTTAGATAAACCAGCAGTATACTCTTTTAAAAATTTATAAATCATGGCTATTGCTTCGCAATCACCTGCTGTTGCCTTATAAATAATATCATCACCAAGTTTATCCATTAATAATAGAATATTTTAAAAAACTTATAAAGGTTCTTTTATCCTCAATACTGTAATAAATAACAAGTATTATGCCGAATATCAGGATGGGCCATTAGTTTAGAATTTTCATATTAAATGGTAATGTATTACTTTTCTTAAAGCCCTCGTTTATATTATTGTTAAGTGTTTAAGATTTATATCTTAAATTTTTACTATGTATTAATTACCTAAATCTCTTCGCTTGGAGAATTCTCCAATTCTTTAATTTCACTAGAACTAAGTAGGTAGGTTTTAATTAAATTAAAATTATTTAATTCAAGTTCCTCTACAAGGGTAGTTCCTTCAATTAAAGTAGGAAGGTACATTTTATCCCTGTATTTAATTATTATTTCTTCATAACCATGATAAAGAGCAGACAAATTCATTAGTCCATTTTTGGCAATAGTTTTAATTTCTGCATCTATCTGTTGGATTTCATCTCGATCTTCTATTTCTACTAATACGGTGTTAATACTCATATATCTTTCTCTATAAGGTTGTTGTGTTATTGATTTTATTAATAATAAATTCTATCTAAGAAAAAAGTACATACTAATCAATATATTCTCCAAGCGTATAATCATTTTTTGTTATTGATCGAATCATATAATCTAATTGATTGTACATTATTTCTGTAGTATGCGATTTATATGAACACATTATTTCAGGATGAGTTGGATGAACTTTTATAATGAAGGTTTCAAAAAAAGATTTGTCATTATCTCGTCTATGGCTAACTATATGTTCTATACCGTCAATTATTACTCGCCTATTTCTAATCCAACTATATTCAGTCATATCTGTTATGCTTAATTCTGAATTATAATTATGCTGTTTTATTTGTGATTTGAATGCAAATAAGACTGCTGAATTTAATAAAGGTAGAAAAATAATTCAATTTATTGAGAGAACACTTATTTATGGTAAGCTACATATCTAAATCCGTTTGTATTATTTTTTAATAAGTCGCTTTGTATAGTCTTCTTTTTACCTGTTTTTACGTCCCCAACATACAAACGACTTCTGTTCTCTGAGAGGTAGATTATAAAATTCCTTTACAAAAAGGTTTTTATTATAGCCTTCACGTTCCAGAACAAAGGTTTTAAAACTATTATTCATCATTTTAGTAATTTCAAATCCCTCACGAATCATTCCTGCTTTTAGTCGTTTAGGTACATGATTTATGAAATCCAAGTAATCATCCATTGTCACAATTATATTATCGAATTGCTTGTAATAGGCATAATGAGCTATGTCTTCAGGTTCTAGCCTTACCTTTCTTTTAGTAGTAGCATTTTCCATATTTCCTTAATCCTTTGTTTTATGGATGCTATACAGTATACCTGAAAAATGATTTATAATGTAAGCAAGTATACGCATTTGCATTTCGTTACCTAATATATCTTTAATTTTTTATTTTCACTGCAAGTCATAAAGACATCTTCTGACTATTTTCTTAATAGCTTTGTACTTATTAAATCGTACTTGAATATTATTTATATCATATTAAAAATTAAATGTGCATCGTTCATATTAACTGCAAGTTGTTTTATCTTCTTAATTTCAACTGTTTTGGGAATTATTATATGATGCGAATAATATTTAACATAATCTAAAGGTTGTATTTTGTTAGTAGTTTTTGAAGTCGCACAGATAACTTTTACGCATCCTGCGTCTTTTAATTTTTTCAGGTAGTATTTTAGTGAATTTAACCCTTTTACATATTCGCCTAGAGTTATAATGCCGATTAAAACTTCTTCTTTTTCAAGTACATCAATTATATCACCATTACAAATATTTTTATAGTAACCTTTTACCTGGACATATCCAGAGGCTAATAGTTTTTTATAAAGTAGTAGTAATGATGTTGTTTTTCCAATGTTGGGTTCTCCATATAGAACTAGTACTCTCATTTATGTTAGTTTTATGGTGTATTATCTAATTAGTGTTTGGTTAGTGACTTTTTGTATCTTTTAAAAATATATAATTGTGATAAAAAGTTATTAAAACATTTGAGAAAAAAAACTCCCAGTTGTTCATAACCAGGAGTTCATAATCTTTTTATAAATCTTTTTTAATTAATTGATTCATCTAAAGCCTTTCCAGGTTTAAACTTAGCAACTTTCTTTGCTGCTATCTGGATTTCTTTGCCGGTTTGAGGATTTCTTCCTGTACGTGCAGCACGTTCGCTGATAGAAAAAGTACCAAATCCTATTAATTGAATACTTTCACCTTTAGCCAAAGCATTTTTGATGGCGTCAGTAGTTGCATTTAACGCTTTTTCCGAATCTACTTTTGATAATCCACTTGCAGAAGCTATTGCACTTACTAATTCTGATTTATTCATCCTTTAGTGTATTTTGTATTGAGTTAAATTAATGATGCAATATAGTTTTATTTCATTAATTAACGAATTAGATATTTCTTTATTGTGGTGTATAGACCTTTCTTCTTCACATAAATGCTCTTGTTCTTTGCCTATTCAATTAAACCTCTATATTTCTGCAATTCTAAAAGCCATTGATTTCATTTCTTGTTCATTTCTTGATATACCATATTTTTCAGCTATTGTTCTCCAATTATTTACAGCATTTTTCACTTCCGTTATTATTTCTCTTGCTCTTTCTTCATTCAAACGGAAAAATTCACTTACATCAAGAGCTAAATATAGATCTAAAGAGTTATCTTCATCTGAAATATACAAGCTTAATCCTGTTCCTGTTTCAATAGGATTGATATCATAAGCAGGTGATAATATCCATCCTTCATTTATTAACATAAATCAATGATTTCTTAAATGGTCATCGGTATTCTTCTCCAAAGTTGTTCCAAATCATTAGATATGTCTGCTCCATGATTTTGCATAAATTCGGCTATCTCTAGATAACTAGCTCCTTCAGAATAATTTTGACCATCCGAATATCCTAGCATTGTTATTGCCGAAGCAAAATGAATTCTTTCTTCTTTTGTAGTCCTATCAAATCTTCTGGTTAAAAACGTATAATATTTGGAAGAAAATTTCTTAACCTTACATTCTGACATATTTATTCCTGCAGCAATAGCTAATTCATAGGTAACAATCTCCCATCCCCCAATATTACCTAGATCATTTTTACTTGGGAATTTTGCAATCCATAATTTTCCATCATCGTCCATAACACTAGCTTTGGGTCCACTAGGTCAATCTATTTTATAATGTAAGTAAGTATGCACACTTGACATTTCGTTATTTAACGAAATCGTTAATTCTTTATATAGAAGAGAAGATATATATTGCGTATTTTGAAGACTGTTTATTCATCCAGAATTAAAGTCTTCAAAAATCTATCAAATTTCCATCTGTCTATATCACATAAGTTTTCGTAAAAGGTTCTGTCGCATTAAGCAAATAGCTCCTTTTTTTTATTACTAATTTTACATCCCTAGGCAGCCAAACTTTTAAAGACTTGCCAATTAGACATACCATTCCCATTGAAGACTTGTTGTTTCTGAATCATCCTTATTAATTCAAATCCGGCCAGAGTGTTTTTCGCTGAAGACAAACTCTTAAAGCCTAGCATAGGATTGGTTCTTTTCTTTATGAACCTATGGTCCTGTTCTATTCGATTATTAAGGTATTTGTGACACCGTTTTTCAATACGTATTATTTCACCGTTGTTTGTATAACCTTCATTGATCTGATCCAAAGCTGCTATATTAGCTCCACTTTTATCTATTGCGACTTTCTCCGGAATTCCATTATTGGCGAATGCTTTATAAAAGAAGGTCAATGCTGCTTTCTTGTCACGATTCTCTGAGAGATAGAAATCTACTGTCTGGCCTTGCTTATCTACTGCTCTATATAAATACACCCACTTGCCATTAACCTTTATGTAAGTTTCATCCATGTACCAACTATGCCCTACGCGCTTTTTGCGTTTGTTCAATTCTGAATTCAATAATGGTGAAAAATGATTAACCCAACGTTGAATAGTTGAGTGATCAATGTTAACACCACGAAGGTAAAGAAGTTCTTCGATATCACGATAACTCAAACTAAATCTGAGTTTATAAAAGACTGTTAGAAGAATTACTTCTTGGGGAAATCTAAATCCCTTAAACCATCTAGATTGTTTCATCCCCAAAAATAATAATATTTATAATTCTCTTCCATTAATGCGACAGAACCCAGTTAAGGGATGCCAATCTTCGTGAAATAAAACAACCTTCGTTTTTAGCATGCCGACAACAACATCATACCATATCACTGGAAACAAATTTAAAATTTGATCCTCAAAAAAGCAGCGACATAGCAGGTTTAGCCTTGTTCCAAAATGAAGCTTTTCATATTGTTTTGGGAGTAACGAATATGGATGATAAAGTATGTCTGGTTGTTCAAAAAGCTATTGAAAAAGGAAATGTAGTAAGGAATATGTCTGCAGATGATTATGATAGTAATATTGAGAAGTCAATCGTATACCAAAGAGAGTTAAATAGCATAAAAGAAAAGGGTATAGGACTCCGAGTTTCTATGCGAAACGATGTATTTACCTTTTCAATAAATACGAATGGTAAATGGGAAGCATTACCAATAAAAGAGCTGGCAAATTATTTAAGTACAAGTAAGGCAGGAGGCTTTGTTGGGACTGTTATGGGACCGTATGCCTGTTCCAATAATTAATATTTTTATAAGACTTAATATGAAAGTGATTGGGATATTATAAGTTTTTAAAATTTAAATAATATTGAAAGTCGGATCAAGATTTTTACCTTTGTTATAATTTGTTCACTTTATTACACCATCGGGCTATTGTTTTTTTAGGCAAACTATGAAATATAGTATTATCCAAAAGTATGTTTTGATTTTATTGTTTTTAATTTCAATAAAAACATATTCAAATCCATTTATTTATCAGGCAAAAGAAATTACAATAGAAGAAGGATTGTTAAGTAATCTTATCAATAAAATATATCAGGATAGGCAAGGATATATGTGGTTTGGAACGGAAGATGGATTATCAAAGTATGATGGTATACATTTTACTAATTTTCAGTATAGACCACATGACGAAAACAGTTTGTCAAGTAGTATAACGTATGATATAATTCAAGATAGAGACTTAAATATATATGTAGGAACAATCAACGGTTTAAATAAAATAGATGCTGATAGTAGTAAGGTTGTATTTGTCCCTTTATTAAAGAAAGGACTGGAATTTGAGGTTGTAGTTAATAAACTACTCATAGATAATTGGAATAATCTTTGGATTGGTACAAATAAAGGTTTGTTTATTTACAGTATTAATAAAGAGTGTTTTGAAGAAGAACTTTTTAATCAGGATTTTAATTTCGAGATAAATGGTTTTTGTGAAGACAAATATAATAATATCTGGATAACAAGTAATAAAGGAGTTTATAAAATAACGTTTGAAGATTCCATTACAACTGCTAAAATTCATAAGTTTTCAGAGATTAATCATTCATCCTTTATCAATTGTATTAATGAAATTAAAAGTGGGATATGGATAAGTAGTACTAATACAAATTACTTTTTACCCTATCAGGATAGTAACGTGTATGAAATATTAATTGTTGAAGAACAATCAAAAGAAATACTTAATGATATTAAAACAGTTTTTGTCGATGATAAGAATTTATTATGGATTGGATCAGGTGCTGGATTATACTATTTTGATGATCTAAATCAAACTTTGAGAGGACATGTTAAGGAGGCTATGTCACTTGAGGTTAAGCGTTATAATAACTATTGTTGCATCGATGATATTTCTGCTGATAAGAATAATAATATCTGGGTAAGTTCAGGAAAAGTGGGAGTAAAACTATTATATCAAACAAATATAAATTCGTTTGTACCATACAATAATTTATTTGGAAGTAATTTAAGTAAATTCTTTACATCTATTTCAATTGGAAGTCAAAATGATTTGTATGCAGGATCAGGAGGGGATGGTTTATATTACTTTAATAACAAAAAGAAAACCTATTCCAGATTAAATTTTGACAACCCAATTTTTAAAGATGTTGATATCGTTATAACATCAACCTATTTGGATGCCAATAAAAAATTATGGTTTGGCACATATAATAAATCTTTTTATTCATATGATAAGAATAATGGATTGGTTGATTATTCTGATAAAATTAGTGCCGGAAGTAAAAATAGAACATTCCCAATTACTTCAATTACCGAATACGGAGATAAGTTGTTGATTGGATCAAATGGTAATGGACTTTACATATTCAATAAGATCAATGGAGAAATAAAGAATCTTAATGTAGCTAACAGTTCTCTTTCAAGTAATTATATTACTTGTATACATATTGATAGAAGCAATAGAATTTGGATCGGGACTTATTGGGGATTAAACCTGATTGACATTAGGACGGAAAGAAGTAGGAAGTTTTTGTATGATAAACAAAATAATGTAAGTATTAGCAATAATATAATTAATTCTATAAATGAAGATCAAAATGGTAATTTATGGATATGTACAAGGTATGGATTAAATAAATTTCATGAAGATTTTACCTTTGAAACAATTGATAGTAATGTGGGATTGCCGAGTAATTATGTCTGTTCTATTGTTGAAGGTCACAATCAGGAAGTATGGATTGCCACAAAAAAGGGACTATGTTCATTAAATTTAATAGATAATAGTATCAAAAACTATATGCACAATGATTCAAAATCCATAATTGAGTATGATGAAAATGTTTGGAGTAAGGATGGAGAGGGAAATATCTACTTGGGAAGTAATATGGGAATTATTCAATTTCATCCGGCTACGATTAAGGATTTTGTTCAAGATCGCGATATAGTTATAACTGATATTAAGTTATTAAACAAATCAGTGTACAATATTAATGTAATAGAAAAGTCTCAAAAAAAAGATGGGTATCCCTTAAAAATTAATCATTCACAAAACGTAATTACATTTGAATACACAGCTTTAAATTTTATTGATCCTGGGAATGATGAATTTCAGTATAAGTTAGAAGGTTTTGATAATGAGTGGCAGAAGGTTGGGCATAAAAGAAGTGCAACCTATACTAACTTATCATCAGGTGATTATAAGTTCAAAGTTAAATTAATCAATCAGAATGTAAGTAAAGATATATCCATTGATGTAAAAGTATTGCCGCCATTATGGCAAAAGTGGTACGCATATATGTTTTATGCACTGATATTATTACTAATGCTTTGGATCTTTAAAAGATACTCAATAATAAAAATAAAGCTTAAGAATGATCTGATAACAAAGGAAATGAAAAGGCAAAGGGACAAAGAAATCAATGAAATGAAATTTCGTTTTTTTACAAATGTTAGTCATGAATTCCGTACACCTTTAACTTTAATTATTGGGCCTTTGAAAAAATTAAAAGTTGAAAATAAAGATAATCCCGTTTATGATGTTATTTTGAAAAATGCAAATCGCATGCAGCGTTTGGTCAATCAATTATTGGAATTTCGTATGATCGAATCAGACGTATTAAAGCTAAATTTAAGAAATGGGGATATAATAAAAGTTGTGAATAATATTTATAGTGTTTTTAAAAACTTAGCTGAGGAAAAAAAAATTCAATATAATATCGACAGTAGTATTGATAGTCTTATTATGGCTTTTGACTATGACAAAATTGAAAAAATTCTCTATAATCTGTTATCAAATGCATTTAAACATACTCAATCCAATGGTCAGATAGATCTTTTAATTACGCACAATTCAGAAAGTATCCAATTTATTATTGAGGATTCAGGTGAGGGTATATCAAAAGAGGAATTACCTTACGTTTTTGACCTTTTTTATAGCTCACCTATGCAAAAAGTATCAAAATATTCCGGATCCGGAGTTGGTCTTTCCTTAACAAAAAAGTTAATAGATCTTCATGGGGGAAATATTAAAGTATATAGTGAATTAAATAGAAGAACAAAGTTTATTGTTACATTACCTCAAGGTTTAGTTGCAGAGCAAAATGAAAAGGATGATTCTGAGCTATCTGTATCAAAAAATATTGAGAATTATCTATATGAAGACTTTAAAATGTCAGATACTTTGGACGATATAATTTCTATACAATCGGCAGAGCAAAGAAAAATGGGTACAATATTGATTATTGAGGATAATGACGAAATCCGAATGTTTTTAAATAGGTTGTTAATTTCTAAATATAAAATACTTGAAGCATCAAATGGTAAGGAGGGATTGATAAGTGCTAAAAAGTATCACCCTGACCTAATAATTGCAGATATAATGATGCCCGTTATGAATGGGATAGAATTTTGTAAGCGTATTAAGAAGGATTCTAAAACAGATTTTATTCCTGTTATTATTATAACTGCCTATCATGAAAAGAAATTCGTTATAGATGCATTAAAAAGTGGGGCCAATGATTTTATTGAAAAACCGTTTGATCCTAACATTCTACTAACTAAGGTAGAAAATATAATAAGTGGTCAATTAAAACTAAATGAAAAATACAAGAAGAAAAACCTAATTCAACCTTCAGTAGTCACTAATAGTACAAAAGATGAGGATTTCTTGAATAGAGCAATTCATCTTATTGAGGAAAATTTATGTGACGACAAAATTTCAGTAGAACTACTGGCTCAAAAAATAGGAGTCACTCAAATTAGTCTATACCGTAAGATAAAGAAGTATTCAGGTATGACTCCAGTGGAATTTATCAAAGTCGTAAAAGTAAAAAAAGCTGCTGAGTTCCTTAAAAATGATCCAGGTTTAACAATTAATGAAGTTTCCTATATGGTGGGTTTTAGTGATATACAATATTTTAGAAGGTGTTTTAAAAACGAATATGGAGTTAATCCCTCAGAATTTAGATCAAAATCATAATAAATTGAAAAAGGTATTGAGAAATTAAAGAGTTATTTTGAAACTTTTTATTCAAGATTATATTTCATCAGGATATCAGTCTGTTCATCATCTCCTAGTTTAAATATATGCTTGTCAAATGCCCTAAATCCATTTCTATCATAAAATATAATTGCTCTAGTATTGTGCTCCCAAACACCTAACCAAATGAATTCTAATTTATTAGTTTTTGCAATTTCTGTAGCTTTGTCATATAACTTTTGCCCCACTCCTTTTCCTTGAAATTTTTTTAAAACATAAATTCGTTCTATTTCAAGAGAGTTATTATCATTTATTTCAGTTTGAGCATTGCCAAAATTAATTTTTAGATATCCACAAACTTTTCCTTCATATTTTGCAAAATAAAACAAAGAATTTCTGTTACGAAGCTGTCCTATAAGTTTTTCTGTTGAAAATTCTTTCTCCAGGTATTCAATCATATTTTCCTCACTATTATCAGAAGAGAAGGTTTCAAAAAAAGTTTGTTTTCCAATTTCTTGTAATTGGTTAATATCATTTTCTGTGATTTTTATAATGTCCATCTAAATATAATTTCTACAAAAGTAAGTTAAATTATCAATCGGTAAAATGATTGACATTTATATATAATTATGATGATTGGATGCTCAAAGCAGTCATGTAAGTTAATCTGTGTTAACCACTAATTAAGTAATAAAAGAAAGTTGATTCAATCAATGGATGTCATATCTTTCATAATTGCGTGTCAGATGTATCACCCACAAAAAAGACTATGTCTATTGCTTGATTATGATGCCTTTATTGAATTATGGGTTAGGTAGTTTTGTTAAAAATTATTAACAAATCTATTTTTATGAAGAAGGTAAATATATTATGTATTCAGTGGGTATTGTTTTTAAGTTTTGTACCCCTTCTATCAACGGCCCAAAATATTTGGACGGGATCTTTGATTATAGGTAATTGGGATAATTACCAATCTATTGATGCAACCCAGTTTAGTAATGCCAATGTTGGAGATATATTACAAATAACATCTACAAACATTGAAATGAATAGTGCGCAGTTATCATTAAATAATGGTAGTTGGGAGGATTTAGCGGGTTCTGGTATGGTTGATTTAAGATCAGAAAGTTATGCTTTTATTATTACTTCTGTAATGTTATCTGAAATGCAGTCTGGAGGAGTTCTAGTTAGAGGCAAAAATTTTACTCTCACATCAGTGGATCTGATTCCGGGTGAAGGAAATTATCAACTTCAGAATGCAATTTGGTTAGGAGAAACAGTTATTGGTAATTGGGAGGGTTACCAAGCAATTAGTGCAGGTAGTTTTCTCAATTCTCAAGAAGGGAATTTGCTCAGAGTAAAAGTTAAAGATGTAGGAGAAAATGCTCAAGGACACTTGTCTAATAGCAGTTGGGGCGATTTAATAGATGCGGAAGCATATGTTGATCTATCCGGAATATCCTATTATGAGTTTACTATTACACCTCCTATGTTAGCAGAAATAAAAGCTAATGGAATTCTTGTTCGTGGTGCAAATTATACTGTTGAAGGAGTATATATTATTGATCCTTTAGCAACAAGGACTGATCTTAATAAAGAAGTATCAAGGGTAAGTATTTGTGTAAAAGATAAACAATTATTCCTGCGAAATCTACCAGCAAAGGGGGTGGTGCATATATACAATTTGAATGGGGATAAAATAAGAGAAATAAATATATCTGACACGTTTATGAGTGTTTCGCTTCAAAATAATGGAATTTATATAATAGAGGTTAGAAGCGAGAATAGCAAGTATACCAATAAGATAGTAGTGGAATAAATGAATTTATGTAATTAATAATTAAAGTTAATTTATGAATGTGAATTTGCGTTTGATAAGTGTCATTGTCTTTCTGTGTATTCAATACATGGTGTTTGGGCAAGAAAGATCAGTAACGGGTGTGGTTACTGACGATTTAGACCTGCCGTTGCCTGGAGTTTCAATTATAATAGAAGGAACTAATGCAGGAACTATAAGTGATGTAAATGGTAATTATTCAATTAAATTACCAAGTGGCAAATCCGTTTTATTATTTTCTTTTGTTGGTTTTGAAAATAAAAAAATAGATGTCACAAATAAGAGTGTTGTAAATGTTAAAATGGAGGTCGAAACAGCAGGGCTTGACGAAGTCGTAGTTGTTGGTTATGGCACAATGAAAAAAAGTGATTTATCAGGAGCCTCTGTGTCACTGAGTGCTGAAAAGCTGAAGTCAGCAGGTATGGCCAATTTGGATCAAGCCTTGCAAGGGCGGGCTGCCGGTGTTAGTGCAGTATCTACTTCCGGACAACCAGGTGGTGCAGTAAGTATTCGTGTACGTGGCCAAAGTACGATTAATGCTGGGGCGGAGCCATTGTATGTTATAGATGGAGTACCAATGACTAATACGAGAACTAGCGGAAGTGAGTTGGGTCTTGGTGATGCGTTAGGAAATTCTCCAACAACAGGAATATCTCCTTTATCAAAGATTAATCCAAGTGATATTGTGTCGATGGAGATTTTGAAAGATGCGTCTGCTACAGCCATTTATGGTTCGCAAGGTGCTAACGGAGTCATCATTATTACTACTAAGAGAGGAAAAAAAGGTGATGCAAAATTTGAATACGATGGTTCTTATGGTATTCAAAGGCAAGCTGTAAGCATCGATATTATGAATTTGAAGGAATTTGCAGAATATAGCAATGCTGTGGCTGCAGAAACAGATGGGCGTGATGAAAGGTTGGAGTATATGGATCCCACATTGCTGGGGCATGGAACTGATTGGCAAGAAGCTATTTTTCAATTGGCATCTGTTCAACAGCATCAGGTTAATATATCAGGTGGCGGAGAAAAACTGAGTTACTATGTGTCTGGAGGATACCTAAATCAGGAAGGTACTATAATTGGAACCGAGTTTGAACGTTTCTCTTTTAGAACAAATCTGGATGCCCAGCTTAAAGACTGGCTTAAAATGGGAGTAAATTTAAATTACTCACAAACAGATGAGCGTTTGGGACTAGCAGATTCTGAATCGGGCATTATTAGAATTGCCTTGCAAACTACTCCTGATATGCCTATTTATAATATGGATGGTACATATGCAAGTATTTTTAGAGAAGGGCAGATTTCTCAGCCAAATGCTATAGGAAAGGCAATGGATGATGATAATTATTTGTATAGAAATTCTTTAGGTGGTACTATTTTCTTCGATGCAAATATTATGAAAGATTTAGTGTTGCATACAGAAGGATCTATGAATTTAGATTATTCAAAAGCAGAGGTGTTTCGACCAAGAATTGTATATGGTAATTGGGAGCGTCCTATAAATTCTATGCGTTCACAAGTTAATAAGAATATATTTTGGCAAATTAAGAACTACTTGACTTATACAAAAAAGTTTGGAAAGCATAATGCAACATTGATGGTAGGACAGGATATGTGGGAGAGTACATATGAATATCAAAGGGTATACAATACCAACTTACCAAGTAATGATATTCAGAATCCTCAATTGGGTGCTGGTACTCCCCAGATAGGATATGGATTTGGCAGCTCTGCTAATGCATCTTATTTAGGTCGTTTAACCTATAACTATGATGATCGTTATATGTTTACATATACCTATCGTCGAGATGGTTCCTCTAATTTCGGACCCAAAAACCGTTGGGCAGGTTTTAATTCGTTTGCCGGGTCATGGAGGCTCAGTAATGAAACATTTTTAAAATGGGTAGAACCAGTATTGACAAATGCTAAACTTCGTTTTGGATGGGGACAGGTAGGTAATCAAAATATCGGGGGATATTTATGGGGTGCCTCCATTTCAAAAATGGATACGGGACTGGGGGCAGGATACCGTCAGTCAAATATCGCAAATCCATTTATACAATGGGAGAAACAAGAACAATTTAATATTGGATTAGATATATCTCTGCTTCATTTTGTAGATATGGTATTTGAAGTTTATGATAAGACGTCAAGTGGTATGTTAATGGAATCCCAGTTACCTTCATATATGGGAACAAGAGGTAATGCATCAAGTGCAATGAAATCGCCTTGGGGTAATTTTGGTGAAATAAATAACAAAGGACTTGAAGTATCGGTTACGACACATAATTTTAAAGGCAGTTTTGTGTGGGATACCGATTTTCAAATCTCGTTTAACCGTAATAAGTTAATTGCACTTGATGGGTCACCATCTGCACATATTGAAGGATATGGTCAATGGAATGATGTTGTATCATTAACAGAAGTAGGTGATCCGTTATTTAATTTTTATGGTTATGTAACAGATGGTATTTATAAGGATTTGGAAGATCTTCAAAGTAGTCCACGGCCTGAAGGATACCCGACAGATGGAGAATCTTTTATATTTGGTAACACAACTTTTGTAGGTGATCTTAAATTTAAAGATATAAGCGGACCTGATGGAAAGCCGGATGGCATTATTAATGCCTATGATCGAACGAGTATTGGATCTCCAATGCCAGATTTTACATTTGGTTTCAATAATACGTTCTCTTATAAAAAATTTGATTTGAGTGTCTTCGTTAATGGAATGTACGGTAATGATGTAATGAACTACACATCTATCAATTTATCGAATATGAAGAGTATTTGGAATAATCAGTTAGGTGTTGTACGAGATAGGGCGCGGTTAGAACCATTAGATGGAGTTTATGATGGAAACTGGTGGGAAAATGTTAGTAATGTAAGAGTTAGAAATTCAAATACTGATATACCCAGAGCAGTAGTGACAGATCCTAACGATAATGATAGAATCTCGGATCGTTATATTGAGGATGGTTCATTTATCCGTATAAAAAATATCACTCTTGGATACACCTTGCCTAAAAAGCTTACCGAAAGAATTCATCTAGGCAGTGTTAGAACTTATGCCAGTATTGAGAATCTTGTCACATTTACAAAGTATAGTGGTTTCGATCCTGAAGTAGGTGCAAGTACGCAAAGTGCTAATGTGTTTGGCTTGGATAATGGCCGTTATCCGTCCCCTCAAGTGTTTACGTTCGGTTTAAATGTTTCATTTTAATTAATTTCTGTAATGAAAGTAGAAGGAATAAAAAATATAGTAATGATTTTCCTCGTTGCGATCGGATTTGTTGCGTGTGATGATTTTCTTGATCGTCCAACAGAGGATACATATACAATTGATAGTTTTTATCAGAATGATGAGCAACTGTTTCAGTCTGTAAATCCAATTTATAATTCTCCATGGTATGATTTTCAGCGAGGATTTATGAGAATAGGAGAGGTTATGGGTGGAAACTTAGTTTTTGACGGAGCTGATGGTTATACTAATTTTACACTTAATGGTTCTGATGAACAAATTGCTAATGTTTCAGCATCTTTATGGGCTGTGAATGCTTATTGTAATGGAGTAATTCAAAATGTGGATTTAAAATCAGGATCTTCTGTATCCAAGGATGCAAAAAATACCGTTAAAGGCGAAGCAATGGTATGGAAAGCAATGAGTTATTTTTATTTAGTACGTTGTTTTGGTGCTGTTCCTATTATTCATGATAATGCAACAACAATAGCAAACAATACGTCAGCTACACTTAAGCGTAATAAAATTGAAGATGTTTATAAGTATATCACATTAATTCTTAAAGATGCTATTGAACTACTGCCAGAGAATAATATGACTGGTCGAATTGATAAATATTCTGCATATGGCTTGTTGGCTAAGGTATATTTGACTAAATCAGGTTTTGGAATGAGTGGTTCGCGTAATGAAAGTGATTTATCAGAAGCGGCAAAATATGCTAAAATAGTGATTGAAGAAAGCGGTAGGTTGTTACATCCTGATTACGAAGAGATATTTCAACTAAAAGGTAATTTTATTGATGAGAGTTTACTTGCATGGCACTGGACAGTCGGGGAGCAATGGACCAGCCAAAATTCGCTTCAGTCAGATTTGTCTTTGTCAAATTTTTCTGATGCAGTGGGTTCCTGGGGTAACTACGTTTATCCTACCATTGATTTGCAAGCTGCTTTTGGAGAAAGTGCAGATAAACTTACAAGAAACTATTATGATGTACGCAGGAAGGCTACTATGATGATGGTAGGTGATACCTATGATTACTTTTGGACAGATAAAGGGGGCTTTTCATACAATTGGGATAATTCAACTGATGGAATTTATGGTGGCTCGATCAGTTTTGTTAGTGGTACAGGAGCTAATTGTGCAAAACATATTGTAGGTCGCCTAGCCGATGCCCAGGCTCAGGGTTATGAAACACTGGATGGAATGCATACACCATTAAGTACACATTTATTGAGATTATCTGATGTGTATTTAGTTTATGCTGAAGCTGTTTTAGGGAATGGTACAATAACAAGTGATGCTTCTGCCTTAAAGGCTTTTAATGCTGTCCGTGCCCGCGCTCTTAAAGGGAATCATGAGGATGTTTCAAGTATCACTTTTGATGATATATATAACGAGCGACGTATAGAGTTTGCTTTTGAAGGAGACAGATGGTATGATTTGGTAAGGTTACATTACTATAAACCTGAATTAGCTAAAAGTATTATTTTATCTCAGGAAAGAGGGACTTGGTTAGGACTCGATAATTTTTACTTGCATAATGATAATTCTGGACTTGAAATTCAAAGTCATAAAGTTACAGGTTTAACAGATGAGGATTTTACCATTCCTTTCCCAGAAGTAGACTTATCATTAAACCCAGGTTTAATGGATGAACCTATAAGTTTTGACTTTGGTTCAATTGGTTATAATTAATTTTCTTAAAGAAGTTTAATATGATAGCATATAATAGAAATAGAAAACATGGTTTATTCCTTGTAATGATGGTTGTTTTAGCAGGATTGCTTTTTAATGCCTGCGAGGAATATCCACATGAGTATGAGATAACAGATGGGATCCCTAGTATTGACTATATACGAGTTGCAGATCCTGATAAATCAGATTCATTGATTGTAAGTGCATCATTAAATTCAACAGTTGCCTTAATAGGTGAAAATTTGACAAGTATTAGTGAGGTATGGTTTAATGATAAACAGGCTTATTTAAATACAAGTTTTATTACATCAAACTCAATGTTTGTTACCATTCCTAACGAAATACCAGAAATAGTATCTAATCAAATATTTATGGTTGTAGGAATGGATACTATAAAATATGATTTCAATGTTGTTGTACCTCCTCCTGCGCCTAGATCAATGATATGTGAATTTATTAAGGATGGAGAGCAAGCTGTTATAAAAGGAAATTACTTTATTAATGATGAAAATGTTCCGTTACGTGTGTTTTTTCCTGGGAATTTGGAAGGAGAGGTACAAAATGTAAGTGAGAACTATGATGAGATTACAGTAACTGTACCAATTGGTGCCGGTGTTGGTCCTTTAACAGTTAAAACAATTTATGGTTCAGGTATTTCGACTTTTTATTTTCGTGATGATCGCAATTATATCTTGGATTGGGATGTATTAGATGCCGCAGGAGGATGGCGAGCAGGTAATATAGCTAATTCTGAACCTGAAGGTATAAATGGTAATTACGTACGTTTTGAGGGAGATATGGCTGGTTCCATTGGAGGAACATGGAACGAGGATAGTTTTAGTTTTAATTTATGGAATGCATCCAATGGAAGATCAGAAGAGCCTTTTTATGAGGGAGATCTTACTAAAGCAGTGTTAAAGTTCGAGTGTTATGTAGTAGAAGAATGGAAAGCCTCTGCTCTCCAAATGATTTTTACACCATATGAAGTTAATGGTACCAACGCCTATATTGCTGATAATGCCACGATGAGAGGTTTGTGGAACCCATGGGTGCTGAGTGGAAGTTTTCAAACAGATGGCTGGATAACAGTTTCAATTCCTATGTCTGAATTTCATTATTATCATGATGGAAAAGATGCTGGAGCTAATATATCAAACGATATGCTTGGCGGGTTAACTTTTTTCGTATACCATGGTGGGGTAGAAGGAGAAGATTGTAAGGTGCATATGTGTATTGATAACATTCGTATCGTACCAATGTAGTATTATTTGATTATTTAAAACAATTAGATATGCAATTTAAAAAATATATAAAATCGACATTACTATCATTTTTGTTTGCCGTTGTCGGACTGAGTATTGTCTTGTCATCATGTGAAAATGATGATAACAACGGTATTGATGAAGTAATTCTAAGTAGCTATGGGCCAATGCCAATAGCCAGGGGAGCTGAGTTACGTTTTATTGGTGAAAATTTGGATCAGGTTGACGCTATAATTATACCTGGAGATTTAGAAATTAAAAGCTCTGAATTTGTGGCGCAAACATCAACTGGAATTAAAGTAATAGTGCCTCAGGATGCAGAGGATGGATATGTGCAATTGTTAGCCGGAGAGAACGTGATTACAACAAAAACACCGATTGGTTACTATGAACCAATTTCAATTGAATCATTTTCCCCAACTACTATAAAACCAGGTGCTGTGTTAACATTAAGCGGAGATTACCTTAACCTGGTTGGGGAAGTAATTTTTACAGATAGAGTAACAGTTGATAGTGCCATGTTTACCTCAAAGTCACGGAAGGAAATTACTCTTGTTGTTCCTAAGGAAGCTCAATCAGGAAAAATGGCAATTTCCAATGGAGCCGAAGATCCTATAGTTATTTATGCTGATGATGAATTGCAGATAATTACACCAACGATTAGTAATATATCTCCAAATCCAGTTAAACCTGGAGCAGAGATGTCTTTTACAGGTACTAATTTAGACTTGGTAACTAATATTACTTTTGGTGGAGGAGTTACGGTAACTGAGTTTTCAGAAACAAATGGAATTTCCATAAGTGTAACTGTTCCAGATAATGCGCAAGACGGGGAATTACAGCTAGGATTAGCATCTGGAGTTACTATTAGTTCTACTGATGGTCTTGTGATGATGGTACCGACATTAAATATATCACAAAACTCCACGAAAAATGGCGAATTAATAACTGTTACAGGTGAGAATTTGGACTTGATTAATACGGTTTATTTTGCAGACGGTGTTGAGGGTACAATTATCAGTGGTGGTTCTGCAACACAGATAACTGTTGAAGTGCCAGATGCTGCTATTACAGGAGAAGTTATATTTGTTACTAAATCAATCAAATCAGTTTCAGGGGGAATTATTACTATAGTATCTCCTTCATTAAATGAATTTACACCAACTTCAGCAAAGCCTAACACTAATATAATCATTACAGGAAATAATCTGGATGTCGTTAAGAAAGTTATGTTTACAGGTGGTGTAGAAGGAGCAATAATTCAGCAATCTCAAAATGAAATAAATGTTACAATACCGGTTGGTGCTGAAACAGGAGTAATTACATTAATTGCAATAAACGGTGAAGAGATTATTTCAAGTTCAGAAATTGAGGTTCAACAAAACCTTCCAAATTTTGAATCTTATATCGAAAATAAAGCTACCCCGGGGGAAGTGCTTACTATTATTGGAACAAACTTGGATCTAATTAAAGAATTGGTGTTCCCAGGTGATATATCAGCAACAGAGTATGGTATAAAAACGGATACTAAGGTTGAAGTTTATGTGCCGGTCGATGTTACAACAGGATTTGGTCAGGTAAAAATGATAACCTATGAAGGTGAACAAGGTTTGTTACCAGAAATTTTTATTGGGGGTACAGATCCAATAACTTCTGAAACAATTATGGTTATGGATTATGAGCAACATGGTGACCATAATGGATATTGGGATAATTCATGGAGTGGTAACACTTCTATTGTTGAAGAAAGTGGGAATACTTATCTGCATGTTGATGCAACAATAGGTGACGGATGGTTAATGAACTGTAATCATCAGTCAAGTGGTGCCCCCGGGCCGGTAATTAATAATGTTGAGAATTACATGATTAAATTTGATATTAGAATTGAAGAAGGTGTAACCGGAGCTGAAAATGCAGCTATGCAATTTGTGTTAGGAGATAGTTGGAATTGGTACGGTTCAGGACTTTTCCCTGCCACCACAAACGGAAATTGGATTACAGTTTCGATAGATCCAGTTCAACTTAATTTATCAGGTACACTGGATCTTTCAACAGGAACGAACGGCATGTATGGAGGACCTATTCCAGGAGGTATTAGTATAGACAATTTGCGTTTTGACCCTAAGTAACAATTAATAATTGAAGTGAATCAACGGGGGAGTTTTTTTAACAACCCCGTTGAAAAGTATTCTTTAAGGATATTTTATAATATAGGTATGTCCGTTAATGAGATAATAGGAAAATAAGAGATTGAATAAATGTTTGCTTATGAGTAGATTGATATTAAGTTGTATGCTGTTAGTGTATCTGGTAGCTTGTACAAAAAGTGAAGAAGTTGAAAGATTAGCTCCAAATTTCAAATCAAGTATTCCAATAAATAACGCAACAGGTGTAGCTTTGGAAACTTCTATAGAAGTTATCTTTGATGAAGTTATTACCCTAATGCCCGATCATGGAATAACTATAAATGGTGCAGATGTTGATGTTGAATCATCGTTTACAAAATTAGTTTTTACAACAGAATTATCTGGAAGTACCACTTATACTATAATAGTCCCAGCAGGGTCTTTGGTAAATACTAATAATGTGCCACTTGAAGAAGAACTGAAAATTGTATTTACAACAAAGGATCTTATTGAAACTACAATAAATCCAAGTTTAGTTGGAGAAAATCCATCAAAAGAGGCTGTTAATGTATATAGCTTTCTTATAAAAAATTATGGGGTGAATTGTATATCATCAACTCAAGCTTGTGGAGCATGGAATCTAAATGAAGCAGAATGGGTTAAATATCATACAGGTAAATATCCGGCAATTGCTAATTTTGATTATGGTCATTTACCCTATTCACCAGCTAATTGGATAGATTATTCTATAACTGATTTTGTAGAAGAGTGGTGGAGTAACAATGGATTAATTGGAGCTTCTTGGCACTGGGTAGTACCAAAGTATGATGGTTCGACAGAATATACATATAAACCAGATGAAACTACATTTCGAGCTTCTAATGTTTTGATTGAAGGAACTTGGGAAAACAAATTAGCAAAACAAGATTTGGAAGAAATGGCTAATTATCTGAAGTTACTCCAGAATAAAAATATTCCGGTACTTTGGCGTCCTCTTCATGAAGCAGCTGGAAATATATATGAGTATAGTGGGGGCTCTGCATGGTTTTGGTGGGGAGATGCTGGTTCTGAAGTCTATAAAAATTTATGGATCTATATGTTTGAATATTTTGATTCGCAGGGACTAAATAATCTTATCTGGGTTTGGACAACCCAAACTAAAGATAATGATTACTACCCAGGTGACGAATATGTAGATATCATTGGTAGAGATATCTATGGGAATAATACAACCACCTATTTTGCAGAACAATTTGAGATGATACAAGAAATTTATCCTAACAAAATGGTGGCATTGAGTGAGATGGGGAATGTGTCAAGAATAACTAGCCAATGGTTAGATGGAGCTAAATGGTCTTATTTTATGCCATGGTACGATTATAACAGAACCAACGATGTTCATTCTAATACATTTACATCTCCTGATCATGAGCATGCAAATGCAGATTGGTGGGCTGATGCCATAAATTCCGATTTTGTTATTACACGTGATGAGATGCCTGATTTGAAGTAGAAATCGAGTTTTTTATAATAAAACAATAACTGTGTCAGGTTATCTACAAATGCTCATATTTAAAAGGGAGCAAACCATAATAAGATTTTTTAATGTTAGAATAATATAATTGACAAACGTGGCTATTGTACTAGTTACGTTATGTGTAAATGGTTTTACAAAAATTAAATTTTAAAAATGAAGAGATTATTGATTTTAAGTCTAATGGTTCTTGCTATTTCTTTAGTTAAGGGGCAAAAATCTGAAAATTTAGCTTTAACACCTCCTATGGGATGGAATAGCTGGAATACTTTTGGTTGTGATATCAATGAAGAATTGGTCAAAGGAATCGCAGATGCTATGGTAGAGAATGGTTTTCGTGATGCAGGATATGAATATCTTATACTCGACGATGGATGGATGGCTATGGAGAGAGATGAATATGGAAGGTTATATGGAGATACTCTGAAGTTTCCTGGTGGAATGAAGGCTTTGGGTGAATATATTCATTCAAAAGGGTTGAAATTTGGAATTTATAATTGTGCAGGTTTTAAAACATGTGGGGGATATCCCGGTAGTAGAGGTTATGAATATATTGATGCTCAGAGTTATGCCGACTGGGGAGTTGATTATCTGAAATATGATTGGTGTAATACTGAAAAGCTTAAGGCAGAAGGTGCTTATTTAACCATGAGAGATGCCTTGTATGCAACAGGAAGGCCTATTGTATTTAGTATTTGTGAATGGGGTGATAGCAATCCTTGGAAATGGGGTAAAGAGATTGGGCATTTATGGCGCGTTAGTGGTGATATAATTAATTGTTGGGATTGTGAAGTAGGACATGGTTCATGGTCTTCGTGGGGGATTTGGAAAATTATAAATATGCGTAAGGATATTCGTAAGTATGCAGGTCCGGGACATTGGAATGATCTTGATATGATGGAAGTTGGTAATGATTTAACGGATGCACAAAATAGAAGTCATTTTGCTATGTGGGCAATGTTGGCTTCGCCCCTAATTATGGGTAATGATATACGTAATGCAACACCTGATGTAATTAAAACTTTATCTAATGAAGGAGTGATAGCTATTAATCAGGATTCATTAGGCATTCAGGCTTTTAGGTTTAGCAATGAGAATAATATTGAAACATGGATAAAGCCACTTACAAAGGATGACTGGGCTATTGTCTTTGTAAATATGAATGAAGAGGAATATGAATTAGAATTCGATTGGCTTAAACATGATATGGGAGATGATATATATGGTAGGTTTGCTGATTTTAAACGAAATACCTACACCATAAAGGATCTGTTTAATGATAGAAAAATAGGTGATACAACAAAGCCATTGAAAGCAAAAATTGGAGTACATGATGCTTTAATGATCCGTATTAGTAAAAAATAAAGTTAGTAATCCGATTAGTAGTGATAAAATATCTTGTAATCCAATTATGTATGATTTTTATAGCATCTTGTGGTTATGCGATTTATCGGAAATAAATCATATTTTAATCTAATTCAATCGGGGTACTGTCTTTAGGGTCTATTAATTGGTATTTGTTAGAAGAATAGGTTTTGGTAGGCCAAAGTTGGGGGTAGTCATTTTGTAATCTTAGATTAATTTTGATTACCCCTGTTTCTATCATTATTATAAGTGATAAATGTAAACGTTGCAATCTCAATAACCCCAAATAAATGCATCCTTTTAATATCTTCAGATTAAGAGATATTGGATGAAAGTAGAATTTACTAGGATGGGATAGCATTATCAAATTCACACTAACTGATATAAGATAAGCTTGCATATGTATTTACTGTTGATGTAAAAGGGAGATAATGAAAAAAAATAAAATGTTTAGTTACTTATTTCTTATTTCTATTAGCCTAATTGGGTCTTGTAGTTTTGATCGTAAGGGGTGTTCGGAAATAGAAGAAAAACAAATAATTAAACAGCTTAAGTGCATTAAAGGTAAAGGAATATTGTTTGGGCATCAGGATGATTTAGCCTATGGTATGGGGTGGAGTTATGAAGAAGGGTGGTCTGATGTAAATAGAGTTTCTGGGGATTATCCAGCTGTTTTTGGTTGGGAGTTAGGAGGAATTGAACTTGGCCGCGCTCATAACATAGATAGTGTGCCATTTGTTGCTATCAATAAATTGGCGATATGGGGGCACCGGAAAGGAGGAATCAATACTTTTAGTTGGCATCCTTATTCACCTATAGATGGAGTCAGCTCCTGGACGGGTGCTGCTGTTGTTGCCAGATATATTGTGCCCGGAGGTAGTCATCATTTGGCTTTCAAAGCTCAGTTAGATAGAGTAGCAGATTTTTTTTGTCAGTTAAAAGATGAAAAAGGACAAAGCATTCCATTTATATTCCGCCCATGGCATGAAATGGACGGTAGTTGGTTTTGGTGGGGGGTGAAGTCATGCACTCCTGAAGAGTTCAAGACTTTATTTAGGTATACCATCCAATATCTGAGAATTCATAAAGGTCTATCCCAAATGGTAGTGGCGTATTCACCCGACAGGAATTTCAATACCAAAGAGGAGTATCTAAAATGGTACCCTGGAGATGATGTTGTAGATATTATGGGAATGGACAATTATTGGGATTTTGGTCAGTATAAAGGAGAGAATGAAGTGATACGAAAACTACATATTGTAATTGATGCAGCGAAAGAGAAAACAAAATTACCAGCTTTAACAGAAACCGGTTCTGAAAATTTACCTGACTCACTATGGTATACACGAAAATTAGGAGTAGTGTTGCAAGATTCCTTAATTAAATCGGAATTGAGCTATATGATGGTATGGCGTAATGATCCCAAAACACATTTTTTCTTCCCATATCCAGGACATCCGGCTGCTGTAGATGCTAAAAAATTTACGGATCAAAGACATATATTCTTGATGAGTGATTTTAAGGAATATTGTGAAAGTGGGATTAAATAGCTTCGATCTATATGGAATGTAAACAAAATTATACTTCGAATAGGGCTTTTTAATTGATCTAATTGCTAACAATTTTGAAATAATCAAATATTATGAAAAAAATCTATTTCTTTTTTTGCTTTTTTATTGGAATTTTGAACATTCAGGCGCAAAATCTTTTAACGGAGGTCGAGGCTGAAAGTGGTAGCCTCACAGGTACCTATATTGCAGAACCTGAAGGTGCTTCCAGTGGTCAGTTTGTCACAGGTTTTGACTCTGATGGTGATAAAGTTGTTGTGGATGTAAATGTGTTAACTGCGGGTACTTATGATTTGGTAATTAGGTATAGGTCGTTATTTGGAGATAAGTTTAATGACTTATATGTTAATGGAATTTTTTGGTCAAGTGTTGGCTTTACAACTAGTACAGATTTTGAGGATATGACTGCTATTGCTGTCGTTCTTAATGCAGGTGCAAATACCATCGAAATTGTAAAAAGTTGGGGGTATGTTGATGTGGATAAGTTTTCAGTTTATTCAAAAGTAGCAAACTCATACAATATTACACCAACTCTTTCTGATCCCCAGATTGAAAATTCAGCTCAGAGTTTATATGATTTTATCAGGTCACAGTATGGTTCTAAAATAATGACAGGACAAACATCTGATTATTATGATGATGTTGTTAGTATAACAGGTAAAAATCCTTTAGTTAGAGGATTTGATTTGATGACTTATACTCCAATGTACCCATACTATTGGGACGGTAGCGGACATACATTTGGAGCGGTTGATAATGGTGAAACAGATAAAGTAATTAACTGGTATAATGCTACTGGTCAAAAAGGAGTCGTAGAAGTACACTGGCATTGGTATTCTCCATCCGGGGGTGTTGCAGGTACAAGTACATTCTTTACTTCAGAAACAACATTTGATGTTTCTTTAGCGGTAATTCCAGGAACGCAAGAAAATGCTGATGCTCTACGAGATATTGATGCGGTTGCCGAGCAATTAATTCGTATTCGAGATGCTGGTATCCCTGTAATCTGGCGTCCCCTTCATGAAGCCGGAGGGGGGTGGTTTTGGTGGGGAGCAAAAGGAGCGGCATCTTGTTTGGCTCTTTGGAATATGGTAAGAGACAGATTAACCAACTATCATGGTCTTCATAATTTGATTTGGTGTTGGTCAACTCCCGAAGTCGATTGGTATCCTGGAGATAGTATGGTTGATATATTAGGATTTGACTCTTATCCAGGAGCATATAACTACACAATTCAGAAAAGTATGTTTGATGCTTTTCATGTATTGGGAAATGGAAGTAAGATGGTCGCTATGACAGAAAATGGACCAATTCCGGAAATTGGTGAAGTTATTGATTTAGATGCAAGATGGTCATGGTTCTGTGCTTGGAATGAAATGTTAGTATCAAATAATGAAACACAACATATCATTGATATGTATAATCACCCATATGCCTTAACTATTGAGAATTGTCCTTCTTATCAGAATCCTTCAGTAGCTACTCCTGAGTTTAATATTCCTGGTGGAATATACTCGGAAACTCAGTCGATAGAACTAACAACCACCACCTCAGGGGCGACCATTTACTATACTTTAGATGGTTCCGTACCATCTACCTCCTCTTTAATATACAATGCTCCTATAGATGTTGCGAGTACAACTACTATTAGAGTATTTGCAACTGCTGCTGGTTTGGAGGATTCTAATATTGCTACAGCCGACTATACAATAAGTACAGCTGAATTTCAATATGGTAGTATTTATAAATTAACTCTCCGTTATAGTGGAAAAGTACTTGAAGTGAATAGTGCATCTCAGGATAATGGTGCAGTTGTACAGCAGAATTCAGATGCTGGTAATGATAATCAGCGATGGGAATTTATAGATGGTGGTAATGGATTATACAAGCTGTTGGCTAAACACAGTGGTAAAGCTTTAGAAGTTGATGGTAGTTCGACTTTAGAGGGGGCAGCAGTTGTGCAATGGGATAATCTTGCTAATCAAAGTCAATTATGGAATATTGAATCGCTTGGGGATGGCTACTATAAAATCGTAAACCAAAACAGTGGTAAGGTCTTAGCTATTCCTTCAAAAAGAAAGAATAATGGCATTCCTGTAGAATTATATGATTATACTGGTGATGCCTATCAACAATGGAAAATTGAGGCAGTAGGATTAAAAGCAACAGCATTTAGTAATAATTCGGAATTTGTCCAAACAGAAACATATTCGATTGAAAATTTGAGGGTATTCCCAAATCCAGCAAAAGGATTAGTAAATATTGATTTGTCAGGGTGTAGTAATGAAATGGTTGAAGTCAATCTATTTGATATTAATGGTAGACAGTATTGTTCTAAATTAATCTTTGGAGGAGATATTTCCATAATGGAACTTGATGGTTTGAAATCTGGTTGCTATATTATTCAATTAAAATCTTTGGATCATTTATCACATGTAAAGTTATTTGTTAAATAAGAGTATTTTTTGACACAATAGCACTATGTGTAAATTACTATATCAGGGTTCAGTATATTTACTGGATCCTGCTTTCAAAAATTTCCATAAACTGATTTTGGATAATACTCCAGTTTTTTTATTTAAAAATTCTCAATTTTAAAACCTCAAAAATCAAAAATCACCTATTATACTAGATCGCTCCCGTTAATAACTCGTTGATTCTAAGTTATTCGTTTTGTTATAATCTAATTAAGGTGTTTTTTACTAGAAGGGACTTGTAATGATTAACAAGCATTTAATAGACAATACTTTGAAGAATCTATGATTCTACTTTTCCGATTGTTACCTTATAAGTTTCACTATTTGTATAAACTTAATTGATCTGATGCAAAGCTCCCTCTTTAATCACATTCTTTTGAATCCATTCTTATGAATGAGTAAAATGAAAATTTGTACTTGGGTGTAAGTCGCTTTAAAACATGAATATAAAGGTTATTGAATTTAGTTCATATCTCATTACAATACTAGATATAAAGAAAACATTTTCTGGGCTTGCTAAGTACACTGTACGAAATTATTTACTCACAGATGAATTACTGAATGATCAATATTAACACCTATAAAACAAAGTAGTTTATTGATAATACAATGACTCAAACAAAATTTGGGTTTACAAAAAAATATTTTGAAGAATTACTTTTTGAAAAGTAAAATTCAGAAAACAAATATGCATGTGTTTGTCACAAAGTAATAATCTCTTTGTATTTATAGTTCTTAATGCTACAAAATTGTTTTTTATAGGATAGATGTGTATTTAAAGATTGTCACTTATAGTAAAAATAGCCACTTGCTTACAAAACATTCCTAATTCCTGTAAAATTATCTCTAAATTCGGTAGGAGTACAACCTTGTATTTTTTTAAATGATCTATTAAAGTTCGATAAATTGTTAAATCCACACTCGAAACACACTTCTGAAATAGATTTATTTGTTTCGATTAATAGTCGTGTGGCATTGCCAAGTCTTATTTCGTTTACGAATTCAACGAAGGATTTTCCCGTACTTTGCTTAATTAATCGGCTGAATGCTGTAATGGATAGATTTACAAGCTTGGCAGCGTCTGTTACTTTTATTTTTGAGTTGCAATTGTCTTTTATGTAATTATAAATGATTTCAATTTTTTCGCTATTATGAAAGTCTGATTGGCGTTGGAATGATACATTCGTTAATGATTGTTGATCACGTGAAGTAGATAAATCATAAAGGATTGAAAGAAATAGCAGAAAGCTATCGAATCCTCTTTTTTTACTTAGTTCAATTATTTTTCCTTCAACAGATTTAATGGTTTCCTGAGAAAATAATATCCCTCGGTGTGAATTATCTAAAAGTTCTTTAATAGGATTTAAAATATTTTTATCCAGCAATGAATCTTCAAATAGTTCTCTTGGAAATTGGATTGTGATCTCATGAAGAATTTGATTTGTGTCATATTTGTAATTTTCCCAACTATGGTGTAGGTTTGGTCCTGTCATGACAAGTTCTTTCTCCTTTATTTCCCCAATGTGATCCCCAACTATTCGCTTAGCGCCCTTTGCATTGGAAATGTAATTTATCTCATACTCAGGATGAAAATGTATAGGGAACGAAAAACCTTGTCTTTCTCTGTCAAAGATTAAAAAACAGTCGTTTTCTTTTAAAGGAGTTATCTCTCTATGTATTTTACTACTCATGATATAATATAAAAGTATGTTTTAAGTGATATAAAAGTATCAATAAAAAATAGAATAAGTATAAAAATATATTAAAAAAACGCCTTTAAATTCTGCTTAACATTTGTTTTAAATAAATTAAGAGGTTGTATATTAGGGTTTAGAGCTATATTTTAATTTATATTTGTTAATGTTATGTGTTTTTGTGAAGTGTATAAAAGTATTAGTAATGTGTTTAAAAATACTTGATGAAGTATAGGTTCGTATCTAAATTTGTATTGATGATTTATTTCCGGAAATCAGATTGAGTCAATGTATAATTAAATCTTACAAAACAGATGTTTATGAAAAGTAGTCTGCGAATATTTATGATGCTGTTTATGCTTTCGGCATTTTGGGTGGTAAAAGCCCAACAGCGATCAATTAGCGGAAAGGTAGTGGATTCTACAGGTGAATCTTTACCAGGAGTATCTATTGTTGTAAAAGGAACGACTAATGGAACTATTACAGATATTGATGGTAATTATCAATTGTCAATAGGAGAAGAAGCGCAAACTTTAGTTTATTCGTTTATAGGATATGATACTAAGGAAGTGAATGTTGGAAGTAATTTGTTGATTAATGTCACAATGGTTTCTAGTGTTCAGGATATTGATGAAGTGGTAGTCGTTGGTTATGGTACCATAAGGAAAAGTGATTTGACTGGTGCTGTTTCCAAAGTAGGAGGTGACGATTTGCAACAGGTTGCTACTACTGATGTAGTGCAAACGTTACAAGGAAAAGTTGCAGGTGTTGATGTTGTGGCTAATTCAGGGGAACCTGGATCTGGAGTGAAAATTCGGATAAGAGGAGTTGGTTCTTGGGGTGATAGTAATCCTATATATGTTGTTGATGGATTTCCTACTAGTGATATAAGTAACTTGGATCCTTCAAATATAGAAAGTATTGAAATATTAAAAGATGCTTCTGCTACAGCAATTTACGGTTCCAGAGGAGCAAATGGAGTTGTGTTAGTAACTACAAAACAAGGTAAAAAAGGTAAGGCAGTTGTTGAGGCCAATGCTTTTGCAGGTGTACAATATGTTAATAATACAATAGATCTTACTAATGCTGCAGAATATGCAACATTACGACTAGAGGCATATGAAAATGATGGTAAGTTAGGTTTAATTTCTGAGTCAGACATAACTAAGCTTAATTATGTAATAGATAATAAATTAAAGGGTACAGATTGGCAAGATGAATTACTTCAGGTTGCACCAATTCAGAACTATAACCTATCAATACGGGGCGGTAGTGATAATGTGAGTTATAATATTGGTGCAACCTTATTTATGCAGGAAGGTATTGTAGATAATAGTGGTATGGATAAGCTATTTTTATGGGCGAATAATGAGTATCAAATAAGTGAGAAAATTAAAATTGGAGCAAAAATTGCCTATTCAACCTACAAAAAGAATATTCATAATGATAATGCATGGACTGGGGCATTACCGGTTTCTTTACAGATAGATCCGTTAACAGCTGCATGGGATGATTACAAAAATGATTATGGTAGTCGTGTTATTGGAGGTACAGTTCTTGGTAATCCTGCAAGATTTATAGATGAAGCAAAATATCAAACTAAGGGTGATCATAAAATTGTAGGTAATTTCAATATGAAGGTTGATGATTTATTTCTTGAGGGACTGAGTTTTACAACTATGTTTGGAGCTGATTTGAAATTTAATAGCGAAAAGCAGTATTATCCGGCATATTATGCAGATGTAGATCAAAAAAGAGATGAGAGTGAACTTTATGAGAAAAGGGAACAAATGATAAATTATACCTGGAATGGATACTTTAATTATAGTAAGATTTCGGGTGATCATAGTGTAAATGCAATGGCAGGAGCAGAGGCTCAGATATTTACTTCGAATGATATTTCAGCGCGTGGTTATGGTGTGTCATCAAATGAAGATTTAATGTATTTAGGTCTGGCTACTAATGTGGATATGATGGAAATTGGTGGAGGCGCATCTAAAAATACCTTACTATCCTATTTTGCAAGGGCAAACTACTCATATAAGAGTCGCTACTTATTTACAGCAACGGTTCGTACAGATGGATCTTCTAAATTCTTAGGAGATAATAAATGGGGTGTTTTCCCTTCATTTTCAGCAGGATGGAATGTAAAAGAAGAATCATTTATGCAAAACATATCCTTCCTTGATAGATTTAAAGTTCGTGCAGGATGGGGACAGGTTGGTAATGAGCAATCAGCCGGTAACTTTAACTACGTAACAACTATGGTAAACGGATATACTTATGTATTTGGAGGAACTATAGTTGATGGAGCTGTAGCAAAACGTTTAGCTAATCCAGATCTAAAATGGGAAACATCTGACCAAACTAACTTTGGTATTGACTTGAGTTTCTTAGATCAGAAATTAGATGTGTCATTGGATTATTTTAACAGGAAGACAAAAGATATGTTAATGGATGCTCCAATTCCATATTATGTAGGTGCTCAGAGACCATATATTAATGCTGCATCAATGGAAAATATTGGTTATGATATTGCATTAACATGGAGAGAACAGTTTGAATCAGGTTTCCAATATTCAGTAGGATTAAATGTGAGTACTGTTAAAAACGAAATCACAAAAATGGCTGCAGGAGGAGAGCTTAGGGATGATGGAGTTTCTGGATTTACTTCAACAACAAGAACTGTTGAAGGTGATGAGTTGGCATATTTCTATGGAATGAAAACTGATGGAATTATCAATACACAACAGGAGCTGGATGAATATTTAGCTATGTTACCTGGTGAAAAAGCGCAATTAGGAGATGTTAAATTTGTTGATTCTCATCAAGATGGAGTTATTGATGATAGTGACCTTGTGAAATTAGGAAGTGCTTTTCCAGATTTTACTGCTGGATTAAATATTACAATGGGTTATAAAGGTTTGGATTTTAAAGCATTCTTTTATGCATCAGTGGGTAATGAAATAGTAAATGGACCAGCATTCTGGTATCAAACAGGCGGTGTTTTATCTAATTATTCAACAGATCGATTAAATCGATGGACAGCAGAAACACCTGAAAATAACGAACCAAGGATGACTGCTAGTGATCCAAACAATAATGATCGTTTTTCAGATCGATATGTTGAAGATGGAACTTACTTAAGATTAAGAAATCTTCAATTGGGTTATACGCTGCCTAAAACATTGGTTAGCAAAATAGGCCTTTCACGCCTAAGAATTTATTGCTCGGCAGATAACTTATTTACTCTTACAGATTATTCAGGATGGAATCCTGAAATTGGAAACTTCCAAGGAGATGCTCTTCGTGCAGGTGTAGATGGTGCTACGTACCCAATACCAACCGTTTTAACAGGGGGTATTAATATCACTTTTTAATTTTAAAGTAATTGAATGATGAAAAAATTATATACAATATGGTTGTTGGGGCTAACTGTGATGATTAGTAGTTGCTCTGATTTTTTAGAAGTTGACCCTATTGCTGCAGAAACTGAAAGTAATTTCTTTGATACTCCGGAGAATGCAGTATATGCAGTAAATGCGTGTTACGATTTAATTGGAATGACAGAGGGACCTGGACCTGATGATCAATGGTTAACACATAATTATGAGTGGTTTTTTGGAGATTTGCTTAGTGATGATTCAGAAAAAGGAAGTACTGAAGCTGATTTTACCGAAATTCAGGATATCGTAGAATGGAGAACTACAACAGATAATCCTATTATTGTATCATTATGGATAAAGTGTTACGATGGTATTTACAGAGCAAATAATGTTTTATTTCAATTAGAGAATAGCGAATTAGATGAAGATTTGCTTAACAGACTAAAGGGTGAGGCTTCATTTATTAGGGGATATTTTTACTTTTATTTAGTTAAAGTATTCGGAGGAGTACCTGTTTTTACTACTCCTGTTACACCTGATCAGTTTGGTAAAATAGAAAGGGTAAATTATCATGAAACTTTTGAACAAGTTATTTCTGATTTTAAAGCAGCTGTTGAATTATTGCCTGAAAGAAGTGCATATGATGCGACTGATTTAGGAAGGGCAACAAAAGGTGCAGCACGTACATTCTTGGCTCGGGCATTGATGTATCAAATAGGTATGGATGCACAAAGTACAGCAACATGGCAAGATGTTTATGACCAGACAAATGCGATAATAGCTAGTAATGAGTATTCGTTAGCTAGTAATTATGCAACCATTTTTGAAATGGAAGGAGAAAATAATTCAGAATCAATTTTCGAATTACAAATGGAAGTTGGATCTACTGGTACTGCTCCTGGTAAAACAGGAACAAACAGTAATCAATTCCAAGGAAATAGAATGGATTGGGGTTGGGGATTTAATAATCCAACTATTAATTTATTTGAAGCTTTTGAAGAAGGTGACCCTCGTTTGAATTGTAGTTTGTATGGTGAAAGTATTAATGGAGGAGTTGTTCATGGTGTTGCTCAGGAATTTGATTTAAGTCAGCAAATGACGCCTTATTTAAACAGAAAAGCTGCTTTAGAGCCGGGATATCGACCTTCTAATAGTACAAGTAGTCCTGCTAATATTCGCAAAGCACGTTATTCAGAAGTCTTATTAATGCAAGCAGAAGCATCATATCATTTAAATGATGTAGCTACAGCCAGATTAATGCTTAATGAAATTAGAGAAAGAGCAAGGATCAGTACTTATCCCAAAGGGGCTGTTGAAGGTGAATTAACTTATATGCCAACAGGTTTTAGTGGTAATCTTCCTGATATTACATCGGCAGGACAGGAGTTACTTCAGGATATTTATCACGAAAGAAGAGTTGAATTAGCAGTGGAAGGATTTCGTTTTTGGGATTTAGTTAGAACTGGTCAATACCTGGATGTTTTAGATCTTAAAAAAGAAACATTTACTGTATCTGATGGATCAGCACTTAGATATGAATCTGTTGATTTAAGAGGGAATTGTTTAGCTAAATGTATTGATGGTCCAAATGGGAATAAAGTTCCATTATTACCAATTCCACTATCAGAAGTTCAGGATTGGGGATTGCAACAAAATAATGGATACTAATTAAATCTATATTATTATGAAGAAAATAAATCAATTTATATATCTATTTGTAATTACAACCATGGTGTTATTGGCTTCTGGTTGTGAGGACAAGCAATGGGGCGAAGATTATGATATTGAATGGCTGGTGTCAACAATATCTTCTATCAGCTCTGATGACGTAATGGTTGATGACATTGTTACTATTTCAGGAGAAAATCTTGATAAAGTTTATAAGGTCTATCTTTCAGGAAAAGAATGTACTGTGGTTGAAGGATCTGCTTCTGCCAGTCAAATTCAGTTTGTGGTTGGACGAAGAGCAACAACAGGCTTTCTTTCATTAACAAATTTATATGACAGAGAATACACTTACGAGGGAGCAACTGTAAAAGTAAGTTATCCTGAGATTGTAGTGACAGGCTGGCCAAATAAAATAGTTGCAGGAGAGGCCTTTACTATAGAAGGTGATAATGTTGACTTAATTACATCTGTTACTATTAACGAACAGGTTGTAGCTATATCAAATCCTTCCGAAACAGGAAAGATTTCGGTTCCAACAGCAGGGTTAATTCTTGTTCCTGGAGAAACAGCAACAATTGTAATTGCTGGTTTAGGTGAGATTGCAGAATATGAAAAAACAGAGATTCCAATAGAAGAGCCAACGGATGTATTTGAACCTGCACAACCTATTATTCTTTGGGATTTTGAATCAGGTGAACCAGAGATGGTAAATATAGAGAATGCTCCACAGCAGGCAGGTCTTAATTTAGGTGGAGTTTCAAAAGCTCGTGGAAATAACTATTATTCAGTAATAAATAATGGTGAAACTTCAGGATGGAAAACTTATTTCTACATCAGATATGGTCAGTCTGTTGATTTATCTGAATTTCATGAGCCAAACCTTACATTCCTTGTGAACACAAACGGAAAACGAGGATATATTAATCCGTTTATGACACAAGATGGTAGCGAAAAGGATAATCACTTAACGAATGCCAATGCCAATGAAGATTTAAAATATGGTGATGATTATGCCGTTCAGACAGATGGTTGGGAATGGAGATCTTATCCAATTGAAAAACTATTTGCAGATTTTAATCCTACTGGTGTATTTGATGATGTTGCTATGCGTTTTATTACAGGAAATGTAGCAAATGGCGATCCTGAAGATTTTGAGATACATGTGGATCAAATTATGATTACAGATGGTCCGGTTAACCCTGTAGCTAAAGTCTTTGATTTTGAAGATGCAGAACCAACATACGAGGAAAATGTAGCAGGAGCTACTTACGGATTAAATGTAGCTGGTATTGATTTAGGAGCTGGAGATAGTTATTATACAGTTAAAATTGACAATGTACCTGGTTCATGGCAATGGATGGGTGCTATTGGAAACTATAATGCTATTGATTTAAATTCAGTTGTTGATCCTCATATAAGTTTCCTTGTAAATACAAATGGAAATAAAGGTATGATTCAAGTTGAAACATATCAAAATGATACAAAATGGGGTGGTAGTATTGAATCGGTTAACTATTATGTTGAAACTACAGGTTGGGAACCTATTTCACTTAGACTTTCTGATATTTTAGGTAATTGGGGAGGTGATGCTTCTGAATTTGACCCATCAGTTGCTTTGGATTATGTGAAATTAGGATTTACAACAGGTAACATTGAGAGTGGTACTTACGAAATAAATATCGATGATGTTTATATCACGGATGGACCAATGTGGTAGTAGCTTGTAATCTATTCCAGGCAGGGTACTCATCCCTGCCTGGTTATTACTCCTATAACAGTCATTACTGTTTTTGAACAATTTAAAATCATTTATCTATGAAGGCTTTATCCCATTCCATATTGTTGTTCCTGACTTTGCTCTTTGCATGTAAAGATGATGAGATTAAGAGTGATCTGGCGGAACTTGAGACTTTTTCCATAAAAGAATTACCAGAACTAAATTTTGAGATATTTGATGATAATAGAGTTGAAGCAACTGCTTCGGATGGTACCAGCTTAAATAGTTTAACTGCCATATTTGAGATTTCAGAGGGAGCTTCAATCTTTGTTGGAGCACAATATCAAGGATCAGGATCAACAAAACAGGATTTTAGTAATACAGTTACCTACCGAGTTGAGGCTGAGGATGGAACTGAAGAAGAGTATCCTGTGACCATCTTTACAGACCTAAAAATAAGAAGTTTTTCTATAGTAGAGTTACCTGATATCACATTTAATATAATGGATGAAAGTATATCTGCAACTGTTCCTTTTGGAACTAATTTGAATAATCTTACAGCAAAATATTCAATTGCAGAAGGAGCTACTCTTTATGTAAATAATATTGAACAAGTATCAGAAGAAACAACTAATAATTTCACACAATCTTTAACTTATGTTTTAAAATCGGAAGTTAATCCGGAAAAACAATATTCTGTAATAATTACTATTGCTGAAAATGAACCACCTATAGCTAATGCAGGAGATGATAAAAAATATTATATCCCTAGTGGAAGTGCAACTGTAAATGTTGTTTTAGATGCATCTTTATCGCAAGATACAGAAGGTAATATCGTGAGTTATTTGTGGAAGGAAAATAATACAGAACTCGTCATTGGAATATCTGCAGATGTTGAATTAGAAGAAGGTATCCATAATATTTCATTAGTAGTTACAGATAGTGAGGGATTAACAAGTACGGATGAGGTTGTGATTACAATTGTTCAATCTGGTAATTATATTGCAGTTGATGATAATGTTAATGCAGCAACCCAAAATTTGTTATCCAAGTTAGGTCAAATAGCTAATGGTGAACAATTTATTTTTGGACAGGAGTTTCCCTTGTCATTTAAATTAAATGGATTAAGTTATGATTTAACTACATCAGATTGTAAAGATGTTGCAGGCGATCATCCCGGCGTATATGGTATTGATCCACATTATATGCTGTATAAGTCTGATACAGAAAAACAATTACATATTAATGAAGCCAAGGAAGCTTATCAAAATGGAGCTGTTGTAACTTTTGATTTTCATCAACAAAGTCGAACAGACCATAAGATTTATATGAGCGAAATCACATCCACTACAGATAAAAGCCTTATGTATGATATAGTAAATGACAATAATGGAGCTCGTAGTTGGTTTTATAGTGAACTGGATGAAATTATTGATATTATAAACAATGATCTTCGATTTCCTATAGTTTGGAGACTTTACCATGAAATGGGTGGTGGTTGGTTTTGGTGGGGAAGTGAAGCTACATATCATAGCACCAATCTATATATAAGTTTTTATCAATTGGCTGTGAACTATATCAAAGAAAGAACAGATTTAGTGTTGTTTGCATGGTCGCCAAATTATCCTTTAGATGAAAGTTACTACCCAGGAGATGATTATGTTGACATAATAGGTGTGGATATTTATGAACCAACTATATCAACTTTAAAAAGTTCGCTTATAAATCTTTCAGACTTTGCTTTAAACCATAATAAAATAGCTGTTTTAGCTGAAACAGGATATAGAAATGATTATATCAATACAAAACCCGGATTTTGGAATGATATAGTTTTAGATGCTATAAAGCAAGGAGGCGAAAATATAAGAATTGCATGGGCTTTAGCGTGGTTTAATGCCCCTTGGGCAAGCGATCAAAGTGATCTGTTTATACCAAACTGTGATAGTCCGCAAAATGCAAAAGATGAATTCATAGAGTTTAAAAATGATCCGATAACACTATTTCAGGAAGATGTGAAGTATTTGCAAGTTTATGAATAATAATGATTAGTATTAAATAATTGTCAGAAATGAAAATTGAAAAAGTATTATACGTTTTAATAGTTTCCATAATATCTTTTATATCGTGTAAAACAACAGAAAAGGAGGACGTTGTTAATGATAAAAACCCAATAGTTAAAACCTTAGAGACAATAAGAGGGAAAGGTATTTTATTTGGACACCAAGATGATTTAGCTTATGGAATAAATTGGAGTTATATCGATGGTGAATCTGATGTAAAAAGAGTAACCGGTGATTACCCTGCTATTTTTGGATGGGAACTTGGAGGGATAGAAATGGACTCTGCTTGTAATCTGGACAGTGTACCATTTGAAGTAATACGTAGGTTATCAGTTTGGGCCAATAAACAAGGAGGCATAAATACCTTTAGCTGGCATCCGTATTCGCCACTAGATAGTGTGACTGCCTGGAGTGGAGATTCCATCGTTGTAAAACATATCATTCAAGGAGGAGTTTTTCAAGATGCGTTTAAAGGACAATTGGATAAGCTCGCTTCATTTTTACAAACATTAAAAGATGAAGAAGGAAATGGGATTCCATTTATTTTTCGACCATGGCATGAAATGGATGGAGGTTGGTTTTGGTGGGGAAGTAAAGCTTGTACCACTGAAGAGTTTAAGGCTTTGTTTAGATTAACTATTGAATATTTAAGAGATATAAAAGGTTTAACAAATATGGTAGTGGCCTATTCTCCGGACAGAAATTTCTCGTCAATGGAAGAATATTTAACATGGTATCCCGGAGATGATATCATTGATATTTTAGGAGTTGATGATTACTGGGACTTTAAGCAACCGGAAGGAGAAAAAGATGTGATTAAGAAATTGCAAATTGTTATCAATACTGCGAAAGAAAAAGGAAAGCTTGCAGCCCTTACAGAAACCGGATTTGAAAATGTAACGGATTCATTGTGGTTTACCCAAAAGTTAGGTGTGGTATTAAGTGATTCTTTAATCAATAAACAATTAAGCTATGCTATGGTTTGGCGAAATGATCCTAAAGTGCATTATTTTTTCCCTTATGTTGGTCATCCAGCAGAAAATGACGCTAAGAAATTTGCAGAAAGAAGTGATGTGTTGCTATTGCAAGACTTGAATAATTTAATGAAATAAAACATATCTATTAATGAGATTAACTATGGAAAGAATGGAGTTTGATAAGAGAGTGAGGTTGGTTAAAGAGAAGCATGAAGAATTACTTTCTAAAAAGAATATAGAGCAATTTAGTATAAACGGTGTTTATAGCCGTTATCAAAACCCTATTGTAACAAGAGATCATATTCCTTTACATTGGCGTTATGATTTAAATTCTGATACAAATCCATATTTTATGGAACGTATAGGTTTTAATGCCACACTAAATGCAGGTGCCATCAAATTAAACGGAAAGTATATAATTGTTGTGCGGGTTGAAGGAAATGATCGTAAATCTTTTTTTGCTGTAGCAGAAAGTCCAAATGGTATTGATAATTTTAAATTTTGGGACAGACCTATTGCAATGCCACAGAATGAAGAGTGGGATACTAATGTATATGATATGCGTTTAACGCAACACGATGATGGTTATATTTATGGTGTATTTTGTAGTGAACGTAAAGATCCTAATGCGTCTGATGGAGATACATCAAGTGCTGTAGCATCAGCAGGAATTGCTCGTACAAAAGATTTAATTTCATGGGAGCGCCTACCTGATTTAGTATCAACAAGCGGACAGCAACGTAATGTGGTTTTATTTCCTCATTTAATTGAAGGGAAATACGCTTTTTATACTCGTCCACAAGATGGATTTATAGACACCGGAAAAGGTGGTGGTATAGGGTTTGGTTTATCTAATAGCATTGAAAATCCTGAGGTTAAAGAAGAAGTGATTGTGGATGCTAAAACCTATCATACGATATATGAAGTAAAGAATGGATTAGGACCTGCTCCAATAAAAACAGAAAAAGGATGGTTACAATTGGCTCATGGAGTTCGTAATACTGCCGCTGGTTTAAGATATACTTTGTACATGTTTATGACTGATTTGGAGAAACCGTGGATTGTAACACATAAGCCACATGGTCATTTTATAGCTCCATTAGGAGATGAACGTGTTGGAGATGTATCAAATGTGGCATTTGCAAATGGATGGATTACAGATGAAGATGGAAAAGTATATATTTATTATGCATCTTCAGATACAAGAATGCATGTAGCAACTTCAACAATAGATCAACTTGTCGATTATTGTATCAATTCTCCACAGGATAAATTATATTCCCATTTATCAGTTGAAACTATCAATTCTTTAATCAGTGATAATGCTGATTTTATGAATGTGATAAAGTAAAAAAAGCATCAGGTGACCGTGGCAATCCTATTTTGCCCGGTTCCTGATATTAAAAGAATTAAATATAGAATTGATAAGTTCTTTTACGTCGACAACAAATTAGAGTATATGAAACAACAACAATTAAATACAACGCAAAAACTTTCTACTGAGATTCTTTATTTACAAAAGGAGTTCAAAAAGGAGTTCAAAGAAATTTTGAACTTTTGGGAGGATAAAACACAGGACCATATGTATGGTGGTTTTATAGGAAGAATGGATTTTTATGGTGAAGTCGATAGTCTTGCAGATAAAGGAATCATATTAAATGCACGTATTTTATGGACTTTTTCAGCTGCCTACAGAATCTTGAATGAAGAAAAGTATAAAAATCTTGCCGACAGAGCTTATCATTATTTAATTACAAAATTTTGGGATAAAAGAGAAGGTGGTTTTGTGTGGTCATTAAGCTATGATGGTAAAGTCAAAAATGACAGAAAACAAACTTATGCACAGGCTTTTGGATTATATGCACTTGCCGAATATTATCGCTCAATAAAAAATGAGGATGCCATTGAATATGCCAGACAGATTTATTTTATTATTGAAAATAAACTATGGGATTATGAATTTGGTGGATATTTAGAAGCTTTGACGAGAGATTGGAGCATTATGCAGGATATGCGTTTGAGTGAAAAGGATGCCAATCTACCCAAATCAATGAATACACATTTGCATATTCTGGAGAGTTATACTTGTTTGTATCGAGTTTGGCCTGATCATCAGTTAAAATCCAGCATTATATCTTTATTAGATATCTTTCATGATAAAATTATGGATGCTAATTCAGAGCATTTCAATTTGTTTTTTGATTACGAATGGAATTTAAAATCAGATATTGTTTCTTATGGACATGATATTGAAGGTGCATGGTTAATGCATGAAGCAGCGGATGTAATAGGTGATACAATTTATATTGACAAAATTCAAAAAGTAGCAGTTCAATTAGTTGATGCTACCATATCACAAGGACTTGATAAGGACGGTAGTGTTTTTAATGAAAAAGAAGGACTGCATTTGGATGTAGACAAACACTGGTGGCCACAAGCTGAAGCTATGGTAGGATTATTTGATGCCTGGGAGATTACCGGTAAATTGTCGTACTTAAATAAAATTGAACCAATATGGGTTTTTATTAAAGACAAGTTGATTGATAAAAAGCGTGGTGAGTGGTTTTGGAGTGTAGATGCTGACGGTATTCCATATACAACAGATGATAAAGTCGGACCATGGAAATGTCCATATCACAATAGCCGCGCAATGATGGAACTATATGAAAGAATAAATAAATATAAGGGGTAAAGTGATGTGTGTTGAAACTATTTTTTCATAAAAGAAATATTATGACAGAAAGATTAAAATTAAGCGAAAAGATTGGGTATGGATTTGGGGATTTTGCGTCTTCAATGTTTTGGAAGTTGTTTGCAATGTATCTGACCTTTTTCTATACAGATGTGGTTGAACTAACACCCGAATCAGTGGCTTTAATGTTTATTTTAGTAAGATTGTGGGATGGTTTGAACGACCCAATAATGGGCATAATTGCAGATAGAACATCTACCTCTCAAGGTAAATTCAGACCATTTTTGTTATGGGTGGCCATACCATTTGGTGTAATAGGAGTATTAACTTTCACCGTTTTTGATTTAGGTCCTTCAGGAAAACTTATATATGCCTATATTACATATACCTTAATGATGATGGTATATACAGCTATAAATGTTCCTTATGGTTCATTAATGGCAGTAATGACTAATAGTTCAAAAGAAAGAACAACACTTGCTTCATATAGATTCATAGGTGCTTATTCTGGAGGAATTGCCATGACAATTTCAGCTCCATATATTCTTGATTTTTTTAAGAATAGTGATCATTCTTTATCGAGTAGTTATCAATATACTATAACTATATATGCTGTTGTTGCAGTTCTGTTTTTTATAGGTACTTATTTATTGACAAAAGAAAGAGTTAAACCATTAGAAGAAAAAAATTCAATTAAAGATGATTTAATAGATCTTGCCAGAAATGGACAATGGTTTATTATGCTTGGTGCAGGTATATTAATGTTGGTTTTTAATACTTTTCGAGATGCCAGTATTATGTATTATTTTAAGTATTTTGTTCAAGATCAGACAGTGGGTTTTTTTGGTGATGTAAAATGGGATAAGCTCGCTGGGGCTTATATGTCAGTTTGGTTAGGGACAAATATGATTGGTGTTTTATTAGCTAAGCCAATAGCTAATGCATTAGGTAAAAAAAGAACTTTTATAATAGCAATGGTTTGTTCCGCCATATTTAGTATTCTTTTGTTTTGGTTACAACCTAATCAGGTTTACTTTATTTTTGGATTAAATGTTTTTATAGGAATTAGTGCAGGTATTGTATTGCCGTTAGTTTGGTCGATGTATGCTGATATTGCTGATTATTCAGAATGGAAAACCGGGCGAAGAGCTACCGGATTAATATTTTCTTCTTCATCCATGTCTCAAAAGTTAGGTTTAACTATAGGAGGAGCAGTACCACTTTATATTTTAGCATTATATGGTTTTAAAGCTAATGCCGAACAAACTACAGAATCATTAGTAGGTATTAAGTTAATGATAAGTATCTATCCAGGAATTGCAGCAGGATTGTCTGCCACATTATTGCTGATATATAAACTTACAGATAAATATATGAGTGAAATATCTCACGAACTTGTTTCGAAAAGAAGTAAGAAACAGGATACTTTAGACTAAAAAATAATTGAAATTAAATCGAATAATATGAAGAAAATTCTATTTGTTGCAATAGCTTTTATAAGCTGTTTTCAGGTTTATGGACAAAAGTATGAAGGTCTGGCTAAAACACCACCAATGGGATGGAATAGTTGGAATACTTTTGGTACCCGGATTAATGAGGATATGATAAAAGAAATGGCAGATGCCATGGTAGAAACTGGTTTGCTTGATGCCGGATACGAATATCTGGTTTTAGATGACGGTTGGATGGCGATGCAGAGAGATGAAAATGGAAAATTATATGGTGATCCGGAGAGATTTCCAAATGGAATGAAAGACTTAGGAGACTATATACATTCAAAAGGATTAAAATTTGGAATTTATAATTGTGCAGGAAATAAAACTTGTGGAGGGTATCCTGGAACTAGAGGTTATGAGTTCATCGATGCAAAAACATATGCAGAGTGGGGAGTTGATTTCTTAAAGTATGATTGGTGTAATACAGAGAAACTAAATGCAGAAGGTGCTTATATGACAATGCGTGATGCTTTATATGCAACAGGAAGACCTATTGTGTTTAGTATTTGTGAGTGGGGCGATAATAAACCTTGGAAATGGGGTAAAGAAGTTGGTCATTTATGGAGAGTAACAGGTGATATTGTTAATTGTTGGGATTGTGAAGTAGGGCATGGAAGCTGGAACTCAAAAGGAATCTGGAAGATAATTAACCTTCGAGAAGGAATTAGAAAATACTCAGGACCTGGCCACTGGAATGATTATGATATGATGGAAGTAGGTAATGACCTGACAGATGCAGAAAACAGAAGCCATTTTGCTATGTGGTCAATGTTGGCTTCTCCACTTATTATGGGAAACGATATTCGAAAAGCAAGTCAGGAAACTATTAACACTTTGTCAAATGAGGGTGTAATTGCTGTTAATCAGGATACGTTAGGTATTCAGGGATTTAGGTTTAGCAACGAATTTGATATAGAAACATGGATCAAGCCGTTGGCAGGTGGAGATTGGGCTATTGTTTTTATAAATATGAATAACAAGGATTTTGAAATAGATTTTGATTGGCAGAAACATGAAATGGGAGATGATATTAATCAAAGGTTTGTAGATTTTAATAAGGAGGTTTATGAAATAAAAGACCTTTATAATCATAAAAAATTAGGAGATACTTCTAAGCATTTAAAAGCTGTTATAGGAGTGCATGATGCATTAATGCTTCGTATAAGTAAAAAGTAAAGAACGGGGATTTAGGATACTTTCATTAATAACATAGAGAATACTAAATAACAAAACTAAGTCATTTTGTATTTTGAGGTTTAAGTGACTACTGTTAAATAGTTTATATATTTTAGTTTTAAGTCTTTGTAATACGGGGAGCAAGGATAATTTTAGTGATTTCTGATGATAGAAGTTTTTCGAAGTGTTATATGAAAGTATCCATTATTATAAAATATTATACCATGTAGATTGATATGGTTTGTTTTATCAGATAAAAGTAAAATAGACAACTAGTACATCTCCAAAATAAAAGACTTAAAATGAAAAGAAACTTGTTCTTAGTGTTGGGAATTATAGCTATGCTTATAACCCAAATTTCATGTCAAACCATAAGTAGCACTAATATGAAAGAGATTGTTATTGATAAAAATTGGCGGTATGAACAAGTAAATGGAAATCTATCAGGTTTAGCAACAATTCCAGGAGTTATTCATACTGATTTATTGAATAATGAACAAATTGCAGATCCTTTTTATCGTACGAATGAAAAAGATTTGCAATGGATTGATAAGGAAGATTGGAGATATACTGCTGTGTTTAAGTTGACATCGGAAGAATTATCGCACGATAAAATCATTCTTTTCTTTGAAGGATTAGATACTTATGCAGATGTGTTTGTCAATGATAAGAAACTTCTGGAAGCAGACAATATGTTTCGTGAGTGGGAAATAGATATTAAAAATATTGCAAAAGAAGGGGAAAACAAATTAGAGGTTTATTTTCATTCTCCAATTAATGAGGGGTTAAAACTGTTGGAAGCCTCTGCATATCCATATCCAGCAGTCAATGATCAATCTGAAAATGGAGGTTTGGGAGATAAGAAAGTATCCATATTTACCCGCAAAGCAGGTTATCATTATGGTTGGGATTGGGGGCCTCGCTTTGTTACCATTGGTATCTGGCGACCAGTAACATTGAAGATGTGGAATGATATTAGAATTAAGAATACATTTATAAAGCAACCATCTGTAACAAAGGAGTTGGCTAAATTAGATGCAAATGTTACAGTTGATGCAGTTAAAGATGAAGAGTTGACTTTTAGGATTTTAAATAACCAATCAAATGAAATTTTAGCACAACTAAAGTTAAGAGTGAGAAAAGGTATTACTAATTTAAGTCTTCCATTTGAGATCAAGAATCCAAAATTATGGTGGTCTGCAGGATTAGGTGAGTCAAATATGTATCAATTTACAATACAAATTTTAAAAGGGAGTGCTGTAATTGCAAAGAATGAGGTTGAAACAGGACTGAGAAGCTTAAAATTGATTAGAGAGAAAGATCAATGGGGAGAGTCATTTGTATTTGAATTAAATGGGATTAAGGTGTTTGCTAAGGGTGCTAATTATATTCCAAATGATAACTTCCTTCCAAGAGTTACAAAAGCTGACTATGAAAAGGTAGTTGCAGATGCAGTTAATGCCAATATGAATATGTTGCGTGTATGGGGAGGAGGTATATACGAGAATGATTACTTCTATGAGTTATGTGATAAAAATGGCATAATGGTCTGGCAGGATTTTATGTTCGCCTGCAGCATGTATCCTGGAAATGAAAAAATGCTGAATTCAATCAAAGAAGAAGCAAAAGAAAATGTAGTTCGATTACGTAATCATCCATCTATTGCTGTTTGGTGTGGAAATAATGAAATGAATACAGCATGGAGTTATTATAGTAAAAATGGCTGGGGATGGAAAGAACTTTATACGGAAGAACAACGAGATGAAATTCAAAAAGCTTATATGGATATTTTTCACGAAATATTGCCTCAGGTTGTAAATCAATATACTGATGGCGATGACTATTGGCCATCATCTCCTCAAGCAGGTTATGAAGTAAGTCAGCATTCTGATTACGAAAGCACAAGTGGAGATATGCATTATTGGGGAGTTTGGCATGCTTTACATCCATTTAAAGACTTTGATAAATATAAAGCTCGTTTTATGAGTGAATACGGATTTCAATCATTTCCTGATTTTGAAACCGTAAAAAAATATGCTATTACTGAGGATTATGATATCGAATCAGAGGTCATGGCTTCACATCAAAGAAGTGGTATCGGTAATTTACGAATTAAGGAATATATGAGCTGGTACTATAAGGTACCTGAAGACTTTGAGCAATTTTTATATATGAGTCAAATTTTACAAGCTCAGGGAATTAAAATGGCAATTGAAGCCCATCGTAGAGCTATGCCATATTGTATGGGATCGTTGTATTGGCAAATTAATGATTGTTGGCCTGTGGCTAGTTGGAGTAGTACAGATTACTATCACAAGTGGAAAGCAGTGCATTATGCTGTAAAAAAAGCTTATGAACCGTTACTGATTAGTGCACCAATAAAAGGTGATGAAGTTGAGATATTTGTTGTGTCTGATTCATTAAAAGAGATAGATGGAGAATTAAAAATTGAAGTGCAGGATTTTCAAGGAAATAAAATAACTGAAAAAGTAATTCCTGCTTTAATAAAGGCTAATACAAGTAATCTGATTCAGAAAATTCGGGTGGATAAGTTAGTTGGAGAGAAAGTGAGTTCTGAGGTATTTATGAAGATTGCTTTAATTGAAAATGGAAAAGGTCTTACATCAAATTTGTTTTATTTTACTCATCCTAAAGAGTTAAAACTACTTAATGCTAATATTAATGTAGTATTTGAAGAAAGTAATGGAGCAAAGATTATTAATGTTTCAACAGATAATTTAGCTAAAGCTGTATACCTAAACATTCCAAATCAGGAGGTTTTCTTTTCGGATAATTATTTTGATTTAATACCTGGAGAAACAAAAAAGATTGAAATATCGGGACCAGGAATTTTTTCATTAGACTCATTAAAGTTAATGTATTTAAATCAGATGTATTGAGTTGTTCAATAAAAGCAGAGTAAAAACAATAACATAAGAATTGTATGCAAAAGTTATCATATCCAATAAAGTTCCAGCCAATATTAAAAGATAAAATATGGGGAGGAAAAAAGCTAAAAAGTATTCTAAATAAAGATTCGATAAGTGATACTATTGGCGAATCGTGGGAAATATCGGGCGTAGATGGGAATATTTCTATAGTTTCAAATGGTGCATTGGTAGGTTGCGATTTAAATAGTTTAGTAACGAAATATAAAGGTGAGTTTGTAGGAAATAGTGTTTATAAAAAGTTTGGAAATCAGTTTCCATTATTGCTTAAATTTATTGATGCTAATCAGGATCTTTCAATTCAAGTTCATCCAGATGATATCATAGCAAAAGAAAGGCATGATTCAAATGGTAAAACAGAAATGTGGTATGTCATAGATTCGGAACCAAAGAGTAAACTTATATCCGGGTTTAATGAAAAGATTACAAAGGATAAGTATTTAGGGGCATTAAACAGTGGAAACTTGATGTCATTATTAAAAGCTCATGAGGTGGAAAGTGGAGATGTTTTTTTTATTCCAACAGGGAATGTTCATGCAACAGGAGCAGGAATTTTGTTTGCTGAGATTCAACAAAATTCAGATGTTACATATCGCATTTATGATTATGATAGGAAAGATAATCAAGGAAAAAGGCGTGAGTTACATACGGATTTAGCTGTAGATGTAATTAATTATGAAGATGAAAATGAGAAAGTTAATTATAAGGCTACTAAAAATGAAGATATTAATCTTGTAAAATGTAATTATTTTACAACTAATATTTTAATTCTTGATGAAGTCTTAAATAAAGATGTTTCTAATCTGGATTCGTTTATAGCATATATGTGTATAGAAGGTTCTGCTTATATAGAATGCAGAAATGGATTTAAAGAAAATATTAATATAGGAGATACGGTGTTAATTCCTTCTGCAGTTAAGGAATTCAAGATAACACCTAGCCAAGAAATTCAATTGTTGGAAGTTTATATAGAGTAGATGTGCGCTTTATACTTCTGTAAACAAGAATTAGAGTCAGCTTTATTTGTTTTAGTATTTATTGAGAATGATTGACCTTATTTTAACTATTAGGTATCCATTCTCTGTTCGTATTCTTTTTATTTGAGGATAGTGTATGTTTAGAGTTAATGTGTTTATAACAAGGAGGTAAAGTGGATTCTGTTGATGGAAAGAAGGATGGAGATATTTTAGAATATATGAATATTGAGTATTTTACTTTGTTTTCAGATAATGGTGTTTGTGTCTTAAAAGGTGATTGTTTAAATGAATTTTCTTTTGAAAATATTGAACATAGAGATTATCATTTAATTCTAAATTATACTGTAGGTAAAATAGTTTGTTATAACTTAAAAATTGAATTAGGTATGTTTTTTGGTAATCATTGGAGTATTAAGTAAACAATTAGGTTCTGTCGCATTAATAATATTGTATCTTAAAGATTATTATTTTTGGATATGATACAAGCACAAGTTGGATGGTTTAAGGGATTTAGATTTCCCCAAGAAGTAATTCTTCAAACTGTTTTTTATAAACTCAGATTTAGTTTGAGTTATCGTGATGTCGAAGAACTACTCTTCCTTTGCGGTGTTATCATTGATCATTCGACTATTCAACGTTGGGTTAATCATTTTTCACCATTATTGAATACAGAATTGAACAAACGAAAAAAGCGTGTAGGGCTTAGTTGGTACATGGATGAGTCTTATATAAAGGTTAATGGCAAGTGGGTGTATTTCTATAGAGCCGTTGATAAGCAAGGCCAGACAGTAGATTTCTATCTTTCAGAGAATCGTGACAAGAAAGCAGCATTGACCTTCTTTTATAAAGCATTCGCCAATAATGGAATTCCGGAGAAAGTCACTATAGATAAAAGTGGAGCTAATATAGCAGCTTTGGATCAGATCAATGAAGATTATACAAACAACGGTGAAATAATACGTATTGAAAAACGGTGTCACAGATACCTTAATAATCGTATAGAACAGGATCATAGGTTCATAAAGATAAGAACCAATCCTATGCTAAGCTTTAAGAGTTTGTCTTCAGCGAAAAACACTCTGTCCGGATTTGAATTAATAAGGATGATTCAGAAACAACAAGTCATCAATGGGAATGGTATGTCTAATTGGCAAGTCTTTAAAAGTTTGGATGCCTAAGGATGTAAAATTAGTATTGAAAAAAACAGCTATTTGCTTAATGCGACAGAACCACCGTTGGCGGTCATTGTAAGAATAAAGAGTTACGACATGATAAAAGAACAAGTTACGATTCCCATTCTATCCATTATGAAAGAGAATGAGAAAACTTTTCATTACGTTGATAGTTTTGAAAGCCAATACATTGTTCCAATGCCTCAATATGATATAATTAGCATTGGAAGTTTATTCTTAACCAGTGGCCCATCATGTACGAATGGGTTAATGGCAATTAGAAACAAAATTGTAGGAATATTTAGATTGAAAACGACAATACCGATAAATAACGATGATTTTATTTTTGAAGTTGGTAAACAGCTTGATAAATATAGTAAAACGTTGATTACCCGTAATATTGAATTATTACTTGATTATTGCCAACGTTTCTATGACCGCCAGTTTATTACCCGTGAGCAGCTTAATTTGGGTGCCTTAGAAAAATTTGAGAACCAATTGAATACTTATTTTAAATCGGATAAGCCACAATTAGAAGGTTTACCATCCGTCGCTTATTTTGCTGACCAGTTAAATTTATCAGCAAATTACTTCGGAGATATGGTAAAAAAAGAAACAGGCAAATCAGCTCAGGAGTATATCCATTTAAAAATCATGACTATTGCTAAAGAACGTATTCTCGATGAGACCAAATCGGTAAGTGAAATTGCTTATGAATTGGGTTTTAAATATCCACAGCATTTTACACAGATGTTTAAGAAGAGCGTTGGCATGTCGCCAAGTGAGTTTCGGGGATTGAATTAGTTGAGTAAGAGTATGATTCAAATCATAATGTCCGAAATAGACTTGAGTAAGATAAGTTTTATCGTCAAGAAAATAGATTTACTTGATGATACATATAAAGTAAATCTTTATTGTATTGATATTCTGTTTTTTAGCTCAGATAATTTACATTATTTACATAGTTTACATGAAATTTTAAGCGTTAGCTTTCTTTCTCATGCAACTAGAATTTCTATCTTTATAGAGCTAATTACCAAAAAAGGTATAATACTATGAATTGTGCCTAATGAATTACATATTTCACTTAAAACAAGCCTCTTTCAGAGGCTTTTCGTGTTTATAGACCCTTCGTTTTCTTTGATTTATTATCTCTTATTATGGTTTATTAGCAATGAAACTACAGTATTCCTATTGAATTTTAAAAAATCACTTCATTTTTTAAAAATTCATCAATTTCTGATAAAATCTTAATGTGATGATAGTCCCAAGAACATATTTAAAACAAGAATTAGTAAAGAAGCTATATCCAAACAGCATTTCAATTAAGTCAGCAATGCAACAACTCCGAAATGAAATAGATATATGTCCTGCCTTAAAGCAAGAAATTTTAGATGCCGGGAGTACAAAATGCCATTATTACAACAAACAGCAGCTTCTATTAATCCTGGAACATTTTAGTATAACCATTGAAGAGTTGGAGCAATTATGATTTATTTTAAAGGAATAGTAGATGAATTTCAAGCCAAATTGCGTTACAGGGAACTGGCAAAGCAACTACATCCTGATGTAGGAGGAACAGCCAGTAAATTTCAAAAAATGCAGGAAGAATATAATGCAACACTCTTGCACCTACAAAAGCAGAAAAACACTACAAAAAGTCAACCACAAACATCGTTAGAAGATGAGTTGCTAAAAGATTTGGGGAGATTGGCAAAATTTCTAATAAAAAAGCAAGTGCCACAATCATACTTGAAGCAGAAAATCCAAATGACTGATTCTTCATTGAAAAAAGGTATTCTGGAGGGGGTTGTAAATTTGTTGAATGGTCTATAATATTTTTATCAATACTTCATAGGTTACATATTCGTGTAACAGAAAAAATATCTTACTTTAATCAATCTAAATTACCCTTCTATCTAAAATATTTTTATGAATATGGTGTAACATATATGTAACCATGTCATATTTAACTACATCATCAAACTCTCATATATTACTATCGTACAGGTTGTTGTAGGTATTCAATCGATAGTTACAAACGGCACCCAGTCCGAACAGACTGCGTTACATCCAATAAAACCCTCCTTTTGTGAGACTATAAAAGGTTAACAAAAATATTGTTACATAGGATTATTAATAACTAATAATTATATTTGAGTAAATGAAATGCGTAATCTACTTTTAATAGTATATTGTTAGCTGTTCAAATTCTAGGACGGCACTTTCATTCCATAAATTAATTATAAAAGTAGAGAGAGAGTATCTAACCGAATAATCAATTAATGAAAATAAAATATAAGTTTTTTCAAGAGGAAAAGCTTCTTGTGTATCGTGTTTTAGGAAAGTTTTCTATAAATGAGTGGGAGAAGTATTATCATAAATTATTGCAAAGAAAAGAATGGGAGTCTGTTGAAAATGTATTAGTTGATTTCAGAGAAACTGTTAATTTACTTGAAGTTATAAATGATATACCTGAAATGAAAAAATTCAGAACAGAAATTATAAAAAAGAAATATCAGACAGTACTTTTAGCAGATAATCCTGATACGACCGTCTTTACACATTTATATGTTAATGAATTATTGCAAGATTATCCATGCACTTATTGTTCGACCATCGAGTATGCATTAAAAGTTTTTGAAATAGATATGATTCTACCTGATTTTGAAGCAATGATTTGTTCCCTGGATGAATTATTCAGTAATTAAGCCACTGTTTCTGTGGAGCATTAATAATTTATAGTATGGTTATAAATATTTCACTAAAAATAATATTTTTGCATCAGGGTTAGGTTTGGTTAAAGATTAAAAGGGACTATCAGCTATTCTGATAGTCCCTTTTTTATTATATTTTTCTATTTTACAATTTTGTTGTTTCTTTATGGTAGTATTGATTTTAGTTGCGTTTTGTGAGACTATTTAACTTCTAATTTGAATTGCCTTCAAGTAAAGAACGACCAGTCTCTAGTATTTTTTCAAACCCTCCATTAATCAGCCAGTTAATACCTTTATATGCAATAAATATCTTTTTAAGAATGGATAATCCTTCTTTGCGTGCTTTTGCCCAAATAATAGACAACTTTTTGACAACCACCTCTTTTGTCATAGATGTTTGATTATCTTTAAGCTCTGTCACAGCATCCATTATTGGAACTAACTTTTCATTCCCACTTTTTATTTCCTTTTCTAATATGGGTTGAACAAATTCAAGATAAGAATCTAACGCCAATTGTTCAGCAACTGTAAAGTATGAATTTGCTTTTTTCTTATCTATTAACGTAGCTTCAATAAATTCTTCAGCATAAGCACTTTCTATAGGGTCTTCCAGTAAATAATCATATTTAGTGTAAGCTTTAATTAAGGCAATCCATTTTGCGAATATTCCAGGAAGTAGCTCAATGTTTGTACTTGAACTAAATGCAACTGGTTCAGCATTACTTCTCGGTTTTTGACTATATGCGATGCCTTCTTTGTTAGCTACATTCGTTATCTTATCAATACTGAAGTAAAAACCGGAATTAAAACTCATGTCTTTAAAGAGAAGTACATTTTCTTCAGTTTCGACGATTTTTAATATGTCGTTATTTTGCTTAATAGGTGTTTCTAGCTTTTCTAGGAGAAGTAATGGTAAGGTTCTTTCTTTATTCATGTAGCTCTGATATTATGCGTTTATTGAGTCTAAGTTTATTAATATCTATTATTTAACCAATGAGGTCTATTTTTTCTTAGAAAATCAATTTCTTCCTCTGTTTGATTTTCACTAACTCCAACATCTTTATATTGCAGTTTTTCTAAAGCAAATTCATTAATGCTTAATGGTGCATTGTAACCCATAATTAGAGTTTGATTACCAAATGATTTATTTAGAACTAGAATATTATCATTCATTAATCCAGCTATAACAGGTTCATCAATAGGCATATTGATTGATTTACGTCCTCCTAATACAAATTCTCTTAAAACAGCTTGTTCTTCACGATCCAAATTTCGTAATCTAGCAATATACTTTTTCTTATATTTTTTAAATGAACGTTTTGCTTTGATTCTATTAATTGCCCAGATTATGAGGTTTACAATCACAAAGCAACTAGATAATAAAAATACGAGACCTATTATCCAACCTTGTTTACTCTTTAAACTTTCAAGTTGTAATCCTTTAATTATGTCATTATTCATGAATAATATAGAACCACTCACTACAGCAAATAAAAACAGAACCTTAGTTGGAAGTTTAGTGAAATCAAAAATAGCTGTGATATATTTTTCCATATTATAATTTTAATATTATTGTTTATTTCTAGCTCCTGTAGGACTGCGTTTGTTGAGACTAATTTTATACTAAGTCTACCAAAATGACAATTACTTATTTCTGTTAAGAATACTAATTACCAATTGCTTTACAATATCTGATTCTTCGGTTTTACTTGTGGCAATAAATAACGTTAAGGCAGCAAGAGTATTGTTATCAATAATTGGATGCCCATCCTCCTTAAGCAATACGTCATTTTGTTCTAAAAAGTAAACAAAACAAGCTGCAGCTATTCTTTTATTACCATCAACAAAAGAATGATTTTTTGTAATAAAATATAAAAGGTTGGCAGCTTTTTCTTCAATGGTCTGATATAAGTCTACGCCTCCAAATCCTTGACGAATCTGATTAATAGAACTATCAAAACTATTGTCTTTAGGTTTCGCAAACACATCGGACTCAAATTCTGAGTACATGTTGTTTATCAAATTTAAATAGTCCTTCTTGTTAGGATAAACAACCTCCTTTTTAGTTGTTCCAACTTTATCCAATTCTTCATGATCATAGTCATCCAATAGAGCTAATCCTTTTGAAAAGATCTGAAAAACTTCTTTATTCTGCTCATTTGTAGCTTCTTCAATGGCTCGACTAACTATTCTTATTCCTGTCTTTAAATATTCTATTTCTTGTTGTTTTTGTGCCAATCGTTTTTCATTAATGGCATACCCTTTAACAAGATAATCTTTTAATCGTTGTGTTGCCCATTGACGAAATTGTGTACCTTGAATTGATTTTACTCGATAACCCACAGAAATAATTACATCGAGATTATAAAATTCAGTTTCTGTTTGTTGTTCTTTTCCTTTAATGGCACCATGCTTAGTGGTATGTGCAAATTTTGCACACACCATATCTTTATCTAATTCAGCCTCTTTAAATATATTACTTATATGACGAGATATAACTGTTCTGTCGCGATTGAACAGATTAGCAAGTTGTTGGCGATTCAACCAAACTGTATCTTTATCAATGTGTACATCTATTTCTGTTTGATTATCAGATGTTTTGTATATCTCAACTTTACTTTCCATAGAGAATGTAACGATTTATCTTAAATTTTGTATGCTAATTTATAAAATACAATCCAGATAGTTAATGTGCAACATTGGTTTCATGTGCTTATCATATAGGCAATGTGCCTAAATGCTCATGTTGGTTTTTCCAGGTTCTTTTGTTGCTCCTTTCGTGAGACTATTTATAATGTAAGTAACTATGCACACTTTTTTATCATTGTAATTTAGATTGGCAAATTTTGTATTAATTCTCAATCTCAATATAAAAATCTTTCATAGACATTATAAATAAAACCTTTACAAAACTTTGATTTTAACGTAAATTTATAAAGGCTAATTTATATATGGATCAGAATCCTAGAATTAAACATTCATATTAATTGTTGAATTCGAAATATTATGGAAAAGAAGAATGTATATGTAAGTTTTGATTATAATAATGAGGAGCATTATAAGTTTATATTTAATGCTTGGAATGAACATATGGATTGTGATTTTTTATACAATCATATGTCATCAGAAAAAATTAACTCAAACAATATTTCAAGCTTAAAAGATCTGTTATCATTAAAAATTAGCAAATGTTCTTATGTATTAGTTATTGTTAGTAAGGATTCAAATAAAGAGGATTTAAATTCAGATTTGATAGGATATAAAAATTGGCAGAATTGGGAAGTTGCCAAAGCCAAAGAGTTAAATAAAAAAATTGTAGGTGCAAAAGTAAATTCAATGTTTGAACCTCCAGAAGAGCTAATTGGTGCATGTACATCGTGGGCTAGAAATTTTAACCAATTATTTATTGATTCTTCATTTATAAATGTCTGAAATAGATATATCTATCATTCATTGAATAGTGCTGTATATTAATGCGATACAATCTATTTTTAATATGGTACAATAATAAATCTATTAAATTTGATATTTCATAAAAATTAATACTTTTGCATCAGGGTTAGGTTTGGTTAAAAATTAAAAGCCATTGTATTATTCATTATACAGTGGCTTTTCTATTTTCATTATTTTTCATTCGGTTCTACTTTATTAAAAACTGCGTTTAGTGAAACTATTATAGTTTCGAGTTTATTCTTCATCTGAAGTTAATGCAGCTAACAAAACAATAGCAATTAACTGCAAAATAACAATTCCAAGATGATTGACCCAAGGTTGATGTATTACAGGAACAAACACTGCAATTAATCCAGAAACAAGACCTATAGTTATAAAAGCAAGAACCATATCGCGCCTATCTTCACCTTTTTCTCCCCAAATTCCTATAAGAAGAAGCGCTATTGGAATGACTAAAGCCATTAAGAACTTCTGTAATCCTAAAATAAAACCATCAGATGGTTCGAAAAGGGGAATTCCATCGGTTCCTCTGTTTTGACTATCTCTCGATATATATTTGAGAATTTTAGAATATTGAGATTGAACTTGCACTTTCAATGTATCATTCCTATCAAGTTTAGTATCTATTTTTTGAATTAAGTCAACTTTCTTGTTTAAACGAATGAAATAAGTGTATTCTGTATATTGATCATATGCTTACAATGCAATTCAAAACGGCGACATTGAGTTATGTTCAAATGGCTTTTCTTGTGGTTCTTTTGTTGCAAGTTTATAAGTAGAAGGTATATGTAATAATTGACTAATCTTAAGTAAGCGTTATAGATTATTGGACTAGTCAATTTTATTTTAATCGTTAATTTTTTAAATAATATATTTATATCAATTATCAATTCAAATCTTCTTCTTTATGAGTGACAAAAGAACAATCTGATTTAGGATATGCTACACAGAGTAAAACATATCCCATTCTTATTTGTCTATCATCTAAAAAAATTTGTTCAGATTGATCTACAGTACCACTAAATATCGTTGCGACACAGGTACCACATGCCCCAGCACGACAAGAATAAGGTAATTCAATGCCTTCTTCCTCTGCTTTATCCAATATGTAGGTATCTTCTGGACATTCTATATCTGCACATAAATCATACATATTCTGAAGTCTAATTTTATAAGTGGCAGTTCCTTTAAGACTTTTTGTGTGATCTTTAGATTTAAAATCAATTAAATAATCATAGAAATTATTTGTAGTTCCAAAAATTTCAAGAATTTTTTCCTTAGACTTGTTGCTTAGAGTATTTTTGAATTCAAATTCCTTTTCAATATCATTAAAAGTAATTTCTTTTTCATCATTTTCATAACAAGAATTTAATGAGAACATTACTATTGTTGCTATAAGTATAATTTTATTTTTCATTTTGTTTTTATTTTAGACATGTACATCTTTCCTTTTTAGAGGAACAACATTTATTATTATTGATTTTGTATGGATTCATTCTGAAGCATTGAGTTAGAAAATCTTCGCGACCATTAACATATTTTACATCAGGATATTTTATCTTAAATTTCTGATGTAAAGATTGATAGAATTCAATAACTTTTTGATTGTTATTTTCCTCATTTATGAGGAAAATTTTCATTCTCCATGGATGGTTAATATTAAATTCTAAGGCAAACTCTTTTATGTTTTTTGGAGTCATCCAAGTATAATATCCTAATCTTTCCCAGCTATAGTCAAGTTCTAAAACAGCAATTCTAGCCATGTCAGCATTTTGAAATTCACCATGTGTAATTACGTACAATGAATCTCTATATGATTTTATTCTTTCCTTATAATAACCATAAGTTGTAACAAACTTATTAAATGATGCTGAATCAATATGAATATTGTATTTTGTATCAAGATACTTGTAATTATAATCCATGTAGTTAAAGTCAGATAGTTTAATCCTCTCTTGGATTTTTTTATCTAATAATTCTTTCGAAATCGTTTCGTAAGAAATACTTTGCGCTATTGTTTTATTGTTAAAAAAAGGAATAGACAATAGAAGTACAAATAATATTCTTTTTCTCATGTTTATTTACAATTTTAAATCATTTAGAAGAACAAATCTATATGTAATTTTCAAGAAGGAATAAAAGATATATTTGAAATTAGTACCAAAAATTAGGGAACCCGTATTTGCTTAATAATTATGACTTAAAAGCTAATTATATATGAAATAGACATAAGTATCATAAATTATGATACTAGGTAATATATTGGTAGTCATATTTTTATAATTTATTGATATTGTTGTATATGTGAAAAAAATGCAGTTGTCACGTTTTTGTCACGAATGTTTTCTTGACAAAATGTATTTATTGTGATAGTATTATAATAAAGTTTATTGAGCTGTTTAGTATTATACTTAAAAAACGGTATTTGATAATGACCATTAATAAACCTAAAAAATGAATTATGGCCTATTTACATGAAAAATATGCGGCAATAAATGAGCTGCCTGTATATGATAAAAGATCATCAGGAAAAAGAATAATTAATAAAGTATTGCTTGGTACATTTCTTGGAGTTGTAAAAGAGGATGGAGATTATTATATGGTTGAAACAGCAGGTGCTGATGGTTGGGTAAAGAAAAAAGATGTTACAGATAATAAACATCTTAAAGTTTTTTATATAGATGTTGGACAAGGAGATGCAATACTAATTGAAATAGGAGATAAACGAATAATTATAGATGGGGGGCCAAATGATAGCTTAAGAAATTATTTATGTGGGTGGCAATACAGTTATCTTCTAAAACAGGATAATCCAATTCATATTGATTATGTTTTTGTAAGTCATTTTGATGCAGATCATTATTTTGGATTAACCCCAATAATTAATGATAACCGTTTTTCATTTGGTTCAGTTTTTCATAATGGAATTGCTCGATTTTCAACAAGACGTGGATCTCGTCCAAATTTATTTGATGAGGATATAGGTGAAACTTTTATACATAACAATGAAAAATATCTAAAAACTAACTTTAATGATATAAATGATTTAAGGAATTTGATGAATATTGGTGGTCTTCAGACAGGATTTAAACATTTTGCCCAGGCTCTAGATAAGGCTTTTAGTGCTGGTCGTATAAAGAATATTCAGCAAATAAATAGTGATAATCAAATTATTTTGCACGAAAGTATTAGCGGGTTAGATTTTGAGCTTGAAATACTTGGTCCTATAAAGACCTATATTACAGATGCAAAATATTTCAAGTGGTTCAAAGATTCTTCACAGACAAGAAATGGACATAGTATCGTATTGAAAGTTCTATATGGGGATATATCATTACTTTTTGGAGGTGATTTAAATAGTCTTTCAGAAAATCATTTATTAGCACATTATCAGCAAAATAACCCTTTCAAAGTTGATGTTGCCAAAAGTTGTCATCATGGATCCAGTGATTTTACTGTGGACTTCCTCAAAAGAATTCAGCCATTTTCAACTGTAATATCTTCCGGTGATAATGAAAGTTATTCTCATCCGAGAGCAGATGCATTAGGTTGTGCAGGAAAATACAGTAGAGGAATAAGACCTAAAGTTTACAGTACAGAATTGGCCAGGTCTGTAAATTCGGGTGGTGATATTTTGTATGGAATGATCAATTTGAGAAGTGATGGGAAAAAATTTACATGTCACAGATGAAAGAAAAAAGATCAGGAGCAGATGTTTGGGATTCATATAAAATTAAATAATGGTAAGTTAAGTAACACCAACCTGAAAAATGCATCGCATAAAATGCGATAACTATAACACTTTCTTCTATTGATTATTGGAGCAATCAAGCGTCTTTGAAATCAACACTGGTTTGCCATGGTATGTAAAAGATGCCGTTGGAGCTATGACTGGTGTTCAAACAGGATTAGTAGGATATTCTTCATTGTTATTTGGTCTGGCAGGTGGTGGTGCTGCTTTATCTTCCGCAGTTTAATTAAGTTGTATGGTAATTTGCTTGGAATGCTTGTTTGCATTCGATTATTAGCAGAGCTTTATTATAATACATGAATTTTTAGCCAGTTGACAATTTGTCAACTGCTTTTAAAGACAAAAGGTATAATTAGAAATAAATGTGCGTTTGTTGAGACTAATTTTATACTAAGTCTACCAAAATGACAATTACTTATTTCTGTTAAGAATACTAATTACCAATTGCTTTACAATATCTGATTCTTCGGTTTTACTTGTGGCAATAAATAACGTTAAGGCAGCAAGAGTATTGTTATCAATAATTGGATGCCCATCCTCCTTAAGCAATACGTCATTTTGTTCTAAAAAGTAAACAAAACAAGCTGCAGCTATTCTTTTATTACCATCAACAAAAGAATGATTTTTTGTAATAAAATATAAAAGGTTGGCAGCTTTTTCTTCAATGGTCTGATATAAGTCTACGCCTCCAAATCCTTGACGAATCTGATTAATAGAACTATCAAAACTATTGTCTTTAGGTTTCGCAAACACATCGGACTCAAATTCTGAGTACATGTTGTTTATCAAATTTAAATAGTCCTTCATGTTAGGATAAACAACCTCCTTTTTAGTTGTTCCAACTTTATCCAATTCTTCATGATCATAGTCATCCAATAGAGCTAATCCTTTTGAAAAGATCTGAAAAACTTCTTTATTCTGCTCATTTGTAGCTTCTTCAATGGCTCGACTAACTATTCTTATTCCTGTCTTTAAATATTCTATTTCTTGTTGTTTTTGTGCCAATCGTTTTTCATTAATGGCATACCCTTTAACAAGATAATCTTTTAATCGTTGTGTTGCCCATTGACGAAATTGTGTACCTTGAATTGATTTTACTCGATAACCCACAGAAATAATTACATCGAGATTATAAAATTCAGTTTCTGTTTGTTGTTCTTTTCCTTTAATGGCACCATGCTTAGTGGTATGTGCAAATTTTGCACACACCATATCTTTATCTAATTCATCCTCTTTAAATATATTACTTATATGACGAGATATAACTGTTCTGTCGCGATTGAACAGATTAGCAAGTTGTTGGCGATTCAACCAGACTGTATCTTTATCAATGTGTACATCTATTTCTGTTTGATTATCAGATGTTTTGTATATCTCAACTTTACTTTCCATAGAGAATGTAACGATTTATCTTAAATTTTGTATGCTAATTTATAAAATACAATCCAGATAGTTAATGTGCAACATTGGTTTCATGTGCTTATCATATAGGCAATGTGCCTAAATGCTCATGTTGGTTTTTCCAGGTTCTTTTGTTGCTCCTTTTGTGAGATAATTTATAATGTAAGTAAGTATGCACACTTTTTTCATTGCAATTTATATAGGCAAATTTTGCCTATTTGCTTTATCTCTTTATCCTGGTTAAATCCTAAGCTGCGTTTCAAGAAACTAATAATTACCAATTATCATTATTAGAAGATGTATCTTTTTCCATTGATTCTTTTAATGTAGTTTTTATATTTTCAATTTTTTCAAGCATTTGAACCTTGAAACTTTCTGCTTTTTTTAAGGGTTTACCAGGTTTTTTATAATAACTATCTTTATTAAAGATACTTTCTGCAGTTTGGGATTTCGCATAGCCATCAGGTAAACAATAGCCATTAGGGGATTCAAAATATATATCATAGATATCATATTTGTATCTTCCATCTTTACATTGAATTTTTATTGTGTACCACATATATATTGGCTCGGCAATTCCTAACATCATTGAATATGTTTCAGTAAAACCTTTTCCAATTACTATACATGATTCTTTATCATCTAATTGTATTACATCATTAGCTGACTTAAATACGTCAACAAAGTACTTCTTAGAACTAATATAAAGCTGATTTGAATTTTGCGAATCAGCTTGAACGACCTCTGTAAAAATAAGTTTGCCGTTTTCATTTTGAGGTAATTCTTCTAAAAGTTGTCCATAGCTTATAAGAGGGAAAATAGATAATAATCCAATTATTATTTTTTTCATTTTTCAGTTATTTAGAGTTAGTATTTTGTGCGTTTTGTGAGATAATAAAAGAATCAAATTAGTGGTTATTGTTTTCAATAGTGTTAAATTTTCTAGAATATCGTTTTGAATCCAAAAATGGGTAGTTTCTTACCCCTTCAATTATTTCTCCTTTAAATAATTGATAGAATGAGTCCTCAATCTTTGAAGATTCATTTCTTTTCGTATTTGTCAAATCAAAAAATGTTGTAATTGAATTCGATATTTTTCTTCTTTCACCCTCTCTAATTGGGGAAATCCACTTTTTACTTATTAGTTCAGTAATTAGTTCACATAACTCTTGTTGCGTACCAAGCCATTCTATTTGCTTTATCGAATTGTCTATATATGTAGTCTTAGATACAATATTATTAGTTGTTATTGTTGGGTTTAACAAGAGTAATCTTTGCTCAATTACATCAATCAACATTTCAGTAACTATATCCGAAATCTCTTTTGTCAAACTTATACCCCAAAAAACAACTAATTGTTTTTTATCATCTGCAACAATAGCCTTGTAGTGGTTTAATATATTTTGAAGTATTATAGTTTCACTTTCAATTCCTTTAAAGAAGAATAATTGCTTAACCTTATCCATAATTGATGAAAAGTCATATGTCAAATTATGAAAGTATTCTTCTAAAAAATCATTAATAATATATTTGTCATCTGAATATATCTTCTTATCCTCAAACTCGTTCTTTGCTTTAATAATTGTATCATAATCTAGTTTTGTAATATTTTCATTAAACTTATAGTATAAATCAAATACTTTAATTGCATGTATAGAAATTGATATTGAACTAGAAGAAGTTTCTACCTCATAAGGTAAAATAAGAAATAAGTTATTGTATTTTTTTGTAATAACTTCCTTTGTGAAATCATGTATTCTAGTTTTTCTTAATAATAAAATTTCATCATTATAAGATTCAATAAGTTCGCTTACTCTGTCTAAATTATCTTTAAAATAAACACTGTCTGTTATCATGGCTCTAATTTTTGTTCAAAAAAAACGAACAAATTTTATTCCTGCAATTACATATCACTTACTGTAAGTAAATATTTTAATTTACTGAGGATATTTTCCAACTCTCCTTTTGTGAGACTATATTTAAGCAAATTTTCTTTAGTAACTTTGATAGAATTTATCGGAAACTTATTCTACTAAAATTCATATGAATTATAATATTATGATTGTTGAAATGATGGCATGAGTAATGGCATATAGAAAAATACCAGCAAGCATTAGAAATTATATTTATAGGCAGCACAAATATATATGCGCAAAAGCATTATGCTTAAAAAAATGATTATTCAGATTCCAATAAAAAGTTTTGCACCCTGCAATAGTGTTGTTTAGCCGACAAAATGAAATATTGCAGTGTGCAATCCTATTATTTGCAATCTTAATTAGGGGAATTCTTTGCTTTTCTAGCTATTTCTATAAAAAGGTAGCACCTTTTTTGAATTATCTTGGTTTTAAAAAAATACGCTCACGGTCGCTATCAATGCTAAGAATTATCACTTCTAACTCATCGCCTTTGCTTAGTTTTTCCATTTCTAACTGTTCTGGTATATCCATTGGAAAGATATGACCGCTTACACCACCATCTAATTTTACAAAAACACCTATGGTAGTAATACCATCGATGGTTCCGGTAATTGTATCTTTCACTTTATATTTGGATGCAAACTGTTCCCATGGATTGGGCTGACATCGTTTTAAGCTTAAAGAGAGATCTTTTCTTGTGTTATTAAAATCGATTACATATGCCTCAATAGGATCACCAACACTCAACAAATGCGAAGGGTGGATGTTATGGTTTAACCAACTCAATTCCGAAACATATATAATGCCTTTGATACTATTTTCAACTTCAACAAGGCATCCATAATCGCGAATCTCAGTGACAAATCCATTTACAAGGTCTCCTTCTGAATAATTTAGTGTGCCATCCGAAGGGCTTAATTCTGATTTCATGTTACGATTGAATAATTAATAGTTGCTTAACCCAATTTGTACAAGTTCTGGTATAAAAAAGGTTTGCAAAGATAGAAGACAAAAGGTAAATATCATAAGCTTGTAGTACGACTTTTAATAATGTACATTTTTAGGGACAGCTGTTTTTATACTGGGAAAGAAAATAGTTGAGGCTTCAAGCAGTGAAACCAAAAATATGCTTAATTAGATGGTTAAAATAGTTTTATGTACTTACTTTGCTAAGTATTTAAATATTGAAGATACCAATGGAATGTAGAGAGAATTGTGGTGCCTGTTGTATTGTACCAAGTATATCATCACCAATACCGGGTATGCCTGATGGCAAACCATTTTAACGTCATTGTAATAGTTCATTCTAAAAAGTACTAACTTCTACTTATATATTAACACATTGATCTGAAATAAATATAAACCTGCGTTTTCTAAGACTTTCTTAATAGTGGTAACGGCATTGAAGTATATATAAAGTATCATTCTCAACTTTATACACTAATCTATCACAATGATTAATTCTTCTCGACCACCAACCTGTAAGGTTATTCTTTAAAGCTTCAGGCTTACCGATACCAACAAAAGGCGTTCGTTGACATTCTTTTATAAGAAGATTGATTTTTTTGAGTATTTTTTTGTCTTTTGTTTGCCAATAAAGATAATCCTCCCAAGCTTCGGGCATCCAAACTATTTTCATAGGATTTAATCTTCAATTAATTCATGTTCTTCCCCTTTACCTTCATTGTAGGATTTAAGAGCTGAGTTGATACGAGCTGCATTATTAGGACTAGATAACAGATGTAATGTTTCTTGCATTCCTTCATAATCAGACATTGACATAACAACAACATCTTCACCTTTTGAACGTTTAACAAATAAAGGTGCATGAGTTTTTAGAATTGAATCCAAATGACTCTTTAAGTTTTGTCTAAAATTTGAATAGGTTGTTATTTCCATTTCTTATTCGTTTAATTTATATAACAAATATACAAATTAAAACTACATCGTACAAGTAGTTGTACAATTATATAGGGCGTTATATTTTTCTATAGTTTAATTATGATATTTCGAGATTGTTTATAATGTAAGTAAGTATGCATACTTACATTTCGTTAATTAAATAAGAGTGACTTTCGTTCTATTTCCCTCGTTTTGTTGAGACTCTATTCCTAACGAAGTAACGGTTTCTTTAAATTTATTCATTATTATGATATTAAATCTACGTTGGCTGATATTTGGTTAAATATCTATGTGTGAATCTATTTGATGCTATTTTGTGTCTACGCATATACACGTATCATAATATATGATTTTATACTGTTCTAATTCTCGGATTTACAATAAAACTTTGTGCAATGAAATCTCTTATTCTTAAATTGAAAGAAGATGTTCGGCTTAAAGAAGGACTGAATGCATGTATGAATTGCGGTATTTGTACTGCTATTTGTCCTGCTGCCGAGTATTTTGAGTATGACCCCAGAACCATTGTTAATGCTGTTCAATCACATAATGAAGAAATGATTCAAAACCTGATTGAAAGTAATACAATATGGATGTGTGGTCAGTGTATGTCATGCAAAACCCGTTGTCCCAGAAATAACTGTCCGGGATTGATTATAAATGTCCTGCGCAAAATTTCTCAGGAAACCGGGGCTTTTATTAAAAGCAGATTGGGTCGCCAACAATACTTACTTGTGAAAACTATTGGAGCAAATATTCTTAAATACGGCTATTGTGTTAATCCTCATAGTGTAATTCCTTCTGGACATCCCGAACAAGGGCCTGTTTGGGAGTGGATTTACGAAAACAATGAAAAGGTATATGAACGGGTAGGTGCAAATTTGGATAAGGAAGGTGCCGGAGCCATGCGAAAAATAGATCAGGAGGATTTAAATGATCTGGACTACATATTTACCGAGAGTGGAGGGAAACTCTTATTTCAGACCATAGAAAAGTACAGTATGAAAAAGGCATTTGAGCTGGGATTTACCGATAGTAAAGGGAATCCTGATATGGAAAGATATATTGATTATTTACAAAATGAGGATGATGAAGAATGATCATACAAGCAAGGTAATAGCTGAGGATAACTATTACTTTTTACGAAGCTGTATCCGTCAGAATTTTTTCCCGGGAGCAGAAAAAGTATTTCTGGATATATTAAGAAATAAACTGGGAAAAACGGTCATTGACGATCCGCATCATACCACTTGTACCGGTATAGGCTATCATAGTGATATTGTACCTTTTGATACCTATCAAACTACCGTAGCCCGACAATTTGCTTTAATGACAGAACTGGGAGTGAAGAATGCTGCAGTTTCTTGCATTACTTCCTATGGAGGATATAATGAAGTGCTGGAAACCTGGGAGCATTTCCCTGAACAGGAAACTCAGACTCGCGAATTTTTAAAAAAAGCTACAGGAAGAGTATTTGATATACCCGAGAACATCTCACATGCGTGCGATATTATTTATAAATACCGAAAGGAAATTGCTCAATTAGCAAAATATAAACTGGTTAACAAACATACAGGTACACCTTTAAAGGTAGTGGATCATATTGGTTGTCATTACGCTAAAATATTCCCTGATAAAGGAGTAGGAGGTGCCGAGAAATCAACTGTATTAACTGCTATGGTTAAATCGTGGGGTGGTGAATCGGTTGATTATCCTGAGCGTCGCCATTGCTGTGGCTTTGGTTTCAGGCATTACCTGATTAAAAATAACAGAAGTTATTCCATCTCAAATTCTAAAAAGAAGTTTGAAAGTATGGAGCCATACAAACCGGATTTCATTGTAACCAATTGCCCTGGCTGTAATATGTTTTTAGACCGATGGCAATATGCTTTGGCGCAGATTGAAGGAAAAACATATAGTGGAGATAAAAATGGGATTCCAGTATTGTCGTATGAAGAGTTAGCAGGTCTTGTTTTAGGGTATAATCCATGGGATATGGGTTTTCAGATGCATCAGGTAAACATTGAACCATTGTTGGATAAAATAGGTGTCGTGTATAATCCTGATGAAAAATATCTCGATAATAAAGGAAATCCCATGGGTGAACCATTGTTTTCAGGTTGTTTAAATGAATAGTGTCAGCAGTAGAATATGAATCAAAAGAAACAAGTTGCAATTATTGGTGGCGGCATTGCAGGATTAGAAGCCGCATCCGTATTAATAAAACAAGGTTTAAGCGTTACAATATTCGAAAAGCAAAATAGGGAAGGAGGTATGTTGAATCAATGGAGTAAGTTATTTCCTGATTTTGCTTCATCTAATCAGATAATAGATCAATATAAAGTAAAAAGAAATGATCTGAATGTGATTTACAACACCCAAATATCATCCATCAAGCCAAAAGATAATAAGTATGAAATATCTGATAACTGCAATTTGAAATTTTATGCTGATTCTGTGCTTTTGTCAACCGGCTATAAAACATTTGATGCCACACTAAAGGAAGAATACGGATACGGATTATTTTATAATGTGATTACGTCTGTTGATTTTGAAAGAATTCATAAATCAGGAGAGTTATTAAAAACAGCGTCAGGTAAACTACCTAAGCGAGTTGCCATTATTCATTGCGTAGGCTCAAGAGATGCGAAAGTTGGTAATACGTATTGTTCAAAGGTTTGCTGCATTACAGGAGTTAAACAGGCTATTGAAATCAATATAATGTTGCCCGATTGCGAGGTGTTCAACTTTTATATGGATTTGCGTTTGTATGGTTCAAAATACGATGCTCTTTACTTAGACGCTCAAAAACGGCATAAAATACAATTCATCAGAGGGCGTTTATCAGAAGTCTCTGAAAAAGAAGACATGAGTCTTCAGATTAAAGCAGAAGATACACTGCAAGGCAGGCCTCTGAGGATGAATGTGGATATGGTCATCTTACTTGTAGGAATGGAAGCTGATGAGCTGAATCCGGATCTATGCAAACAAACCAATTTACAGCTAGATGAAAATAGGTTTTTTAAATCAAAAAACATGCAAACTGGCAGAAGTTGTTCAACGCATGAAGGTGTCTTTTTGGCGGGGTGTTGTATTTGTCCCATGACTGTGAATGAAACGTTGGATAATGCCAGGTCGACAGCTTTTGAGGTAGTTAATTATTTAAACTCAGACGCACATGAATAATATGGATTTTCTTAAACCCAAATCACGGCAAATTGACTTTGATAAATTTGATAACCGGATATTGGATTATGTGTTAGAGCGTGAAAAATCCTTTTTAACCTGCATGTCATGTGGTGGTTGTACTGCAACATGTAGCGCCGGTAATTTAACGAGTTTCAATATCCGAAAAATTGGTTTGTCCTTACGCCGGGGAAACGTCAAGGATCTATCAGAAGAAATTGAGAAATGTATGTTCTGTGGAAAATGCACTTTAGTATGTCCGCGTGATATTAATATTTGCAATGTAGTTCTTTTAATTAAAAAGCGTATTGCTCAATTGAAATCAGATAATGCTTTATAATACAATGGATATACTTGTTAGCTTGCCGTTTTTTATTGGTTTGATATATCTGGTATTAGCTTTTTTATATCAAAGTGTAAAATGGATCAAAGGATTATCGAAATTTGATAAGCTTCGGTTGATGCAATCAATGATTAGCAAACGATTATTTAATTCCATTCGTGAGATATTCTTAGAATCTTTATTACACCGAAAGATATTTAGAAAAAACAGAGTACTGGGCTATATGCACATGAGTTTGGCTTTTGGTTGGTTTTTATTGATAATTGTGGGTCATGTTGAAACCATGATAGCTGATCAATCCCTTTTGGTTCCATTCCATAAAGCTGTATTCTTCCGCTTTTATAATACTAATGAGGATTTCCAGTTAACGAAGTTTTTTGCTTTTGCTATGGATTTTCTTTTGCTGTTTGTGCTTTCCGGGTTAGTACTCGCCATGCTTAAACGTTTTAAAAAGAAAGTATTTGGACTTAGACGAACAACAAAGCTAAAATCAGGCGACAGAATTGCATTAACCTCTTTGTGGTTAATATTTCCGTTACGATTACTGGCAGAAAGTAATACTGCAGCTATCTACCATAATGGTGGATTTTTAACTTCAGTAGTGGGACATCTGATGTCATATTTAGTAAATCCAGATGTGTTATACATAGCATTATGGATGGCTTACTCAATGGCACTGGGTTGTTTTTTTGTTTCCTTGCCTAACTCAAGGTACATGCATATCCCTACCGAGGTTGTTTTAATATTTTTGCGAAATGCAGGTATCAAGCATAAAAAGCAAAACGACACGTATACTGATGTTCAGGTATATTCATGTTCGCGCTGTGGATTGTGTTTGGATAGATGTCAATTATCCGTTGCCGGGATAGATGATTCACAGTCGGTTTATTTACTTAAAAACATTAGAAATAATAATCTGAGTGATGAAAAGTTATTTAATTGCCTGATGTGCGGTAAATGCCAGATCGATTGTCCTGTGGGTATTGAAACCATTAACTTAAGAATCACACAACGCATTGAATCAACCAGGCAGTATAATTCATCATACGAGTATCTTAAAACCTATAAATCCCCAAAAGCCGATGTGATATATTTTGCTGGTTGCATGACGCATTTAACTCCCGGGATTTTTACTGCAATGAAACAGATTTTTGCTTTGTCGGGTCAGAATGTATGGTTTATGGATGAGGATAAAGCCCCATGTTGCGGGCGACCGCTGATTTTAGCAGGACAATACGAAGCTGCAAAAAAGTTAATAGAAAACAATACCCAAATGATATTGGATTCAGGAGCATCAACATTGGTGGTGTCTTGTCCTATTTGCTACCGGGTATTTAAGGAGGATTATACATTGCACAATGTTAACGTTGTATTTCATTCAGAATACATTCAAGACCTCATATCAACAGAAATTCTTTCTATTCATAAATCAGAACTTAAAATGGTTTATCATGACCCATGTGAATTAGGCCGTGGAATGGGCATGTATGAACAACCCCGCGAACTATTAAAATTAGTAGGAAATGTTATTCCATTAAATGAAGAAAAGGAAAATGCTTATTGTTGTGGAGGTAGTTTAGGTAATATTAAAATCAAAGCAAATCAAACTCATCTTTTACGAGATCAGGCTTTAAGTGAATTTAAAGCCCTTAATCCTGATATATTAGTAACCACATGTCCTAAATGTAAAAAAACATTTGCAAGCGGACGAAAAATTAAAGTTATGGATATTGCCGAGATAGTTGTTGATGTATTGGTTAAAGGTGAAGATAAAAGAACAATTATACCAAGAGAAGAAATTATTGAGGAAGCATCGTTAAAATCTGATTTGTTGAATTTATAGAACTCTACAGATCATGGAAAATAAATGATTTGCAGCTCGCTTTTTCTGTCAACGTATTACGCTAATTATCACGAATTAATAACATCTTTATGTTTTATGGAAATTCATCAAACATTACATTGTATGTTAAAATAATTCGCATTAATTCGATGATAAGCATCAAATCTCAAAATACTTATTCTTAATGGCAAAAATCACCAGCTCAGCTGTATTACCACATTGAGTTTTAGATAAAAGGTTTTCTCTGTGTTTATCAACTGTTCGTTTGCTGATATTTAGTTTCTCACCAATTTCCTGGTTCGATAAACCCAGACAGATGTTGAGCAATACCTCCATTTCTCTTTTGGTAAGCTCGTCAATATCCGGTTGATTTTGCTTCCTGTTCATTTTGGTAACAATGGAGGACAAGATTTCAGGTGAGAAGTAATTTCTATTGTTATATACTTCTAAAATAGCCGTTTCAACATCGTTAAATTTTGAGTTTTTGACTAAAAAACCTTTGGCGCCGGCTTCAATCATCTCGGTATAAAAATTCTCATCCGAATACATCGAAAGCGCTATGATTTTTAAATCAGGGAATAGTTTTAATGCCTGTTGAGTAGCCTCTATACCATTTAAAACCGGCATATCAATATCCATCAAAACCACATCCGGAAGATACTCGCTAACACTTAGCCTCTAATGTAGGGTTGCTTGCATACCCTACAGATTGGAGGGTTTGTTGAACTAAACAATATTCCAGCAACTAATCTGTAAGGTTTTAATAATGTGATTTTTACTTATAGTGTTTTAAATGGCATTTTTAAAGCTTTTTATATTGTTTTATCATTGTCATTTATGAGGTATTTCAGTTAATAATGAACTATTTTATTAATTTGTTTCACTAGATCGTAATTTATTGCACTTGTTATTTAATTGTAATACTGTTTTTGAACCACTATTTTAACAAGAGGATATAGCATTCCCATTTACGCATAAAGGCATATTCGTTAGTTTGTTGGTAAATAGAGACTTGCTACAAACATGAGGAAGCAGGAGGGGCCCTTTTTCCAGGATAAGAAAGTATTAAAGCCAGCTCACCACCACAATCTTTACAACTAAGACAGGAACGTTTTCCAAACTTTAATTCAAGTACCTGAGCTCTTGAAAGTTTTAGTTTATGAAAAGTTACCTTTAAGTCTTTGCGTAATAACTCCAAACATTTGGATTTATTACGAGTGCTCAAAAAGCCAAGATGCCTTATTCTTCTGAAATGAGGTGGGACAATATGCTCCACAAACCTTTTTAAAAACTCAATGCCAGTAATGGTTTGTGTTTCAGGTTTATAATTATCCTTTCTGTTACACCATTTAAAAGTAACATGAGTATCAGTTACTTTTAAAATACGCGCATTTGAAATGGCTACTCTGTGCGAATATCTACCCAAATATTCCACTACCGAATGTGGGGATCCAAAGGCTTGTTTGGCATAAACTACCCAGGGTTCCGGAATTAAATCACGAGGCACAAACTTGTTGATTTTACCTTGTCGTTTAAGTTTACGCAGCTTTTTAGCAAAAATGGCACTAAACTTATCAGACATTTGTTTTACATCAAACAAGAAGTCACCGTTTTGTTTGGTTGTTTTCCAGTGGCCATTTTTGTCGATACCACCTGCCGGAATAGTATAATGTATATGCGGATGGTAATTCAGCTGTTGATCCCAGGTATGTAAAATAGCAATGGCACCAGGTAAAGCCCCTAATAATTTAGGATCTTTGGCAAAGTGACAAATCGTCTCCCATGATTTGTCAAACAAGAGGTTATACATGGTTTTTCTGTTAAAGCGAAACAACTCTAACAGTAAATGTGGAACGGTAAATACCACATGGTAGTATTTTACCGGGAGCAAATCTTGTTTACGATCTTCAATCCACAACTCTTTGTCAATACCCTGACACCTTGGACAATGCCTGTTTCGGCAACTGTGCATCACATAATGAACCGAACCGCAAGAAGTACAAGCTAATACAGAACCGCCAAGTTTCGATGTCCGACAAGTAGCCAGTGCATTCAAAACTTTGAGTTGGTGTTTTGTGAGTCCTCTTATTTTTAAAAGATCCGGTAAAAAGCGTCTGATTACAGTGGCAATATCAGAGGGATCAAACATTAGGATACATTTTCGACAAGGGACTAAAACCAGCATTGGGAGAAGTTTGCGCAATATGCAGATACATCATCGTAGTTCGAATTTCAGCATGTCCTAATTGGTTTTTAACGCTCACAATATCGAGTCCCATTTCCAGCAGATGTGTCGCATAGCTATGTCTGAGGGTATGAATACAAACAGATTTATTAATACCGGCCTTTTTAACCGCCTCTTTCATGGCATGTCTGGCACCAGTAGTACTGAATTGCTCACCTCTGATTTTACCATTAAATACCCATGTTTGAGGACACACCGTTTGAAAGTAAGTATATAAACCCCGAATTGTAAGGTTAGACATTGGTACATATCGGTCTTTTTTATGCTTAGATTGTTTGATGTGTATTTGTTTGCGGTCAAAATCCAGATCTTCAATTTTTAAGTTGAGCACTTCCGAAATACGAAGACCACAATCATAAATGATGGCAAATAGAATTCTGTGTTTTAAGAGTTTAGGTGTTTTTAGTAGTGTTTTAACTTCCTGTTGCGGTAACACCACAGGTAAGGCTTTACTACTTTTAATAGGAGGGAGTGCCAGCAATAGTTCTTCATTTTTAAACATAGAAAACATGGCTCTTAAACCATATACCAGATGTTTGAAAGAGCTGCGACTGGGTTTTTCGTTGATTTGGATTTCAAATAAATATTCTTCCATCTGATCAATGGACAGCTCCAGGGGCGAACACTTAAAATACAACACCATTTTAGAAATTTGCATCAGGTAATTACGGGTACAGGAGGCTGATTTTCCGGCAATGGTGTATTTACGCAAAAATTGTTCGCTGATAAGTTTAAATTCAGGAACTGCTTTACAAGCTTGTTGTAGGTAAGATTCTCTACTCATTACAATTGTATTTAAAATTAATAATGGTAGAAGATGTAATTATCTTACGAATTTTGTTAGTTTTAGCCTAAGCTCCCGCTTTGCGGGTTTAGTTCAACATGATCCAAAAAATCCTGTCCATTAACAGCCTCCCTGATTTCAGATATGTATATACTATTATTCAATAAAAATTTTAAGCCTTCTCTAAACAGAGAATGATCATCTACTAGATATATTTTGAGTTTATGTTCCATTTTATTAGATCAATAGGTTTTTAGATCATTTGGTCATTAGATTAATTGAGCTCTATAGAATTGTTAAGCTGTTTATTTGTCGAATTGTTGATTTGTGATTAATCACCAAATCATTATTTATACCTTTCACCCTCTTATTATAAAGGTAACTTAATGCTCGCTTTAAATCCGTTATTAAAGCTACTTGTAATACTAATAGAACCGTTTAAAGATTTAACACGGGATTTAATATTAATGATACCCATACCTTTTTTAATACTAGAAGTGTCAAAACCTTTACCATCGTCTGTGTAATTAAATTCAATATGGTTTTTGTCTTCTGTTATTGAAATATCTACTTGTTGTGAATGGGCATATTTAAGTGTATTATTTATTAATTCGCAACAAATCCGATAAAGAATCACTTCAAGATCTGAACCATACCGTAGTTTTTCAATGTTGGTAGATAGGTTGATTTTTATTGATTCTTTTGATACAATATTATTAATAAAGTTTTTAATGGCCTTATGTAATCCATAACGTTCCAAAACGTGGGGAGTAAGATGATTTGAAATTTCTCGCGTGGTGTCAATGGCATTATCCACCATATTTTCAACCTTGTCTAACAATAGCGTATTCCTTTCCGAAATATTAGTTTTGTCGATAGCTGAAATGGTCAATTTAGCCGATGATAAAACCGGACCTAAACCATCATGTAATTCTTTGGAGAAGTATTTACGTTCTTTTTCTTCAGTTCTGATAATGGCAGAAAGCAGTTTAGCCTCGCTTTCTTTACGTAATTGATGAATTCGGTTTAAAACCTCAAATATCTTACGAATATAGATGGAAGCCACAAGCATGGTCAATGAAATAACGACTGCAATCCAACTATTCAAAATTGATATATCATCAGAGGGAGCATCTTTATAAAAGTAAAGTAGTTCAACAAACCTACGGATAGCCATCAATAAAAAGCCAATAGAAATACTAATCCAGGCTATATTAAACCTGGTTTTTGGTATTAAACTGATCGTAAAGAAAAATGCAACAAATTGAGCAACAACAGCAACAATTAAAGCAATTTGAATTTCCATACCACAAAGTTATCAGAATAGTACTTTAGAAATATACGTTTTTATGCGTATTTGGGATTGGGTGGATTTGAGGAATGGTATATTTTAATATAGAATGGGTCTAAATTTCGTTAATTGACGAATTTGTTATTTATTTAAGGGAGAAGTTTAACCAAGTTCCGGTGGTTTTGCGTTTTCTGAGACTATTTTAATAAATTAGCATTACACCTCTATTTTTTTCATCCATTGACCATTGAGCTTGATATACGTGTCCATCAATTTGGTCTAGCAGTAAAAAATTATACATATTTTCGGTTGGATAAAGAGTGAATCTTCCATTAATTTCGTTTCCAATTTCTACAAGAGGCATTGAATTTAGAACAAGCTCACCACTTATACCTTTTTTTTCAATTGTGAAATGTACTTGCCACATTCTGCCATTCCTGGTATCTAATTTGATAAATGTCCAGAAGTTTTTAGTAGGAAATAATTTATAAATATTGTTCTCAACTATTTGTTTTTCCTGAAATGTATGGTTTTGTATTTCTTGATTCTGTGCAGGTGAAATTATTGCAAAGCAAAATAATATAAATGTAATCATACATGTTTTCATGTTTATAACTTTTTTGATTAAGCTGGATTTATTGTTACTCTTCGTTACGTTCTTTTACTGTCAACCATTCCTTAAAATCAGCTTCGGAAAGATGTTCTTTCATCCAGTCTGTCATTCCCACATCTGTTCTTTCGTTGAGATAGCGAGTAAAAGGTAATGCAGTTTTACATCCATCAAATCCTTTCTCCTTCATATCTTTTTTTAAATTTTCCGGTAATCCTTCCAACCACTCTTTATAATATTCACGCTGTCTATCTTCATCAACTTCCTTAATCGCTCGATTATGGTAGGCATAGGTAGCATTACCTATACGGAACATGTATTCATGAAATTTACGTTGTGATTCTGGGCAATTCTTCAGAAACTCTTTTTGACTTTTTCTGTATTTTTCTATAAGATGTTCCATTTTTTAATTCAAAAATATTATAAAGTTGTGACAACTAGCGTCAATGTAATTTTTTAATTAAGTGCGGGTTCCTGGTTAAAATCAAATATGGATATACCCAAATCATTCAATTGCCGTTTCTATCCAGTTAAAATCAAGCTCTTTTAAAATGTTCCGTTGCTGTGATTCCTGTTTTAATCTTGCTACTGCAGCTTTAAACTTATTCATTAAAGTGAGTTTAAAGAGACTAATTTCCTTTATCTAATATAGCTGTTTTTCCCACCTATCCTTACACCCCAAAACATAATTAGAGCAATTATTCGTTTTACTCCACAAGCTTTCATTCCGAAATAGAATATTCTATCCGCTTCGAGTCTTGAAGTCTCTTTAGCTGTTACTTCTTTGGGATTGCGATATAAATAATCATGTAATACGGCTGAATAGACTGAATTACTGAGAGGTGAAATAAGTGAGTGAAGAAACTTTGGAATACTTGCAAAATCAGTACTCATACCCTTGGGTATTACATATGACTTTCGGGATTTATCTATTTTACATAATATTGGCCAATCATGTAAAAGGACAAAATGACCTTTCATTACATTATAAGGAGGTAATATATATTTATCTCCATTAGGAAGAGTCCGGCATCGTTTTTTCTCATTCCAAGTCTTTTGGGGAGTATTTGTTCTGGCAAAAACAGGAATCACATTATTAAAATAAACAAATACTCCTTTCGGTTCTATATTCTTTATAGCTTTTTTTAATATCATTGAGGTAAATTCTAATTGATCATATCAAAAGCGTAAATAAATATAATCATTTAAGATTAATAACTAAAAGTTTGCGTTTGCTTAGACTGTTTTTATTATGATATTAATCTTTCATAAGATAAAACTTTAAATATAAAGGAGGTAGGAGAGGTTCTCCGATATGTTTCTTACCAATCAACGATCAACTATGTTTGCGTCAGTTAATTATTAAATCAGTATATGAATCAAAATGAATATTAATCCAATGATATTAAGAAATGCGGTAAAATAAAATGCAATAATTCTACCTTTATCTTCTTTTTTTAATTCATTTGAGAAGAATTTAGAATATAAATTCAGAAACAATTCATCAAAGTCTAAGTGGAGCACCTGTCTAAATGTAATTAAAAGTGGATACAAAAGAAAAAATAATCCTACGATCAATAAATTATCTTTAATATCACTTATGTTGAGCCAACCAAAAGTAAGTGATGTCAGGACTACTCCTGGAACTATTAAGGATATGAAAAAAATCGAATAGTCAAATTTGTTTCGTTTAATTAAAATAATATTACCTCCCCTTTGATATTCAAATTTGCTTTTGCAAACAGGACACACATATTTCCCATAATCTATGTCTTTCTCTTTCTTACAAACTGGGCATTTTATCATTATTTCAAGATTTCAACAATTGTTTACTATCAATTTCCAATCCTTTATGAACATAGACTTCTAATAGTACTAAACCTTTTGAAAAGGTATGGAAGTCTGCTTAATTCTGCTCATTAGTGACTTCTTCAATGGTTTGACTAACAATCCTTTTTCTTGTTCTTATATATTCTACTTCCTGTTGTTTTTGGGCAAAACGATTTTGGATAATAGCATTTCCTTTTACAAGATAGTCTTTTAATCGTTGTGTTGCCCATTGTCAGGATTGTGGGCCCTTTTTACTATTTGCACTATATCTCACCATTTTAATCATATCAAGATTATAATGGTCAACAGATCTATTTACCTTCTTTGCGAACTATCCGGAATTTCAGGATAGTTGATATTTATATATCTCTTGGGTGTCATAGATGTTCTTTATATGTTCATTTACAATACGAACATCTTTATCAAACAACTTAACCATTTTTCGTTCAGAAAACCAGATAGTATCTCCTTCAAGCTTTACATTAATCTCGGTACCAGTATTGGTTTTATATATTTCTATAGTATTGTCTATACTATTTCTCTGCCATAGAGTATACTGCTCTATCTTAATTCTTTTTATGTAATAGCAAAATGAGTTGGGATTTTTGAAACTAATTAAGTCTGAATTTTCTCATTTAATTCTATGCTTTAAATATTAACATTTCGTTTACAAAATTATAGGTGATGGGATGCAATATGATTATTACTTACGTATCTAACTAAATAAACGAATTCGTTATTGATTTCATAGATCGAGAAAAACACATACCATTGAGTAGTCTTGTTTTTTTTGAATGTTACATATTTCATTCCTTTCCCATATCTATCAAAGTAAGGAGGTGCGTCTTTTTTGATTCTTTTATGTAAGGAAGTTTTAATCTCCAGAACTAACTCAGTAATATATTTAACTGCATTTTCTTTAAAACCGAAGTATTCCTTTTGGTGAAGTAATTCTGATAATTCTACAAGGTAGTCTTCTACTTCCGGTAAAAAAACGACTCTCATTTATCAAACATTTTCTTTATGCGAGGAGTAACTCTTTCCAATAATTCCTCTGCACTTATAGCCCTTTTCAAGTCTTCATCGGGTTCAAGGTATTCTTGTTTCTGGAGCACAAAAGTTTCTGTTTTTCCTCTTTGGATAATTATTTGCTCACTTGCTGCTAAATCAAGATATTTCTTCATATTATTACGAAGCTCTGCTGAACTAATTACTCTCATGATAAATGAATTTGATGTACATTATAATGTACAAATATACTAATTAAATTGCATATATCTTTATTTATCAATTAAATGATTGGGATTATAATAACAGAATTAAGCAAGATAATCTGAAATTCAAGATTCCAAATTATAATGTAAGTATACACACTTATTTTACTTTACCTAAACAAGAGTGACTTTTGCTATATTTTCCTCGTTTGGTGAAACATCGTAAAGGAAATAGACTATAACTAGGAATTTAATGATGAGTATATGCAAAGAAAGCGATTATTGGCTTCAAATTTATCAAACCTTTACAATTTTGAAACTAATTACAAACCTTAAATTTAATACTAGCACGTCTATATGGGTGTGGTCTGTCTAATTGGCAAATCTTTAAAAGGCTGCTAGCTGCATAAAAGCTAAAATTTGTGGTTGAAAACATCTAACTTGTTAATGCGATAGAACCTTATTCAGGATATATATTATATAAAAAGTGAACGCATTCATCATATGAGATTCCATCTAGAGAAAACCATCCTCTACCTTTATTATATGTATTTTCAGCGTTATAATAAGAAGGTGTAGTATCTAAATAATCTGGTGTTTCACTAGAATTTCGTCCGTACCATCCCCAATTTATACTAAAGTATTGATAATAGTAAGGTCGAGAAACTTCCTCTCCAGTATGTGGTACTCTGAATGATATAATGTATTTTTGTTCTCTATACCCGTCGAGGATAAAAATATGCCATCCTTTTGATTGTATCCCTAATATTTCATTTTGTGCTGCATCCATAATTACAGGGTGTCGTTCTCTTAGATTTTTTTGTACAATACCAAGAGGAATATCACTTGCTTTTTTTCTATTAGCGCTATGACTATATCCCAAAGATTCAAATGCTCCTTCTAGGTTGTTTGGTAAACTCCAAGAAGATTTACATCCATAGTTAAAAGTAGTTTTTGACATTCCTAATTTCTTACAAACATTTGCGATTAATCTTGCTGTTTCATTTATGGATTCAGTACTACTAGTAGATCTTAATCTATTAGGTATAATATCCCAATTATAAGTAGTGGGTAATTTATAATACCTTAATACTTGTGCCATTGCTATTGGACCACAACCTGTCACAGGAAGATCATCATCACACTGACTAAGTTCCGGACACTTAATATTATAAGGATAATCTTGTCCCCATTCAGACGATAACATAGGTTCTGCTTTAACTTCATCATATATAAATTCAGCACCTATTGTTCCTACTTTCAAGCTATTATTTGTGAACTTATTCCATCTTGCGTTCTTAAAATTTCTTTTTAAAGTATCAGTTTCATCATATATATTGAGACTATCTATAATATGATTCTTTTTACTTAACCACCATTGAAAGGAAGGACAATCTTTTAAATTTTCTAAATTAGTTTCATTACTATATGCCAATACAGGAACCTCATTTTTACTATTTGAAATTATTACAAATCCTCCATTAGCATATGAAGCTTGATACATATTAATATTATTATTACTATTTTTTATTGGTTCAATAAATTCAACATAATTATTTGACGATTTTAAATTACAATCACTAAATTCCTCTAATGCATTCATTGCTATTTGTTCAACAGAAGTCCCGTCAATGGAATACTCATTGCTATTATCGTATTTGTTTATATTATCTAATTCACTTTTCTTTTCGCAAGAAAGGAGTATAGTTGTTATTAATAGTACTGAAAAATAATTAATTTTTCTCATCGTTAAGGTTTTTTATTATTGTTATTGTTTTGTTATTAATTAATATTTCCTCTTCATTATAATATACTTTGTTAAAAATGTAATCGAAGTTTTCATTTTCTATAAGTACAAGAGATAACATATCTCTAGAAATAATTATATCCTCTTTATAGAAATTTAAATAAATGTATATTGTATTAGAAATAACATATTGCTCTTGAATGCTTATGTTAATTTTTTCATTTGTTGGTTTAATAAAAATGTCAATAGGATCTTTCTCTGTTAAACTCCTAATTTCTTGTTCATCTTGTATTAAAAATTCTATGGAGTAATTATCTAAAAGGTTGTTACTATCTTCATCAATAATATTTAAATAGATTGTTTCTGGAAGAACGGCCTCTGTAAATACCTTATTACAACTAGTAAATGATAAGGCAAATAATATAATAAGATATTTCATTGATTTAGTTTTAAGTTAAGCTTTAGATGATTGTAATACTACGGAATATGTATCACGGTTTTGATTCGAGAGTCTCTATTTCTTTAGTTGTTAAGTTTTGATTTAATACACAACAAAAATAAAAATATATATTTAATAATCAATTCTGTCCTAATTAATTTCTCCTGTTAAATTAATGTCTTTACAAGTAAGGAATAGAGCTATTCAAATCACATATTCTCAAATAAAACCCCTTGAGTTGGTAAAATCACATTCTTAGGAGGTTCATCAAATGGTTTGTCAAGCCATTTTTGGAGGTTAATTTTTACAAAAAGGTTCAACCGTATAAATGATACCAGGTTTGATAATCGCCATCCAAACTTTGATAAAGCCTTTAGGTATTTTAGGACGAGTATGGTTATTAGTGCTGACCAAATTTGTATCATAACTGCATTTTCACTGGTTCAGATAAAGCTTTTGATATGCAATAGCTGTTTTATCTCCCTAAAAAATATTTCGATTTGCCAGCGGCTACGGTATAATTCACTTATTGTGTTTGCTGTCCAAGACATTTGATTCATGATCAGTTCGATTACTTGTTGGTTTTCATCATCCCATATTGCCACTCTTCGGAGCCTTGGGGGATAGTTTTGTTTGGCCTTTGGGCCAGTAAACTCGATGATTTCATCTTTTAGAATATGTTGATGCCTGTTATCTGGGAGCTCTAGCTCTTTGACTTGTTCAAACTTCAGATTTTCTTTGTGCCTGACAACAAAATATACGGAGTTGCTGTCCCAAACATTTAAAAGGGAGAAATCATTGTAATACCTGTCGGCTACAATTACGCTATTAGCCAACAATGGTACATCGTAAGCTCCTTTATTATCGTCCGTTTTTCCATCGGTAATATTCACATAAGCAGGAAGGTTTCCATCATAATCAAGCAGTGTGTGCATTTTTACTGCCCCCTTAGCTGTTTTATACTTTGCCCAATCAAACAAACTTAAACAAAGGCTGATGGTTGATGAATCTAACAGGAATATTTTTGATTTGATCCTAAATTTAGATTGCTTGATATTCATCTGCTGTCCTAATTGATATAATAACTTGTAATAGTAGTCTTTGAACAATTGCCAATCACGATGTTTGTTTTGATAACTGATGGTTGATTTTGATGGTGCTCGCTATATTCCTAAGTGGTTTAAATTACCAGTTGCCGAACGTAAACCATTACTGATATCTCGCACAGATTGACTCTTTGCAAATTGGCAAAACAACATCGAAACCAAGTATGTCCAACTGTTGTAGCCCTTCTGATGTTTATCTGTTTGGCGTTCTTCAACCAGTGATTTGAATGAACCTCTATCCAATTTGGAAATAATCTGCGAGAATAAATTTACCTTTACCATATGTGAGAAGTTTGTTTTTGTTGTAGCAACTCAAATATAGTTTGAGATACTTAAACTTCATCTCACTTTCTTTTATCGTTTAGGACTCGATTGATAAATTATGATATCACATTGAGTTGAAACTTCATCATTTGAATTTATCAAAAAAACTGTATCAATTGACAATTTTTGAGGGACAATAAATTTCAAAAATCTTTTGCAAATTGCTTCTCGATACAATCCAAATTCTCCGGGATAAATTAAGTTATTATCCTCTTGGTTCTTAAACAATCCTTCTGATACATTAATAAATGAATTTGTAAAATTATCGATCAGCTCCTTTAGTAATTTATTGAAAATTGCATTAGCCATATTAATGTACGTTTAATTTTCTCGCTTGTTTTTTTATGACATAGAACTTTTCTGTATGTGCCACATATATTTACTTTGTTTGTTGTTGTTTGATGAACTAATATAATTAATTCTTAAACAACTAAGTCGTCAAGCGGACTTTTTATCTTTTGCATATGCTTGTTGTTTACATGCGTTTCAAGAAACTAATAATTACCAATTATTAGTTTTTTCATTTTTCAGTTATTTAGAGTTAGTATTTTGTGGGTTTAGTGAGACTAATTTATAATTTTTCACTATCGTAGAATAATTCCATTGTATAATCAGTATATTCAGGTTGAGAAATACCAATTGCATATTTTATCAGTTTAAAATTATACAAGAAAACCTTGTTTAAACGCTTTTTCTAGTTTATATTTGTACCGAGTTCATCCTACCGTTCGGAGGAAGGAAATCGAAAAACGCAAGCCTCGAAGCTTTGCGTTTTTTGCGTTTTATAGCACTTCGTTTAGCTTTCGTTTATACTTTTTTCTAAATTTATTACGAGCTGCATCCTTGCCTCTTACATGATAAGCAGATAATAAATAATACTCATTTATCTTTCTTAAAGGCTCCAGTACAATCACGTACTTTTCATCTTCATCGTATATATAAGTTCTGTTTCCTTCGGTTTCTTTTACAGAAAAAATAAGCATGTTATCTTTCTTGTTTTCATCCACATGATGCTTTACCCAATGTAAACGAACCGACCTGTGTATATCAAACTCTCTTTTCCGTGTTTTTTTATCCACTACTTCTGTAGTTAAGTGAGTAAATAATGTACTCATTGGGATTTCACCATCTTTAGGTGTTGGCTGAATAGGCTTTCCTTTATATTGAAACGAAGGATTATTCACAATATCCCGATTAAAAACACCCATTAACGAATCTTTTCGTTGTGCCGGACTTAAACCTGTTAACTCAAGCAGGTCGTTATATTTTTTAAGTAGGTTAAATGGCATATTATTTCAAATCAATAAAAAACAAGTTCAACTTGGATTCTTCATAATTTGAAGTACCATTTAATTCTTGCTTTGCGTGGTTTTTTATTTGCTCTACCAACTGCATTTTTGCCGTTACCTTTTTATTATTGTCATTTAGGTTATAGGAAAGAGCCCCCATAATTAAATCGCAAAGCTGCATTATTAAACTCTCATGCGAACGGATGTTCTGGACATTTCTGAATACCCCGAATTTAATATTCAGGATATCTTTAAGTTTTGAAACCTTATAAGCACTTAAAGTATCTTTTATGTCGAGATATACATTGTAGTTGTATAGGCTATTTTTTTTATGGTTTAACAGGTAATAATACATTTTATAATAAAAATCATCGTAATCCTGGTCAAACTCATCATTCTTTAACTTTGTTTTATCTACAACTACAGCTCTAAACCTTAAATCAGTATCGAAAAAATAATCAATCAAATCTTTGTAAAACTTGATTTGTGAATTGGATACATTTGACCATTTTATTTCTCCGTAAAAATGATGCTTCTCTTTTAAGTCTTTTATACGCTGAGAATGACGTTTTACCTGGTTGTAGGCAGAACTTACACATCCCAACAACATATATCTTTTATGGTCGTTTTCGATATGACAACTTTCGTCACAATATATATTGAATGTTTTACTCATTGACATAGTGTTTAAACAAACATTATTCTGAAAAAATTAATGTAAGAATCAAAAATAGTTATAACTAGTCATAAACAAGTACATCTTTTACTTTTTTGTTAAAAGCAAGATGTTACCCTTGCTAATTCAAAGACTTAAACATTTGATTTATTGCTTTTTTCTTCTGTTTCTTTATTAGGATGGACATACAAGTTTAAAGTCGTACTTATATTTGAGTGTCCCAATAATACACTAACTGTTTTATAGTCGCAATTACTCTCAATGCAGCGTGTAGCAAAGCTGTGTCCCAAACCATGAAATTTCAAGTGTGGTATTCCAAGGTCTTTCATAAAGCTTTTATAATAATTACGATAGGTTCTTGGTTCTGTTGGTTTTGCTTCGTTAGTAAGCACATAGAAAGAATTATTTACAATCTTTTTTACCGACTCATACTGTTATGATTTACTCTGAAAAAAGCAGCTTTTATTCTATTTTCCTCCTTTTTTGAGACTACAAAAGGTTAACAAAATATTGTTACATAGGATTATTAATAACTAATAATTATATTTGAATAAATGAAATGCCTAATCTATTTTAACATATTAAATTTTCTTTATAAAATACCTATGAGTACAACAATAATATATACATTAAGCACAGACAAAGGCAAATGCCAAAGAATTGCTGCCAATCTAGATGGGATCAAGACTTCACTTGCAGGTAACTGGAGACATTTAATCACAAAGGTTGTTAAACCTAAATTTATCTGTGAAAGAGAAACTTCCTGCAAAAGATATGGATTTGATGTAGAAGCACTTTTTAAACAAGTTGGAGAATCAAAAAGATTCATATGGGTAGGCCATGGTTCAGAAGGACGACTACGTTCAACTGATGGAAAACATACAAATGGAAATATAAACCTTGATAAGGTAGCCAAATTAATAGCCTTAACTAAGGCCTCTAAAATTCATATTAATGCTTGTTATTTTGGTGTTAAATATATTAGGGAAGGGAACGATACAAATTGGGCACAAACTTATGGGCTTAAGTTTCTAGGTGAAAGAATAGCCTACTACAGGGATAATGCTACATTTTTGCTTACTGGTAATGCCGAAAGTGCAATGCTAAATGTTGGATCAGATACTGAAGATATGATATTTAATAGTAAGTTTGGGCATCCCTATTACAAATATAAAGATGGCATCTTGGTTGAATCAAGAGAAGAAACCACTAAGAATATTTAGCAATTTACTTTAGTAATAAAAACATGGCGGTTATTAAAAATTATATAATAGCAGCACTTACAGTTGTAATAATTGTGCTACTAGCAAAATTATCTTATATAAAAAAAGAAGAAACACAGGAATTAAAAGCTCCTGTGTATCAATTCGAACTTGCAGGAATAAATGAGGATCAACACAGTCATGAAGATTTCTATGAATTAGCTTCTGTTTCAAAAACATATATTAATTTATATAAAAATGAAATAAAGAAAGCCGCTAAGAAATGGGACGTTCCAGCATCTGCCATTGCAGGTATAATTTGTGCAGAAAGCAGTCTAAACTTTGACGGAGCCCATAGATTAGAAGAATACTATTTTAAAAACTATATTCTTACAAAAGATGATAAGCAGATAAAAGAATTAATTGAAGAAGCTCAAATTGCCCAGTTATATAATAATAGGAAGTCTTTTTTTAGCAAAATACACAATCCAGGGAATTGGTCACTTGGCCTATGTCAAATGCAAATAGGCGTAGGGTTATTTACAGACTCACTTATGGCTAGCCTGGAACAACGCCACCCCTATGCAGAAAGAGAATTAATAACCAGGTTACTAAATCCGTTAACTAATATTGATTATTGCGCATGCTATTTAAGCTATATTACTACACAATATTTGAGTGAGCTTGATATGGATTTAAGGCAAAGACCAAGTCTATTAGTAACTATTTATAATATAGGTAATATCAATGAATTAATTGAAAAACGAAAGAATACATTAACCCGTTCGGTGTACTCTTTAGTAAATAATCAGTTTGGAAGGTTTATCGAAAACAATAGAAAAAAAATAGATTCATTAATTTATGAGACCAACAATGAAGCAAATATGCCTTTATTATGATACAATTGAAGAATAATGCAATTATAATAAACTGGCAATATATGTCTTAAGTTGTAAATCAATTATCATATTTATGAAAAAACTAAACGTTTCAAAAATATTTAATTCTTTAATTACTGATCGTTTTCTAGTAATACTTGCAATTTTATTAACCCTGCCGGTAATACAGCCTTTCTATACTGAGTTTATTATGGGTACTGAACAAGGTACTCCCGAAAACGTTAAAATCCTATTCTACATAGTAATACCAACATTGTTAATTTCTTGCCTCTTACGCAAACAACTACTTCCGCTTGTTACAATAATTCCAGCTATTTATTATTTACTGTATTTAAATAACATATTCAGCTATTACTCTCCCTATATTGTAGTTCCAGCATCAATAATATCGTATATATATATTGTTATAAAAGGTAATGTACGGTCGATAGTTCTTTTTGTTTTAGTTGTATTTAGCTTCATTTTATACGAGTGGTATAGTGCCGCTATCTTAAGTATCACATTTATATTCTCCCGTTTCCTAGTATTAGTTGTCACACATAATTTTTCTATTTTTACAACATTAGGAGTTAAAAAATCTATTCTTCATTTATCTAAATCATTTCTTTTTTGGAGCCCGTTGTTAATTATAATTATTCCGGTAAGCAAGTTGCAAAAAAACATAAACAAACAAATAACCAGTGAGATTTATCAATTTACGCCAGTTGACACACTCCAATTTTATAGTGTTGGTTCATTAACCGATTCCATAGAAAGTTTAATGCAACCGACAAAAGGGGTTTCTTCTATTATCTTTATTGATAGTATAAATGGTAATGAGAAAAATATATGCGAACTGGATTTACCCGGAATTAAAGATATATACTTAACTGAATCAGGCGAAGATACAATTCAACTTGCATTTCCTCGTATAAGTTCAAAGCAATACCCTATTTATAACAATCTTGATTTAACCATAGAAAACAAAAACAATATTTTTCTGCACGAGCTCATCTTTAATGCATTTAAAAATACTGTAAGAAACTTTGATACTTCGGCAAACATCACAGTTAATGAATTTATTGCGGGAACTGTACTTGAGAATAACACCTTATTTAGTTTTGATAATACCAAACTTGTTACCAGCGTTACTAGAACAGATAGTTTAAAAGGTTCATATGTACTTATCTGTAAAAATATAAGCTTACCAAAACCTGATTACATTAATAGTGGATTGAATGAAAATATTGAAGTTTCAGTAGCACATTTATTTCTAAGCTTTTCAAATAACATTCTTAAAACATTTAAAGATCCAAGCATGTCTTTTCAATTGCCAAGTTTAAATTCACCTTCAATTAGCACAGGCAATTTTAATACACTAAAAGAAAAAATTTATGAAACAATAGATGACCATGAATCCAAGACCCTGAAAAAGGTAAACAAAGAAATTGATGAAATACTACCAGAGCCATTGCTCGAAACTGAATCGGCTAAATTTTGGGAAATAAAAAAATTGATTACTAATGCAATAAAGAAAAGCGTTAATAAAAAATACAGTAAGGAAAAGAGTAAGCTAAAGAAAAAAATACAAAACAAAATAAGTCGAATATACAAGAGTGTTACTGTAAAAGTCGATCATGTATTTGAGATAATAGAAAATCAAAATCCCCAAAGTAAACAGGATGATCAGCTTAAAGAATACCCAAAAGATCTAGACATAGTGTCAACCAATCTTGTAAGTCTAATAACTGATAGTATTAAGGATCAGATTACAGATATTATGGAATCAACAATACAAATCTTGCGAATTACCTTTTTAATCTTATTCTTTTATAGTTTATTGGGTACATTATCATTTACATACTTAATACTACAAACCTATTTATACATATTTTCAAGAGTTACTGTCTCTGAAAAAAATAAAATATTTGCCACTTTAAACACCTCTACAGAAGAATTACCCAAGGGGGAAATTAGAGCATGTGGAGATACCTACACAATTGAAGCTGATAACACAGAAATATTTTATGTATCGCGTTTATTTGAACCAAGTGGCATACCTCCAAAATTTTGTATCCCATATCCCAAAGTATCTGTTGGGCCTAGATTAAAATATAAAGTATATGCTATGAATATGGTTAAAACAGAAGGTAAACAAAAGGTTCACTTTAGTGCTATAGGAAGTAGTTGTTTTGTTGAATGGAAAATTAAAGAAAATGAAGCTGTGGTGTTTAATTATAAAAACCTAGTGGCAATTACCAGTACTGTAAAACTTAAATCTGTAGTAAACCTAAAGGTAACGACCTTATTATTAGGTAAGCTTTTATATAAAGTAGCAGTAGGACCTGGCAAAATTATATTATTAACAAAAGGGCGACCTATTATAAGTGGAGATCCCGCAGCAGATACATCCGTTGCCCTTAATCGCATTTTAGCATGGGGCACCGGAACACGATTTGATATACATTCAGAATTAAGACTTTTGGATGTATACTTAAGTGGATTTTATTTAAGGAAAATGGATTCAGATTTAATTGTAATAGATGCTGATGCCAAAGGGAAAGCAAGCTCAGGTCTAATCCAATATGTAAAAGGACTCTTATGGCCTTTTTAATTAACACCAATTAAACAAACAAAAAAATAATTATAATGAAAAAAATACTCTCCTTAACATTTACCTCTTTTATACTTTTTCTTTTTTCTTGCACAAAAAAAGAAAATAATAAAAACTTTAGAATTATCTCTAAAGAAACCTACATATATAAAGATATTGATACCCCTTATTGGTATAGAATTTTAGAGGAAGGAGACACACTTATACTACTTAATAAAAATAAAGAAGGGGAAAACGGACAATCATGGACATTAGTGCAGAATATGGGTCAAAAGGGGTGGATTACAGATACTGTTATGTTATTTCGTAGAGATGAATTTGTTACAGGATCTGAGTTCAATACAGTTTTTCGTAATTTTCTGAAAGATAGTTATGGCCAAAACGATTTAAATAAATATCTACATCCTGAAATAGGTATTTATTATGCATTTGAAGACGCAAATGTTGGTTATAAAATCAGTAAGTCATCTATAATCAAAAATAATACTCCTTATAATAAAAACATACCTAATATTTATGATATCTCAATGAATCGTTATATAAGGTGCTTCTCTAATATTGATTTAAAACCAGGGTTTTATTGTGAATTAGCTAATCTGGATCAAATTTTTAGATATAATACGCGAATTGAGAATTATAAAAATAAGATTAGCTTACCCGAATTGCCTTATTATGGTGCAATTATGAAAACAACCTTAATTATCAATAATCAGTTTGAGAGTTTTATGTACTTTGCTAAAATTCAAGGAAATTGGTACCTGATTATGATAGATATGTGTAAATGTTCATCTGGTATTGATTTATAGATAGGTTTAAGCCTGTTTTTTATATAATAGCAGATCATATCGAATACTCGTTTCGTGATACTATTTATAATGTAAGTAACTATGCACACTTTTTTATCATTGTAATTTAGATTGGCAAATTTTGTATTAATTCTCAATCTCAATATAAAACCTAATCTTTCATAGACATTATAAATAAAACCTTTACAAAACTTTGATTTTAATGTAAATTTATAAAGGCTAATTTATATATGGATCAGAATCCTAGAATTAAACATTCATATTAATTGTTGAATTCGAAATATTATGTAAAAGAAGAATGTATATGTAAGTTTTGATTATAATAATGAGGAGCATTATAAGTTTATATTTAATGCTTGGAATGAACATATGGATTGTGATTTTTTATACAATCATATGCCATCAGAAAAAATTAACTCAAACAATATTTCAAGCTTAAAAGATCTGTTATCATTAAAAATTAGCAAATGTTCTTATGTATTAGTTATTGTTAGTAAGGATTCAAATAAAGAGGATTTAAATTCAGATTTGATAGGATATAAAAATTGGCAGAATTGGGAAGTTGCCAAAGCCAAAGAGTTAAATAAAAAAATTGTAGGTGCAAAAGTAAATTCAATGTTTGAACCTCCAGAAGAGCTAATTGGTGCATGTACATCGTGGGCTAGAAATTTTAACCAATTATTTATTGTTTCTTCATTTATAAATGTCTGAAATAGATATATCTATCATTCATTAATAGAGCTGTATATTAATGCGATACAATCTATTTTTAATATGGTACAATAATAAATCTATTAAATTTGATATTTCATAAAAATTAATACTTTTGCATCAGGGTTAGGTTTGGTTAAAAATTAAAAGCCATTGTATTATTCATTATACAGTGGCTTTTCTATTTTCATTATTTTTCATTCGGTTCTACTTTATTAAAAACTGGGTTTAGTGAGACTAATTTATAATTTTTCACTATCGTAGAATAATTCCATTGTATAATCAGTATATTCAGGTTGAGAAATACCAATTGCATATTTTATCAGTTTAAAATTATACAAGAAAACCTTGTTTAAACGCTTTTTCTAGTTTATATTTGTACCGAGTTCATCCTACCGTTCGGAGGAAGGAAATCGAAAAACGCAAGCCTCGAAGCTTTGCGTTTTTTGCGTTTTATAGCACTTCGTTTAGCTTTCGTTTATACTTTTTTCTAAATTTATTACGAGCTGCATCCTTGCCTCTTACATGATAAGCAGATAATAAATAATACTCATTTATCTTTCTTAAAGGCTCCAGTACAATCACGTACTTTTCATCTTCATCGTATATATAAGTTCTGTTTCCTTCGGTTTCTTTTACAGAAAAAATAAGCATGTTATCTTTCTTGTTTTCATCCACATGATGCTTTACCCAATGTAAACGAACCGACCTGTGTATATCAAACTCTCTTTTCCGTGTTTTTTTATCCACTACTTCTGTAGTTAAGTGAGTAAATAATGTACTCATTGGGATTTCACCATCTTTAGGTGTTGGCTGAATAGGCTTTCCTTTATATTGAAACGAAGGATTATTCACAATATCCCGATTAAAAACACCCATTAACGAATCTTTTCGTTGTGCCGGACTTAAACCTGTTAACTCAAGCAGGTCGTTATATTTTTTAAGTAGGTTAAATGGCATATTATTTCAAATCAATAAAAAACAAGTTCAACTTGGATTCTTCATAATTTGAAGTACCATTTAATTCTTGCTTTGCGTGGTTTTTTATTTGCTCTACCAACTGCATTTTTGCCGTTACCTTTTTATTATTGTCATTTAGGTTATAGGAAAGAGCCCCCATAATTAAATCGCAAAGCTGCATTATTAAACTCTCATGCGAACGGATGTTCTGGACATTTCTGAATACCCCGAATTTAATATTCAGGATATCTTTAAGTTTTGAAACCTTATAAGCACTTAAAGTATCTTTTATGTCGAGATATACATTGTAGTTGTATAGGCTATTTTTTTTATGGTTTAACAGGTAATAATACATTTTATAATAAAAATCATCGTAATCCTGGTCAAACTCATCATTCTTTAACTTTGTTTTATCTACAACTACAGCTCTAAACCTTAAATCAGTATCGAAAAAATAATCAATCAAATCTTTGTAAAACTTGATTTGTGAATTGGATACATTTGACCATTTTATTTCTCCGTAAAAATGATGCTTCTCTTTTAAGTCTTTTATACGCTGAGAATGACGTTTTACCTGGTTGTAGGCAGAACTTACACATCCCAACAACATATATCTTTTATGGTCGTTTTCGATATGACAACTTTCGTCACAATATATATTGAATGTTTTACTCATTGACATAGTGTTTAAACAAACATTATTCTGAAAAAATTAATGTAAGAATCAAAAATAGTTATAACTAGTCATAAACAAGTACATCTTTTACTTTTTTGTTAAAAGCAAGATGTTACCCTTGCTAATTCAAAGACTTAAACATTTGATTTATTGCTTTTTTCTTCTGTTTCTTTATTAGGATGGACATACAAGTTTAAAGTCGTACTTATATTTGAGTGTCCCAATAATACACTAACTGTTTTATAGTCGCAATTACTCTCAATGCAGCGTGTAGCAAAGCTGTGTCCCAAACCATGAAATTTCAAGTGTGGTATTCCAAGGTCTTTCATAAAGCTTTTATAATAATTACGATAGGTTCTTGGTTCTGTTGGTTTTGCTTCGTTAGTAAGCACATAGAAAGAATTATTTACAATCTTTTTTACCGACTCATACTGTTATGATTTACTCTGAAAAAAGCAGCTTTTATTCTATTTTCCTCCTTTTTTGAGACTACAAAAGGTTAACAAAATATTGTTACATAGGATTATTAATAACTAATAATTATATTTGAATAAATGAAATGCCTAATCTATTTTAACATATTAAATTTTCTTTATAAAATACCTATGAGTACAACAATAATATATACATTAAGCACAGACAAAGGCAAATGCCAAAGAATTGCTGCCAATCTAGATGGGATCAAGACTTCACTTGCAGGTAACTGGAGACATTTAATCACAAAGGTTGTTAAACCTAAATTTATCTGTGAAAGAGAAACTTCCTGCAAAAGATATGGATTTGATGTAGAAGCACTTTTTAAACAAGTTGGAGAATCAAAAAGATTCATATGGGTAGGCCATGGTTCAGAAGGACGACTACGTTCAACTGATGGAAAACATACAAATGGAAATATAAACCTTGATAAGGTAGCCAAATTAATAGCCTTAACTAAGGCCTCTAAAATTCATATTAATGCTTGTTATTTTGGTGTTAAATATATTAGGGAAGGGAACGATACAAATTGGGCACAAACTTATGGGCTTAAGTTTCTAGGTGAAAGAATAGCCTACTACAGGGATAATGCTACATTTTTGCTTACTGGTAATGCCGAAAGTGCAATGCTAAATGTTGGATCAGATACTGAAGATATGATATTTAATAGTAAGTTTGGGCATCCCTATTACAAATATAAAGATGGCATCTTGGTTGAATCAAGAGAAGAAACCACTAAGAATATTTAGCAATTTACTTTAGTAATAAAAACATGGCGGTTATTAAAAATTATATAATAGCAGCACTTACAGTTGTAATAATTGTGCTACTAGCAAAATTATCTTATATAAAAAAAGAAGAAACACAGGAATTAAAAGCTCCTGTGTATCAATTCGAACTTGCAGGAATAAATGAGGATCAACACAGTCATGAAGATTTCTATGAATTAGCTTCTGTTTCAAAAACATATATTAATTTATATAAAAATGAAATAAAGAAAGCCGCTAAGAAATGGGACGTTCCAGCATCTGCCATTGCAGGTATAATTTGTGCAGAAAGCAGTCTAAACTTTGACGGAGCCCATAGATTAGAAGAATACTATTTTAAAAACTATATTCTTACAAAAGATGATAAGCAGATAAAAGAATTAATTGAAGAAGCTCAAATTGCCCAGTTATATAATAATAGGAAGTCTTTTTTTAGCAAAATACACAATCCAGGGAATTGGTCACTTGGCCTATGTCAAATGCAAATAGGCGTAGGGTTATTTACAGACTCACTTATGGCTAGCCTGGAACAACGCCACCCCTATGCAGAAAGAGAATTAATAACCAGGTTACTAAATCCGTTAACTAATATTGATTATTGCGCATGCTATTTAAGCTATATTACTACACAATATTTGAGTGAGCTTGATATGGATTTAAGGCAAAGACCAAGTCTATTAGTAACTATTTATAATATAGGTAATATCAATGAATTAATTGAAAAACGAAAGAATACATTAACCCGTTCGGTGTACTCTTTAGTAAATAATCAGTTTGGAAGGTTTATCGAAAACAATAGAAAAAAAATAGATTCATTAATTTATGAGACCAACAATGAAGCAAATATGCCTTTATTATGATACAATTGAAGAATAATGCAATTATAATAAACTGGCAATATATGTCTTAAGTTGTAAATCAATTATCATATTTATGAAAAAACTAAACGTTTCAAAAATATTTAATTCTTTAATTACTGATCGTTTTCTAGTAATACTTGCAATTTTATTAACCCTGCCGGTAATACAGCCTTTCTATACTGAGTTTATTATGGGTACTGAACAAGGTACTCCCGAAAACGTTAAAATCCTATTCTACATAGTAATACCAACATTGTTAATTTCTTGCCTCTTACGCAAACAACTACTTCCGCTTGTTACAATAATTCCAGCTATTTATTATTTACTGTATTTAAATAACATATTCAGCTATTACTCTCCCTATATTGTAGTTCCAGCATCAATAATATCGTATATATATATTGTTATAAAAGGTAATGTACGGTCGATAGTTCTTTTTGTTTTAGTTGTATTTAGCTTCATTTTATACGAGTGGTATAGTGCCGCTATCTTAAGTATCACATTTATATTCTCCCGTTTCCTAGTATTAGTTGTCACACATAATTTTTCTATTTTTACAACATTAGGAGTTAAAAAATCTATTCTTCATTTATCTAAATCATTTCTTTTTTGGAGCCCGTTGTTAATTATAATTATTCCGGTAAGCAAGTTGCAAAAAAACATAAACAAACAAATAACCAGTGAGATTTATCAATTTACGCCAGTTGACACACTCCAATTTTATAGTGTTGGTTCATTAACCGATTCCATAGAAAGTTTAATGCAACCGACAAAAGGGGTTTCTTCTATTATCTTTATTGATAGTATAAATGGTAATGAGAAAAATATATGCGAACTGGATTTACCCGGAATTAAAGATATATACTTAACTGAATCAGGCGAAGATACAATTCAACTTGCATTTCCTCGTATAAGTTCAAAGCAATACCCTATTTATAACAATCTTGATTTAACCATAGAAAACAAAAACAATATTTTTCTGCACGAGCTCATCTTTAATGCATTTAAAAATACTGTAAGAAACTTTGATACTTCGGCAAACATCACAGTTAATGAATTTATTGCGGGAACTGTACTTGAGAATAACACCTTATTTAGTTTTGATAATACCAAACTTGTTACCAGCGTTACTAGAACAGATAGTTTAAAAGGTTCATATGTACTTATCTGTAAAAATATAAGCTTACCAAAACCTGATTACATTAATAGTGGATTGAATGAAAATATTGAAGTTTCAGTAGCACATTTATTTCTAAGCTTTTCAAATAACATTCTTAAAACATTTAAAGATCCAAGCATGTCTTTTCAATTGCCAAGTTTAAATTCACCTTCAATTAGCACAGGCAATTTTAATACACTAAAAGAAAAAATTTATGAAACAATAGATGACCATGAATCCAAGACCCTGAAAAAGGTAAACAAAGAAATTGATGAAATACTACCAGAGCCATTGCTCGAAACTGAATCGGCTAAATTTTGGGAAATAAAAAAATTGATTACTAATGCAATAAAGAAAAGCGTTAATAAAAAATACAGTAAGGAAAAGAGTAAGCTAAAGAAAAAAATACAAAACAAAATAAGTCGAATATACAAGAGTGTTACTGTAAAAGTCGATCATGTATTTGAGATAATAGAAAATCAAAATCCCCAAAGTAAACAGGATGATCAGCTTAAAGAATACCCAAAAGATCTAGACATAGTGTCAACCAATCTTGTAAGTCTAATAACTGATAGTATTAAGGATCAGATTACAGATATTATGGAATCAACAATACAAATCTTGCGAATTACCTTTTTAATCTTATTCTTTTATAGTTTATTGGGTACATTATCATTTACATACTTAATACTACAAACCTATTTATACATATTTTCAAGAGTTACTGTCTCTGAAAAAAATAAAATATTTGCCACTTTAAACACCTCTACAGAAGAATTACCCAAGGGGGAAATTAGAGCATGTGGAGATACCTACACAATTGAAGCTGATAACACAGAAATATTTTATGTATCGCGTTTATTTGAACCAAGTGGCATACCTCCAAAATTTTGTATCCCATATCCCAAAGTATCTGTTGGGCCTAGATTAAAATATAAAGTATATGCTATGAATATGGTTAAAACAGAAGGTAAACAAAAGGTTCACTTTAGTGCTATAGGAAGTAGTTGTTTTGTTGAATGGAAAATTAAAGAAAATGAAGCTGTGGTGTTTAATTATAAAAACCTAGTGGCAATTACCAGTACTGTAAAACTTAAATCTGTAGTAAACCTAAAGGTAACGACCTTATTATTAGGTAAGCTTTTATATAAAGTAGCAGTAGGACCTGGCAAAATTATATTATTAACAAAAGGGCGACCTATTATAAGTGGAGATCCCGCAGCAGATACATCCGTTGCCCTTAATCGCATTTTAGCATGGGGCACCGGAACACGATTTGATATACATTCAGAATTAAGACTTTTGGATGTATACTTAAGTGGATTTTATTTAAGGAAAATGGATTCAGATTTAATTGTAATAGATGCTGATGCCAAAGGGAAAGCAAGCTCAGGTCTAATCCAATATGTAAAAGGACTCTTATGGCCTTTTTAATTAACACCAATTAAACAAACAAAAAAATAATTATAATGAAAAAAATACTCTCCTTAACATTTACCTCTTTTATACTTTTTCTTTTTTCTTGCACAAAAAAAGAAAATAATAAAAACTTTAGAATTATCTCTAAAGAAACCTACATATATAAAGATATTGATACCCCTTATTGGTATAGAATTTTAGAGGAAGGAGACACACTTATACTACTTAATAAAAATAAAGAAGGGGAAAACGGACAATCATGGACATTAGTGCAGAATATGGGTCAAAAGGGGTGGATTACAGATACTGTTATGTTATTTCGTAGAGATGAATTTGTTACAGGATCTGAGTTCAATACAGTTTTTCGTAATTTTCTGAAAGATAGTTATGGCCAAAACGATTTAAATAAATATCTACATCCTGAAATAGGTATTTATTATGCATTTGAAGACGCAAATGTTGGTTATAAAATCAGTAAGTCATCTATAATCAAAAATAATACTCCTTATAATAAAAACATACCTAATATTTATGATATCTCAATGAATCGTTATATAAGGTGCTTCTCTAATATTGATTTAAAACCAGGGTTTTATTGTGAATTAGCTAATCTGGATCAAATTTTTAGATATAATACGCGAATTGAGAATTATAAAAATAAGATTAGCTTACCCGAATTGCCTTATTATGGTGCAATTATGAAAACAACCTTAATTATCAATAATCAGTTTGAGAGTTTTATGTACTTTGCTAAAATTCAAGGAAATTGGTACCTGATTATGATAGATATGTGTAAATGTTCATCTGGTATTGATTTATAGATAGGTTTAAGCCTGTTTTTTATATAATAGCAGATCATATCGAATACTCGTTTCGTGATACTATTTATAATGTAAGTAACTATGCACACTTTTTTATCATTGTAATTTAGATTGGCAAATTTTGTATTAATTCTCAATCTCAATATAAAACCTAATCTTTCATAGACATTATAAATAAAACCTTTACAAAACTTTGATTTTAATGTAAATTTATAAAGGCTAATTTATATATGGATCAGAATCCTAGAATTAAACATTCATATTAATTGTTGAATTCGAAATATTATGTAAAAGAAGAATGTATATGTAAGTTTTGATTATAATAATGAGGAGCATTATAAGTTTATATTTAATGCTTGGAATGAACATATGGATTGTGATTTTTTATACAATCATATGCCATCAGAAAAAATTAACTCAAACAATATTTCAAGCTTAAAAGATCTGTTATCATTAAAAATTAGCAAATGTTCTTATGTATTAGTTATTGTTAGTAAGGATTCAAATAAAGAGGATTTAAATTCAGATTTGATAGGATATAAAAATTGGCAGAATTGGGAAGTTGCCAAAGCCAAAGAGTTAAATAAAAAAATTGTAGGTGCAAAAGTAAATTCAATGTTTGAACCTCCAGAAGAGCTAATTGGTGCATGTACATCGTGGGCTAGAAATTTTAACCAATTATTTATTGTTTCTTCATTTATAAATGTCTGAAATAGATATATCTATCATTCATTAATAGAGCTGTATATTAATGCGATACAATCTATTTTTAATATGGTACAATAATAAATCTATTAAATTTGATATTTCATAAAAATTAATACTTTTGCATCAGGGTTAGGTTTGGTTAAAAATTAAAAGCCATTGTATTATTCATTATACAGTGGCTTTTCTATTTTCATTATTTTTCATTCGGTTCTACTTTATTAAAAACTGCGTTTTGTGAGACTATTATTTATACTTAAGTTTATTGTTATCTGCCCATTTTGTAAATGCTTTTAATACACTCTTTAAATCACTTAAATGCGGAGTAAAATATCTATTTTCTTCTTTACCCCATAATATCAAGAATTTGCTATTAAAATTATCGAATGTTATTTTATTTCCTTCTATCTCTTTATCAATAGACTTTGGGTTTTTAATTTTAAATAAATCGATACATTGTGTTATGTATGAATAGAATTCAACTGGACTTCCTTCAAACATTGTTACATATTCATCTCCATATCTATATGTTTTATTATTCTGGTTTTTCGCTTTATAAAGGACATAAGTATCTATGAAATTATTATCTTTTTTTTCTATAATACTAATAGATTGTCCTTGTGCATATGTGTATATTTCTTTTGATGTACTTTGCTCTTGTGCATAGATTATAGATGAAATCACTAAGAGTAATAGAGTTAATGTTTTGTTTTTCATTTTATTCTTATTTGTTTAATCTGTATTCGGTATTTAAAGAAAACTTTATTTCTTTATTTTGACATTTAGTATTCCTATTCTTTTACTTTCGGATTTATCTTCATTAATCCTTTTTCTTCTTCTTTTACCAATCACTACTTTTTGATATTTGCTTTTTCTATTTTGATTTTCTTCTGACATATTTTTTATTTAGGTCTGGTTCCTGGTTAAATTAATATTCTTTAATTCGTTAATTGACGAATTCGTTTTTTCTTTATTAAGTGGAGGTGATTATTATCTATTCTTCTGGGTATTGGGTGACTATGGGTTTAAAATATTTATATATTCAATTTTAAATTTTCCTGAATCATCAAATATCTTATTGTCAATATTATATTTCACTTCTGAATTAAAGTTAATCTCAAGATTTATATTTTTTTTCTTAGTTCCTAAGTCCTGAATAACTCGTTGGTAAATTTTACCTTTTATGGAATAATCTTTTCCGGATAGTAATTGATCAAATTCAACTTCTCCTAAATCAATATCTAATTGTCCAGAGCCTTCTAATTTTGATATTTTTATATCCCATCTTACAGTTTTTGTTATACCTGGCTTCAGGTGTTTTCGTAATTCAGAATTCAAGTGCTTTTCAAGATTTATCAGATATTTAGAAATTTTTTGCACTATTTCGTTTTTATATTGTTCTATATACATTTTAATTTTCTTAATCTGTGTTTATGTAATTAATATAAATCATTATATGCATCTCGTACCCAATCATAAGGCTCCTTAGTATCAAAAATAACTCCTTCACCACTTAATATTATTCTAGCAGTTCCGTTTTGATTCTCTTTAATACCAACAATCATACCTTTTGTAAGCTTTACTTCTTTTTCGTTTAAAGCATCATTTACTGTTAATATGTAAGCCATTTTTGTTGTATTAATTAATAATATTAGTCAGTGACCATGCGATTCAAGAGTCTATTTTTGTTATATTTGTCCTAATGCATATTAAAATTTTAATGTTTAATAAATGTTTGGAACGGGTCAAATAACACATTATTCCAACATTTTCTGGAGTTTGATTTTTTTCAATTACTGATCAAAAAAGGCTGACATAGTAACATGTTTACATGGATTATAATGTTCCCTAAGATATTTGGACTTATTAGATTATTAATTTTTTATCCCCATTGTTGTTGGACAGTGGGGTTTTTTTATTCATTTTGTGGTACTTAAGCTCGTTTTATTGTTTCGTTATCCATAATACGTCAAAATATTTTATTGATCTAAAAAACTGGATTTTGCGAGACTTAAGTTGATATAAACTGTTACTACAAAATTAAATCTCTAGTTATACTTTCTCCCGATTTTTTCTCCCTTAATCTTAAGTCAATTGATTTATTTCCTGAATTGAATTTCATGTTAGTAATTTGAAAATCTTTTCCAACATTATTAGCTTCTTTAATATCGCTAATAATCCAATTAATCTCATACGTGCTTAAAACATCAAGTTGTGATTCTAACTTTTTAATATGATCAGGATGAAAAAAATCTCTTATACTATTTTTCATAATTGTTACTTTTTAGGTCGTTTAGGTGGCTTTAAAGACGGTGTATTTCCAGGAGTATCTTTGTTATCTCTTGCTCGTCTATCTGGTTTTCCTGTTGATTTTGCAATTCTTTTGGGTCCTGGTTTAAGTGCCATAACGTTTATTTTTTGTTAAAACCATATATTCACCTATAAAGTTAACATTTATATACCTAATGCTTTATAGTCTTGTAATTAGATATGAACTAGTTATGAACAATACTTACACATTAAACTTATCTCCTATATTATTTTATCATATTCAATATAGCGGTAATAACTAGCTTTACTTATTCCTCCTTTGCTGAGACTATTTATAATGTAAGTAAGTGTGCACATTTTTAATTACATTAAATAACGAAATCGTTATTTCTTAATTTTAGATTTTAGTATACCTAATCCTTTGGTTCCGGATTTATCCTCATTTATTCTTTTTCTTCTCTTCTTACCAATTATTACTTTCTGATAATGGTTTTTTCTATTTAGTTTTTCCTCGCTCATGCTTTTTTTTTTGGTCTGGTTCCTGGTTAATTATTAATTTCTAATCTGCGGTTTGTGGAACTATTTTTCGGGGATAACTAAATGAAGATACTCACAAAAGAATGCTCCACTATAGCCTAATAAATGTACACATTCTTGCCCACCTTTATCAAGGTAGCTATCAGTTAAGCATTTCCATAGTTTGCCTTTGTATTGTTCTAATGTTGCTTCATAGCAAGTGTGCATAACTACAGTATTACCTTTTTGCAAGGTATTGGTTTGTATCCATTCGGCCTGATACATATTGTTAACAAAAGCATGCCTACTTAGCTTTGATTCAAAAAATAAGTATGAAAGAATCGAGTTACAGGAAGTTAATAGAAGAACAAGAACAATCAGGATTAAGCGTTAGAGATTTTTGTTCCAACCAAGGATTTGCAGTTTCAACTTTCTACAAATGGAAAAAGACATTGCAAGAAGAACAAGTTCAGAGTTTTGTGCCTCTGGTAATAAAAGAGAAGAAATATACAAAAGAGGTACCGATTGTAAGAGATGAAAAAACAATTGATAATAACACATTTGAGTTTACTTTTCCAAACGGAACAAAGCTAAAGCTCACTGGGGAATTAGATCTATCAGTTCTCAAAGCAATTATTCATCTTTAATAAAACCAGACTATGTTTAATTTACATGGGAAGCTTCAGTATTTCCTATACCCGGCACCAGTTGATATGCGTAAAAGTTTCTATACCCTAAGTGGCGTAGTTAGTTCTATTATGAAACGTAATGTACAAGATGGAGAGGCCTTTATTTTTGTTAATCGAAATATGAGTATAATGAAAGTTCTCCATTTAGAGCATGGAGGATTGGTTATTTACCATAAGAGACTTGAAAATGGCACTTTTACATTACCTAGATTTAATGAAGATATCGTGTCACAGCAAATAACCTGGCAGGAATTAATGATGATTGTAGACAATGTAAAACCTATAAAAAGAAGATTGAAAAAACGTCAAAAATCAATCTGATTTCCATTCGCAAATTAGGCTACACCCCCTGATTTTACTATCTTTAGGCGTCTAATAGATCAGGGGATAAATGAGCCAATTTTCAGATAATGATGATTTCATACAAGAACTACTTCAGCAAAGAGATGAACTCTATGCAGAAGTATCTCGTTTTCGTCATGCAGATAATGGTACATTAGATACTCTTGAAAAAGAAAATAGAGAAAAAGATACTATCATTAAGCAGCAATCAGAAAAAATTGATAAGCTATTAGATCAATTAGCCTGGTATAAACGTAAAATGTGGAATCCTTCCAGAGAACGGTATATACCAGAGAATCCTGATCAAAGGAAAATAGACTGGGACGGATTGGACTTATTGCCGGAGGAAGAAAAGCTGACAAAAGAAGCTGACAAAGAAATAATCGCTTACGAACGTCGCAAACCACAAAAAGAAAAAAAGAAACCTGTTCGTTTACCACTTCCTGAAGATCTTAGAAGAGAAGAAGAGTTTATAGAACCAGAAGGTCTTAATGAAAACTGGGTACGTATAGGAGAAGAAGTTACTGAGGTACTAGAATATAAACCGGGAGAACTTTATGTGCGTAAAATAATACGCCCAAAGTATGCTGTAAAATCAGAAGAACAAATAACTGAAGAACAATCAAGAATCAGGATTGCTTCACTTCCCTTATTACCATTGCCACGTAGCAATGCAGATGCATCATTACTGGCAGAGATAATCATGAATAAATATCTCTATCATATACCTTTTCATCGCCAGATAGCCATGTTCAAACAGTTGGGATTGATACTTTCTGCATCAACAGTAAATGGATGGTTTAAGGATGTTTGTGATTTGCTTCGGGCATTATATTACCGACTGGGAGAAATAGTGAAGGATAGTGACTATATACAGGTTGACGAGAGCACCGTTCCTGTTGTAAATGATGAAAAACACAAGACGGTAAAAGCTTATTTGTGGATGGTTCGATCAGTAATGAAAAATCTGGTTTATTTTCATTACGACAAAGGTTCCAGAGCTCAAAAAGTAGTGGTTGAACTTTTACACGATTATAAAGGCGCTATCCAAACAGACGGATATGAAGCTTACTCCATCTACGAACAAAAGAAAGGTGTTTTGCTCTTGGGATGCTGGGCTCATGCGCGTCGTAAATTTGAAGAAAGCCTCAAGGAAGATAAAGCTGGAGCTGAATATGCATTGCTTCAGATAGGTAAACTATATCAAATCGAAACAATGGCTGATGATCAGGAATTAGATTTTCAGCAACGAGCAGAACTTCGTACTCGTTTGGCTTATCCAATTATGGTTGCATTTGAAAAATGGATTGTCAATTATTATCCGAAAGTTTTACCAAATGGACGAATGGGAAGAGCATTGAAATATACGTATTCCCTTTTTTACCGCTTGTCACGCTATCATTTGGATGGACGATATAAATTGGATAACAACTTGGCAGAAAATGCCATTAGGCCTCTGGCTTTAGGTAGAAAAAATTATTTGTTTTGCGGCAATCATGAAGCTGCCGAAAACGCTGCTGTTATATATTCTTTAATAGGATGCTGTAATGCTTGTGATGTTGATGTTCGAGAATGGTTAATCGATGTATTAACAAAGATTCCAAACTATAATAATGATTACTCTAAAGATTTAGCAGATCTTTTACCTCACAATTGGAAAAATTCTAATAAAACAGAGATTATTCCAACAGATTCCAATAATTGTTAGATTTTCTACATTGTTGCTAAAAATGGCTTTACTTCTTGAACTCAATTAATTTTAACATACGTGCGAGACCGCATGCTTACTTCCAAACTATAATAATGATTACTCTAAAGATTTAGCAGATCTTTTACCTCACAATTGGAAAAATTCTAATAAAACAGAGATTATTCCAACAGATTCCAATAATTGTTAGATTTTCTACATTGTTGCTAAAAATGGCTTTACTTCTTGAACTCAATTAATTTTAACATACGTGCGAGACCGCATGCTTACATTGGTTTTATTCTGGTTGATATATTCTTGTGTCATTTATTAAGCATTAAGGGGATAAATATTACTTTTATTCATCATCCATTTTTAATTTTTTATGTTACTGGTTATGGTGGGATGTACAATTTATTATAGTGGCCTATATTTCTAAAATGTTTAGTTGGTATTGATAAATATCCTTTAAGTTTAGCCAATGTTCTTTATATCCTCGTTTATAATAAAATGATTTAAGTAAACTTAAATATTGACTAATTAAATTCTCCGGATAATTACTGTTTATATAACCTTTTGTAAGAAATAGACATAGTTCGTGCTGATTTTCGTCAATAAATTTAAATACATGCCCATAGAAGGTTTTTAGGTCGTCATAAGGTGACAAATAATATTCTCCTATAATAAAGTTGCCGTTTGAAATAGACGCCCATTGATTGAGATTGTCTTTTAATGTATTAAAATAATTACGATGCCAATAGCTATGAAAAATATGACCTACACCAGAAGGGTATCTTGAGTTGAATAGTTTAGCTGTTATTATCTCAGATTCTGTATTTGATTTATAAGAGTAGGCATCGTTATTGCTATTGACCGTTTTAACAAAACCATCATTATCAAACTTAAACTTTATAGTGAATGTATCAATAGCAATGTTACTCTGTAGTGGTAGTTTTATTGTTTTATCTATACTATTAAATTTACAACTTTCCATCTATTATATAGTTTAAAAGAGTATGCGTTTTGTGAGACTATCTAATAATAAATTTCCCCTTCTGTTTACCTACCTGATATAAATATATTCCAGAATTAAAATTGGTAGTATTTAATTTGAATTCATTGAGTGAAGGATTAATATCTTTTACAACTACAGTTCTTCCTTTTATATCCGTAACTATTAATTGATTATTACCTTTCCTTTCAAATTTTAGGTTAATAAAATTTCTTGCAGGATTGGGATATGCAAGACTTTGCGTTTTTTTCAATATTTCTTCTTGATTTGAAGTTAAGGTACCTGGTAAACTATATACATTCATGCCAGATGCATCTGTTTCATAATGTGTAATTAATTTATATTTCCCTGATGGAGTTTTTATATACGATGCTCTATTGTAATCGCCAAGATCCATTAATTTCGTACCTTCATCATTTATTAATGCTAATACTCCCATGTCGCTCCCTCCTGAATATTGATATGATATAACAAACTCAATATTATCATCATTATTGAATAATTTATCGCTAGCTAGAAATACGCCATTGATATGTGTGATTCCATCAATATTAATATTGATGGTTTTTATAGCAACATGGCTTTCGTCATATAATACTATCGAAACGATTCCTGAGTATTCTCCTTCCACTGTATAATAATACAATGTATTATTTGCTATAAATGCAGTAACAATACCCTCAATTCCTCCATTTACATACTCTTTCTCAAGAGTAATTTGTGAGTAGCTATTTATAGTTATGATTATTAATATTAAGGTTGTTAAAATTATTTTCATGATACTATCTTATTTATCTAGTGTGAATTTTTCATGCGTTTCAAGTAACTAATAATTACCAATTATCATTATTAGAAGATGTATCTTTTTCCATTGATTCTTTTAATGTAGTTTTTATATTTTCAATTTTTTCAAGCATTTGAACCTTGAAACTTTCTGCTTTTTTTAAGGGTTTACCAGGTTTTTTATAATAACTATCTTTATTAAAGATACTTTCTGCAGTTTGGGATTTCGCATAGCCATCAGGTAAACAATAGCCATTAGGGGATTCAAAATAAATATCATAGATATCATATTTGTATCTTCCATCTTTACATTGAATTTTTATTGTGTACCACATATATATTGGCTCGGCAATTCCTAACATCATTGAATATGTTTCAGTAAAACCTTTTCCAATTACTATACATGATTCTTTATCATCTAATTGTATTACATCATTAGCTGACTTAAATACGTCAACAAAGTACTTCTTAGAACTAATATAAAGCTGATTTGAATTTTGCGAATCAGCTTGAACGACCTCTGTAAAAATAAGTTTTCCGTTTTCATTTTGAGGTAATTCTTCTAAAAGTTGTCCATAGCTTATAAGAGGGAAAATAGATAATAATCCAATTATTATTTTTTTCATTTTTCAGTTATTTAGAGTTAGTATTTTGTGCATTTTAAGAGACTTTGTAGTGGATGTTTAGTTCTAATTGTAATTTTTCTATTGGAATAAAATCATTATAGTCACACATTTCACATCTGAAAAGACACCGTAAAGTAGGTTGCATTACACTATGCCCCGTTAAACCATTAAAAGTTATTTGTGTATCGATAGTATCAATAAGGTTATTCTGAAGAATCATTTTGTTGGAACAATAAGTACAATAAGGTGTATTAATTTTTTCTTGCTCTAACCAATCATTAACTTTCTCAATGCCTTTTTCAGTTAATTGCATATTCTTATTATTTAGAGTTATTATTTAGTTGTGTTTTGTGTAACTATTTTAATAATAGAGTAAAGTTAAATATTAAAATCCATATTTATCACCTTCTCCATTCCTAAGAGCATCCATAATAGTCTGCTCATAATCTATAGAGAATGAACTGTTATCTTTAGTATCATTTTCTAATTCTGCAGACAAGTAATCAAGTTCCAAGTCATCCTCTTCCGTTTCTTCTTCTCCGTAAAAACGAGCTAATTTCTTCTGATAATCCGGCTGTTCTTCTATGAATTTTCTATGCATTCTTTCATACTTATCTTCCATAATTGCTTCTTATTTTATGTGATTTTAATTTTTTAGTCTAACCATGTTTTAGCTCCTTTTCTGAGACTATTTATAATGTAAGTAAGTGTGCACATTTTTAATTACATTAATTAACGAAATCGTTATTTCTTTACTTTGGGATTAGATATTCCAAATCCTTTATTTCCGGATTTTTCCTCATTAATTCTTTTTCTTCTCTTCTTTCCAATTATAACTTTTTGATATTGGCTTTTTCTATATTGCTTTTCTTCTGACATGTTCTTTATTGTGGTTTGTTTCCTGGTTAAATATTAATTTCTAATATGCGTTTGGAGAGACTTCTTGCTGTTATTAATTAAATACACTACAACCAGGCAAACCTATCAGTAATGCTCCTAGGATAATGAAAAAGATAGGAGTTGGATTGCATTTACTTTCTTTTCCAAATAAATTTTCATTCTTTTTATTTTAGGTTTAAATTATTTGTTTTGTGATCTTATTTCTGTCTTTGAATTTGATTAGCCACAGCATTTCTTCTTTTCTTAAAGTTCTCAAATTTTTCTTTGAATGAATACGAAAAATCTAAGATAGCTATAGTAAAATCTAGTATATCCTTTGAGTCAACCGATGAAAATGTAGCTTCTATATTATGAGCAGCTTCATTTCCACTTATTCTAAGTTCATTAGCCCACTCAAATAGTTGTTCGTTTATTATTCCATTGTCTTTTAATTTCTCAATCGATTTTGCAAGAGTCCTTTCATTTATTTTCTTAATTGAGCAAAAACCTTCGATTGTTCTTCTACACATTATTACGGTGGCTGTATCGGCTCCACTTTTATAACATTGGATACTTTCTAAAAGAGCATTTCTTAGGTTTTCAGGTATTGTTGGATTCACATAGAAATCATCGTTTGGATACAATTGATTTGGATCCCCATATGTAAATTGCATAAAATCAAACTCTAACCGTTGAACCACAAGTATAGGTTTTTCGCATTTTGGACATTTTAAAAACGTGTATTTTAATTTATTGATAGGGTCAAATGAATCTTCCAATATATAATTAGAGATCTCTGTTCCTTCAATTTTAATTTTACATATATGACAGTCTACAATCATTTTTTTTGTGGTGGTTAAAGTTAGTTTTATAATGTAAGTAACTCAACTCTTTGTATTTTGGGATTCTAAATTTTTTCTATATTATTATACGTCTTTTGACTTTTATCCATCAAGAAAACATCCTTGCCATCTAATACAAAGAAATACATACCTGCAGTAGCGAAAAACCACAATAAGTAATCTTCAAAAGTTGATTGCTTAATAAAAATTAATCGGTATAACCAGTACCATGCGTAAATATTAAAAGCTACAACATAGATACGTCTGATAAACTTAACTAACCAATTATTTGTATTCTTATCTACTTTCATATTAATGTCTTTCGAGAGTCTATTTGTTTTTATCCTTAATCTTTTCACTTAATTCATTAAGTGTTTTATTTATTTCCTTTAAATCTTTATGTATAAATGTATTCTGCTTATAAAATTCTTGCAAATCATTTTCGGTATTTAAACTAATTCTAAAAGGTTCTAAAGAAATAAAGAACTCGTTAGTGAAATTAAGAATTCCTTGGGATGATTTTTTAAATTTTATTTTACCATAATACTCTAGAGGTGAATCCCTTTTAAATAACTCATTAGTTATTCCAACAAAATAAGTAAATTTTTGTCCTTTGGGCATTTGTGTAAAATCGATATTGTCTTTGCCAGATTTAAAACGAATAGTACTATTCTTTGTATCACGTAGTTCTCTTTCCCATTCTATTTTTACATCATAGGCAGTGCCACCCCCTTTATTTTCTATAACAAATTGAGTACACTCACTTCTACTTTTTAAATCAAGATATACAATAATGTTTGGCTCTAACTCTTCCTGCTGTTTCCAAATTATTCGTTGAGCACTCCAGGAACCAATTATTGCAGTAATTACGGCAAGTGAACTAGCAACCGTATTCCACTCTTGTATACAGAATGTTTTTATTAAAATAAAAAATGAAAAAATTAATGCAGCTATAAGTATGACACTTATAATCCATTTTGTTATTTTCATAATTGAGCTATTCTATCAGTTTGTGATGCGTTTTGTGGGACTATTTATAATGTAAGTAAGTCTGCACATTGTTATTTTCGTTAATTAACGAAATCGTTAAAACGTTATTTCTTTACTCTGTTATTTTCTCCTTTTGCAATCTTTTATAAGCAAAATAATAAAAAAAAGCTGCTTTAACCGACTTATTCATTTTCCGTTTGTTGTTCAGAAATAGAGATAATGAAGACTTATCCAACATTAGGTCTTGTACTAAATCATTCCTGGATATACCTAATTCATCCAGTTGAGTTATTATCCAATTGTAATCAAGCTCCTTTAAAACTTTTCTTTGTTGTGATTCTTTTTTTAATCTTGCTACAGTAGCTTTGAATTTATTCATAAATCATATTTGCTAAACGCAAACCAATATATTACTTATTTGAGAAAAGTAAACATAAATATACCTACTTATTTTCTTCCTGTTCCTTCACCCAAGCAATATACCTGTAAAAAGTAGCCTTACTTACATTTACGATAGTCAATATTTCAGAAACTGATCTTGACTTATCTAACCATAGCTGATAACAAGCATATGCTGTTCTTTGTGCCGTTTTTGACAATCCCTTTTTTCTTCCTCCAATGCGTCCTCTTTCCCTTGCAGCTTGAAGTCCTGCCAGAGTACGCTCTCTGATGAGTTCTCTTTCAAATTCAGCAAAACTAGCAAATATATTAAAGGTTAATCTTCCTTGTGCCGTTGTAGTATCAATACTATCATTTAAACTAATAAATTCGATTCCATTCTCTCTAAAGCTGGTAACTAAGTCAATTAAATGCTTCAATGATCTACCAAGTCGATCTAACTTCCAAACCACAACAACATCTCCTTCTCGTAGATGGTTTAGCATCTTTTCTAATTCCGGACGTTCTTTTACAGCGCTTTTAGTTTCCTTAAATATCTTTTCACAACCTGCTTTTTGCAAAGCTTCAGTTTGCATTTCTAATTTTTGGTCTTTTGTAGAAACCCTTGCATAACCTATTTTCATAATCGTTTAAAATAACGTAAAACAGAGAAACACATTAAATATACTAATTTATGAGACTCGTCCTATATATAATGTTTCCACGTTTATGAAGAGTTTAATTAAACCGGGGTTTAATGATACTTATAACCCGGGTTTGGTGATACTTGTTTTAAAGAAAAAGATAAAAAAAATATGCAGCATATTAAACACAAAATCCCGATATTACTGTCGGGATTTTGTGTTTAATTCTATTTGTTAATTATTGTATGCGATAAAATTTAGCAACAGTGGAGTGAAGTAAATATTTCATTATTAACCTTCCTGGGAGTTTAACATACAAGCATTTCAGGTAAAATAATCTACTATTTAATAATACCATAAATCACAGCAGAAAGAAATGCACCACCAATCATTGAAAAACAGTATATTAATACATACCTTATTTTAATATTATTATATTTTATTAAAATTTTTTCATATCTCTTTTTGTAAAAAATCAAGAAATAGTTAAGTATTACAAATGGCAATGCAAATTGAGCAGAAAAACTCAAAAAACCATCAATTGAGTCGCCTGGAAATATATCTATTTCTATTTGTTTAGGAATATATATATTAAAATATTTTAACCATAAAAGTATGATCCAAAAATTTAATGCTTGCATCCAAGATATAAAAACTAGTGTAACAAATTTCCAATCATTTCTTTCTGGATTATGTTTTCTAAAGCTGCTAATAGCATCAGCCCATATCAAATAATATAAATTTCTCATATAATAGTTTATTTATTCCAACTCCAATAGGAACCATTAATTGGGCCATATTTAGGTGCCAAAGACCAACCAATGTCCCACCCCAATCTTGCAGAACCATAAATCGCAACAAGATATCCAATGCCTGGATACTCAATTCCGCTAAAATAAGATAAAGTACTTGCTCCAAGTCCAATTGAGCCTACTGCCGCATCGGAATAATTAAATAACGTTGGATCTCCATACAATATTTTATTATAGGCATAACCTGTACTATAAATGCTAGCAGCATTTCCAATATATTGAGAGATATTAAGAACACGCTTTACAGTGCTAACTGAAATATGAAGAGAGCCTGCAGGTAATTTAATCATCACATTGGTTGGTTTAACTAAGGTATTTGTATTAGTATAGGCAAAAGTTCGTTTATAAGCTTTATTTGCATTTACAGATATTAGTGCAGCAGCAGTTCCAACCCTGGATGCGATATCATTTATATCTTCATAAGAAAGTGGATTTGACTCTTTATCTGTATCCCAAACCCAAAAAGCCTTATACATAGGTTTTAATCCTCCTGCATCAATATTTCCAATTCTCCATTTTTTATTTTTATCTCTATATTTTGTATAATATCCATTTGTAGAAGCAAAACCTATTAATTTATCTTCATAATGCCCATAACGAGTGTCACCTTGCTTACTTAGTGTAGGTCTTTCTGTAGGAGGTATATACATGCCATTTTCATCATATTTTTGTCTACCCCACATATCCTGATTTGGATCATCTCCATCTAAACCAAATAAATCTCTATACCTGATAGGGTTGTTATAACAGTAATGATATGGATTAATACCAGGAACAGTTTCTGTAATCATATCTTGCACATGCCACCTTCCCAGGCTCGGATCATAGTAACGAGCCCCATAATCATACCAATCCAAACTCACTTCGTTAAGATCGTCATCTTGTTGAAGTTCTTTTCCGTTATAAAGATATTTATTTAAAGGGTAATTTAAAATAGTAGTGTTATAATCTTGCTGTACACTTACCATACCAAAAGGGTAATAGCTATTGGTTTGAATAATATCTGCAGTACCAAAAACTACACGAGTATTTCCCAAGTGATCTTTAAGGTTATACTCGTAACGCCAACTATTTTTACTAGGAATAATTCGTCCTTCTTCATTTGTAATAAAACTCAAACTATCGTCATTATAGACCATACCTGCTATATATTCTGTAGTGGTATAATAAGAATTATCTGTACTTTCAACCGTTTTAGCCAACTTATTGCCAGCTGCATCATAGTGATAATACACCTTTTTCCCATTATTAAAATTGACGCATTCGGGTAAATTTAACATGTTATAGGTAATATTTGTTCCTTTTGCAGGATCATATTCCATATTCCCATTTTGATCATAGTTATAAGTACTATCAATTTTTACCACATAATCTGCTAATATTGGCATATCATTGGTAATTCTTGTCTTACCTTCAGAATCAAGAATCTCTATCTCTGCATTGTCTGCAACAGTAAGTAAACGATTACTATTCAGTTCATAAGTATAAACTAATTTATCAGCAGGCGTACCTTTATAGTTACGATTTAATAATTTAATGTTACCGTTCTGATCATAACTTCCGATGCTGACATCAAAGGCTCCTTTATTACTAGTTAATATATTTCCTTCTCCATATTTGGCGTTGGTTAATCTATTTAATGAATCATAAGCAAAGCTATAACCATTAATGGGTGTGTCAGCACCTTTGGTACCATAAACAATAGCAGATATATTTCCATTAAATTGTGGTTTTACAGGATAGATTGAAAAATGCCCTGTCTCTATATTATAAACCGGGGGTGTGAGTCTATCTAAATTATTTATGATTGAATTATGTGATTATAGCAAAATCAATTTTAAATACGGAGATTAAAAATTTTAAGAGAATTAAGTAATTATATTTGAGTAACATGTCTTACTATAAGACATATATAAGATTAACTTATACCACTTTTAAAACTGTAAAAAGCGACTTAAAGATACAAATTAAATCTGTCAAATTATATTCCTTTTTTGTGTGAATGGAATTAATTCGATACCTGTAGGGGAGGGGAGCTCTGCCGTGGGGCTAATTACATAGTGCCGCTATAGGACTGCTGGAGGTATTCTGTTTACACCGTTGAAGATAGGCAAGTTATATAGCGAGGCATTATGTTACTATTAGCTTTGGGGTGATGTTTTTAGCTTTGCTTTTGCCGGAGTCAGCTTTTATTGCTTTGGAGTAAATATGTTGAAGAGAGGTACGAACGGAAACAATTTGCGATAATGTTATAAAGGCTATGGGATTGTGCCAGGTTTCCTGGTGCTTGGTTTTTAAGGCATTTTTAGTAGTGAGGTACGAACTGTGAAATGACTTAAATACCGAATGTGGGTTTGGCGCTGATTACAAATCAAACGTCAGCAAGATTTGTTAATTGAGCACCAATGGGCAAAAGCTATGACAAAAACAACAACAGATGGGTAGGGAAGTTGCAAACATAAATTGCAAGCATTTTTTGAATAAGAAATAATGTGTGGGCAGAAACAGCTTTTGCCATTGATTAAGCGTGCTGTAAATATGAAATGGCAAATGCTGTTAGCTGAAACCCGAAATATGCGTCAAAAAATCTATTACACATTGAAAATACTTCAAAACAAGTCATTTTATTCACTTGCTTCAATTCAACAGAACGATGCTATGCCTCATTTTACCAAGTGCTTGTTTTATTGTATTTTCAATGCTCATTACAATCCTTTAACGCATAATTCGGGTAAAAGGAGGTTTCTGAACGAAACGAAGAGTAGAGAAAATACCGGGATGTGTAGATTGCTGATTACAAATCAAGCCTCAATGAAGAAAGATTGGTTTGTAACTTTTGAGGAGTTAGGAGTGAATGGCCATCGCCTGAACGAATACACCCTATATACAGAAGCGTGGGAAAAGGGGTATTTAGGGTGAATGAGTGATGGTGTTATTTGATAGTTTTTAGAATTAGTATTATATTCGTATATAACTCATAGTTTAGGGTTAGGTTTGGTTAAAGATTAAAAGCCACTATCAGAACGTTTGATAGTGGCTTTTTTATTTGATTATAATTTTATAATTACTCTTCCTTTACTTTTCTTTTCCAACATTAGATCTATACATGGTTCTAATGACTCCAGGGATGTTTCTCTAATTAGTTCATTATTAAACTCTATAGACCAACTCTCAGATAATAAAGACCATACTTTTTGTCGGATGACCATAGGACAGTTTTGAGAATCAATACCCAAAAGACTCACGCCTCTTAGAATAAAAGGATAAACAGTCATTTCCAATTCTCCAGAGCCAATATTACCACAGGTTGTCACATTTCCTAAAGGCATACACCCTTTTAGCATTGTAGTTAGAGTATTACCTCCGACAACATCGATAGCACCAGCCCATTGAGTTTTTAATATTGGGCGTCTTGATTTATCATCTGAAATATGTCTATCAATTTGTGATGAGGCTTTGATTTCTTGAATGTCTTTTTCAGGTGCCATTTCATAATTGGCAGCAATTACTTCAAAACCTAATTTATGCAGAATTTGACAGGCAATACTACCAACTCCACCAAGGGCACCTGTTACAACTACAGGTCCCATTTCTGGTTTTTGGCCATTATTTAATAACCTATATACAGATAAAGCTGCAGTAAAACCTGCGGTTCCATATATCATTGCCTGGCGAGCAGTTAATTTATCTGGCATAGGAACAATCCATGAGTCTGGTACTTTAATATATTCTGCAAACCCTCCTGGATGATTCATCCCAAGCTCGTAACTAGTAACAATTACTAAATCACCTTTTTTAAATTTTTCACTCTTGCTTGATTCTACAATTCCAGCAGCATCAATCCCCGGTGTATGAGGATAATTTCTTGTTACACCTTTGTTTCCTATAGTTGATAATGCATCTTTATAATTTAGTGAACTATATTGTACTTTTATAAGTACTTCTTTTTCAAGAAGTTCATCGAAAGGCATTTCCTTAATAATAGTAATGTAATTACCATCTTCTTCTTCTATGCGAAATGCTTTAAATGTTGTTTTTTCTAGTTTCATTGTAGTCTTATTACTTTTGATTACTTTTACACAAAGTAAAGTGTAAAAAAGTTGATATACAACATCTTACAAAATGTTCTTTTACGAACATTTTATTCTAAATTAAGGATGACAGTCAATTGAAGAGCAAAAAAAATGAAAAAAGGTTATTGTCCAATAGATACATTTATTAATGCAATAAAAGGTAAAAGAAAAGGAACAATTATATTGCATTTATATCAAGGAGATAAAAGATACAGTGAATTGGCTAAACTTTTACCGGATATAAGCGACCGTATGTTGACGAAACAGTTGAAAGAGCTAGAAAGTATTAATATTATATCAAAAACTATTTACCCTGAAGTACCTCCAAGAGTAGAATATTGCTTAACTGATTTTGGTAAACAATTGCAACCTGTATTAAAAGAATTATATAAAGCAGGTATTCTTTTAGAAAAAAGAATACCATAGTTTTTAAAACGAAAAATCCAAGAATATTTATTTTATTGAATGTTACTTGTTTAATTCTCACAACAAGTAGTAAATATTATAATTCTTTTAAAATTGGCACAAAAATAATTAACAAAAACAATCTACGAATGAAAAAATCTAAAGTGTTAATGATAAGTGTTGTATTGATCGTATTCAATACATTATTTATTCAAGCACAAAATAATAGCGTCTTATGGTATGACGAACCGGCCAATTATTTTGAGGAGGCTTTGGTTATTGGTAATGGTAAGATGGGAGCGACTGTATTTGGAGGAGTTCAATCTGATAAGATTTATTTGAATGATGCAACTCTATGGTCGGGAGAACCCTTTAATCCAAACAATAATCCGGAAGCATATAAATATGTTGAAAAAGTCAGAGAGGCTTTAAGAAATGAAGATTACGCCTTAGCAGATTCCTTAAATCGCTATTTACAGGGTGAGTATTCTCAATCATTTGCGCCTTTGGGAACTATGTATGTTGATTTTGACAATCAGGATGCATTTACTAATTACAAAAGAGAATTAAATATTAGTAACGCTGTTTCAAAAGTAAGTTATGATGTAAACGGAACAACATATCAACGAGAATATTTTGTTTCGTACCCGGATCAAATCATGGCTATCAAATTAACCAGTAGTAAAAAGAAGTCATTAAATTGTACTATTCGTTTCGAAAGTCTGTTGAAATTTAAAACTACTGTGAAGGATAAAACATTAACAGTGAATGGGTATGCTCCTTATCATGCAGAACCAAGTTACAGAGGAAATATACCAAACGCAGTTAGGTTTGATGAAAACAGGGGAACTCGTTTTACCTCCTTGTTTAAACTCGATCATTTAGGAGGTAAAATATCAACAACAGATAGTACTCTTGTTTTAAGAAATTGTAATGAAGCCACAATTTACGTTTCAATAGCTACAAGTTTTAATGGTTTTGATAAAGATCCTGTTAAAGAAGGTTTGGATAACCAGTCGATAGCTTCTACTCAATTGGAAAAAGGAATTAAGAAGTCATATTCATCATTAAAAGAAAGTCATATATTAGATTATCAATCTTTATTTAATAGAGTTAGCTTTAATTTAGAAGGAGTTAATAATAAGGAAATTCCAACAGATGAACGATTGCTTCAATATGAAAAAGGTATTGAGGATAAAGGATTGGAGATATTGTATTTTCAGTATGGACGATATTTATTAATATCATCATCGCAGACAAAAGACGTACCTTCTAACTTACAGGGAATATGGAATCCATATATGCGTCCGCCTTGGAGTAGTAATTATACGGTTAATATTAATGTAGAGGAAAATTATTGGTTAGCAGAGATAGCCAACCTATCTGAGTTGCATGAACCATTATTGGGCTTTATTAATAATGTATCGAAAACTGGAAGTGTAATAGCTAAGACCTATTATGGCGTAAATGGCTGGACTGTTTGTCAGAATTCCGATATATGGGCATTAAGTAATCCTGTAGGTGATTTTGGTGGAGGAGACCCGAATTGGGCAAACTGGAATATGGGAGGCCCTTGGTTGGCTACTCACTTATGGGAGCATTATACCTTTACACAGGATTCTGCATATCTTAAAGATTTTGCCTATGACTTGTTAAAAGGAGCTGTTGATTTTTCATTAGAATGGATAATTAAGGATAAAGATGGTTACTGGATTACATCGCCATGTACATCGCCTGAAAATAAATACATTACTTCTACCGGATATCATGGATCTACTCTTTATGGCGGTAGTGCAGATCTGGCTATGATTCGTGAGTTGCTACTAGACTTTATGAAAGCATCAAAAGTTTTAAAGATCAATGGAGATTTGCAGGAGAAAGTTCGTGATGTTCTGGGTAATATTCTTCCATATAAAATAGGAGCAAAGGGAAATCTTCAGGAATGGTATTATGATTGGGAAGATGAAGATCCTAAGCATCGTCATCAATCACACTTATTCGGATTGTATCCAGGTCATCATATTACACCGAAAGAAACACCGGATTTGGCAAAAGCCTGTAAAACAACATTGGAAATTAAGGGAGATGAAACAACAGGATGGTCCAAAGGATGGCGTATTAATCTTTGGGCCAGATTAAAGGATGGAAATCATGCCTATAAAATGTATCGTGAGCTTTTAAGATATGTTAAACCAGATGCTTTACATGTTACACCCGAAGATCATCATGGTGGAACTTATCCAAACCTGTTAGATGCACATCCTCCATTTCAAATTGATGGAAATTTTGGAGGATCAGCAGCTGTAATTGAAATGTTGATACAATCAACAGAAGATAAGATTGAATTATTACCTGCTTTACCGGATTCATGGGCTACAGGTAGTATAACAGGAATTTGCGCAAGAGGTGGATTTGAAGTTTCCCTTGAATGGAAAGATATGAAGTTGGTTAAAACTATAGTTAAAGCAAAAGTAGCAGGGAAAACTACATTGGTGTATGGGGATTTGAAAAAAGAAGTAGCCTTAAATGCTAATCAACAGTTTGAGATTGATTGGTAATGAAATATTGTAAAAAAAGGAGTTAGAAAGCAATTCTTTAATTACTTTCTAATCCTTTTTATTGGTTTTTGTATCAATAACTATGGTAATTTCTATCCAGATATTTGATTATTATAGATAACCATACATTAATTTTATTAATTGACTAAACTTTTCTCTTCGTCTAAATTGACAATTAGATATTTTAAATAATGTATTTTACAGTAGAGTTGTTTTAATAGTATTAATATCTTTAATACCTGATAGTTATAAAATACTGTTTTAATTGCGATTACTGAATTAGGATGTTTTTATGTATACAAAATTACTTATTGTGGAAATCTAAATCTATTAAACTAACTAATTTGTATATTCCATAAGGTAATAATCTTTATAATTTACAATTATTTATGCGACAGAAATCTTTGATATTGATTATTAATATTAAAGATGAATACAATAATGTTTTCGTATGTTTATTCAATTTGAAATTTGGACTTTTGCATAATATTATCCGAAGCATTACCTATATAAATCACGTAATCACCTTTTTCAAGTTTCCAATCAGAAATAGACTCATCGTAATATTTAAGCTTATCAATAGGTATTTCTATTGTTATAGTCGTAGTTTCACCTGCTTTTAGATTTAATTTTTTAAATCCTTTTAATTCTTTTAGTGCTCTTTCAACCTTAGACTTTTGTTTTCCAATATAAATCTGAACTACTTCGGATCCATCTACATTGCCCGTATTTTTCACCTCACAACTAACTTTGATAACATCAGATCCTGAATAGTCTTTTTTATCCAGAGATAAACCTGATAGTTCAAAGTTTGAATAGGATAGTCCATAACCAAAGGCAAATTGAGGTTTCACTTTTTTCGAATCAAACCAACGATAGCCAACAAAAATATCTTCTTTATAATATTGATTTATACTATCTCCAGGGTAAGAAAGATCTCCAAAGTGATGGGCTGCATTATCTTTTAACTTTACAGGATATGAAAAAGGTAACTTACCTGAAGGATTAACTTTTCCAGATAACACATCAGCTAAAGCATTTCCAGCTTCACTACCATTATACCATGATTGAATTAAACCATTTACCTTATTTAACCATGGCATTTCAACTGCATTACCACTTATTAATACAACACCTACTTTAGGGTTTACATTTATTATCTTGTCCAAAAGTTCATCTTGTCCAAAAGGTAATTGATAATGCTTGCGATCACCTCCTTCACAATCCTGGTAGTGGTTTTTGTTTAAACCTCCAATAAACAATACAATATCAGCTTTTGCTGCTGCATTTACAGCAGCATTTACTAAAGAATCGGCATCTAAAACTGAAGGAATTTCTCTTCCATAAACAGAAGGACCTGAGGCATATCCCATTGAATGGATAATAGTTGCATTCTTAAATTGTTTTTTTATTCCTTCAAGTGGAGATATTTCATATTTAGCCTTAAGCTCTGATGAACCACCACCAATTGTCATAGAACGAGTTGCATTTTCTCCAATAACTGCAATAGTCATTTTAGTATTTGAATCTATTGGAAAAAAGTGTTCTTTATTTTTCAATAGTACAACACCTTCAGTAGCCACTTTATAGGCTATCTGCGAGTGCTCTTCAGTATTCATTTTACCAAACGAATGACTTGAATTCATATTGGTTCTCATCATCAAACGTAGGATTCGACGAACTTTATCATCCAATACAGCTTCTTCCATTTCTCCATCCAGAATCATCTTTTTAAATGGTTTTGCTAAGAAATAGTCATCATATGCAAATTTAGCAGAAGCTGTTAAACCGTTTGTCCAGGTTCCCATTTCAATATCCAACCCATTTAAAGCAGCTTCCTCCGTATCATGAGCACCTCCCCAATCGGTAATTACAGCACCATCAAATGCCCAATCTTCTTTTAGTATTTTATTTAACAGGATTTCATTGTGACAACAATACTGACCTCTGAACTGATTATATGCTCCCATTATTGACCAAACTTTACCTTCAATAACAGCTGCTTTAAATGCCGGTAAATAAATTTCATGTAATGCTCTGTCACTAACATTAACATTAATATGCATTCTCCACTCTTCCTGATTATTTAAAGCATAATGTTTAACACAAGCAGCCACGCCATTATCTTGAACTCCTTTAATATAAGGAACCACTATAACAGAGGCTAAATAAGGATCTTCTCCCATGTATTCAAAGTTTCTGCCATTCAATGGAGTTCGGTAAATATTTACTCCTGGTCCTAAAAGCACGTCTTTCTTTCTGTATCTCGCTTCTTCTCCAATAGCAACACCATATTCATATGATAATTCAGGATTAAAAGTAGCAGCCAAACAGGTTAATGCAGGAAAAGCTGTAATCGAATCATTTGTCCAATTTGCATAACCCCAGTCATCCCAATTGATTTCTCCTCTCACTCCATGCGGTCCGTCAGACATCCATAGCTCCGGAATTCCCAACCGTTCTACTCCGGGTATACTAAATTTGGATTGTGCATGACACATGGCAATTTTTTCATCCAATGACAATTGCTTTATGATCGCATCTATACGTTGTTCCATTTTTGTATCCTCTGTAACCTGTGCATTAACCATAGTTACTCCAAACAAAAATATGCAAGTCAATAATCTTCTCATTCTATACAATTTATTTCTATTTTGATCTATCTAGTTTTTAGATGTTAAAACAACATCAATTTTTTATTCTTAATTATTAATTTCAATTTTCTGTATAAAATTAATCCCCACAAACAATTGCCTGTCGGGATTAATAAATGTTTCCATAAAGTCTTATTAACCATATTTCGATCTGAATGCAAAATTTAGAGTCGAACTAAGGCTATTATTGTACAGATATCATATCAACATAGTAACCATGTCCTATACAAATGAACCCGGCTTCAGCTTGAATCTTATCCAGCACTTCTTGTGTAAGTACAACCTCTTTCACTCCGTCTTCAGAGAAATCTATTGCCGATGTACCGGGCAAATCACTCCACCAACCAGAAGCGGTGCGCAGTTGATGATATTCGGCTTCAGGTGCAACGGAATAGTTGATGCTTAATACTGCTCCTGCCTTTAAAGAAGCAAATACATCAGCACCAATTAGGTTGAAAGTTTTATTTGGATTATCGTCAGCAAGATCCCACGATACGTAGTGGTGCCCTTCCCAAAGGACTGTTGTTGAAGAAACAGTAACTGTTTGTTCCATTGCTATAACCCCGGAGTTATAGAATTTTACGTCTTCACCGTTCACTGTTTTTCCCACTAAAATGTAATCTCCATCCTCAAAAGCAGGACAAATAAATGCAATTTCTGTCGTTGACTGTTGAGTAAATTCAGTGATGACTTCACCATTTATGGTCATTGAAGTGATTTGATCAAGATTGATACCGCCCATATTCCACTCTCTGTTTGCATTAGTTCTTGTTGCTCCTGAAGTAATAAGCGATGCATTGGTTACAGTAACCGAGTTACCGCCATATTCATTGCCTTCGGCATCTAATAAAACTACACGATGTTCACCTTCCTGTATCTCACCCGGAACTTCATATTCTATATAGTTATTCTCTTCAGCTTCTATATAGTTGATGTTTGTAATGCTTATGCCGTCAATCATCAAACCATTAACACTACTAAGGTTTTCTCCATATAGACGTGCAGGTATATTTGAGGTGATGATACGCTCTAAGCCAACTTCTGTAGCCCAGGGATCACCAGCCAATGGATTCACCTGTACAAGTCCCTCGCGATAGGTTGATTTACCTTCTGAAGTAGATACAACCACCTTAAAATGATATGTTCCGGCATTTAAATTGATATCTAATTCTGTTCCGGTTTGTACTTCATTGCCATCAATTAGCCATACTACGGTAGTATAATCGGCCGGTGTTACGGTCAATGTTATGGTAAGGTTAGCATCTCTGCTTATTGTTGAGATAACCGGTAACTCACCATTTACCCTGTCAGGAAAAATAGGGTCCAATATTCTCGGTTCATCGTTGCTTGTTGCTGTTGAAAAAGAATCTTCCTCACTACATGCTGTGAATGCCAAATTCAAAGCAACTATACCAAGTAGTATAAAATATATTTTTTTCATGTGTTTTAATTTTGTTCTTTATGGTCACATAAAACTCGCCAAAAATCATTATCGTGGGTGAGAAGAGCATTCTCTAGGCTCGTTTTATATTAGTGTAATTTATTATTAATGACCATATGGAACACCCAAAATAAAATCATCTTCCTGTGCAAAGATCTTTTATATGGGTGTTTCATGTGTTTATAATTTGATTTTCATAGGTCATTTAGAACTCGCAAAGAACAATCATCCCTATATGGGAGAAATATCCCTCATGGCTCATATACTTTTCTTTATTTATTATTCCACCACATTTGTGTATGCCAATTGTCTGTTCCTCCCATTCGGGATAAAGCTTCGTTGTAATTTTCTTTGTTGTATGACGATTCAAGTACAGGATAACAAAGGCGAACAGGAATATCGATACCTCCGGTGAGAAACTGACCGAAGCCATAAGCTTCAGGAGATTTGAGTTCAGGGTAGCCTGAACGACGAACGTTAGCCCAGCATTCTGCAGGATTGGTAAGATGTAGAATCCATGCTTGTGTGTTAATAGCTTTCTTTTTTTGCTCGTCAGTGTATCCTAAGTTAATGTTAGGGAAGAAAGTATCGAAATCATTATCAGAAACTACCTCGCAACCATAATTATCAGATAAAAAGTCCATAGCAGCACGCACTCCTTGTTTATATAATTCATTAATAGAGGCGCTTCCAACATTCCATCCTTTCAATTTAGCCTCAGCTAATAGAAGCTTTACTTCTGCCGCGGTTATAATGACTCCAGGATTGTCACTTTTAAGAAAATTATTAGCAAGCTTTGGTTCAGTTTCTCTATTCACAGAGGATGAAATTGAGCTGTTATTTTCAGCCAACCCAATCAATATATCGCTGTCGTAACCGGTAGGCCATGGTTCCCAAGAGAAAGCTCCCGGATCACGTGGTTGAAAAGGTATACCTTTGGAGATCATTTCATCCGTTAAATCTATACGATTGTCAGTACTTGTAGCACTCATAAGTCCATCATAATAAAAACGTGCGATTCTGAAAGTACGTGGATCCCCTGTGTTATTGAGCTGATTGAACAAAGTAGAACACAGGTAGCTAGGATTATTGGCAGGGTCGTTGCCAAATAGGATTTGAGATAAGGCATTACCCCGATAATCACTATAAGCCTCCTGTCCAAAACTTAATGCAATATTCATATATTTTATAAGTGCATCTTCGTTGCCATTTTCTATAATTCCGCCATTGGCTTGCAACGCTTTTTCAAATTCTTCCTGTGCTTTTTGTGGTGCTACGTCAGAAATTCGCATAGCGTATCGTAAACGAAGTGAATTACCCAGCTTTCTCCACTTAGCTATATCTCCGTTGTATACCACATCACCGGTGATTTTATCTTTGCTAGCATCAAAGCTATTAACAGCTTCACTCAGTTCAATAAAAAAATCATTGTATATCTCTTCTTGTGTGTCATAACGAGGATTGAAGTTGGCTTCAAGAAAACCCTTGCCGGCTTCACTGTAGGGTACATCTCCATAAACATCTGTAATTATAGACATCAGGTAAACTCGGTAAATACGTAAGGCTGAATTAATATTTACCTTTAAAGGGTCGTTAGTCGTACGGAATTCGGCATCAGTAATATTTTTGATGGAGGTTGTATAAAAGGTAGTCCATATACGGCTCATCTCACTGTTATCTTGTGTGTGTCGACCACCAAAATTTGTGGTATTCCAACATCCCATAAGTTGCTGATTGAACGAATAAAGGTAGCTACGATAAATCTCAACCATACCCAGGTCTCCATAAGTTTGTAATTGAGCTGAGGTTAGCTGGGCATTAGGATCAATTGTGGCAGCCTTCGAAGGATCAGTATTCAAATCTTCCATGTAGTCATCACTGCAAGAGGTAAAGAACATGGCTGATACCATTAAAATTATGGCAATATATGATAGATTGTATTTCATTGTTTAATATTCTTAGTTAATGAATTAAAATAAAAATTCGCTTAGAATTTTATATTAACGTTACAACCAAAGCTCCTGCGCGATGGTAAAGAACCATATTCCATACCCATACCGGTTGTATTGTTGTAATTGGAATCAGGATCTATATTTGGAATATTTTTCCAGATGATGAAAGGGTTTCGAGAAACAAACGATACTGTAACGCTTTGTACAACATTTCTTAATAATTCTTTTGGAACCCTGTAGCTTAGTGTTAACTCACGTAGCTTCACATACGAGTTATCGTAAATAAACATCGATGGTGCATTACGCGCAACACTCATCCAATAGTCTTCTGGGTTAATATAAATGTCATTGGCACGATAAGTTCCGTCGCCATTGTCAATTACGCCTGGAGCAACAAAACCTCCTGTTGGATTCCAGTCAGAAGATCCCCTAGCGAGTCCTGCTGCCTGACGTTGTTCTTCAGATCGGTACCAATCTTCTCGTCCCGCAAGCGTTTCTTTGCTTTTTCCTGATTCATAAGCTGCACGGGAAGACATTGAGTAAAGGTCGGCACCAACTTTTATATCAAAGATTGCTGATAGTGAAACTTTTTTGTAACTCAAGGTTGTAGTAACACCTCCGGTCCAGTCCCAAGACGCATTTCCCAACACATGATTGCTTTTATCATATTGAGGCAAACCTGTTTGTGGATCAATAAGTATGTCGCCATTTTCATTGTATTGGAAATCCGGCCCAACAATAGAACCAAAGTTTTCGCCTACCTTGGCTGCCACTTGAACATCAAGCCAAGGCGCTTTTTCCAATTCAAACATATCCATATCATCAACAAGTTTTTTCACTATATTGCTGTTCTTAGAGAAATTCACATTCAAATCCCAGGAAAAATCTTCTGTTTCGATAGGGCGTGTGTTCAGTGCTATTTCTATCCCTTTATTTTCAATTTCACCGGCATTAATGAGTCGGTAATTGTAACCTGATGTCCAAGAACTGGCCATTCCCATTATCTGGTTTTTACTGGTTTGTGTGTAGTAAGTAAAATCAACTCCAACACGGTTTTTAAGGAATTTCGTATCTACTCCAATTTCAAAAGAGTTGGTCTTTGTAGGTTTTAAATCTTTGTTAGGAATTGTATTGTTGTTTATGTAGCCAATAGTGTAACCCGGGTATGTAAATTTTGATTTGGTATACACCAATCCTAACTGATAAGGATCTGTATCACTACCTACTTGTGCCCACGACATACGTAACTTTCCATATGGCAATAAGTTTTTAATCTGGGCCAGCTCCGAGAACACAAAGCTTCCTGAAAAAGATGGGTATACATATACGTTATTACCGGTAGGAAGGGTCGATGATTGATCTCCACGTATGGTAGCATCCAGATAAAGCATGTGTTTCCATCCCAAATTAATAGCACCGTATGCCGAATTAATTTGTTTGCGATAACTATTGAGTTCAATGCTCGTTTCATTAAAGCTCATTAAAGCTACAACATCACGAATTTGCATATCTTGAGCAGTAATTATAGTAGTTTGATTGTCGACTTTGTACATATTACCTCCAAGTGTGGCACTTAGGTCAAAATTTCCCCAACTTTTATTGTAGAGTGCAAGTAACTCAACATTATACATACGGTTTTCGAAATTACTATTCTGAAGGCGCCCAGCTTCATAACCAGGTGTAGTTGGTGCTTTAAAATCTTCGAAAGTAAACCAGTTGAGCTCGGTCCCAACTGTACCTTGTAACTTCAGATGTTCTTTGATATTCCAAGTAGCCTTTCCACTAAGACGGAATTGATCTTTCTTAGATTCGTTTAAATTTTTATAGATATCCCAATAAGGATTCACATTGTAAGGATCCATACCATTCCAATTGGAGTACTCTCCATTTTCATCCTGATAGGTTTTTAGCCAATTTTGGTCGTAAGTAGTGGCCAGAGTCATCAGATTTTTACCAATGTTAGATTTACTGTCGCCTAGTGCAGGACGGTTTTTAACATCCTCACGCAGATAATTCACACTAAAATCAAAATCCACCTTTTTTATTGATGTATTGGCACGTACTTTAAAAATATCGCGACTCATGTTTGTTTCCGGTACAATATCGCGGTTACGCATGTCGGTAAAAGTAAAGCGCACACCTGTTTTTCCACTGTTGGCACTAACAATAGCCGTGTTGCTGGCAGTAAGTCCGGTACGGAAAAAGCCCGATGTGTTGTCTGGTATGATTTCGTACGGGCGCTCTACTCCATCAAAATAAGATAGGGAATTGGTTCCGTCGGCTTTAGGTCCCCAACTTTTATTGGTATTGGATACCGCATCGATACTATAGGTTCCGTTGCTTCCCATACCATAAGTCTCTTGTGTGTTATTCCACTTAGCCAATTGCGTATCTATGGTCAGTGTTCCGTTATATTCCACACTGAAGCTGTCTTTGCCATTGGCTTTTTTTGTGGTGATAAGGATAACACCATGACTGGCTCTACTACCGTAAAGAGCAGAGGCTGCAGGTCCTTTTAGTAAAGAAATATTTTCGATATCATCAGGATTAATACCTGAAATACCATCCCCAAGATCAAAGCCACCTGCCGTACCAGCACTACCATAGTTTGTATTGTCAAGAGGGATACCATCAATTACGTACAACGGTTGGTTATTTCCAGTCATTTCTGTACTACCGCGTAAAATAACACGTGTAGAACCAGAAGGCCCTCCTGCAGTTTGACTCACTACTAAACCAGGAACTCGTCCGGCCATAGAGTTGATCACATTGGTTTCCTTAGCTTTTGTTAAAGCTTCTCCATTTACCTCAGCAACGTTATACCCTAATGCTTTTTTTTCTCTCTTAATGCCCAAAGCAGTAACTACAACATCATTCATTACATGAACATCTTCTTTTAAAATAATATCCAAAGAAGCCTGACCAACTATTACCTCTTGCGATTTGTACCCGATGTAACTAATGATAAGAGTAGCGCCCGGATTAACACTAATATTAAATTGGCCATTGATATCTGTTATGGTTCCGTTGCCGGGGTTTCCTTTTTCAATAATTGTTGCTCCTATAATCGGTTCATTATCATCTCTCACGGTACCCGCCACTTTTTGATTCTGTTCTCCAATAATTGAAAAAAGCGTTTCTCTTGCTTGTATCTCTTCAAGGCCTCCAAATAGGCAGAGAGATAATAATCCACATAATAATGTGTAATTACAGATTTTTCTTTTCATAGAAATTCAAATTAATATTTAATAGATCTTAATCCAATCAATATACATGTTCACTTTTTCTCCTTCTTTCAAAGCTGTAATCTCGTCTATGTGAGTAATACCTGTGAAAGCACCTCCTACAGCAAGATTAAATAACATGAAGAAGTTATCGTGGAAATATTCGTATCTATCGCTGTTTGTGCTAATGTCAAACGAATAAAATTCCATGTTATCAATAATTACAGTTAAACTGTTTTCGTTCCACTCCAATGTATAGCTATGGTATTTTCCGTCTTGTAAACTATGCGAAACATTACCATAGTGATATTCTTGCTTATGTCCGGCATTTTGGTCTGTTCCATAGTGGATAGCAGTATTCACAAATGTTTCAGTGGTTCCTGTAGCAATACCGTTACGTTCACCCCACTCAGCGATATCTATTTCTCCACATTGTGGCCATGGTTTATCGTTATCTCCCATCATCCAAAACGCCGGCCAAAGTCCATTCCCAGTTTTTGGAAGTTTAATACTAGCCTCAATTTTTCTATGCTTAAAACTCTTTTTCCCCTTGGAATTTATACGTCCAGAGTAAATTTTATTGTTTTTGCGTTCGGCAGTAATAATTAGTACTGATTTACTCTCGTCGGTACCAACAGAAACATGTTCTTTATCGTAGGCTTGCAACTCCTGATTTACCCATCCTGGCTCATGAACTTCTTTTGTCCAAATGTTTTCATCAAAAGATTCAAATTCGTCTAGGAAGAATAAATCTTCTTGCTCTTTACTAGGTAAATCTTGTGCCGAGCAGGATTGTAGCATCGAACAGACTACTAATAGAAACAAAAGTGTTTTTTTCATATGCTGATTATTTGATTTTTAATTGTCATATGGAACTCGTCGATTTAGTCTTCCTCTTGTGTGAGAACTTTTTTTCATGGCTCGTTTCATAATGACAGATGATTAATAAACTCATTTTTTGATTTTGGAAGGCAGTTTTCTGTCTTTGTTCTGCGATTCAAAATTGTGGTGTAAAATTGCTAATGATTGTTAAAATCAATGGGTGGAAAGCTGACAAATAAGGTTTGATTGCAGACATTTTTCTGTTTTTTTGCAGGAGCGAGCCGTCTTTATGGCTTTTATTTAGAGGCTTTTATTGGAGATAGATAAAAACTACAAAATTGATGGTCTAAAACTCGCAATATGCATTAGAAAATCTATTACACAATTAAATTTCTTCAAAATAAGATACTTTGTCGCTTCACTTTAACTTGCCAAATGGTGATAGCTATCGGGACAATGCCATGTTTCAGTAAAGCCTTGTTTTATGCCACTTTCAATTTTCATAACGACATTCTATTACTAATGCAGGAATAAGCTAATTTCAAAAGTGATGAGCTAGAGAAGTTTTGTAAAGAAGCAACACATGTATATCGAAGAAATCCAACATTAACACGAAGCAATGCGCATGGTTGAGGAAGCAATGCAATTATAAACCTAACCAAAGCATATGTAAAAAGAAGTAAAATCTGGTCAGAATAGATTAACCTGAATTCGATTAAAATTTTAAAATTCAAGTTATTATTTTGCTATTGATGCACACAATAAATAAGCCATTGCAGCAAATAAAGACTTTGATAGTTCAATAAAAAAACAGCTTTATATCATTTACAATCCTTATTCGGGGTGATTGTATTTGCTGGGTTGTATACCAAAATGTTTCTTAAATAAAGAACTAAAGTATTTTACGTTAACAAATCCTGTGTCTGTGGCCACTTCAGTTACATTTTTACCTTCTTTTAATAATTCAGAAGCCTTTTGTAGTCGAATGATGCGGATGAACTCTTGTGGTCCTTTCCCGGTCAAGGATTTAAGTCGGCTATAAAAAAGTGTTCGGCTCATGGCCATTTCCTTACAAAGCGTGTTAATCTCAATATTGCTTATGTTTCTGATGACAAGTTGGGTAGCTTGTATAATAAATTGACGGTCGTTTTCTGATAGAAGAATCATTTCTGTATCATCAATCTTATTGTTATCAATATTTGATGTTGGGCTTCCGTTTCCTTCATTGTCAACCTGATCTTTTTTTGTTTCAACTTGCATAATAGCTTGCCTCATGAAAAAGTCCCTTAGTCTGTTTCTGTTGGCAATCATACCGTCTACCTTCAGTTTTAAAATTTCAGTACTGAATGGTTTAGGAATATAATCGTCAGCACCTTTTTTTAAACCAGTAACAGTTGCATTATGATTAACTTTTGCTGTTAGTAGTATAAATGGGATGCCTGATGTATTGGGATTGTCTTTAACCATTCGGCACAGTTCATCTCCTTGTATACCAGGCATCATAACGTCCGATAGTATCAAATCGGGATATTCTGTTGAAAGGTATGAGAGTGCTTCTTGTCCGTCAGCAACGTCAACAACCCTATAGTCATGCTCAAATGTTTTGCGCAAATAATCCCGTAGCGACTCATGGTCTTCTACTATAAGTACTGTGTTTTTAGCTTTTTGACTACTTGTGTTTTCGAGCTTGCTGTTTTCAGGTATAGCAACATCCATAGTTTCCGAGTTTAAAGCTTCTTTGGATGGAGAGGTTGGCTTTGGCATAGATTCCAGAGCTACATCTGTTCTTTGTAAAGTTATCGTAAAGGTACTACCCTTGTTTTCTTCAGATTGAAAGCTGATTTTCCCGTGCAGCATTTTTATTATACGATGCGCCTGCAGAAGGCCGAATCCCGTTCCATCTTCGTTTGTTATCAAAGTGTTTTTGGCTCGATAAACGTTGTTAAATAAGTGTTTTTTAGCCTTCTTCGGAATGCCTATACCGCTGTCTTTAATTTCTATAATGGCTTTTCGTTTGGTGTAGTTTAAGCTTAAGCGGATATCTCCTCCTGGCATTGTGTATTTGCAAGCATTGGAAACAAGATTGTCTAACAGTATTTCTATGTTATGCCTATCTCCCATAATGTATATTTGTTCATCTGGCAAAGAGAGATTTAAGTTCAATTGTTTTTTGTTGCAAAGTGGCTGAAAACTGGATATCTCTTCTGTAAGTATGTTATTTATGTTTAGTGGAGATAATGTAAGTTGTTGTTTGTGGCTGTCCACTTTCTCAAATTCCAATAGTTGAGAGATGAGTGTATATAGTTTGTGAGTGTTATTTTGAGCCAGTTTCAAAAAGTAAAGAGCTTTGTCAGAAAGGCCTTCTTCCTTGCACAAGTCATCTAAAGGTGCCATAATAAGCGTTACAGGTGTTCTGATGTCATGTGCAGTATTAATAAAGAACCTTATTTTGTCTTCATCGTATTCTTTCTGGAGTTGATTTCTTTTAAAACGCAAAATGAAGTGAAAAATAATGCCTACGATACTAATGTAAACTATCCATGCCCACCACGAATTCCACCAAGGCTGAGCAACTGTTAGCATAAGCGTTTGTTCCGATATAACTTTTCCATTATTACGGCGTAAGCTGCGTACCTTAAGAATATAAGATCCTGGAGATACATTGGTATATCGAACCATACCATTAGAAGATAGACTACTCCATGATTTTTCGTATCCTTCTAAAATATATTGGTATGCGATGTCACGCTGAAAACGGTAGTTAATGGACTCAAAAGTAACTGAAAATGAGTTGTGCTTGTAATCTAGTTCAACGATACCATTTGTAAGCATGTCATATATAGTCGGTCGTAAGCGTTTTACTTCATCGGCTGGAAGATATTCTATTGATAAGCCAGTAAATTTCAATTGAGATTGATAATTTGTTACTGTAATTGCCTTGGGTGTAACTAAAACAGCTCCATTGGTGCTGCCATATACAAACTTGCCGTTTGCCAATCGGGCAAATGAGGATTTGTTATATTCCCTGTCTACATCACCAACATAATTGAGATTCGATACTTGAGAGTTTTCGATTAAAGCAAGTCCTTTTCCTGTGCTTGCCCATAAGCGTCCTCTGATATCTCGTTGCAAACTATATATGTCGTTGGATGGCATCCCTTCAACGGTTGTGAACATCTTTAATTTTCTGGTTTTCATATCATACAGGTTTAACCCGCCACCTTCAGTTCCAAGCCAAACAGTGCTGTCTGCATTAAATAGCATCGATATAATATAAGCACTGGCACTTTGTTGGCTGTATTCCTGCGAGGTTGCATAGTGTTGAATAGCTCCAGTACGTTTGTTGACAATGTAAAAACCATTTACAGTAGCGACAGCTATCCGATCCTCTCCAACCTCCTCAATGGAATGAATCCACTGTATATTGTATGATTGTATAGGAAGTCCTTGATTGTTGAGAATTTGTAGTTTTCCTTCTAAACCTGCCACCCATAAGCTTCCGTCAGTATCTTGCTTGATAGAAAAGATGTAGTTTGTTGTTAATCCCTCATTTTTTGTAAGATGACGGACAATCTGATTGCGATTATTCAAAAGGTAGAGTCCATCTCCATAGGTTCCAGCCCATACTGAGCCATTTTCCGCTTTACACAAGGTAACTACCACAACTCCCTTTAATACATGGCTCCATTGATTAGAAAGTGTATCTCGCACGCTGATTCCAATGTCTGTGGCGAACCATTGGTTTCCATTGGTATCCTCTTCTATATCGTTTATATTGTTGTTTGCCAGAGATTGCGGATTTCCTCTTTGATGGTTCAATATAGTAATGGGGTATGTCTGCAGAATTGCAACCGATACCCCTCCAGTATAACTTCCTATCCAGATGTTACCTTGATTGTCTTTGGTGACAGCATATATGCCGTTGCCCCGTAAAAAAATGTCGGTACTATCATCTGTACTCATTAGTAGATGACACTTTTTTGAATTTTGATCAACAGTGTATACACCTCCTCCGTCTATTCCGACCAATAAGGTATGTGCGTCATATTTTGTAATAGCTCTTATGGGATGAAGAAAGCTGAGATTACGTTCCTTCATAGGGAGTAGGGTAGAAGTATTCAAATCCATTACCCAAAGTCCATTGTTGAATGTTCCTAACCAAAGTTCATTTTTTGTAATGTTGTAGAATAATGTCTGTACGTCTTTTCCTTTTATCAACCGATGAATTTTGTCTGATTGAGAAGGTGAAAGTTGAAATACCCCCATTGATGTACCAACAAAAAGTTGTTGCCCTGACGATATAATGTCATTAATATATTCTCCTTCAAAAACTGAAGTGATAGGTTTATCTGCTTCTTTTTTGTACAGCCCTTTACTTAATCCAAACCATAATGTTCCTTTCCCGTCAAAGCAAAGTTTGTTTAATATGATTTCACCATTGATGTATTGGCCTAAGTTCAGGTACTGTTCAAAAGAATCATTCATCAAGGAATAAAGATAGATTCTGCCTGTGTTATCGTACGCCCATAGCCCGTATCGTTCGTCGTAAAGCAAACGAAGTGTTCGTCCAGCCATATCGCTATAGTGGAAATTTCCTGATAGCGTGTAGTTTTTTACAGCATGACCATTGTAACGACCTATTCCTTCTTTTGTGGCAATCCATATAACACCGGAACTATCTTCAACAATTGAAAACACGCGTAGACTGTTGAGTCCTTCGGCATAACCAATATGTCTTAAATCAAATAAGTTCTTGGTCAGTTCAGCTTTAACTGCAATGACTACAATCAATAATATTATCGTAAACGTATATTTCAATAATATCCTCATAATTCATATTTCGCGCATACATGATAAATGAATAAAAGACTTAGGAATTTCAGTGTCCTTCCGAAAATATAGAGTGAAGATACTTAAGTCCATTCACAAAGTCGTGTTGCAAAAATAATTATTTAGAAAGTATTGCAAAACTATAGTCAATAATAGTTTATAGTCTGATTTCTGACTAATTTTCATTGCTTTGCAATGGCTTTTACAAGTTTATTCTTCATCTTTTCAATTTATAATTGAGAAAGATACATAACTTAACTATATATGTTTTAATTATGGAGTAATGCAACTTAATTTCTATGAATGCTGGTATTCTGAACTATTAAGTTCATCTAACCTTTTTTCTGCAGGATTAAATATCAAGTTTAATATTGTACCAATGGCCAAAATTGCAGCAAATATTGTGGCAAGTATAAAACCATATTTAGCATCCTTACCAAAAAGGTCACTAACTGCTCCCATTGCTAATGGTCCTAACGCTGCCCCTGCAGCTGTAAAAAATAGAATAACCCCTGCTACCGAACCGTGTTTAGCTTTTGGGAAACAGCTAATGCCTTTTGAATTTATTGTTGGGTAAATAACAGACATAAATAAACCCGACAGAGGTAACAGAACGACTGCTGCTTTAATGCCCACTATAACACTGCCTAAAAAGCAAGATAATATTAAGAGACTAAAAATAGTAAGAATCAAAGCCCAATTGAAATGTGCCATTAACCAGGCTCCAATAAAACGACCAGCTGCTCTTAAAATAAAAAATATTGAAAGAGAATAGGTGGCAATATAAACAAAGTTACCGTTATAATCTGCAATTAGAGTTGGCATCCAAACGTATATTGCACATTCAACAGCCACATATAAAAAAGCGCCCATTGAAAAACCTATAGCATATGGATCTTTCATCATTGTTAATGTACCTTTTAAATTGATAGGATCTTCGGTTGTTTTTTGTGTTGTTGGATACTTAACCAATAAAGCTATTAATATAAGTACGATACAAAGGGTTGCTGCTACTACATAAAGCCATTTCCAGTCAATTCCTTTGCTTAATAGATATGAAACAATAAATGGACCTACAATGGCACCTACTCCAAAAAATCCTTCAACTGCATTCATGGTTGATGTGTGTTCTGATGTTGATTTGGTTATATCGCCAATTAAAGCAAGTGCTGCAGTTTTAAATACTCCAATGGCCAAGCCTGAAATAACCATTAAGCTTAAAAAGAAAGCGAACGTATTTCCTACAATAAATAAGTAGGAGTTAAGAGCAAAAAGAGCTAATCCGATTATGATGGTTCTTTTACGACCAAGTTTGTCTGCCAAAAATCCCAGTAGTATACCTGCAAGCGCAATGGCAATCATAGGAGCGTAGTGCATTAATCCGGCAGCCGTCATACTTAAATCAAACTGCTTCATAACCTCCGGAATGATAACGCCAACCGCATCAGTGGTCATGGCAAACATGGTAAACATTAAAAATGTTAACCATTTTATAAGTGTAACATTAGTGTTATCCTGTGTATATTGTGTATTTCCCATGGTATTATTTTTATAAAGATAGACTACCTATCAGCACTATTAAAATTAAAAATAACTTTATCATTTTCATCGGTTGCATTAATGGTAAATGAATAATCTATTAAGTTAGCAATCAGTGTTGCTGTACAATTATTGTTTTGCCATTGAAGATGAAGTGATTCCTGTTGGTTATTTAATATTTCTAATTTCGCATCAAATCCAAAAGCAGGAAATGTTTTTCTAAATCTTAGTAAGGAAAGTTGTTGAGCAACAATCTCTTCATTAAGACTGTTAATAGCATCATGTAATTGTAAATTAGTACGATTAATTTCCTTATGACCTCCCGGACCCGCTTTTTTAACTGCTTCATAATCATTTTTCCCAGCTAAAAGATCAAGATACCAAACCTGAGGCTTACCAGGCATAAATATTTGTATTGCTCTTGCTAATAGGAGTTTTGCATCATCTTCGCCTAAAGCACTATAGTATGTTGCATTTACCTGGTAATACATATTTTTCTGCCCATGTAAGTCTTTTACATAGCCACCACGATTAACTACTGTTTTTATCAGCATTTGTATTTGCTTCTCGGTTAATAAACCTTTTAGGTCGAGCAAAGGTATTCCATCATGGCATCCTAGCATGTTTACAACCTTAATATCTTTTTCCTGGATATCGTTAATCCATTTGATTAATACTTCATTTGTGTTTCTTTCAAATGCATCAATTATTAATCCCGGTAAAAAGAAATCATAGGTTAAATATCCCTTTTGGGCAATTTTTTCATGGATTTTTTCTTCGTATTTTGAATGTATCTCAGGTAATAGAGTCAAACTGTATTTATCAGCCAGCTTTTTCACCTTTTCAAGTAAATCCCATGTTCCCGGATCGTTAAGGAAATTAGGTAACCCCGGTTCTTTTGGAGCATAGGCAAATGCATCAAGTCTTACAATTTCAGCACCATAGTCAGCCAGTTTTTTTAATGTATCTTCATAAAATTCCCAAACCAGTGGTGATTTGATATTAAGATCCATCTGCCCAAGATACTTGCGCTTGGATTCCAATAGATTGATTGTATCATTTTGATAAGATGCAAAACCCTTAAAATCTATTTCAGATGGTCTGCTGCCTGATTCTATTGCGTTGTTTATATGATTTGCCAATATATTTGCCGTAGCATATTGAATATTGGTTACTCTCATTAAATCCTGAGTATCAATTTTTTCATATTTTACCTCTTGGTAAAAGGTATTCCAGTAAGGAACTTCTTTTCCATCAGGCAGGCGAACCATTAAAATAGGTAGTCCGGGTTTACGGAAGAACATATCTTTTATATATTCCAAATCCGGCTGTATAAAGCCTTCTTTTGTCATAGTACCACATCCATCCCAAAACTGATTCCATTGGATAAAGAAGTCCTTGTATATTGATTTTTCACCGTTCTTTAAAATATCCTGAAATTGGTTAGAAAGTACTGATGCATGGTTTAAAATAAAATCGAATTTCAAAGAGATATTTGATTTTTTTAATTCAGATAAATCTTCTTTTGAAGCATATAAATTATTTATATTATAGTCGATTACAGAAAACCCCCTGTCTAAATCAGTATTGAAAATACTAGGCAAAATATAGAAGGACTGAAAAACATCGTGCAGCTCATCTTTTTGAATAAAATCAATGATACCCCCTAACGTTCCACCAATGCTATCCGGATATGCATTTAACATGGGTCCGGAGTTTAATCTTATATTGTTTGTATTTGTAATCATATTCATTGTTTCCATTTGAGTTTATTATCATTGACGGGGATGTAAAATTTATACCCCTTCAGTTACATCATAGTCTTTTGTAATGATATAATCTGCTAGAAAAATATGTCCTGCAATTATTTTATGCTCAGTTTCAAGTATGTTTTCTACAAAAGGATCATGAACTTCATTTCCTCTGTTACGTTTTAGTCTGTATTTTAAAGTATCCATATAATTGGCATCAACAAAAATACGGGTGTCTAAATTTCTTAATAGTGAGGTATATGTACCTTCTGCAATGATTACTTTTATATCAGATAAATCAGTTTCTATTTTTGATTCAATATTAGAGTGGTACTCAATATGGGGAACTTCAATATAAAGAGATCCTTTTTGAGCCTCTTTTAAATGATGGTTTAATAAATCAAGGTTTACCTCTTTTCTTGGACCTAACCAAGTAGGATCAGCTTTACGTTGTGCATCGTTGGCTTTGGGTGGTAAGTTGAAATAATTATCCTGCCCCAGTACCAATGCTTTAATATTGTGTTTTGCCAGTTCATTTTTTAATGCTTTCCCTGTTTCTGTTTTTCCACATCCGCTTTCGCCAGCCAAAGAAATGGCATACCTTCCTTGTTTGTGTAGTATTTTATTGATGATTCTGGGGATGATTATGCTTGCTGCTCGTTCATGAGGATTCATATATGATGTATTTTTTGGTTCTACTTAAAATATTTCTAAAATACCGGGAGATTTAACTCCCGGCCACATATTAGAATTTAAATGTTAGAGAGATAGTTGATGCAGTTCCTGTAATAGGGCGAGCTCTGAAATAATTAGTGCTGTTATTTACAAATGAGTCTCCTTCCATTTCAGTAAATCCTAAAGTATTGGTTAAATTATTTACATTTGCTCTAAGTGTTAATCCTTTAGCTAATGTGTAAGATGCAAAAGCATTAAGGTAAACATAACCAGGAAGTATCATTTCATTATCGTCCTGTGCATAAACTTTTGTAGTTCCAACTAAACTACAACCTAATACCAATTTATTCTTTAATAATGGGTAAGAAGGGTTGATGTTATATAAAAGATCCGGTACTCTACGAGGAGTATTTCCTTCTTCACTTGCAGTTAAACTTTTAAGTATTTCAGCTTTAGTAAATGTTGCTCCTGAAGTAATATTCAACTTCCCTAACTGAGCCACAACTTCAAGTTCAACACCCATTGTTTGAAATTCCTTATTTATAATTTTCTCAAACTCTAAATTTTGCTCATTAATTCGAGTATAGAAACCTGTTGCGATAACGCCAACTTTAGGCGATTTGTATTTATAACCTAATTCGTACTGGCTGATACGATCTGCATCCAGACCATCAATGGTTTTTCCATCTTCTATAAATGGAGTATATAATAAGCGATCTGCATTAGCTCTACCACCAGCACTATAACGAGCATACACAGCTTTATCATCATTTAGCTTGTAATTAACACCGAAAGAGTAAGATAAATAACCAAAGTTATAATCTACATTATTAGGATTATTTTTATTCAAAACCGGAACTTCTTCTTCAACTAAAGAAATTTCTCCATCACCATTAACATCAACAGCAGAGGTGTTATTTTCTAAATAATATCCGCTGGCATTTCCAAAATCATAACGCACACTTCCATCTACATTAATATTATCAGATAATTCATACTCCATGTTAAAATAAGGTGCATCAATATTGTATGACATATCATATTCACGTGTTAGATTTCCCCATGTAGGAGTTCCATAGGATATAAGTCCGTTTTCACTTAAATTTTGTCCGGCTGAATTGGAGATATTCATTAAATGAGTTCCTTTATCACTAACATCTGTTAAATAAGTCTGAAATAACCATGTCATGCCAATTTTCTGGTATGCTTTATAGTACCCAAGAGTTGCTTTCATTTTGTCTACTCTCTGTGTTAGATAGATATCATTGGTGAAATTATTCAGGTTATCCATTTCAACATCAAAAAGATGAATTCTCATTAACAGTCCGTTATTATTCAAATTTGAGATTTCAGAAGAAGATAACGTAGTGCCTGCATTAGTACCATTGGCATAAGATAAAGAATAACCTGATCCGGCAATATCTGTTGCAATATCATTAGCATTACCAACCTGAGCAGGAAATGGTGAATTGAATGTACCATTTGTATACGACATTCTAAATTTCTCTTTTAGCTGCCATGTTTCTCCAAAATTATAGGATAATTCACCACCAACAGCAGTAGAAACAGGATGCATTCCATTTGACATATCACTAGTACGTGCATTACCATATCCATCAGTGCTATTTATTTTACGGAACTCAGAGCTTTGCAATGCCCCGGTTAATAAGTCAAAACCAGCTACAGATTTATATTCTGGATTATCTGCTGTGCCAGTTACTGCTACAGGCATTGGCATATAACTAATAGCCTTATCATTTAAATATTTAAAATATAATCGAGCATAACCCTTTTCAAATTTCTTAGTAATATTTGCTTTTATCTGACCTCCGGAATTGGCTGTATAACCAGGATCTCTTGGACCTCTTCCTTGACGATAGAATCCTCCTATATGAAAAGTAAGATCATCGTTTATTGGAGCACCGTATTCAAAATCAGTTCTGAAAGATTTATAATTAGCAGCTAATGTTGTTCCTAAACTACCACCTTTTGTATCACCGGTTTTACTAATGAAGTTAATGATACCGGCAGGGGAGTTACTTGCAAATGTTGAAGCGCTACCACCTTTAATGGCTTCCACTCTACCCACAGTTTGATCTGCTCTAAGAAATATATCAGAGTTACCAAAAGCAATATCTCCAAACTGAAGAACAGGTAACCCATCTTCCTGTAAAAGTAAAAATTTTGATCCTCCGGATGCTACAGGAACACCTCGAACAGCAATGTTTGCATTACCTTCTCCACCTGATGATTCAGAACGTATACCGGGTATAGCTTTAAACATTTCTGCTGTTGTTACCGCTCCAAATTCATCTAAAAATTTGGGTTTGATAGTCGTCATAGCCACACTCGATTCTAATGCAGATTTTTGATTTACAACTCCAGTTACCATTACTTCATCTAAGCCTATTAAATCCTGAAATAACTCAAAATCGCTATATACAGTTTCCCCCTCGGGTATTTCAATATCTTTATCCAGATTTGAATATCCAATAAATGAAGCTGAAAAAGTGTATGATCCTGGATCAATATTAGTTAGTTCGTATTCTCCATCGTAATTGGTGATGGTACCAACTGTAGTTCCTTTTATTATAACTGCTGCTCCTATTAATGGCTCACCAGAAGACTTATCAATTAATTTACCCTTTAAACTTCCATTTTGTGCCATAGATACTATAGTGCAACAAATTGTCAATACAACTAATAATGCAGACTTTTTCATAGTTCTAAATTTTAATTATGCGTTTACCTTATTTCTCTCAATAGTAAAAACTCAACACCTAAATTCTCTCTCTAAATAAAATATAATTATCTGAAGCTGCTTCTGTGATATCATTTAATTAATTTAATGCTAAATTACATTTATTAACAAATATAAGTGTAATGAAATACCGTTATTCAGGGATATATCTATGCAACGGGTTGTGCAACCGGTTGTTATTTGAGTTTTATTTATTTTTTACTTGTATTTTATTCTATATTTATTTTGTCAAGATGATATTTCTTAATAATTATTGATTTATGATGAAGAAAGGTGCTACAACATTGAAAGATATTGCCCAGATTTTAGGTCTAAATAAATCTACGGTGAGTCGTGCATTAAGGGATCATCCTGATGTGAGTCAGGAGACTAAACATGCAGTAAAAGAATTGGCACAAAAACTAAGATATAAACCAAATCTTGTGGCATCATCCCTTCGTCATAAAAAAAGCAAAGTCATTGGTTTACTTGTACCTCAGATGTCTTATTTCTTTTGGCCCTCTGTAATTCAGGGAATTGAAGATGTAGTACATAAAAACGGTTATAATTTATTGATGTTGCAATCTAACGAATCATACGAACGAGAAGTTGAAAATCTGGATATTCTGGTTGCTAATAATGTAGAAGGAATTTTAGCTTCCATTTCCAGAGAAACAAAGGATTTTTCGCACTTTAGAGATGTCATAAACCTTGGTTTACCAATTGTATTCTATGACCGGGTAATGAAAGATTTAAATGCAGATCTTGTGCTATTAGATGACACTTCTGCAGCTTATAATGCAGTACTTCATTTAATAGATAAAGGAAAGAAACGTATTGCTATTTGTACAGGTAACTCAAACCTTTTAATTAGTCGTAACCGGCTTGAAGGTTATAAAATGGCCCATGAAAACAGAAATATTCCCATTCATGAAGAGTATATTATTTCGAGTGAATGGCCAGAAGAAGCCAAAGTAAAAACAATATCATTATTGGAATTACCTGAGCCACCCGATGCCATTTTTGCAATTAGTGATTTAACACTCTCCGGAATTATGAAGGGGATTTATAATAAAGGTTTATCGATTCCTGATGATATCTCTGTAGTTGCTTTTTGTGAAGAACCTTTTCGAAGTATGTACAATCCAACAATAACATCTATACACCCTCAGGGAATTGAGATTGGAAGAACTTCTGCAGAATTACTTTTTCAAAAGATAAATTCAGAAGAAGAAATCGAGCCAAGAGTTATTTATTTAGATGGTCAGCTAATAATTGGAGGTTCTACATAGAGTTAGGAAAATAAAGCATTCTATAAATCTTATTTTGGAGAATGAAAGTATAGTGGTTTCATATAAAATTATTCCTCGATTTTTTTTAACAAAACATAAATTGAATGATTCAGGAGATAGGAGTCATTAATGGGAATGTTCTGTTTAATATGCAAATCATTAAGGTTTATTAAAACCCAAATAAGTGTATCGAACTTAATCTTATTTGGGTTTTTATCCAATTTCATAATTCTTATATCTAAAATTGATAATGGGGTAGATTAAAATTAGATACTTTAGTTGTTTTAACAGGCAAGATTTAAGTATTATAAATCAGCTAGTTTTCTGTATTAAGTAATGTTATATATTATTATATGAAAAAAAGAATAGGTTCTATAATCTTAATTTTTATAATCTCAATATCTTTTGTCAATTCACAAACTGTTTCTATTATATCTCCAAACAGAAAGGTAATTGTTCAACTTTATAATCAACAAAGAGGGGAGTGGTATTTAAAAATTAATTATAGTAAAGTTGAAAATCAAAAAGAAGTAATCCCAAAGATAGATTTAGGTCTAATTTGTTCCGAAGAAGATTTTTCAAAGGGGCTTAAGTTTATTAAAGCCGGAAAATCAAAATATATTAATGAGAAATACACCATGTTACATGGTAAGAAAACACATTGCAGTAATTCTGGAAATGAAGTAACTGTGTTTTTTGAAAATCCCGAAAAGAATAAAATAAACCTAATCATAAGGGCTTATAACGATGGCGTTGTATTTCGTTATGAAATTCCTGGAAAGGGCGCGGCTTATAAAGTAACCGATGAGCTGACAGCCTATTCAATTCCCGACAGCACTATGCGTTGGTTAGAAAAATTTAATCCTGCCAACGAAGGCTTGTATGCTAAAATGGCCGATGGCTCAGAGCAAAAAGATTGGGCGTACCCTGCACTTTTTAGCACACCCGATACTACCTGCTGGTTTTTAATCCACGAAGCAGATGTTAACCGGAATTATTGCGGTTCAAAACTGACTAACTACGGCGATAAAAATAGTTACAAAATTACGTTTCCTGATGAATGGAATGGGAGAGGCACTGGAGAAGTGTGTCCAACTGTGACATTGCCATGGAAATCACCATGGAGGGTAATCATTGTGGGAAGCTTGTCTGACATTGTGGAAACGACATTGGTGAATGATGTGTCTGCTCCGGCTCAGATAGAAAATACCGATTGGATTAAGCCTGGTGTTGCTTCGTGGAACTACTGGTCGGATAATCACGGCACAAAAGATTTTAAAACCGTTTGCAAATTTGCCGATTTAGCGGCTCATATGGGCTGGGAATATACTCTATTAGATTGGGAGTGGGATGCCATGGGCAATGGTGGCAACCTTGAAGATGCTTTAAAATACATTCACTCATTGGGTGTTAAACCTTTGATGTGGTACAATTCAGGAGGAGAACATACATGGGTTGGCGCTAGGCCAAAAGACAGGATGTTGACCCATGAAAACCGCGTGGAAGAGTTTACCAAATTAAAGAAATTAGGGGTTGTTGGCGTAAAAGTTGACTTCTTTGAGAGTGAAAAACAAAATATGATTAACTATTATCTTGATATTTTGGAAGATGCTGCCAAATTTGAGATGATGGTCTATTTTCATGGATGCCTGGTTCCACGTGGGTGGCAACGTACCTATCCTCACCTGATGACTTACGAAGGGGTGCGTGGCGCTGAATGGTATAATAATGGGCCTGAACTAACTACCTCTGCACCTGTGCATAATGCTACTTTGCCATTTACCCGTAATGTGGTTGGCTCAATGGATTATACACCTGTAACGTTTACAAACTCACAATATCCGCACATTACATCTTATGGTCACGAACTAGCATTAAGTGTTGTGTTCGAATCTGCCATGCAACATATGGCAGACCGCCCAGAAGGTTATTACGCATTGCCTGATGCTGCCACAAGCTTCTTAAAAAAGGTGCCGGCTAATTGGGATGATACAAAGTTTTTAGATGGTTATCCTGGCGAATATGTGGTAATGGCCCGCCGTAAAGGAACAGATTGGTTTGTAGGTGGAATATCGGGAATGCAGAAAGAATCAATACAACAGGTGAATTTTAGTTTCCTACCTGGAAATAAGAAATTCAAATTGACATTGATAAGTGATGGGGGCCATGATAAAGCATTTTCGGTAAAACATATGGTGGTGGATAACAAAAGCCAACTTGATATAAAACTGTTGCGCCGTGGAGGTTTTGCTGCTGTTTTAAATCTAATAAATAATTAAATAAATGTCTTTCTAAGTATATATTAACCATACTATGAGAATAAAATCAATTACACACCTAAAAAAATGGTTGTTGGGTGCAGCCATGTTAATGCTTACTGTAAATAGTTATGCACAGCAGTATCCTTTTCAAAACCCTGAATTAAGTTTCAAGGAAAGGGCAAAAGACCTGGTATCCAGGCTTACGCTTGAAGAAAAAGCAGCGCTTATGTGCGACCAGTCCGATGCTGTTCCAAGGTTAGGCATTCGAAAATTTAACTGGTGGAGTGAGGCTTTACATGGATATGCCAATAATGACAATGTCACTGTATTTCCCGAACCAATCGGAATGGCAGCTTCTTTTAATGATGTATTGCTCTACGATATTTATAATGCCATATCCGATGAAGGGCGTGCTAAATACCACGAGTGGATTAATAAGGGCAATGAAAACAAACGTTTTTTAAGCCTTTCTGTCTGGACGCCTAACGTTAATATTTTTCGTGACCCACGATGGGGCAGGGGACAGGAGACTTATGGCGAAGACCCTTACCTGGCATCTCGTATGGGTGTGGCTGTGGTCAAAGGGCTACAAGGCCCAGCCGATGCCAAATACCGTAAGTTGTTGGCTTGTGCCAAACATTATGCGGTACACTCCGGGCCGGAGTGGAGCCGTCATGAGTTAAACCTGAATAATATCAATCCCCGCGAATTATACGAAACATATCTTCCGGCTTTTAAAGCATTGGTGCAAGAGGGCGATGTGCGCCAGGTAATGTGTGCATATCAACGTTTAGATGATGAGCCTTGTTGTGGAAGCACCAGGCTGTTGCAGCATATCCTTCGCGATGAGTGGGGGTATAAATATTTGGTGGTTTCTGATTGTGGGGCTGTAACGGATTTTTTTACAACCCATAAAGTATCATCCGATGCTGTACATGCTGCTTCAAAGGCTGTGGTTTCTGGTACAGATGTTGAATGTGTATGGAGCAATTATCCTTTTAAAACATTACCGGAGGCTGTTGAAAGGCAGTTGATTAAAGAAGAAGATGTGGACAAAAGCTTAATGCGAGTCTTGGAAGGGCGTTTTGCCCTTGGCGATTTCGATGATGATGCCATTGTTCCTTGGGCTCAAATTCCACCTTCTATACTGAATAACGATAAGCACAAACAATTAGCATTGGATATGGCGCGGCAGTCATTAACGTTGTTGCAAAACAAAAACAACATTCTGCCGCTTTCTAAAAATAACCCAAAGATTGCTGTTATCGGGCCTAATGCCAATAACGAACCAATGTTATGGGGAAATTACAATGGCACGCCCAATCATACCATTTCAATTTTAAATGGCATAAAATCTAAAATTAGCGGCGAGCAATTGTTTTATGACAAAGGGTGCGATTTGGTTGAAGATAAAGTAACCCAGAGTTACATTACCCAATGTGAGTTCGAAGGCAAACCCGGTTTTAAAGCTTCCTACTGGAATAATAGCGATAGAGAAGGGGACGTTGTGGTTACAACCCAAATAACCAATCCAATAAAATTAACCACTGCAGGACAGCACGAATTTGCATCTGGTGTGAAACTAGAGGGTTTTTCGGCTTTGTATGAAACTGAGTTTGTAGCTAAAAAAACAGAAGAGTTGGTACTTAAAGGCGGTGCTGCTGGTGATTTTGAGGTGTTGGTTAATGGCGATACCATTCAGAAATACATTAACTGGCGTTTGCTTTCTTCAAGAATGCCCATTAAGGTTGAAGCTGGTAAAAAGTATAAAATTGAAATACGTTATGCTCAAAAGAATGACTGGCAGGCTAATATTGAGTTGAATTTTGGCAAAGAGGTTGATGTTGACTATACCTCTTTGATTAAAAATTTGGATGGCTATGATGTTGTGGTATTTGTTGGTGGCTTATCCGGTGAGTTAGAAGGCGAAGAGATGCCGGTTTCATATCCCGGCTTCAAAGGGGGCGACCGTACTAATATCGATTTGCCTTCGGTTCAGCGCAACTGTTTAAAGGCATTAAAAGAAGCTGGTAAAAAAGTGGTTTTCGTTAACTGTTCAGGTTCTGCTATTGCGTTAACGCCCGAAACCCAAACATGCGAAGCAATTCTTCAGGCCTGGTACGCCGGAGAACAAGGTGGGCTGGCAATAGCAGATGTCCTTTTTGGCGATTTTAACCCTGCCGGTAAATTGCCAATCTCCTTTTATAAGAACTCAGATATATTAGGCGATTTTGAAGATTACTCTATGAAAGGCCGTACTTACCGATACACTACAGATGTCCTTTTCCCGTTTGGCTATGGTTTAAGTTTTACTAATTTTGAGATTGGCAAGGCACGTTTGAGCAAAACAGCTATTAATGCTGGAGAAGGCACCCAAATTACTGTTCCGGTTAGCAATAAAGGCGCAATGGATGGTACCGAAATTATCCAGGTTTATGTGCGTAAAGTCAATGATATTGATGGCCCTTTAAAAACATTAAAAGGTTTTAAACGAGTGGCCGTGAAAGCCGGAAAGACAGAAAAAGCAGTTGTTGAGTTGTCCCCTGAAGCATTTGAGTTTTACGATTGGGAACAGCGGAAAATGGCTGTAACTCCAGGAGAATACGAAGTATCTTATGGTAATAGTTCCGATGAAAAGGATTTGAAAACGCTTGGAGTAGTAATTAAATAGATAAGAATAGGTGTAGTTTTTAACTCTGTGGGGGGGGTAATGCTTCTCGCAGGGTTTTCTTAAAAATAAGATGGCTTCTTTCCCTATAAATATACCCTTAAACATTTAATTAATTGAAAGATGAAACGAGCGATGAAAGTTCCTTCTATCTCAAGAAGATAACTAATTGACTGGTTTCATCTATCCTAAAAAATAAATATGAAAAAAAACATCCTCATTCAACTTTCCTTACTGCTTACATTGGCAGTAAGTAGTTGCGTAGCACAAACTGCTCCAACTGAAATAAAAGAAGATTTTAAACCTTCGGTATTAAACCAACCGGGAAAACAATACCCAATGGTCAATTCACAGGGATATGCCCGCTTTAAAGTGGTGGCACCTGATGCCGATAGTGTACGTGTTAGCCTTGGGTTGGGCGGTCGTGGTGGAACAGTATTGGAGAAAATGGAAGATGGTTCTTGGATGGGCACTACCGAAGGCCCTATGGACGAAGGTTTTCATTACTATCATTTAACCATCGATGGCGGTATTTTTAACGACCCTGGGGCAATGAATTTCTTTGGTTCGCTTCGTTGGGAGAGTGGTATTGAAATACCTGCACACGATCGCGATTTCTTTGCATTAAAAGATGTGCCTCACGGTAATGTTCAGCAAATATTGTTTCCCTCAAAAAGTACAAATACAGTTCGAAGAGCTTTTGTATATACACCTCCAGGGTATGGTAAAAATCTTACGGAGAAATATCCGGTTTTATACCTTCAACACGGATGGGGCGAAGATGAAACAGCCTGGACCAACCAAGGGCATGCCAACCTTATTATGGATAACTTGATTGCAGAAGGAAAAACAAAGCCTTTCATTATTGTAATGACTTATGGCATGACCAATGAAACAAAATTCGGCGGGTTAAAAAGTTTTGATATTACACCTTTTCAAACAGTTTTAGTTGATGAATTAATGCCTTATGTAGAAGAAAATTTCAGAACCTTAGAAGGGGCTGATAACCGTGCCATGGCAGGTTTGTCCATGGGAGGTTTCGAAACAAGGCTTATTACGCTTAATAAACCTGACGTTTTTTCATACTATGCCCTATTAAGTGGCGGGGTTTATTCGCCTGATGATATTAAAGATAAATCATCGGTAAAGCTAATTTTTATGAGTTGTGGCAGTAAAGAAAACCCTGAACGTGTTAAAAAATCTGCAGCAGAGTTAAAACAAGCAGGTTTTAATGCCATTTCCTATGTTTCGGAAAAAACAGCTCACGAATTTTTAACTTGGAGGCGCAGTTTAAAAGAGTTAGCACCAAAATTATTTAGATAAGTAAAGTGTTGAAGCATGATGAAGCGAGCCCATGGTCAATATTCTCACACACGAAGATGATTGGTTTGGCGAGTTCCATCTGACCTATTAAAAACAAAAAATAAACAGATGAAATTTAAAGTATTAGCTGGTTTATTCGCAATGATTATAGCGAGCTCTTGTAGTACTCCTTTAGAACCCGGCCAGGTGAAGGTAGAAGAGGGTATTTTACAGGGGGTAATTACTGATGATTTAACCATTTTTAAAGGCATACCTTTTGCTAAGCCGCCTGTTGGTGAATTACGATGGAAAGCACCTCAGCTGGCAGAAAAGTGGGAAGGTGTTAAACAAGCCACGGAATATGCCCCCGGTCCAATGCAGGGCGCAAACCCTCCTTCTGGAAAAAGTGAAGATTGTCTCTATCTGAATGTATGGACTCCTGCAAAAACAATGGATGAAAAAATCCCTGTTTTAGTATGGATATATGGTGGAGGTTTTAGTTTTGGTTGTACTTCCGAAGGCGTTTTTGATGGGCAGGCATTGGCAAATAAAGGCGTTGTGCTTGTTAGTATCGCCTATCGTGTTGGTCAACTAGGCTTTCTGGCTCATCCTGAGTTGAGTGCTGAGAGCCCTGATGGCGTTTCTGGTAATTATGGGCTGCTCGATCAGATTGCTGCACTTAAATGGATCAAAAATAATATTTCAGCTTTTGGTGGCGACCCAGAAAAAGTAACCATTTTTGGTGAGTCTGCAGGTGGTATTTCGGTAAGTATGTTGTGTGCTTCACCGTTAGCAAAAGGATTATTCCAAGGTGCTATCTCTCAAAGTGGTGGTTCATTTGGTCCTTCAAGGCCAACTACATATCCTGGTGAGAATATGAAAACATTAAAAGATGCAGAAGCTGATGGAATTGAATATGTGAAACAACATGGTGGTACTTCTATTGCCGAATTACGAAAAATGGAAGCTGAGAAGTTTATTCCAAAAGGTTGGACAATGCCCGGAGGATGGCCAATTATTGATGGAGTTGTTATACCGGATTGTCAACATAAGCTTTATCAGGAGGGTAAATACAATGATGTACCTGTCTTAATTGGCTATAATTCTGACGAAGGAGCTAGCTTTATGTGGGAAAAAAATCCCGAAAATGTAAGGAATAGCGTAAAGCAACGCTTTGGTAAATTCGCCGATGCGCTGTTGGAAGCTTATCCGCTTGCTGAAAACAGTGTGCCTAAGACGGCCCGCGATTTAATGCGCGATGCTGCCTTTGGATGGCAAACATGGATCTGGGCAAGGCTACAATCGCAAACAGGGCAGTCAAAAGTTTACTATTACTATTTCGACCAGCATCCTGAATATCCAGAAGATTCGCCACAATATGGCCAAGGTTCGCCTCACGGGCAGGATGTCGCTTATGTGTTCCAGCACTTAGGGCAAAATGCTTCTAAGTCCGATGTTGAAATTTCAGAAGCTATGGGTACTTATTGGACAAATTTTGCCAAATATGGCCATCCTAATGGCGAAGGCGTTCCAGAATGGCCTGCTTTTAGCGATGATAATCCAGAAGTAATGTACTTACAACAGAAGCCACATGTTGGGTCTGTGCCAAGCGAAGTATCTCTCGAAGTGCTTGATACCTATTTTAAATGGAGGATGACTGAGGAAGGTGAAGTTTGGGCTAAATAATGAGATGAATAATTGATGATAAGCTATTAACCTAAATTCTATAAAATTTATATCGAACTCAGTTTATTAATAAATGTATCTAATATGCATCGATAATTATAGATGAATTCCCTGTCTGAAGGCAGATGGGGATGTAGCACATTAATGAAAAATAAAGAGTCGAAGAGAGCTATTGGCAAAAAAAATCACATAAGAAAATAATTTTAAGGCGAGTTTCTAATAGGTTATACATACTCTTATTTTATTTATTTTTGGTTTAAGTGTTAGAAAAATAAATAGTTGAGTGCTATGGGTATGGTTAAATATCCAATTTTAATATTTAATTATCTGATACCAAAAGATGCCTTTAGCTCAACAGTGTAAATTAGCCTTTGTGCTTGTTGCTTTTAATGAAAGGAACAAATACAGAGGCTTTTTATTGTAAATAATGGATTTCAGAAATCATGAATCATAAAAGAATTTCAATCACATTAGCTATTGCATTTGTGTCATTTATTACAACAGTAGCGCAAAGCTATAATCTAAAAGAGTATGGACTGCAAACAAGTATTAATAATTTAGAGGTAGAAATACAATTCTATACCCCTTCTGTTGTAAGAGTGCTAAAATGGCCTAAAGGGGCTAATTTAAAAAAGGAGAGCCTATCAGTTATTAATACGCCTGAGAAAGTTAGTTTAAAAATTGAACAAGAGGGCGATGTGGCTATTATAATGAGTGGCGAAATAAATGTTGCTTTAAACCTGAAAAGTGGCAAAATCTCATTTACTTCCCCTGATGGAAAAGCACTCTTAAATGAAAAACAAGCAGGTGCTTATTTTAAAGATTTTAATGATACAGGCACAAAAACTTACAGTGTATGCCAGTTTTTTTCATTAGATAAAGATGAGGCCATATACGGGCTGGGCATCTTGCAGAATGGCAAAATGTCGCAGCGAAATCAGCAGGTACAAATGGTACAGAATAATACCTGGGATTTTGTTACGTTTTTCCAATCGGTTAAGGGATATGGCCTTTTTTGGGATAATTATTCGCCCACCACTTTTACTGATGATGAAAGCGGAACTGAATTCTTTTCGGAAGTTGGCGACTGCATCGACTACTATTTTATGTATGGCAAAAATGCCGATGGTGTAGTGGCTCAAATGAGGGGGCTAACCGGCGAAGTGCCAATGTTTCCGCTTTGGACGTATGGATTCTGGCAAAGTAGGGAGCGTTATAAAAGCCAGGATGAAACCATTGGAGTAGTAGAAAAGTACCGCGAATTGGGCGTTCCATTGGATGGTATTATTCAGGACTGGCAATATTGGGGCGACAATTATCATTGGAATGCCATGAAGTTTTTAAATCCTGGGTTTCCAGAGCCGCAAAAATTTGTTGATGACGTTCATAAATTGAATGCCCACTTAATCATATCTATTTGGTCCTCTTTTGGCCCAGAAACGCCACAATTTAAAATATTACAGGACAAAGGCATGTTGATGGATTTTCAAACATGGCCACAATCCGGTAAAGACGTTTGGCCACCGGATATGAATTTTCCTTCTGGTGTTCAGGTGTACGATGCCTATCATCCTGAGGCTAAAGATATCTATTGGGAACACCTTAATAAAGGGCTTTTCTCATTGGGCATTGATGGCTGGTGGATGGATTCAACAGAGCCGGACCATTTGGACATAAGGCCTGAAGATTTCGACAATAAAACTTATTTGGGCACATTCAGAAAGGTGCGTAATGCCTACCCTCTTGAAACGGTTGGAGGGGTATATGAACATCAGCGCAAGCAATCATCCGATAAGCGTGTTTTTATTTTAACCCGTTCTGGTTTTGCAGGCCAACAGCGGTATGGCAGTAATGTTTGGTCGGGCGATTTGGGTTCGTCATGGGATGCACTGCGCAACCAGATACCAGCTGGCCTTAACTTCAGCCTTACGGGGAATCCTAATTTTAACTCTGATATTGGCGGATTCTTTGCCGGTGCTTACAACAAAACAAGCATGGATGGCACAGCTTCAAAAAATCCTCTTTTTCAGGAGTTGTATGTACGTTGGTTGCAATATGGGGTGTTTACACCTATGATGCGCTCTCATGGTACCGACCTTAAAAGGGAAATATACTATTTTGGTGAAAAAGGAGAGCCTATTTACGATGCCATCGAAAGTGCCATCAATCTGCGTTATTCGTTATTGCCATATATTTACTCTACTTCGTGGGATGTTACCAATAAGCAAGGCAGCTTTTTGCGTGCTTTGGTGATGGATTTTGCCCACGATAAGAAGGTGTGGGATATGAATAACGAATACCTGTTTGGAAAATCCATTTTGGTTGCCCCTGTGCTTAATGCTCAATACACACCGGAAAAAGTAGTGAAGGTGGATAAAAAAACGGGTTGGGATAAAGGGCAGGAAATAGGCGAAGATGGTTTCCCGATAGTTGATTTTACCCCGGTTAAATCAACAACTGTTTATCTGCCGGAAGGCGCTGATTGGTACGACTTCTGGACCAATGAAAAACATAATGGTGCCCAAACAATTACCAAGGAAACCACCATCAATACCATACCAGTTTACATTAAAGCTGGCAGTATTATTCCAATAGGCCCTAAAGTACAATATGCAGAGGAAAAGAATTGGGATAACCTGGAAATAAGGGTGTACGAAGGTGCCGATGGCGAATTTACCTTGTATGAGGATGAAAACGACAATTACAATTATGAAAAAGGCATTTATTCAAACATCACTTTTAACTGGAATGATACTGAACAAACACTAACCATAAATGGCCGCGAAGGTGATTTCCCGGGAATGCTCAAAGAGCGTACGTTTAATATCATTTTGGTTACTATAAGCAATGGTTTGGGCGATAGCCATAGCCAAAAAATTAAAAAGTCAGTTGCTTACAAAGGAAGTAAGGTTGTAATTAAATTATAAAAAGGGTGAGTTGTAATTTTTAAAAAATTAAGGGCTGTCCTTTTTATTTTTTGTTGGAGTGGTTGTTTTAGTGGATGCACTCAAAACTACCACTCCACTATAATTGGTTTTTTTGCCTGGGCTTTAAACCCAAAACGTTACGATTTATGATGCTGGCTGTTTCTATGATGATAAATCATAGAAAGTTAATAAGGGGGTAATGTGCATTTAGTGCACAATAAAATGAAATGAAAATGATATACTTAATAATGAATAAGCGGTTTTTAGTTTTTTGTTCCACTTTATGCTTGCTGTTTGCATATATTAATTTGAATGCACAAAGCAAGTTGTATACAAATGAATTTCCATTGGAGGACGTAACGCTCCTTGATGGGCCTTTTAAACAAGCTCGGGATTTAAATATTGAGGTTTTGCTCAAATACGATGTAGCACGTTTGCTTGCCCCCTATCGTAAAGTCGCCGGCCTGGCGGCAAATGCAGATAGTTATCCCAGTTGGATTGGCCTTGATGGCCACGTTGGTGGGCATTATTTATCGGCAATGGCTCTCAATTATGCTGCTACTGGCAATGCCGATTGTAAAAATCGGATGGATGAAATGATTGCCCAACTGAAAGAATGTCAGCAAGCTAACGCTGTTAATAATACTGAATGGGGCGTTGGTTATGTAGGTGGCGTTGACAATAGCAAAACTATTTGGACATCATTTAAAAAAGGCGATTTTGATGTCTATTTTTCAACATGGGCCCCTTTTTATAACCTTCATAAAATGTATGCAGGCTTGCGCGATGCCTGGCTATATGGCAATGTTAACGATGCAAAAATTATGTTTCTTGCCTTTTGCGACTGGGGCATTAACATAACCGCAGGCCTTTCGGATGAGCAAATGGAGCAAATGCTTAATATGGAACATGGAGGCATGAACGAGATATTTGCCGATGCCTACCAGATGACCGGCGATGAAAAATATCTGATTGCCGCTAAACGATTTACTCATAAAGAGTACCTCACCCCTTTATCAATGGGCGTTGATATGCTTGATAACAAACACGCTAATACCCAGATTCCAAAATTTGTTGGATTTGAGCGAATTGCCGAATTGAGCCATGATCCAGAATATCATGATGCTGCTCTTTTTGCATGGGAAAATATTACTCAAAAAAGATCGTTAGCCTTTGGTGGCAATAGCCGTAGGGAACATTTTCCGGCAAAGGCCTCGTGTATTGACTTTTTAAGTGTGAACGACGGGCCGGAATCTTGCAACTCGTACAATATGCTCAAACTTACCGAAGATTTGTTCAGGGAAAGCCCCGAAGCCAGGTTTGTTGATTATTATGAGCGCACCATGTACAACCATATCCTTTCTACACAGCATCCGGAACATGGCGGTTATGTGTATTTTACTTCGGCAAGGCCCCGTCATTACAGGGTGTATTCAGCCCCCAATCAGGCTATGTGGTGCTGCGTTGGTACAGGAATGGAAAATCATGGTAAGTACAACCAGTTTATTTATACGCATTTGCAAGATACCCTGTACTTAAACTTGTTTGTAGCTTCGGAGCTGAACTGGAAAGAAAAAGGGGTGAAAATAAAGCAAACAACCACTTTCCCTTACGAAGAACAAACCAAGCTGTCCATTATCGAAGGAGCTGCCAAATTTACACTCAAAGTCCGTTTTCCTGGCTGGGTTCAAAAAGATGCAATGGTTATTAAAGTTAATGGCAAAGAAGTAAACTATACAGCGCAGCCTTCGTCGTTTATTGTCATTACCAGAAAATGGAAAAAAGGCGATACCGTTGAAATTACATTGCCTATGCACAACTCTGTTGAATCAATGCCAAATGTACCGGAATACGTGGCCATTATGCATGGGCCTGTGCTTTTGGCAGCCAAAACAGGTACCGAAGATTTAAAAGGTTTAGTTGCCGATGATGGCCGTTGGTCGCAATATGCCGGCGGAAAATACCTGCCCGTGGATAAAGCGCCTATCATAATCCACAATGATATTGAAAAATTGGGTGACAAATTGATACCGGTGAAGGGTAAGCCATTGAATTTTAAACTGGATGTGAATATGGTTAATGCAGATGCTGAGCAATTAACCCTGGAGCCGTTTTACAAAATACATGATGCGCGTTACATGATGTATTGGTTGGCATTAACCAATAATGGTTATAAAACATATGTTGATTCATTGGCCCGTATTGAAGCCGAAAAGCTTGCACTGGAGAGCCGTACTATTGATTATGTCAACACAGGGGAGCAACAGCCCGAAACAGATCATGAACTGCAAAGCGCGCAATCAAATACAGGCAATAATAACAACGAATTTTACCGCGAAGCTGGTAATGGTGGCTGGTTTAGCTACAGTTTGTCTACCAATTCTGGAACCAATCTGAGTTTGTTTGTCCGTTATTGGGGGGCAGAGTGGGGAAATCGCAAATTTGATATTTATATCGATGATGAGAAACTTTTAACCGAAGACAATACCAAGCGCTGGGAGCAATCAATGTTTAAAGATATTACATACTCTATCCCCGATGAGATGGTAAAAGGAAAGCAACAGGTAAGGGTTAAATTTCAATCGCATCAGGGTACTTCGGCCGGAGCTGTTTATATGGTGAGGCTGATAAAGTAATCGTTTGCCAATAATGTTTATATAATAAAATCAATTGAGTACAAATTAGTACGGGCCATGGCTATAAATTGTGGCTGTGAACTATATGTTAAGGGAGAAATAGATCTGTTCAATTTTACAGGTGGGTGGTCAAACCATAAGTTCAGTAATGTTGAGAATAGAAATTTTTATTCATTAGCAGAGTTAAAGAAACTTTACAAATTTTCAGATATAGAATAAATGAAATCTTTCAAACTGCATAATTTATTAGCATTCATCATTTTATTGATGATATCATCAACACTTAATGCACAAATAGAAGACATTCCGGTGGGCGCAACTACCCGGCAAATGCTGGTATATGCCCCTCCGGGAATTCAGGAAAATAGCCCCTTGTTGTTATCATTACATGGATTAAATCAGGATATTAATTACCAAAAAAATCAAACCCAATGGGAAACGGTGGCCAATGCCCATGGATTTGTGGTGGTGTATCCGGCAGGCATCAATAAGTCTTGGGATTTGAGCGGCACTAGTGATACCGATTTTATTCTGGCTATTATTGATGAAATGGCGGATCGTTATAATATCGACCGAAACAGGGTTTACCTTTCCGGCTTTTCTATGGGAGGGATGATGACCTATCATGCCGCAACAAAAATTGCAGATAAAATAGCTGCATTTGCCCCTGTGAGTGGATATCTTATGGGAGGTCCAATTACCAATAGTTCGCGCCCTATACCTATTATACATACGCATGGAACAAGCGACCCTGTTGTGCCTTTCTCCGGAGTAGCTGCATGTCTTGATGCTTGGATTACAAGAGACGGCTGTCCTACAACCGAAGTTGTTACAGACCCTTATCCGGAAAATAAACCTAATTCTAATGGCACAAAACACTATTGGGGAAAAGGTACAGATGATGTAGAAATTGTTTTATTGGAGCTTGAAGGAGTGGGGCATTGGCATTCGTTAAATCCAAACGGCGTTCATACCAGTGAAGAAATATGGAATTTCTGTAAAAACTATTCTCTCACATGGGGAGTTCCTCAGTTTGATCAAGCATATGTAAGTGATGATAATGCACGAGAAATTAAAGTTTTATTCAGCATTCCAATTGAAGAATTAACAAGCTACGATGGCTTTCGTGTAAAAGTTGACAATAATGATGTGACTGTTGAAAATGTTACATATGGCAATGAAAAACAATTGGTTATCACTCTGGCAAAAGCCATTGACAATACCAATGAAATAAGCCTTTCGTACTCCAATGGCAATGTAGTATCTACTATAGAAAAAGAACTTGGAACGCTTACCAATGTATTGGTTGATAACATACTGCCTGGAGCATCTCCTCGAATTACAGAGCTTTCTGTAAACGAAAATGGAGATGTTCTTATTGCAAAATTCAATATGGAGATGGAACTGCCTAATGATCTTTCCGGTTTTGTTTTGAAAGCAAATTATGACAACGATATTACTATTACTTTTGGCCAGACTTCATTCGAAAACAACGACAATACCATCCTAGAATTTTCTTTGAGCCAAACAGTATATGCCGACTATCAGCTTTCTCTTTCATATTCGGGTACTGCTATTGAAACAGCACAAAATGGATTACTAAAATCATTTGAAAATATAAATGTAACAAACAATGCAATAGGTTTGCCTGTCAACATAGTTTCTGCCAAAGTATTGGCTTCTGGTACTGAGCTTTCTGTTGATTTCTCAAAACCAATGCTTATGCAAAGCACACAATTAAGTCAGTTTAGCCTTGAAGTTAATGGGGCGAATATTTCGTTAACCAACTATTCAATTGAAAACAATATTGTAACTTTTACTTTGTTGAAAAATTTACACAACGCAGACCTTATTCTGCTTAGTTATACGCCCGGAAGTGTCACTTCTGCAGATAAAGGAGCATTAGAGAGTTTTTCCGCTTTTTCAGTTGAAAACCAAATCTCAGTTCCAACATGGAAAACGGTACCTTCAAAAATAGAAGCAGAAGATTATATTATGCAATCCGGAATAGAAACTGAGCAAACTGGCGATGTTGATGGAAACCTTAATATTGGATGGATTGACAACGGGGACTGGGTAGAATATGCTATTCAAAATACCTCAGAACAAACAGAATTCGATATATTTTACAGATTAGCATCAATTTATGATACAGGTTTAATTGATATTTACCTTGATGATGCAAAAGTTGGTCAGGTAAATGTTCCATATACAAGTGGTTGGCAAGTATATCAATCTGTTGAATCTAGTATTACAGTTCCTACAGGCAAGCATTATTTAAAACTTGTTGCCCAACAGGGTGGTTTTAATGTTAATTATTTTTCTCTACAAAAAAAGCCTGGAACAGGTATAAAGAAGAGAACTACAGGCATGGTTGAAATTTATCCTAACCCGGCATCACAACAGATTACCATTAAAACAGGAAATTTTAATACTCAACTAGTGGAAATATATGATAGTTCAGGAAATATGGTGAAGAGCTTTCAGGCTTCACGTAGTTCTGAAATACAATTGCCGGTTAGTCTGGTTAATGGTGTATATTTCATCAAAATGAGCAATGAAAAGCAATATGAGCTTAAAAAAATTATCATTCAGAATTAGGTGTAAGTTACCCGCCTTTGTTTTTAACAGAAACTAGGAGGTGCTATAAATTTAAGCCTGATGTAATAAATTTAATTGGTAGAGTCAGGTATGGTTAATATTTTAAAATTATAAATATGAATACGCATTGTAAAGGTCGGTTGTTGATTTTACTCTTTTCAACATTAGCTTTAAACTTCATTATAACAGGATGCCAATCTTCTCTAACGGTCTGGCTTGATGAACTGGACTTGTGCACAGCCACCCAAGGCTATGGTCTTCCGGTAAAAAACAAATCATTGGATGGCAATACCATGACAATTGCCGGGCAAACTTTTGAACGTGGTTTTGCAACGCATGCCGTGAGCTCATTAACCATTTTAACAGAAGGAAATGCAACCCTGTTTTCTGCAAGTGTAGGGCTCGATGATGAAATGAAAGGCCACGAGCCTGCCGTTGAATTTGAAGTATATGGCGATGGCGAAAAACTTTGGTCTAGTGGCGTAATGCATTTAGGCGACTCGGCTAAAGTGTGTTCTGTTGTATTAAAAGATGTAAAGAAAGTAGAATTGGTGGTAGCCGATGGTGGCAATGGCAATTACTATGACCATGCCAATTGGGCAGATGCCAAATTTGAAGCCACAGGTGTTAAAACTTTTGAAACCTTTAATCCAATTGCCAGCGAGCCTTATATTCTTACACCTAAACCAGCTGATAACCCAAGGTTAACAGGTGCCAGGGTTTTTGGTGTGCGCCCGGGATCGCCGTTTCAGTTTCTTGTTACAGCAACAGGTGTCAGGCCAATGGCTTTTTCGGCTAAAGGGCTGCCTAAAGGGTTGGTAATTGATGAACAGTCAGGTTTAATAACAGGGAAATTGGCAAAAAAAGGATCATATGTTGTAACACTTGAAGCAAAAAATGAAAAAGGCACTGATGAGCGGAAATTTCGTATTGAGTGCGGTGATAAAATTGCTTTAACACCGCCTATGGGATGGAACAGTTGGAACTGTTTTGCCCACGCGGTATCTGCAGAAAAAGTAAAAAGTGCTGCCGATGCCATGGTTAAAAGCGGGCTTATCAATCATGGTTGGACATACATTAATATAGATGATTTTTGGAATAACCACCGCGATTCGGAAGATGGTTCTCTAAGAGGTGACTTAAGAGATGCCAACGGCAAAATTGTGCCTAACGAAAGGTTTGGCGACATGAAAAACCTAGCCGATTATGTACATGGCCTTGGTTTAAAAATTGGTTTGTATTCTAGTCCTGGCCCATGGTCGTGTGGTGGTTGTGCCGGTAGTTATGGTTTTGAGGAACTGGATGCCGAAACATATGCCGACTGGGGTTTTGATTACTTAAAATATGACTGGTGCAGCTATGGAAATGTAATTGATGGCTTGCCCGATAATGACCCTTATAGTGTATCATCGCTTTCGTACAATGGTGGTAGTGAGTTAGAAACAGCCATGAAACCTTTCCAATTGATGGGCGAGTACCTGCGTAAGCAACCACGTGATATTGTTTATAGTGTATGCCAATATGGTATGTCAGACGTTTGGAAGTGGGGCGGCTCGGTTGGCGGCAATTGCTGGCGTACCACCAACGATATTACCGACACATGGGTAAGTATGAAAAGTATAGCTATTGACCACGAAAAGTCGGCTCCTTATGCCAAACCCGGCAATTGGAACGACCCCGATATGTTAATTGTTGGCCATGTTGGTTGGGGAAATACCCACCCTAGCAAGCTTAAGCCAGACGAACAGTATTTGCACATTAGTTTGTGGAGCCTTTTTGCCGCACCTCTTTTAATAGGTTGCGACATGGAGAAGCTAGACGATTTCACCCTTAACCTGTTAACCAACGATGAAGTAATTGATGTAAACCAGGACCCACTTGGCATTCAGGCTACTTGTGTTCAAACCATCGGCGATTTAATAATTTATGTAAAAGCGCTCGAAGATGGCAGCCGTGCGGTTGGTTTCTGCAACTTCGGAACGGAGGTTTTTGATACTCAGTACAGCGATTTCCAACAATTGGGCATAAATGGAGATGTTACCGTGCGTGACATTTGGCGTCAGAAAGATATTGCAGAATTAGATGCCAACTCCGAAAACCTGGCAATAAAAGTTCCTGCACATGGCGTGTTACTGTATAAATTTACTCACAATAAATAATTGCAACACAAACAATAATGAAACCTAAACAAATAATATCTCTTACCCTTAAAATAATAGGGATAATTGCCTTTTGGACAGCAGTAAAAGCTTCTCCGGCCTTACTGAATATTGTGGGGGTTATTTCCTCCTATCTGAGTATGAGTTCACAGGTGGGGGCAGGTGGGCTGTTTCTGCTTACCATTGTATTGTCAATGGTCTCGTCTATTGCAGTGCCTTTGGTTGTGGCTTATTTTTTCATTTTGAAAACGAATAAGATACTCCCTCTATTGGGTTTAGAAGACAAGTCTGTTGGTGAATTAAATATTGGGGAACAAGCTATTTATAGGCTTGTGATAATTGTTTTTGCCTTTTTAGTAATACTGAATGGCGCCAACAATTTTATTTCGTACACATACAATACCAACACCAATACCGAATATGTAACTAATAACAATTTTAATCAATCTCAGGGGCTTAATAATGAGCAAAGAGTGACTGTAACAAAAACTAACTCTAAGCATGTAAACTATTTTGCCCTTGCCGAGATTATTCTGGGCGTTATTCTCTTGGTTAAAGTTAAAAAGTATGCCCAAAAGCTTGAGCAAACTTGTAGCGATCCGGAATTAACCAATGAATAAATTTTTAATTTAAAATACAATGCAAAAGAAAGTCATACAAACAGCATTGTTGTTGATGTTTTTCGCAACAGTTGGATTTTCACAAAATCCAATTATTCAGACTAAATACACGGCAGATCCTGCACCAATGGTTTATAACGATACCGTTTTTCTTTATACATCGCACGATGAAGATGACGCTTTCGGTTTTAAAATGCAGGATTGGTTGCTGTATACTTCAACAGATATGGTTAATTGGACAGACCATGGTGTTGTTGCTTCGTTAAAGGATTTTAAATGGGTGCCATATGACAATGGAGCATGGGCACCGCAATGTATTGAACGAAACGGTCAGTTTTATTTCTATTGCCCCATGCCGAACGGTATTGGAATTGGGGTGTTGGTTGCCGATAGTCCATATGGGCCATTTACCGATCCTATTGGAAAAGCCTTGATAAAAAACGGGCCTCAGGATATTGACCCTTCTGTTTTTATAGATGATGATGGGCAGGCTTACCTATATTGGGGAAATCCGGAGTTATGGTATGTTAAGTTAAATGAAGATATGATTACTGTTGAAGGTAAACCTACAAGAATAGCTGATTTTGTAAAAGTGAAGGGCGAAAATGATGCTTTCCATTATCAGGAAGGGCCATGGGCTTGGAAACGTAACGGAAAATATTATATGGCTTATGCATCAACCTGTTGCCCCGAAGGTATTGGTTATGCTATGAGCAATAGCCCCACTGGACCTTGGGTATTTAAAGGTATGATTATGGAAGGCGATCAGCGCTCAAGTGGCAACCATCCCGGAATAATTAATTATAAAGGAAACTCTTATGTTTTTGGCTTCAATTATGACATATTGAAACAAACAATGTCGAAACATTACGAACGCCGTTCGATTTGTGTTACCAAAATTGTTTATGATAAGGATGGTGAAATAATAAAACTCCCTTGGTGGGACGAAACTAAAAACTCTCAAATCGAAGCATTAAATCCATACATTAAAAATGAAGCCGAAACAATGGCTTTTAGTGAAGGGCTTAATACGCAAAAGGTTATTGAATGGGAACGAAATGTTTTTTGGAACCGGGGAAAGAAGATGGCCGAGCGCATGGTGGTTACTTCGATTAATAATGGTGATTATATTAAGTTGCAAGGAGTTGATTTTTCTAAAGGAATTTCATCTGTTCAAGTGTGTTTGGCTGCTTTGTATGGTGGTATAATCGAAATTCATGCCGATACAATTGATGGGCCTGTTTTGGGCTTGGTAGATATTACAGCTTCGGCTGAAGGAGATATCTATAAAACATACACAGCGCCTGTGAAAAATATTATAGGTGTTCACGATTTGTATTTCCTATTTAAAGGGGAGAAGGATCTGTTCAACTTTGATTGGTGGAAGTTTAATATTAATTAATAAGTTCATATTTAAAACAATAATTATGAGAGTGCAAATTTTAGTAGTATTTTGTTTTTTGTTAATAATCAGTACTGTAAAAGCGCAAAATCCAATTATTCAAACCTATTTTACTGCCGACCCGGCACCAATGGTTTGTAATGATACCGTTTATCTTTATACATCGCACGATGAAGATAATACTGTCGATAATTTCTTTACCATGTACGATTGGCGTTGTTATTCAACCACAGATATGGTAAACTGGACCGACCATGGTGCTGTGGCTTCGTTAGAAAAAGATATTGCATGGGCAAATAAGAAAAATGGTGCCTGGGCTGTTCAGTGCATTGAACGAAATGGCAAATATTATCTCTATGTGCCTATTCATGGTGCTGGTATTAGTGTTTTAGTGGCTGACTCTCCTTATGGGCCATTTAAAGAACCTTTGGGCAAACAACTTATTGATAGTGAGGATTTGTGGAAAGATATTGACCCTACTGTATTTATTGATGATGATGGGCAGGCGTATCTTTACTGGGGCAATCCCAATGTTTGGTATATTAAGTTAAACGAGGATATGATTTCGTACGACAAGAATATTGGTAAAAATGGTATTGTTGCCGTTCATATGGTGCCCGAGTCTTTTGGCAAAAGTGTAAGAAAAGATGGCACGCCTGGTACAAAGTATGTAGAAGGCCCATGGTTTTACAAACGCAACAACCTTTATTACCTTATTTATGCCGCCAATGGGGTGCCTGAAAGTATTGGGTATTCAACATCCCCATCGCCAACAGGCCCATGGACATATCAGGGGTTAATTATGGAACGACATCCTAAACTTGCTTTTACTAACCATGCAGGTGTCATTGATTATAAAGGAAATTCTTATTTTTTCTACCATAACGAAGCTTTGCCTAACGGAGGTGGATTCAGGCGTTCTACCTGTGTGGAACAATTTGAATATAATGCCGATGGTACTATTCCGTCAATTATTTCTACAGAAGGAGCCATAAAAACAAGCCTGGAAAATTTGAATCCATATAAAAGAACTGAGGCTGAAACCATTGCCTGGTCTGAAGGTTTGAAAACTGCAAAAGGTGCTAATGGAATGTATGTTACAAAAATCAACAATAACGATTACCTAAAAGTACGAAGCGTTGATTTTGCCAAAGGCGCTAAAAAGTTCGAAGCAACAGTTGCATCTGTAACTGGAGGTAAAATAGAGGTTCGTGTAGATGCTAAAGATGGACAGCTAATTGGTGTTTGTGAGATTTCAAATACCGGAGGGGCAGATAGCTGGAAAACATTCACTGCCAAAACCGATAAAGTTAAGGGCGTGCACGATTTGTATTTAGTTTTTGTAGGTAATGAAGGCGAATTGTTCAATTTCGATTACTGGAAATTTATTCAATAATATATTTAAACAGTTAGTAGCGTCCGGGTGAATCAGAATTGTAAAGGATTTTCCCGGCGCTTACTATTTGATTCTTTAAATATAGTTGTACCCGGCTTTGAAGTTTTGTGCATCACATCCATTTGCTAATTTTTTGCCTCATAGAGTTTATATAACGGATTATTAATCCCAAAGTAGATGCAGTACAATCGTAAAATAACCTATTTCATTTAAAGAAATTATGACATTTAAAGTAGTATTCTTCATTGTTTTAATGGCATTGTCCGTTCAAGTAGCATCCGCTCAAGACAGTACCACTGTTAATAAAGTTTACAAAGATTTTAAGGCTGAGTTTATGTGGGATGCCAAAGTGAAAATTGGCAATATGGTTATAGTAGGCGAAAGCAAACGGGGGACGCGCCGGATGATTCCCATTATAGGTGGTACTTTTAAAGGGCCAAACATTCAAGGCGAAGTGATGCCTGGTGGTGAAGATTGGCAACTCGTGCGCCCTGATGGCGATACGGAACTTCATGCACGGTACTTGCTTAAAACCGATGATGGTGTATTTATTCATGTAATTAACAATGCCTTAATGCATACGTCGGCAAAAGGCGAAGAGGGTGGTTTTTATGTGAAATCGGCCCTTGATTTGGAAGTGCCAATAGATAGCCCATACGCTTATCTTAATCACGCCATATTTATCGGGACGCTTACTATGCCCAAGTTATTGCCAGGCGAAGAGCCTTATGTGATTATTGGCGTGTACAAGTTGTTGTAACCAGGCCAACTTTAGATTTTAACTAAAAATATCAACCTACATAACTTAAATTGAATAATGAAGCTAATCTATCTGTTTATTGCTTGTATTTTGCTGACGAGCTGTCAGAAAAATGCTGTAATAAGCTATAAAACAACGGAATCTGGCATTTTTGTTACCTTGCAAGATGGAACACTTGACATTTTGCCAATGAGTCCTAATGCTGTCCGTGTAAAATTCACTAAAGATAGCCTTGAATGCCTGCCGGAATTGGTTTTAACCAAGGACGTGGAAACCCCATCTTTCGAAGTTGTTGAAAACGGTTCTAAAATTGACCTAAAAACAGGGGATATTCATGTTTATGTAGATAAAACAACAGGCATGCTCTCTTATGCCAATGCCCAAGGCGATGTTTTCTTGAGCGAAATGCCCGGGACTCGTCAACTTGTGCCCGATTCTATAATGGGCGAAAAATGTTATAAGGCCGCACTTGGTTTTAGCTCTCCCGAGGATGAGTCAATTTTTGGATTGGGGCAATTTCAGGATGGCAATTTTAACCTCAAGGGTGTAAGCCGGCGGTTAACACAGGTAAATTCTCAAATCGCCCTCCCATTCATATTTTCAAGCAAAGGTTATGGATTGTTGTGGCACCAATATGGCTTAACCGATTTTAATCCGGCTGATAATGCCATTGTGTTAGAAAAAGAGCAACAGCAAAATGAAAACGAACAACTAGCTGAAGTAACGACCACTGCCGGCACTCAAAAAGTAGCCCAAAACCAATCGCTTTACAAAGGCAAATTCAGTGTCCCTTCGGATGGCAGCTATTCCATCTTTTTAGATTTAGGAGGAATGGGCAACCGCCATTTTGTAGTCATCGATGGAGAGGCTTGCATTAACCAAAGCAATATTTGGCTGCCGCCAACTGTAGGTACGCTTGTGCCGCTTAAAGCCGGCGAACATAAGGTAGAAGTGATTTGTAAATCGGATAATACCCCGCAACTAAGCTGGAAGTTAAAAGAGAATACCACAACTTTTTGTTCGCCTAATGCCAAGGCGTTGGATTATGTGGTGTTTTATGGGCCGGAGGCCGATAACGTAATTGAGGCTTACCGTAATTTATCAGGCAATGCCCCCTTGTTTCCAAAATGGGCTTATGGTTTTTGGCAATGCCGTGAGCGGTATACGTCAGGCCAACAATTAGTTGAAACGGTTAAAGAGTTTCGGAAGCGTCAATTACCTATGGATGTCATTGTTCAGGATTGGCAGTATTGGGGCCGTAAAGGTTGGGGAGTGCCTCAGTTCGATGACGTTAATTATGCAAATCCTTCAAAGTTTATTAGTGAGCTTCATGATATGAATGCCCATTTTAATATTTCTATCTGGTCAAACCCCGATAAGAATTCTGAAATAGGCAAAGAATATGTTGCCCGCAAAAGGTTTGTGCCCGATACCAAATGGTTGGATTATTTTAATCCGGAAACACGAAAGGAGTATTGGAATACGCTTAAAGAGAATATGTTTGAGCATGGCGTAGATTCATGGTGGATGGATGCGGTGGAGCCTGAAAACGATGCTTTAACAGGTGAAATGACCTATGCAGGCCCCGGCGATTTTTATCGTTTAACTTATCCGTTAATGGTAAGCAAAGCAGTGTATGAAGGGCAACGGGCAACGAGTTCGGACAAAAGGGTTTGCATTTTAACCCGTTCTGCATTTCTGGGCCAACAGCGCTATGGCATCATCAACTGGTCGGGCGATATTGGTGGCACCTGGGATACTTATAGGCGCCAAATTGTGGCCGGTTTAAACTATACCGTTACCGGAATGCCCTATTGGACAACTGATATAGGAGGCTTCTTTCGTCCGGGTGGTGCGCAGTATGTCGATAAAAGCTTTCATGAACTGCTTATTCGTTGGTTTCAGTGGGGCGTTTTTAATCCTATTTTCCGAATGCACGGTTATCAGTCCGAAACAGAACCTTGGAAATATGGCAGCAAAGTTGAAGATAACATGCGAAAGATGTTGAATCTTCGTTACGCTTTAATGCCATACATTTATTCCGAAGCCTGGCAGGTTACCAATAATGCCTCCACCATGATGAGGCCATTAGTGATGGATTTTAGGGGCGATGTTCAAGCTGTTGCACAGCCATATGAATACATGTTTGGAAAATCGTTTTTAGTAGCGCCAATCACTGAAGCAGGTGCTGTATATAGGGCAGTTTATCTGCCAAAATCAGCAGGATGGTATAATTTTAACACTGGCAAATATTACGATGGCGGCCAACAAATACCTGTTAATGCCGCTTTGGATGAGATACCGGTGTTTGTAAAAGCAGGTTCAATTATACCAATCGGGCCAAAAGTGCAATATGCTTCTGAAAAGCCATACGATAATCTAGAAATCCGCATATATAAAGGGGCAGACGCAACATTTACATTGTACGAAGATGAAGGCGACAATTATAATTACGAAACAGGTAGTTATTCAACCATTCAATTCCAGTGGGACAATTCCAGCCAAAAACTAACCATTGGCAAGCCAAAAGGTGAATATTCAGGCATGCTTAATAAACGTAAGTTCAGTGTAGTCAACGTTTCTCAGGAGAATGGCATTGGTGCCAATATTTCACATGCGGATAAAGAGGTGGAATATAATGGAACTCAACAAATAGTTAAATTTTAATCAGTTACTCATGCAAAAGACAATACGATACGGTTTATACCTTGTTTTTTGGGGGCTAATGGCTTTCAGTACATTGGTAGCTCAGGCACAAACCAACAATGTTATCGAAGATTTTAAACCAAGCGAGGTAAACCAGCCAGGAAAGCAGTACCCTATGGTTAACTCACAGGGATGTGTCAGGGTTCAGGTTGCTGCTCCCGAGGCAAAAATGGTGCAATTGGATATTGGAGGGGTAAAGTATGACCTTCAAAAAAATGAAGATGGCGTTTGGACAGGGGAGTCTGCTCCTCAAGTCGAAGGTTTTCATTACTATCAGTTAAATATTGATGGAGCATCAGTGCCCGATCCAGGCACCAAATACTATTATGGCGCAGGCCGTTGGGGAAGTGCCATAGAGGTCCCAGCTGTTGACAGGGATATTTACGCACTGAAAGATGTTGAACATGGCTTGGTGAGTGAAATGAATTATTTTTCTGAAATAACACAGTCTTGGAGGTGCTGCTTTGTTTATACGCCTCCTGGGTATGAAAAAAATATCGAAAAGCGTTACCCTGTTTTATATCTTCAGCATGGGAGTTTCGAAGATGAAACAGGTTGGCCATCTCAAGGCAAAGCCAATCTCATACTCGATAACCTGATTGCCGGCAAAAAGGCTAAGGAGATGATTATTGTAATGGATAATGGCTATGCCTTTAAACCTCAAGCTAATGCTAATGCCAACCAAAGGCCACAAATGGTATTTGAAGAAGTGCTGGTTTTTGAGGTGATTCCAATGGTGGATAATCGGTTTCGTACTATTAATAACCGTGAATCCCGTGCAATTGCCGGCCTGTCGATGGGGGCAAACCAGACGATGCGCATTGTAATGAATCATTTAGATAAGTTTGCATACTATGGTGGATTTAGCGGGACATCAAACTATCCTAGTGCTGAGGAGATAAATCCTGCGGTATTTCTGGATGGGAAATTTTACGACTCGGAAGACATCAATAAACAACTAAAAGTTTTATGGTTAGGGTTAGGGACTGTTGAACCGGAACCATTTCCCGGCTCTGTTGGGGCGTTTTGCAAAATGCTGGACAAACAAAAAATCAGCTATGTTTTTTATGAATCGGAAGGTACAGCACATGAATGGCTCACCTGGCGCAGGTGTTTGCATCAATATGCGCAGTATCTATTTTAAATGGGTCAATATTTACCAGATAATGAAATCAAAGAGATCAAATAATCGGAAATATACCTACAGACATGTACTATAGTGGTTAAAAATTAGATGTTTTAATTTGTATGGCAAATTAGATGTTTTTTGTATGTACAACGAACATCAAAGAAAAGTAATGGTTATTATCCCGGTAAGTTTCCGTTGGAAGATATACAGCTTTTGAATGGTCTTTTTAACGTCACTTTGATCAGAATATTGAAGTATTATTGAAATTTGATGTGGGCGGTTTTTTATTTTGAAAACATACATTAAGGCGGAACAGGATTTATTCTTGTCCCGCCTTATTCTATATTATAAGTACCCTAAGACATTTTTAGACGTTTGCAAAGTAATAATGATTCAAATATCTGGATTTATAAATTTAATATCTAAAAGTCACATTCATCAATATTGATTAATAATAATTTAGCACAGAAACAAGTGGATATATTTCCAATTAAGGAGTCTCTTTAGTAAAAGAATCTAATGGCACTTCTGTATTAATTTGTCAGAGAGATGGGTATGCTTTTATTGTTGATGAGCTATGGTGCACAAAATTTGACCTTTGTTATGAAGGGTTATTGTACCTTATTAGTTTGATACATTTATTAGGCCAATTTCAGATTGTATTTCCACAATAAAAAATAATTGTATAACTCTAAAGTCCAAAAAAATGAAGTCCCTATTCACCATTTTTTCTTTTGTATTTTTAATATTTAATCAACTGCAAGCCCAACGCAAATATATTGCTGCCCCAGAAGGTTTTGATATAGAGAAACCTGATATCGCTCATGGACATATTGATACTTTAACTTATAACTCAAACACTGTTGGGTGTAATCGTCGTGCATTAGTATACACGCCTCCTAGTTTTTCAAGAGATAAAGATTATCCGGTTCTTTACCTTTTACATGGTATTGGAGGCGATGAAAAAGAATGGTATAATCAGGGTCTGCCTCATGTTATCTTGGATAACTTATATAATGAAAATCTACTTGAACCAATGATTGTTGTTTTACCAAATGGTCGAGCTATGAAAGATGACAGGGCTGTAGGAAATATTTACGACAGTGTTAAGGTGGCTGCCTTTGCAACTTTTGAAAGAGATTTGCTAAAAGATTTGATACCGTCGGTGGAAAAAAACTATCCTGTAAAGCAAGATAGAGAACATCGTGCCCTTGCTGGATTATCTATGGGAGGTGGACAGTCTTTGAATTTTGGATTAGGTAATTTAAATGAGTTTGCCTGGGTTGGAGGTTTTTCTTCGGCTCCTAATACAAGGATTCCGGAAAAGATTTTGCCAAATCCTGAAGAAGGGAAAAAACTTCTAAAGTTACTTTGGATCTCATGTGGCGACAAGGATAACTTGATCAATTTTAGTAAGCGTACGCATGATTATATGCAAGCAAATAGAGTTCCTCACATATACACTGTTATTCCTGATGGTCATCACGATTTTAAAGTTTGGAAAGATAATCTGTATCATTTTTCGCAATTACTTTTTAAACCAATCGACCCTACATTGTTTTTGAATACAACAGATGAAGGTAAAAAGGCTGATTCAAATGTTAGAGCTGCTCAATACCCTAAAATAATGCAAGATGGTAGGACTGTTTTTCGTATTAAAGCTCCAGGTGCTCATAAAATACAACTAGACTTAGGTAAGAAATATGAGATGACAAAAGATGCTGATGGTTATTGGAATGTGATTACGGATTCATTAAGTGAAGGAATACATTATTATTCTTTGATAATTGATGGAGTTTCTGTAGCAGATCCTAATAGTGAAACTTATTATGGAATGGGTAGGATGGTTAGTGGAATTGAGGTTCCATTTAGTGGCGATGATTTTTATCAGGAGAAAGATGTGTCACATGGAGAAATTCGTATCAAACGATACTTTTCAGAAGTAACAAATACTTGGCGAAACTTTTATATGTATACGCCTCCTGGATATGATCAGAATACGAATGGAAAATACCCGGTGTTATATCTTTTACACGGTGGAGGTGAAGATCAACGAGGTTGGGCAAACCAAGGGAAAACAGATTTGATTTTAGATAACTTGATTGCTGAAAGAAAAGCAAAAAGTATGGTTATTGTAATGTTGGATGGAAACATGGGACTCTATGGTTTTGGTGAAGATTTTTTAAAAATGTTTGAAGCAGAGTTGACAAAGGTTGTGATTCCTTTTGTTGAAAAGAATTACAGAGTCAAAGCAGATGCCGATTCCCGTGCCTTAGCTGGATTATCATTAGGTGGTATACAAACCTTATATGCAGGGGTGAGAAACACTAATATGTTTGCATACTTAGGAGTATTTAGTTCTGGTTGGATTCATCCCATGCAGGATGCCGTCGCCAATGAGCAATATGACTTTATGAAAGAGAATGTCAAAAATATTAATAAAAACCTGAAGCAATTTTGGATTTCAATGGGGGGCGAAGAAGATATTGCATGGAAAAATTGTCAAATAATGTTAAGTAGGTTTGATGATATGAAAATAAAATACACATATACAGAATACCCGGGAGGACATAGTTGGCCTGTTTGGAGAAACAACCTTTATAATTTTTCGCAAGCACTTTTTAAGTAAGAGCTATTAATATAATAAATAATAGTAAAAAGAAGAGGATAGTGTGTGTGGCTAATGCTTATGTTTCTTTTCAAGTTGAGAATAGGGCATTGATGCATTCATATAGTCCTAAGGAAGAAAAATGCCATTTTTAAAATCAGTACTTAATTTCGAAGCTCCTGTTGATAGTCCATATGATTATTTAAACCACACTATTTTTATTGGTACATAAAAGGTTCCAGAATTAAAACCTGGTGAAACGCCATATGTAATTATAGGTGTATATAAATTACTGTAATTCAATTGTGGACTAAATCGAGATTTTTATAAACAAATAAAATATCCTGTTAGGGTGAAATTATACCAAGAATATGAAGAAATATAGTATTTACACATTGCTTTTTTTATTTATTGTTTTTTCTAGTAATGTTTTTGCTCAAAAAGAAAAGGCACATAATCCAATTATACATGCCGATGTTCCCGATATGTCAATCATTAGGGTTGGGGAAACATATTATATGAGTAGTACGACTATGCATGTAAATCCCGGGGTGCCCATTATGAAATCGACAGATTTAGTAAACTGGGAATTGGTTAACTATTGTTACGATACTTTAGGCGATACCGATGAGTTGAACCTTGATAATGGCAAAAGTACTTATGGCAGAGGTTCATGGGCAAGTAGCCTACGCTATCATAAGGGCAGGTATTATGTATCAACTTTTTCAGGTACTACCGGTAAAACGTATATCTTTTCCACTAAAAATATAGAAAAAGGGCCTTGGAAGAAAACCGAGTTTAAACCCATGTTGCATGACCATTCACTGTATTTTGACGAGGATGGAAAAGCATATATGGTTTATGGCAGTGGAAAAATTAAATTGGTTGAATTAAATAAAAAATTGGATGGCGTTGTTCCCGGTTCAGAAAAGGTGATTATCGAAAATGCCGGTGCTCCTGCAGGCGATAACCTGATGTTGCCTGCTGAAGGTTCACAGTTATTTAAAATAAATGGCAAATTTTATCTGTTTCATATAACCTGGCCTCAAGGTGGTATGCGTACGGTTATTATTCATCGTGCTGATAAACTTACCGGTCCTTACGAAGGACGTTTGGCTTTGCAAGATAAAGGCGTAGCTCAAGGAGGCTTAATAGATACACCGGATGGCCGTTGGTTTGCATATCTTTTTAAAGACAATGGAGCAGTTGGCCGAGTTCCGTATATGGTTCCTGTGAAATGGGAAGATAGCTGGCCTGTTTTGGGGAATAATGGGAAAGTACCCGAAACACTTGATTTACCTGCAAGCAAAGGGTTAATTCCTGGTATTGTTGATTCTGATGAATTTTCAAGAAGTAAAAAAGAGGCAGATTTGCCGTTGGTTTGGCAATGGAACCACAATCCTGATAATTCATTGTGGTCAGTAAAAGAACGTAAGGGATATCTGCGTTTAAAAACAGGGCGGCTTGATAGTGATTTTTTATTAGCGAAAAATACCTTAACACAACGGACATTTGGACCTGTATGTTCTGGGATAACATCTCTTGATATATCAAATATGAAAGAAGGAGATTTTGCAGGATTGACTTTGTTACAAAAGAAATATGGACAATTAGGAGTGAAATTTGAAAATGGAAGTAAAAAAGTTGTATTAGTTTGTGCACAAACAGAAGATCCTGTTGAAATAGAAAGTATCTCACTTCAACAGGATTCTGTTTTCTTAAAAGCAGAATGTGATTTTACTAAGTGGCCGGAAAATGCGAGATTCTATTATAGTTTAGATGGACAAAAGTGGAACAAGATAGGAGCTAATTTAGAGATGCAATATACCTTGCCTCATTTTATGGGCTATCGGTTTGGTCTTTTCAATTACGCTACAAAAGAAACCGGAGGGTATGTTGATTTTGACTATTTCCATATAAGTGATGAAATATCGCCCGTGGAAGAACGATATATTTTCCTTAGTTTAGGTCAATCCAATATGGAAGGTAATGCCAGAATTGAACCGCAGGATACGGTAGAGGTGAATCAAAGATTTCAAGTGATGGCTACAGTTAATTGTCCTGATCTTGAGAGAGAAAAAGGGCATTGGTACACTGCAATGCCTCCATTATGCCGTTGTCATACCGGATTAACACCTACGGATTATTTTGGAAGAACTTTGGTTGAGAAGATACCGGAGAATATAAAAGTTGGGGTTATTAATGTTGCAGTTGGAGGATGTAAGATTGAGCTTTTTGATAAGGATAACTATCAAAGTTATGTGGATTCTTCTCCTGATTGGTTAAAAAATATGGTGAAAGAATATGATGGTAACCCATATGCACGATTGGTGGAGATGGCAAAGCTAGCTCAAAAACATGGAGTGATTAAAGGAATTCTTTTACATCAAGGAGAATCAAATACAGGGGACACCCTCTGGACTCAAAAGGTTAAACTTGTGTATGACAACTTAATAATTGATTTAGGTTTGAATTCCCAAGAGGTTCCTTTGTTGGCTGGTGAGTTGCTTAGTGCAGATCAAGGAGGCAAGTGTGCTAGTATGAATGCAATTATTAATACACTTCCTGAAGTTATACCAAATACTTACATTATATCTTCTGAAGCTTGTCCCGGGAAAGATGATCATTTGCACTTTACAGCAGAAGGATATCGGATTTTAGGCAAAAGATATGCAGAACAGATGCTTTTATTATTAGGTTATTAACCTAGTAAACTATCCACATGAAATAATGATTTTTCAGTAAAAAGCTAATGAGATTTAAAAAAATAAATAAGCATTATTTAGTTAAGCTTAGTTTGTTATTCTGTTTTTGCCTTCTTTTTAGAGAACGGTCAATTGCTCAGGTAAATTTCGAGTGCTTTGAAAATATCCTTTCAAACAATCCTGAAACAGAATCTGATTTTCCTATAGTATCACAAATTGGAAACGTGGCTGGTATTGTATACGACGAGACTGATTTCAAAGGTGTAATAAGAGCAGTTAAGGATTTACAAAAGGATATTTTTTTAGTCACTGATCACCAGCCTGATTTAAATACACGTATTAAGCAAAATAAATATCAAATTATCGTTGGTACTATAGAAAATAATAATTTGATCAGGCAGCTTTCAAACTCTGGTAAATTAGATATAGAACCCTTGTGTGGAAAATGGGAAAGTTTTGTCATATCAACGATTGACAATCCATACCCGGATGTAGAAAAATGTCTTGTAATTGCAGGGAGTGATAAACGAGGTACCATTTATGGAATTTATGAATTATCCAAGCGTCTAGGTATCTCGCCATGGTATTGGTGGGCGGATGTTCCACCTGTTAAACGACATTCAGCTTATGTTTTAAAAGGAACATATTATTCAGGGGAACCAAAGGTAAAATACCGAGGGATTTTTATTAATGATGAAAATCCATGTATGCAACGCTGGGCTAAAGAAAAATTTGGAGGGTTGAATAGTGAGATGTATACACATGTGTATGAGTTACTTTTACGTTTACGTGCAAATCTTTTATGGCCTGGAATGTGGGGATCATTTAAGGAGGATAAACCATTAGTGCCAATACTAAAAGATGAGAGTGGTAATTATCTTGGGAATTCTTTCAATGAAGATGATGTTGAAAACCCTCGCGTTGCTGATGAATACGGTATTGTAATTGGTACATCCCATCATGAACCCATGCAGCGATCGCAGCAGGAATGGATCAGAAACAAGAATAATTATGGTAATGGTGAATGGAATTATTTGACCAATAAAAATGGTATTCAAAAGTTTTTTAAAGAAGGTATAGAGCATACTAAAAACTACGAGAGTCTGATTACCATAGGGATGCGTGGGGATGAAGATAAACCCATGGTGGATGCTGGAAGTGCCCAAGCAAATTTTAGAATTTTAGAAGGTATTATTAAAGATCAGCGACAAATCATTAAAGAGGTTACTAGTCGTAAAGCGTCTGAAATGCCTCAGGTTTGGACGCTTTATAAAGAAGTGCTTGAATACTACGGGCAGGGAATGAAGGTACCCGATGATGTAATTGTGGCATTTTGTGACGATAACTGGGGTGATGTAAGAAGATTACCGGAATTGAATGAAAAAAAACATCCAGGTGGTTATGGCATGTACTATCATGTCGGGTATTATGGTGCTCCAAGAGCTAATAAATGGCTTAATGTTACACAAATACAGCAAATGTGGGAACAGCTTCAGTTAACCTATGCTTACGGTGTAAATAAATTATGGATACTTAATGTTGGTGATTTAAAACCTAATGAGTATCCCATGGATTTTTTCCTGAATATGGCATGGAACCCGGAAAAGTATATATTAGAGCATCTTGCTGATTATTATGAAGAATTTTGTGCACAGCAATTTGGGTCTTCCCAGGCACAAGAGGCAAGCTATATATTAAATACTTATTGTAAATATGCCAGCCGTGTTACCCCCGAAATGTTGAATGAAAAAACATATAACCTGCAAAGCGGTGAATTTAAAATGGTCAAAGATGAATTTTTGGCTCTCGAAGCACGTGCTCTAAGGCAGTATAATTCAATACCCGAAATTTACAGGAATGCCTATTTTCAGTTAGTACTGTTTCCTGTGCAAGCTATGGCAAATGTTTATGATATGTATTATGCTGTTGCAATGAACCGAAAATTGGCGAAAGAAAATGATATCAAGGCTAATTTTTGGGCAGATAGGGTTGAGAGTTGTTTCAAAAGAGATGAAGAATTGACTCAATGTTATAATCTTAAAATGGCCAATGGCAAGTGGAACCATATGATGGATCAGGTACATATAGGATATACATCGTGGCATGCCCCGGAGAAAAATATAATGCCTGGAGTTATGAGGGTAGATGGAGTGAAAAAAGGATACAGTGTGTTTGAAGAGAAAAATGGGGTAGTAGTTATAGAGGCTGAGCATTATTTTAAGAGAATGTCTAATGATAAAACTAAATGGACTGCAATTCCGGATATGGGCAGAACTCTTTCAGGCATTGCTTTAATGCCTTATACAGAACTCACTGATAGTTCTGCTTTGTTATATAAGTTTCATTTAAATACAATCACAGATAGCATAAAAGTGAAATTGTATTTAGATAGTACATTCCCATTCAATAAAGGAGGACACTCGTTGTCAATGTCATTATTAGGAGGAAAAGAAATATGTAGAAATATAAATAACAATTTAGTCTGGAAGAATTGTTATTCATTGATGTATCCAACAGGCGCTTCAAGAATGATAGAGATAGAGGAAACGGTATTACTTCCAAATAAGAAAGATGGTTATTATACTTTGATGATAGAACCGAAAAATCCTGGAATGGTATTTTATAAAATAATTATTGATTGTGGTGGATTTGAAGACTCATTTCTTAAGATGTCAGAAAGTCCATATATAAAAGAAGAATAAGAAATGAATTAAATGTACTTAGAACAATATCTAAAGAATATACAAATGAAAAAAAAATCTACAAGGTATAAAACACCAATACATCTATGCTTTCTTTTTACTGTCTTTCTTCTGAGTTTAACAGGTCTGAATACAGTAAATGCTCAGGAAACAGTTCAACTACGCCGACCTATCTCGCCAAGCCAGCCAATGTGGTTAGTTCATATTGATACGTGGAACTATGCAGATCCTCAAAAAATCATAGACTTAATTCCTAAAGATATTCGTCCATATGTAGTAATGAATATATCATTGTCTATTAGTCACGATACAGAAACGAGCAGATTTAAAGTTGCTGAATATGGTTATGAAATAGCTAAGTCGTGGGTAAGAACTTGTGCTCAGAATCAAATGTGGACTATGATTCAGATAGCAAGTGGCGGATACGCCCAATTTTCAGATTCAGATTTATCTGTGTATCACGAATTTTTTCAAGATTATCCAAATGTTATTGGATTTAATTATGCAGAACAATTTTGGGGTTATGATGATTCTACAGATCCTCTTTCTCCAGCTTGGACGGACCGGATAGCACATTTTGCAGATTTACTTCAATTATGCAATCAATATGGAGGTTATCTTACGGTTAGCTGGTGCGGAAACCAATATAGTTCTAGCATTAATCCAATTGGTATGTTGAAACGAAACCCAGCTTTTGCAGAGGCATGTTCAAAGTATACTGAGAATTACATCTTATGTGAAAAATATACCCAACAATCGTATCAATCCGATATGGAAAGTATATGTTTGGGTTCCTATCTTTCCGGTTATAGTGGAAATTATGGTATAAGATATGATGACACCGGATGGACCAATGCCAATGGAGAGCATGCCAACTTTAGTTTGGCAACAGGTGGCGCTCCGCATCTCGAACATGCCATGTTAACAGGTCAAACTGTAATTGATGGTCCTGAACTGATATGGACAATGTGTTTTAGAGAATTATGGGGCGCTCAGCCATCTACTAACGGATATAGCATGCGAAAGTGGGAAACATTCCCTCAGTTTGATAATTTTAGTATTGACCTGTTTCGTAAAATAATTGATGGCACTATTCGTATTCCTTCACGTCAGGAAGTGATTGATCGTACCAAGTTGGTTGTTGTTAATGATGTAAATTCGGGAAGTGGAGATGATGTCTATAGCACGCCGGAAACGTTGTTTGAAGGCCTTTATCGTATGGATGGCGATGGCAACTATGGAAACAACAAGAGTTTCTTCAAAAAAACAGGACGATACCCTACTATTCCAACTGTATTTGATCTGTCTGATGATTTGGCTAATTCCTTTGAGATAAAAGTTAATAAATCTGAATATTCAAACAGATGGCCTTCTATTCAGAGTAAAGTAGATGAATTTAATACTTTGTTTGATGAGGAATATACCGGCGATTTGTATGTTGGCCGTCATGAAAATGGCTGGGTAACCTATAATCCATATAAAACAGGACAAAATGCTACTGCCAGTATCCCGTTTAAATACAATACCTGCGAGAAAGTTGATTTGGAATATACTCAATATACATCAGGGGTGATGAAAGAGTATGCTGATAAAGTAACTTTTTATCTTACTAATTTCGATGAAAAAAATCAAAGTACTCTAAAAACTAATGTCATTAAAATTTACGGAAGTACATCAGAACCTACATATTCATATACGGATAGAGCAGACCATATTGCTAGTGTACTGAGCAAGGATTGGTCGAATGGCGTATTTACGCTTACTGTAGAGCATAACGGACCATTAGATATAACTATCAATTGTCAAGGCACTGCAAGTGGACGTTTAACAAGCTATACTGAAGCTAACATAATTGAACCAAACAAACCGGCAATATACACCGGTCCATTGCAATATGAGGCTGAATGTTTTGATTATAAGAGTATTGTTGGGACTACTAATGGTGGTTACGATGCTCCAATTCGTAATTATACCGGTCAAGGTTATTTAACTTTTGGTACTAGCTCAAATGCCAGTGTAAGGGATACTGTAACAGTTATTCGATCTGGGGAATATCAGCTATTGACTAAGTATTCAGCCGCTGGGGGTGATGTAAATTCAATTGATTTATATGTCAATGGAGCCAAAGTGGCAACGCCAGGTTTTACGAAAACGAATAGTGATAGTGATTGGAGTGTTAATGCACAGAATGTTACATTAAATAATGGTAAAAATGTTATTGTTTTTAAAGCGAATACAACAGGCACAAATAATATCGTTTTTGATAACATTGTTGTTACTCAGGGAGAAGAAAGTAATGTTTATACTTTTTCAGGAGATGTAGCATCAACAGAAGCAAGAAGTCCTGCAGCACAGTTGGTTACAGTGCAAAGTGGAAGTGCTGGAGTTGTTTCGTATACCAATGCCAACAGTGAAACAAGTAATTGTTTTAAAGCTTATTCCGTAGGTTCAACTAATGGCACAGCGGTAGCTGATTTAGATATGTTTTCTTCAGCTTCTTCAAACTATTCAATTGTATGGAAAGAGTATTATGAAACCTCAGGTGGGAAAAAAGGCCTTTTGTTAAGAGGAACAGGTGACAATGGTTCTTCTGCTTACGCTGAAGGAATGAAACAGGGCTATTTATTTATAGCATTGAATAATGACGATAATACTGTTACCCTTAAGCCATATATTGCAGTAACCGATGGTCTTACGAGTCAGGCAACATATACAACAGACTTTACCATCGAACCGGGGCAACCATGCTGGTATAGAGCAACAGCTTATGATAATCAGTTAAAATTTGAATGCTCAAAAGATAGTATTACCTGGGTTGGTGCTTCAGAAACATCGTTTACGGATGATACTTATACATCAGGATCAACAGAACTTGTATGGGGATTGAATTCTAACAATTTTAGTTGGGAGATGGATAATATTACTTATCTGTCCGGTAATATTTCTGTTTCATTAAATAAGATGGAAGGTTTTGGTTATGAACAAAGTTCAGGTCCTTCTGAATATCAGTTGTTTACTGTTTCTGGTAATGCACTTATAAACAATATTGAAATTCAAGCTCCGGAGAACTTTGAAATTTCATTAGTTGAAAACTCAGATTTTGCATCTTCATTGAACTTAACTTCAATAAATGGAGACGTTGAAGCAACAATAATATATGTACGATTAAAAGAAGGATTAGCAATTAATTCTTATAGTGGAGAAATAACAGTAGGTTCTGACGGTATGTCAGGTTTTTCAATAAGTGTTGAAGGTAGAGTTGTTGCTTTACCGGTTACGAAGTATTATGATTTTTCAAATGATGAAGCAACTACTTCTGCTCAAAACCCTCCGGCATCAGATATAACAATTGGAAAGAATAATACTGCAACTGCAGGTGTAGCTTCTTACACAGATATTCATGGATCCACAAGTAATATGTTAACTCCATATAGTTCTGGACAACGAAACTCAACCGGCGTTATTGATTTAAATCGGTTTTCACAAGAAAGCACTGACTATTCAGTTACATGGAAGCAGTGTGTTGGCTCTGATACCTATTATAAAGTAGGTGTATTATTGAGAGGAGATGTTGATAATGTTGGTAGTATTACAACTGGATATACGCAGGGAATTATGGAGGGATATTTGCTACTGGTTTACACTGTAGGACCAGAAGATCGTTCAGAATTCAGAATTTACAAATCATCGAATGATGTCGGTCTTGATATGTTGACAAATGGTTATATAGATCTTTCTCCATCAGAAGGACAACCTGTTTGGTATCGAGCCTCAGTTTCTGGAAGTTCCAATGTCGAATTAACGTTGGAATACTCTACCGATAATATTAATTGGGAAATCGGATCTTCAGCATCAGATGCATCTCCTACAGCATTTCAAGCAGGAGCTTCGCAAGTAGTATGGGGATTAGCCGCTAATAATGTTGATTTTTATATGGATGATATAACCTTTAAGGGATTAGAGTCAGAAAATGGAACACCAGATTTAATTAATGTATCAATATCTGAGTTAAGTGGATTTAAATATGACGATGAAGGAGTGCCTTATAGTCAGTCTTTTAGTGTTTGGGGAAGCTCGTTAACAGATGATGTTAATATAAATGCTCCAACAGGATATGAACTAACTTTAGATGAAAATCAAGCATATAGTTCAGAAATTAATCTTTCACTACAAAATGGCAATCTTGCAGAGACTATTGTTTATGTGAGACTGAAGACTGAGCTTTCTGAAGGTAATTATAATGGTAATGTTAATGTATCATCAGTAGGGGTAATTACCAAAACAATTGCTCTTTCAGGTGAAGTTAAAAATGATGTTGGTATTGATGATTTACCGGAAGCTTCTAAAATTGTAATTTCTGTAGAGTATTATTCCTTAACGGGCGATAGAATAGATAATGTAGATAATAAAACCGGAATTTTTATAGAGCGAAAAATTTATATGGATAAAACTGTTTCTACAAGAAAGATATTGAAGAATAATAAATAAAGAATAAGATATGATGAAGAGATTAAGTGTTATTTGCTTATTAATATGCGTATTAACTAGTGGAATTATAGCCCAATCAAAAGAAGTAGTTAGCCCCGATGGGAAACTAATTGTAACAGTATCTGCCAATAACGGAATGCCAGAATATAGTGTTACTTTTAATGGTGTTACTTTTATTGAAGGTTCTCCAATTGGTTTAAAAACCAGTGTTGGTGACTTTTCAACCGGACTTGAAATGATAGAAGTTGTGAAGGTAACGGAAATAAGCGATACATATGAACTCCCCAATATTAAATTCAGCAAGGTAAATTATAATGCCAATGAAGCTGTTTTTAGTTTTAGAAAAGATGGCAAAGCAGCTATAGATGCAATCTTCCGCGTCAGTGATAACGATATCGCCTTTAAATATAAAGTGTATCCTCAAAAAGAAAACTTAGCCTGTGTGGTTAAAAGTGAGACAACTGGTTTTAAATTACCCGAAGGGACTACCACCTTTCTGTGCCCTCAAAGTGAGCCAATGCATGGTTTTGCGCGAACATCGCCAAGTTATGAAACCCCATATACGGTTGATGCCGAAACTGGGAAAAATGGCTGGGGCAATGGCTATACATTTCCATGTTTGTTTAAAGTAAAAGATAACGGTTGGGTATTAATTTCCGAGACAGGTGTTGATGGCAGTTATTGTGCAAGCAGGCTTGTAAATAGCAATGGCGGCCTGTATACCATTGGTTATCCTCAAGAAGGTGAGAATAATGGCAATGGCACAACATCTCCGGGTATTGCTTTGCCAGGAGAAACACCTTGGCGTACCATTACTATTGGCAAAACATTAAAGCCAATTGTTGAAACCACCGTTGCATTTGATGTGGTTAGGCCAAAGTACGAAGCTTCAAAAGAATATAAGTTTACGAAAGGTTCTTGGAGCTGGATTATTAAAATGGACGGTGCAACAACTTATAATGTACAAAAAGAATATATCGACTTTAGTGCTGCCATGGGATGGGAAACCATCTTAATTGATGCCCTTTGGGATACTCAAATTGGGCGCGATAAAATTGCTGAATTGGCAAAATATGGCGCCTCTAAAAATGTAGGTCTTTACTTATGGTACAACTCAAACGGTTACTGGAACGATGCACCTCAAGGCCCTCGAGGATTAATGAATAATTCAAGAATTAGAAGGGATGAGATGGCATGGATGCAAAGCATTGGTATCAAAGGAATAAAAGTTGATTTCTTTGGTGGCGACAAACAAGTAACCATGCAGCTATATGAAGATATCCTTTCGGATGCCAATGATTTTGGCATACAAGTTATTTTTCATGGGTGTACATTGCCGCGAGGCTGGGAGCGCATGTATCCGAATTTTGCTTCAAGTGAAGCGGTATTAGCTAGCGAAAACCTTCATTTTGAGCAAGGTAGTTGCGATGCCGAAGCTTTTAATGCTTGTATCCATCCATTTATCCGTAATACAGTAGGTAGCATGGACTTTGGTGGCAGTGCCTTAAATGAGTTTTACAACCATAACAATATGCCAAACAAAGGATCAAAAAGAATGACTTCCGATGTTTTTGCTTTGGCAACAGCAGTATTGTTTCAGAGTGGAGTGCAGCATTTTGCTTTAGCACCAAATAATATGGAAGATGCTCCTGTATGGGCTATTGACTTTATGAAAGAGGTGCCATCTACCTGGGACGAAGTTCAATTTATCGATGGATACCCAGGCAAATATGTTGTATTTGCACGCCGTAAAGGTGATAAGTGGTACATAGCCGGTGTTAATGCTCAAAAAGAAACGTTGAAGTTAAAAGTAAAATTACCGATGCTTTCAAAAGGTGGCATATATACCATGTATGTTGATGATAGCAAACTGTCAGGTAAAAAAACTTCAGGCAAAATTAATAATAAACAAGATGTAACATTGACTATCCCTTGTAATGGAGGAGTGGTTATTGTACAATAAAAATCGAAAGATTATAAAATGAGAAATTTAATTAAAAGAATTTCTGGTACTGCGTTGGTTGCTGTTGCCATTATAGGCAACAGTGCAACAGCTCAGGAAAAGCTTTATCCAAATACATTTCCATTATCTGATGTCCGTTTGCTGGATGGCGTGTTTAAAGATGCGCAGGATTTAAATGTTGTTACGCTTTTAAAGTATGATGTTGACCGTTTTTTGGCGCCTTATCGTAAGTCTGCCGGATTAATCCCAAAAGCCGAAAACTATGGCAACTGGGAAAGTGACGGGCTAGATGGCCATGTTGGTGGGCATTACCTCTCAGCCATGGCCATCCATTACGCTGCTACAGGCAATGAGGAGTGTTTTAGGCGCATGAATTATATGGTGGATGAGTTTAAGGCTTGTCAGGATGCCAATGGCGAAAAATACCCGGATTGGGGTGTTGGTTATGTTGGTGGTGTGCCCAATGGTGCAGAATTATGGAAAGGCATTAAAGATGGTAAAACCGACTTAATTTGGAAATATTGGGTGCCTTGGTATAATGTGCATAAAGCATACGCAGGTTTGCGCGATGCCTGGCTTTATGGTGGCAATGAAGAGGCAAAAACATTGTTTCTAAATTTTTGCGATTGGGCTGTAAACATTACCGCAGGCTTAAGCGATGAACAAATGGAAGGCATGTTGGGGAACGAACATGGTGGTATGAATGAAGTTTTGGCGGATGCTTATCAAATTACCGGTAAGGATGCCTACTTGACTGCCGCCAAAAGATTTTCGCATAAAGCACTTTTAAACCCTCTAATGGAGGGCAAGGATAAGCTGGACAACATGCATGCCAATACACAAGTACCAAAAGCAGTAGGTTTTCAGCGTGTTGCTGAGGTTGCGCATGATGTAAAATATAACGATGCCGGCAGTTTCTTTTGGGAAACAGTTACTCAAAACCGCAGTTTGGCTATTGGAGGGAACAGTCGTAAAGAATTTTTCCCCTCAGCTGCTTCTTGTACTGATTATATCAAAGATGTTGAAGGCCCAGAATCGTGTAACACCAACAACATGCTTAAGCTTACTGAGGTGCTTTACAGGATGGATCCGCAGGCCAAGTATGCCGATTTTTATGAGCGGGCAATGTTCAACCATATTCTATCAACACAGCATCCGGAGCATGGCGGCTATGTTTATTTTACTCCTGCACGTCCAAGGCATTACAGGGTGTATTCAGCTCCTAACGAAGCAATGTGGTGTTGCGTTGGCACAGGATTGGAGAACCATGGCAAATATGGAGAATTCATCTATACACATACCCTGGATTCGTTATTCTTGAATCTGTTTGTTGCATCATCACTTAATTGGAAAGATAAAAAAGTGAAACTCGAACAGCATACCAATTTTCCTTACCAGGAAAAAACTCAGTTGGTTATTACTGAAGGTAATGCAAAGTTTAATTTATTGATACGTTACCCTTCGTGGGTTGAAGCCAGAAAGCTCGAAATAAAAGTCAATGGCAAAAAGCAGGAAGTAACAGCAAAGCCTTCCTCTTATGTTTCTTTAAACCGAAAATGGAAAAAAGGCGATGTTGTTGAAATTTCATTACCAATGCACAACAGCATTGAAGCATTGCCAAATGTGCCATCATACATTGCATTTTTACATGGGCCTATTGTTTTGAGTGCAAAAACCGGTACTCAGGATTTAAAAGGTCTTGTGGCCGGAAGTGGCCGATGGGAACATATTGCCGGTGGAAGCATGTTGCCAGTAAACGATGCGCCTGTGATTATTGATGACAACCGTTCGGAATTAGCTGGAGAATTAAATCCTGTAGAAGGCAAACCGCTTCATTTTACCATGAACCAGATGCACATTGAAAATGCAGATAAACAACTTGAATTGGAGCCTTTCTATGGTATCCACGATTCAAGGTACATGATGTATTGGATGCAGTTGTCTAACAGTGAATATAAAGTGGTTTTGGATTCAATAGCTGCCGAAGAGGCTAAGTTATTATTGTTGGAAAAACGTACTGTCGATAAAGTACAACCCGGGCAACAACAGCCCGAAGCGGACCATTTTGTGCAATCTTCCAACTCTAATACCGGTATTTACATGAATGAGTTCTGGCGCGATGCTCGTAGCGGAGGTTTCTTCAGCTATAAATTGAAAACAAAGGGAGAAACCAATTTGTCTCTGATGGTTCGCTATTGGGGCAATGAATGGGGGAATCGTGCTTTAGATATCCTTGTTGATGGAGAAAAAATGGTGTCGGAAGATACAAAGGATAAATGGAAGGTTTCTGAATTCCGAAATATGACTTATTTAATTCCGGAAGCTATGTTAAACGGTAAAGATAGTATTACTATAACATTCATTCCTCATGAAGGATGTACTGCAGGAGGAATATTTTTTATGCGTTTGTTGCTTAATGATTATGAGTAGATAAATGGTTATAATCAAGAAAATTAAAATGATGTTAAGCAAGCTTATGATTGAGGATAAGAGAATGACTATCCTGACAATAAAATTCGTAATAATATTAGAAATATTACTTTTTTTAGCAATCTCAATAATCGATGCTCAAAATTCATGTAGTGACAATGGCGATGGAACCTATAAGAATGCTGTTATCCCTGCGGATTTTCCAGATCCTGATGTAACATGAGCTGGTGAAACTTTTTATATGGTTACGACTACCAAGTGTGTACTTCCAGGTGTAACAGCACTAGAATGGCCTCTATTGAATATAGCTTGGATAATGAAACTATACTGATTTCGACAATGAATAAAGAAAGCAATAAAGCCTTAAATGCTTACAGGGAATAGGCTATGTTTATTTAATTATACCACCAAGCAGCTTGGTTGATATTTTGATATTGACTGGTTTATGGTTAATTAAATCATAACTTATTTGAGTTTTCCTTCTATACTTATAGATTTCATGAAACGTGGTAGTGTCGTGGAATCTATAATTAACTTAAGAATAGTAAATAATTTAATTTTAATATGAAAACCTATTTAGCCTAAAATATTTTACCTACTAATCTAGTTTAAACTATGTTTTCTTTTCAATCTTTGACGAAAGTAAAAGTCTTTTCTTTAAGAATTAGAATTAATAATCAGTACCATAAATGGTTATGTGTAATTCTATTCTTGATTTTAATTTTATATGAATTTTGACTTATATGCTTAATAATCATCAATAATTAATTTCCCAATAATAGTTATTAATAAACAAATCTTAAAAATGAGAAAATTTTTTAGTACAATTATTCTTGTTGGAATAATTTCAGTAAATATTACGGCGCAAACTGTTAGTTTGAAAAAAGGAGACGAACTTACCTTTAAACAGTCACGTTACTCATTAAACCATTTTGTAAACGATCAATTAGGTTTAGATAATCAAAATGAACAAATGAGCAGACAATTTACATCACTTAAAGTTATTGACGAAGTGCGTGGGGGATATAAAATAGTTGCAGAATGTCGTTATGATTTTAATTATTCCAGAATTAAAAATGGCACGGAAGGTAACTGGCAAACATCAGGTTATTATGAAAGTGATTTGGCTAAGCCGGGCTCTAAATACCCAATTTACGAATATGATGTTACTTTTCAGTTATCTAAAAAAGGTGAACTTTCAGAAGTTGTAGTTAATCAGGTACGTAAAGAAAGTGCGAATATGGTTACTCCTGATTCTACAATGGTGGAATTATTTATAAATGAAGTGTCCGACTGGTTTGTTTGTTTAACCGGAAAATTAAAAGTGGGCAAAAATGTAACAATAAACGAAAACTCTTTTCTAGTTAAAGAAGTAAGTGGAAAGGTTGCAACATTGGTAAAAGAGGACGAAGCTGATAGTCTAAATAATGCAATTCAATTAAAAGTTGACTTAAGTAGGGGGGTACTTTTAGAAATGAAAATGTTTGAAAATTATGCGGATAGAAAAGTGAAGGCTAATACTGCAACCTCAAGTTCTCCTGTGGTAGCTCCTGATGGTTCTATTAGTTCTACCATAATTAATGAAACAAAAATGGTTACGGTGAATAAAACTCCTTTCCCCTGTGCATACTATGTAAATCAGACAAAAGTTGATACCATTTTTGAGGAAACCAATGTTACCATTAGAGGTGAGATTATTAATCCTGATAGTCGCAGGGAGGTTGGCGTTCGTTTATATGAATCTCTTCCCAATGAGTTTAACCGTTGTACTATTGTAGTACCTTTAAGAGAGGATAATACATTTGAAGTAAGACTTAAATTAAAAGATATACAAGTTGCCGAAATCATTCATAAAGAAATGGCAAGAGTTTATTTATCTCCTGGAGATAATATTGATGTTGTAGTAGACCTTAATCATTTTGACGAGAGCATAAAAGTAACTGGCATTGGTGCTGATAATTTGAATTACTGTTTCGAGCGTTTCCTTTTTGAAGAAAAAGAAAATATATGTTCGAGATGTTTATATGAATTGTCATCGAAAATGACATCTGAATCAGAAACTAATGAGTTTAAAGACTTGTTCTTAAATAAACTCAATCAAAAACAAGAATTTTTAAATAGCAATATAAAATGGTTGTCACCTGAATTATATCTTGCTGAATATTATGATAATTTGATAACGTGTGTTAATATTTTAAATAGATTTCCAGATAATCAGGAATATAAAAGAAGGCAAGAGGGGAAAACACCTTTGCAGATAAATGAAAATTTGTATTTCTTATATCAAAATATTGTGCATCCAGATAATGATATGATGATGTTTAGTAATGAGTATGAACATTTCCTTAGAGAGTATGCATTTTTTTATTTAGCTAAAAAAATAGATGAGCTGACGGGAAAAGGGAATGTTGTTACAAAATCTGATTTTTATGATCAATTATATTTAAACAGATATGCAATTTGCAATACTTTATTTTCAGGAAATAATCAGTATATTTTAAAATATAAAACAGTTGAAGATGCTTTAATTAGAGGTAGCTGGAAAACTGCAAATGAGTTGTATGATAAATTTAATTCCGATTATCCTAATGCGTCAAAAACAACAATTTTAAAAGAAGCGTTTAGGAAATTAAGTTTTGTTGAACCAGGACAACCTGCATATGATTTCTGTTTGACTGATTTTGATGGAAATAAGGTTCGACTTTCTGATTTTAAAGGTAAAGCTGTTTATATTGATTTTTGGTCGACACATTGTGGACCATGCCGAGCCTCGATAGAAAGGTATGGTAAAGAAATTCATGATCGATTTAAGGATGAGGATGTTGTTTTTATTTATGTAGCTTTGGAATATGATTTAAAACAACCAAAGGAGTTCATGGAGAAAAATGGTATTCATGGTATCCAACTTATAGCAAGAGGAAAAGAAGAATCTCTCATCAGAGAAAAATATTATTTCAATGGTATTCCTGAGTATTATATTATTGATTCTAATGGTTTAATTGTTAAAAGAGATGCTCCTCGACCTTATGAAATCATACAAAATCCTTCTATTTTATTAGATGCAATCAAAATTCAATCAGATAAAAAATAAATTGGATCTTACAGATGATACACCAATGTAATTTTCAATAATGGTGTTTAAATAGCAAATGGAAGGAAATTTACAAGGGTGTAAATATTTATTAATAAGTCATTGTGTATTTTATCATAACTTCATACTCTTTCAATTCCTTATTGAAAGAGTATGAAGTCACATTTATATTTATCTAGAAGAAAGTCCTGGACTATTAATAATTTTTCTCTTTGTGATACAAATGACTTGTGTCGATATTTATGCAATTGTGTTTTTTAACAAGCAATGTTTGATATATTGATTCTACACAGATTGTAAATAAGTATAAGGTCTACTATCTTAAATTTAACGTTCGGTTGTGATGAATTATATAAAGAAAACACTGTTGTTCGAAAACAACAGTGTTTTTAATTATGATATAAATTTACAAATTATTCTGTTACATAAATCTTTTCATTGCCTACAATATAAAAACCTTTTTTTAATCCTTTTGTAGCTTCAGAATACTTTACGCCCATTCGAACCATTGTTCCAGAAAGGTTATAAACATTAACAATAGTATTTGGATCTTTTAATTTAATTTGGTTAATAGCAGTAGATGTTCTTTTAAGTGCAACATAATCAATTATACATGCTTGGGTCGCAGGTGTGCCATCATAAGTAAAACTCCAGTGCTCTGCTCCGTTATAAAAAACGATTCCCCCCATAAGAACTTCATCATTAATAGCGTAATCAGCAAGGGTTAATTCTTCAATATGAGTTGTTCCTGTTTCAGGAAGCGTAAATAAATGAATATTCGCTGAACCTGTACCGCCAACTGAAAAACGAATAGCAACCTGATGACCTGCATCTGCTGCGTCAAAAGATATTTTAATAGCCAACTTTTCATAACTGGTAAAATCATAGGCAGTTGAAGTTCCCCAACCACTGGCAGGTCCTAAAACTTGAGGTGCAGCTAGAGCATCTACAGATAAAGGAGCTTGTTCAGTTTCAGAGTTAACTGAGTAAATAGAAACATAACCTTCAGGTAATGAAACATATTGAGCAAATGAAGCAGTAGCACATATTAATAATGTGCCAATAAGAGTAAATAATTTTTTCATAAATTTTTTTATAAAAGATTAATAACAAATTAATTGAGGTAAATTTAATTGATAATTAAGTTTGCTTTTTGGAAATTTAGACATTTGAGTTTGAATTATAGATAATAATACAAATTGTTAAAACGACAGATATTTTTCCAAAGTGAATACATCATTTCTCCTAATTAGTTCAAAATTAAAAATGAAATAGTTTAATAATCAATTGAATAAATCCGCTAAATACACCTGCTATTTGTATTAGGTATGTAGTTTTTTTCTCTTTGGTCTAAGAAGTATTTAATAATGAAAGTTATGTGTCTGAATTTGAATAAATGTAAAGGCATGATTGAATAAATTTATAAGGTTTTTAAAAATGAGGTAATCTTTCCTTGGATCGCCTTAGTTTTATGCAAACTGAAAAATGAAATAAGATCTGTTTGCGATAAAATTGTAATATATTAAAAGAGCTAAAGCTATGTTGAATATCAGAGTATGGTTACTGACGGGATTAATAACTCTTGTTTATGTCGCCTGTACAGAAAAGGAAAATAACGAAAACTTAAAACTATGGTATGATCAGCCTGCAAAAAAATGGGTAGAGGCTCTTCCTGTAGGAAATGGGCGATTAGGTGCCATGGTTTATGGTGATCCTTGTCATGAGATTATTCAATTAAATGAAAATACATTTTGGGCAGGAAGTCCTAACAGAAATAATAATCAAAATTCAAAAAATGCATTAAGTGAAATCCAAAAGTTAGTGTTTGAAGGAAAATATTCAGAAGCACAAGATTTGGTGAATAAAAAAATGATATCAAAAACATCACATGGATCAGCATATCAAACTATAGGTAATTTAAAACTGAATTTTAAGGGAAATGAAGATTATTCGGATTATTATAGAGATCTGAACCTAAATGATGCTATTGCATCATACCGTTATACGAGTGATGGAGTAAATTATAAAACAGAAGTACTTGCATCTAATCCGGATCAGGTTATTGTTGTACAAATTACCTCAGATAAAAGGAATGCATTAAACTATTCGTTATCAATGGATCGTCCTTCTAACTATATTATTGAAACAAATGGAAATGATGAACTCATTATGACAGGAATTTCAAGTGATTTTGAAGGAGTAAAAGGTAAGGTTAAATTTCAAACAATAGTAAAAGTAGTTAATTCAGGAGGCGAAATTTCAAGGACTGATTCAACATTGAATATTACAGGTGCAAAAGTTTCGACTATTTATATTTCAATGGCTACAAATTTTTTGAATTATCAGGATATTAGTGGTGATGAAAAAGAAAAATCTACTACATATTTACAAGGTGCATTGGAAAGAACATACGATCAAATTAAAAATGATCATATAAGGGATTATCAAAAATATTTTAAAAGAGTAAGTCTTGATTTAGGAGAAACTGATTCAATAAAAAAGACTACAGATGTTCGCCTTGCTGAATTTGCAAAAGGTAATGATCCTCAGCTGGTGGCACTTTATTTTCAGTTTGGACGCTATTTGTTAATTTCATCATCTCGACGTGGTGGTCAGCCTGCCAATCTTCAAGGGATATGGAATGATCATTTGTTTCCAACGTGGGATAGCAAATACACTGTTAATATTAATACAGAAATGAATTACTGGCCATCAGAAGTTACTAATTTATCGGAGATGAATGAGCCTTTAGTGAAAATGATACAAGAGCTTGCTATAACCGGAAAACAAACCGCTCAAGATATGTACGGAGCACGAGGTTGGGTGCTACATCACAATACCGATATTTGGCGTATTAATGGACCGGTTGATGGTGCTTTTTGGGGAATGTGGCCAATGGGAGGCGCTTGGCTTTCACAACATCTGTTCGATAAGTATTTATACAATGGAAATAAAGAATATTTAAAAGTTATCTATCCAATTTTAAAAGAAGCGACACGATTTTTTTTGGATGTATTAGTTGAAGAGCCAAACCATCATTGGATGGTGGTTTGCCCTTCTGTTTCACCTGAAAATGCACCTTATTCAGATCACGAGGCTGCTATTTCTGCAGGAACAACCATGGATAATCAGTTGTTATTCGACTTATTTACCAAGACAATAGAGGCTGCAAAAATATTAGGTTTAGATAAGGATTTCGTGGAAGAAGTTGAGATTGTTCTTAAAAAAATTGCTCCAATGCAAATAGGTAAATGGGGCCAATTGCAGGAGTGGATGTATGATTGGGATAATCCTGAGGATCACCATCGTCATGTTTCGCATTTGTATGGTATGTTTCCATCCAACCAAATATCAGCTTATTCAACACCTGAATTATTCTCTGCAGTAAAAACATCGTTACTTGCAAGAGGTGATGAATCAACAGGTTGGTCTATGGGATGGAAGGTAAACTTATGGGCTCGATTACTAGAAGGAGATCATGCTTTAAAATTAATAACAGAACAACTAACCCCTTCGATCCAACCAGATGGTAAACAAAAAGGAGGAACTTATCCAAATCTTTTTGATGCGCATCCTCCATTTCAAATTGATGGAAATTTTGGCTGTACTTCAGGTATTGCAGAAATGCTAATGCAAAGTCATGATGGAGTGATTCATTTGTTACCAGCTCTTCCATCTTCTTGGAAAAATGGTGAGATTAAGGGATTAAAGGCGCGGGGTGGATTTACCGTTGATATACAGTGGGAGAATGGGATTGTGAAACTAGCTACCATATATTCAAAGCTTGGAGGTAATTGTCGTATTAGGGTTGCTAATAAAGTCAGGTTAGGTAATGGTAATGAATTATTAGTAGCATCAGGTAAGAATACTAATCCATATTACGAAAAATATGATATCAAAGAGCCAATTATTTCAGATTATATTCAATCTTCGGAATTAGAACTTTCGAGAACTTTTGTATATGATTTTCCAACTAATGCAGGAGAAACATATAAATTAATAAGTGAATAGTGTTATAATTTGAAAAATATGATAATCATTACTTTTTAATGCAGATTTACATGAGATTTATACATAGTGTTTTATTTTTTGTTTTCATATCAATGCATATGTTTGCAGAAAACGGACATCAGCTTTGGTTGAGGAGAGGTAATGGAAAATCAGTAAATATTGTTTGTAACAAAAAATCTTCAACTTTAAATATTGCAGAGGAAGAGCTTAAATATGGTTGGAAGGGGCAATCCAGTAAAACCATTTATTTAATAATTAAAAGAGACGATCTAATTAAAGGAGATGGTTTTATTTTAAGTAACAACAAAATTCAGGCAAATACAGATTTAGGTATTCTATATGGTGTTTATGAACTATTAAGAAGACAAAATGCAGGTGATGATATGAAATTTGATGTATGTAATCCATCATATGAATGCCGTGTTTTAAATCATTGGGATAATTTAGACGGAACTATAGAGCGTGGTTATGCTGGAAATTCAATTTTTTGGAGAGACGGACAGGATGCATTTGTTGTTAAAGAAGAAGACAAAGTATTGTGGCAGGAATATGCTCGGGCTAATGCTTCGATAGGAATTAATGGAGCGGTGATTAATAATGTAAATGCCTCTCCAGAGATGTTATCCATTAAAGTTCTAAACAGAGTAAAAGCTATTGCAGATATTTTTCGACCCTATGGTGTTAAAATCTATTTATCCATTAAATTTTCCTCTCCATCAATGATTGGAGGTATAGAAACTTCTGATCCGTCAGACCCTAAAGTTTGTGAGTGGTGGAAAGGAAAAGCAAAAGAAATTTATCAGTTAATACCTGATTTTGGTGGTTTTTTAGTTAAAGCAAATAGTGAAGGTCAGCCGGGGCCTCAGGATTATGGTCGTACTCATGCTGATGGAGCAAACATGCTTGCTGATGCGGTGAAACCTTACGGGGGAATAATAATGTGGCGTGCATTTGTATATCAAACTTCTGCAGAAGATCGTGCTAAACAAGCCTATAATGAATTTATGCCACTTGATGGCCAATTTAGAGATAATGTGATAATCCAGGTAAAAAACGGACCTATAGATTTTCAACCACGAGAGCCTTTTAGTCCCTTATTTGGTGCAATGGAAAGTACTTCAATTATGCCTGAACTTCAGATTACACAGGAGTATTTGGGACAAAGTATACATTTGGTTTTTCTGGCTCCTATGTGGGAAGAGTTTTTAAGGTCAGATACCTATAGAAAAGGAAAAGGAAGTACTATTGCTCATTGTACTGATGGAAGCCTTATCACTCAAAAATATACGGCTATTGCAGGGGTATCAAATATTGGTTTAGATGCAAATTGGTGCGGGCATCTTTTTGCCCAGGCAAACTGGTATGCTTTTGGCCGTCAGGCTTGGAATAACTCATTGTCAAGTGAACAAATTGCCAATGAATGGATTATACAAACTTTTAGAATTAATGAAAAAATTCCAACGCAACAAAATACAGAATTTATTTTGGAATGGAATTTAAATTTCTTAAAGCCGGTTAAACAAATGATGCTGGATAGTCGGGAAGCAGCAGTTAATTATATGATGCCATTAGGACTACATCATATTTTTTCGGCAGAAGAACATTATGGACCAGGTCCCTGGTGGGCTCCCAAAGGCATGAGAAAAGATTGGACTCCTCCTTATTACCACCATGCAGATTCTGTAGGAATTGGATTCAATCGCACAAAAACAGGAAGTAATGGTGTAAGTCAGTATAGTGAAAACCTTAGTTTGTTATTTGGTGATACAATAACATGTCCAGAAATGTATCTTTTATGGTTTCACCATCTTCATTGGACTTATAAAATGAAAAGTGGACGTACTTTATGGGATGAATTATGTTATCACTACGATAACGGAGTAAAACAAGTAAAACAGTTTCAAATCCTTTGGGATAAAGTTCAACCTTATGTTGATTTTCAAAGTTTTTTTCATGTTCAAAAAAAATTAAGAGAACAGAGCAGAAATGCTCTATTATGGAAAGATGCCTGTTTGTTGTATTTTCAGCAATACAGCCATTTACCTATACCATATGATATAGAACGTCCTGTTCATGAACTTGATGTTATTATTAAAAAAGATTTGGAAAGGCATTGATCTTGAATTGTATTTGTGTACTTATCGAAGAATATACTATGTGAATTTAGATACAGAAAAGATAATGATATATATATAGCAAATGATAGAGCATCTAGTGATTGTATTTATAGTAGGGCTGTCTTAATTATGGAGCCGCTCTATTATCTTTACATGGGGAAGAATATCTAATTTTAGAAAATTTATATCTGAATTTTAAAATCAAAAATCCTTTATTGATATATCATTGTTTCGATGATAGGATATGCCATAACACATGGACTTTATAATATTTTATGACAGTTGAAAGCATGTCCTCAATAGATATCAGTTGAAGGAGAGGATCATAATATTTATTAAAAGTAATGGTGTCTATTTTTCAATACGAATCGTTGGGAAAGGTAAATTGTAATGTTGGAATTGTGTTTGAATTGGCTAATGAATCGGTTACTATTTGAGGATTAATGGTGTAATGGAAATGATTTTACCACTAAATTTTGATGCTTTAAAAGTGTTTTTAGTAAATTATTGATGTAAAAATGGAGTATTTTAGACTTGGAGTGTTAGTGCAATAACTGTTACAACTTGCATTCAAAAGATGATACAACAGATACGAGTTATATCAATTCAAAATTCGAAGTTAATAGAGTTCGAATGGAATTATTGTAGCACTTGTAACTAGTATTTAATGCAATTATACAAATTGTTAATAATATATATAAAAGTGGAAGTTATATTAAATTAATATTTGAAAACTAATATTTACTTTTTTAATTTTATCATGATTATTATTATTATTTAAGTTCTAAGAAATGTAAAAATGCACACGAGAGTTAGGATATGGGCTACTATTATAATTATTGCAATTAACCTTTTGTTTTGTATAACTGACATTTGGGCGAATGATGATATACATTTTTATAATCTTAATGATGAATATGGAGTTTCAATTCGCCAAACCAATATGGTATGCAGCGATTTAAATGGATTTATATGGATTGCTTCAAAAATGGGTCTTGTTCGTTATAGTCAAAATGATATTAGTTTTTATGAGTTACCTTACGAGACTGTAGATATTATCTCTGTTAGACTGATATCTAAAGAGAATGATCTTTATGCATATACTAATAATGGACAGATTTTTAAATATAATCCAATAAAAGACTGTTTTGAATTAATAATTAATATATCGAATGAGTTAAGGAGCAAATTTATTGTTGTTGAAAATATTCTAATTGATAAGGTTGGAAATTTATGGATTGCTTCTTCTTTTGGACTTTACTTATATGAAAAGGATTTTGGTTTAAAAGCACTAAAGCCAGATGGAAATATACAATTTATAGAATGGTATAATGATAACAGTTTTTTCTATGCTATAGATGGTGCGATAAATCTTTTCGATGTTAAAAAATTAAGCACCAAGGTATATTTTACTCTTGATAATTCTATTTATGTTTCAAATCTTTTTTATGATAGAAAAGAGAGAAGGCTTTGGATAGGAACAGTAGCTGATGGTCTCTTTATGATAAATGATCAAGAAAAGGATGTGTTTCTTGTTTCACAGATACCTAATCAACCAATATTAGATATCGAAGCTAACACAGACTCTACTCTTATGATAGGGATAGATGGACAAGGTTTATGGGAAATTGGAAAGATTAATGGAAAAATTTTAAATAGTTATAAAGAAGATGTAGATAGTCCAAATTCACTTCAAGGAAATGGTGTATATGATGTGTTTTGTGATGAGAATGAAAGAGTTTGGGTTTGTACATATAGTGGAGGAGTTTCTTATTTTGATCAATCTAAATCAAAAATAAAGGTGCTTAGTCATCATACAAATTATCCTAATTCATTAGTAAATAATCATATAAATGCTGTTTTAGAAGATAGACGAGGAAAGCTTTGGTTTGCTACAGATAATGGGATTAGCATATGGGATCAAACCAAAAATGAATGGAAATCTATATATAAAAACAACAAAGAACAGGCTCAAGTGTTTCTTTCTCTCTGTGAAGATGATTTAGGAAGAATTTGGGCTGGTACATATTCGTCAGGTGTATATCTTATCGATAGTAAGACCGGAATAGAGTTGTCTCATTTTACCCCAGAAACAACATCAGGGGAATTTGGTAATAACTTTGTTTTTAGTATTTTAAAAGATGGCGAAGGAAACATGTGGATTGGAGGTGTAAGAGGGGATCTAATATGTTACTTAACTAAAGAGAATAAGTTTATATCTTATAAAGATTATACAATTAATGTAATGAAAGAGTATGATTCAGACCATATATTAATAGGTACAACTTATGGATTATTAATGTTTGATAAGAAAAATGGAAACTCTCAAAGGTTGTTAGAAGGATATTTAGTATATGATTTTACAATAGTTAATGACAATATATGGGTATGTACAAGTGGAGATGGACTTGTAAAATTTAATCCTTCTACAAATGATATTGAGAAGCTGACTGTTGATTCTGGATTATCTTCAGATTTTGTAAATAGCATTGAGTATGATAATGGTTATTTTTGGATAGGAACAGAAAATGGAATATGTAGATTAAATGAAAAGGATAATTCAGTTGTAGTTTTTAGTGGAATACATGAATTAAATAATGTTTCAGTAAATAAAAACTCCCATTACAAACTATCTGATGGAAAATTGATTTGGGGAACTAATAAAGGAAGTATAATATTCCGGCCTAAGGATGTTGAATTTCAAAAATACGAAGGGAGAATATTTCTTCAAGATATTATTGTTTCAGGTAGTTCAATTAGGAATATTTCAAACCTAACGCCACAAATTCCTGTAGATAGCATTTATCAATTATCATTAAATTATAATCAAAATACTATACGATTAGAAGTGTTACCAATAGGTGTTACTACTTTAGGAGCAAAATTTGCCTGGAAATTTGATGGACTTGAAGAGACTTGGACAAAACCTGGTAAAAATAATATTATAACTTACTCAAATATACCAGTAGGTAATTATAAATTAAAGGTTAGGATGTTTGATAGTTCCCTATCAAATTTAATTCAAGAAAGAATATTTAAAATTACTATTATTCCTCCTTATTATAAAACATGGTGGTTTAATATTATTGTTCTTACTGTTATTGGTGGTTTAGGTATTTTCTTGTTTAAATATTACATACATAACCTTAAAAAGGAACATTCAGAAGAGAAAATCAGATTTTTTGCTAATACAGCTCATGATATACGTACTTCTTTGACCTTAATAAATGGCCCTATTGAAGAGTTAAATAAGGAGAAAGGATTTTCTGCAAAGGCATCAAATTATTTATCTCTTGCTACGGAACAAACACATAGGTTGTTAAAGGTAGTAAACCACTTAATGGATTTTCAAAAAGTTGACATTGGGAAGGAAAGACTTTTTTTTAAAATGCATGATGTTGTTAAAATTATTAGTAACAGAGTTATGATGTTTGAGTCTTATGCTAAATCAAAAAATATTGAATTAGTTCTCGAGTCAAATGTTAATACCTATATAACAGCGGTTGACGAAGTAATGATTGAAAAGGTAATTGATAATTTAATATCTAATGCAATTAAATATTCCAATAGTTATAATTTGGTAAGGGTTAATTTTGTAGGCATTAAAGTAAAATGGATATTAGAGGTTATAGATAATGGAATTGGGATTGATAAAAATGCTCAGAAACTTCTATTTAAAGAATATTATAGAGCTGAAAATGCTATAAATAGTAAAATTGTGGGTTCTGGAATTGGATTACTTCTTGTTAAAAACTATATAAATTTACATAAGGGGAAAATAAGTTATGAGAGTCATCAAGACACTGGATCTAAATTTAAAGTTGAGGTTCCATTTATAGAGGTAGAAGATAAAAATCTCAATGGTCAACAGGATATTTTGGCTTCTAGTTTTATTTCCAATTTTAAAAAGATAGAGGTAGAAGTAGATCAAACTAAAGGTCAAAAGATGAAAGTTCTTGTGGTAGAGGATAATGAGTATTTGCAAGAATTTTTAGCTTCTGCAATGAGTGAGGAATATGAGATACTCATAGCTAATGAAGGTATGGTTGCATGGGAAGTAATAATTAAGGAAATGCCAGATTTAATTGTGTCTGATATTATGATGCCAAATATGGATGGTTTTGACCTTTGTACAAAGCTTAAATCAACTTACGAAACTTCACATATTCCGATTATTTTATTGACGGCTTTGGCTGATAAAGCTCATCAGTTAAAAGGATTAGGTCTAGGTGCGGATGATTACCTTACAAAACCGTTTGATATAACAATTCTTCAACAAAGAATAAAAACTATAATTAAAAATCGAAAAATATTTAGAGATAAGGTATTAAAAATTATCAAAATAAATGATGATGAGGAACCAATTTTAGAAAATAAAATAAATGATAAGTTTATTAAACAAATGGTTAAAATTGTTAGGGAAAATATTAGCAACTCAGCTTTCTCGAAAAATGATTTTGCTGCAGAGATGAATGTTAGTTCTTCATTATTATATAAAAAGGTAAAGGCATTAACTAATCAATCTCCAACAGATTTTATTAAGACAATTAGACTTGATTATTCTTTAGAATTATTACAAACAAAAGAGTATACTATTACTGAAATAAGTGAAATGTGTGGTTTTTCAAGCGTAGGATATTTTAGTACAGTCTTTAGAAAACATTTTAATCAGACACCTTCTCAATTATTGTAATTACTTGAATATATCGTAAAGATAATGAAAGTAAAACTATCTAATTAGAATTAGAGTAATTTATTCCGCTTTAATGATAGTATATCATCAACCTTTGAGCCAGCACTGGAAAATTGTGAAAAAGTGAGCAAATTTAAATTCAAAAATGCCTTCCTCGATAGAGGTTATAAAGGAAAGGAAAAAGCAAGCGATATTCATTGTTACTTCTAATTATCCATCCTTCAGTGTCAACTCTTGTGTAATAACACAATGCGAAAAATATAAATTAGAAACTGCAGTTGAGCAGGTTTTAGGAAATAAAAAGCAAGAATGTCGTATAATTAAAAACTACTTAAGACCATGTGAGTTACTCCATTAATGCAAATTTGGCAGCAACAGGGTTTAGTTCCTAAGGATTACTTTATAATATCAAGGAAGAGGTTCATTGGAAAAACTCTTTAATAACTATAGTATATTTAGGCTATAGTTTAATTTTGCGTTGCTAAATAATTATGGTGAGCTATAAGTTAAGCTGCGCCTTCAGCGCTAAAGAGGATATTATAATCAACCCCAAGGCGATGCCTTGGGCTGAAAAAAGTTTGCCTTTCAGGCAGTCAATAAAATGCGGGTACACCAATTAAGGCTGAAAGCCTTATTCAATTTATCCCGATAGTAACGCCTTGGGTTTTCATTATATAAAGAATACAAGCGCCTTGAAAAGGCAACTTAAAATTGTACATACATTTTTATTTAGCTCCAATTGCAACGCTAAATTAAACTTGAGCCTATATTTATTTATATTAAATGTTTGTTTTCAAGGGTTACCTAAGTAAAATGATTTATTAAGAGGTTTTCCATGCAGTGAGGCTTCTTTTTATCTATTTTATAAAACTAGATATTCAATATTATAAGAGATTCTAGTTAATGAATCCAATAAATTTCTTATGGATATATTTTTTGATTTTGGTTTTTTTAAATATCTGAAATACAGTTAGATGGTGTGTATTAAATTATGAGTATCTCAAATTGTAAATTATATACTTATAATTAAAAGTCAGATTTTCTAAGTGAATATATATTTGATTGATATTAAAATCCAGTACAAATATGGATCTGGATTTTCAATAATATGAAAAAATATTTATTCACTAAAAAAAGTAAAATGAAGAAAAAAGTCTCCATTTGTTCAATTTGTGGAGTAGTTCTTTTATTAGGTTTATCTGTACCATTTATTTCATGTACTAATCAAATTAATAAAAAAAGACCAGCGTTCGAGTCAGATAGTCTGGTTGCACACTTTGATTATTTTAGTTATAAAGGAGATGATGACTTTTATAAAGAAAATCCACTTCCTAGTAAAGATTATTTTTATAACCCGATTCTACCTGGATGGTATTCAGATCCAAGCTTATGTTCAAATGGAAAAGATTTTTTTCTCGTAACATCTACGTTTGCTTTTTTTCCTGGAGTGCCAATTTTTCATAGTACAGATTTAGTTAATTGGAAACAAATAGGACATGTTTTAGACAGACCTAGTCAATTACCACTTGAGGGGCAAAGAGTGAGTGAAGGTATTTTTGCTCCTGCAATTAGTTATAATCCACATAATAAAACATATTATATGGTTACGACTAATATTCATACAGGAAACTTTTTTGTAAAAACTAAAGATCCATTTGTAGGATGGTCTGATCCTATTCGATTACCAAATGTTCATGGGATAGATCCTTCATTCTTTTTTGATGACGATGGGAAAGCATATATAGTTAACAATGATGTGCCAGATGGTGGTTCGCAATATGAAGGACATCGTTCTATTAGAGTTCTACAATTTGATGTTGAAAAAGAAGAGACTTTTGGACCAAGTATAATGCTTGTAAATGGAGGTGTTAATCTTGAAGAAAAACCTATTTGGATCGAGGGTCCTCACATGTACAAAATAAATGGGAATTATTATCTAATGTGTGCAGAAGGTGGAACTTCTGTAAATCATAGGGAAGTGATCTTTAAAGGAGATAATCCATTAGGAGACTTTATTCCATGGTCAAATAATCCAATACTTACGCAACGTCATTTAGATCCGGAAAGAAAATTACCTATTACATGTGCAGGACATGCAGATTTAATAAAAAAAGAAAATGGGGAATGGTGGTCTGTATTTTTAGCTTGTCAACCTATTGAAAATAAATTTGAAAATCTTGGTAGAGAAACCTACTTAATGCCTATAAAATGGAGTGAAGATGGATTTCCGTATATGACAAAAGGGAATGAAATAATACCTAGAATTATTCAAATGAAGGGTTTAAAACGTGATTCTACGTCAACATTTGGGAATTTTGAAAAGTATGATGATTTTGATGCATCTAAATTGGATATGGAGTGGATGACATTGAGAGGAGATGCATCTGATTTATATTCCTTAACTACAAATCCCGGGTTTCTTACTTTAACGTGTGCAGATGTTGAATCATCAGAATTGAAAACTCCTGCATTTGTGAGTAGAAGATTACAACATCATAAATTTGAGTGTAATACTAGTATGTATTTCAAACCTCAATCCGAAAATGAATCTGCCGGTATATTACTATTTAAAGATGAAACGCATCAGTATTTATTTTCTGTAGGTACAACAGGATCTCAAAATACTATTAGCTTAAAAAAAATTAAAAAGGATGGAGCAGATTTGATTGAATCTAAGAATGTTGAAATAACTGATGATCCAATAAAGATGAAAGTTATTTCAGATGGTAAGAATTTTAGTTTTTATTATGCTATTGGGCAATCTGACTATACTCTATTGTCAAATAACATAGATGCATATTATTTATCTACAGCTCAATCCTATGGTTTCACAGGAACTAACATTGGTCTATATGCATCAAAAAAATCTTATTAAAATGTTATAAGAGTTAATAACTAAATATAAATCACAATCAATATTAATTGTTTATAAATCTATGAAATTATGATTAAAAAAAAGTGTAAAGATCTGAGGTCTTTTAGTGAATCCTTTGACATTGATTTTAGAGGGCAGGTGTACATGAATTTAGATAATGCAAGAAGACATAAGAAAAATTGTCTATGCTATTGAAATTAGATTACAATTGTCAATTTAAGTCTAAAATATAATGAAAGGTTTAAAAGATTTATTATTTCCAAAACTTTCCATACTTAATAAGTTAGGAAATGTCATCATAAAGAGTTTCGTTTTTATGATGGTTATATTATTATCTGCTTCTGCATATGGGCAGAATACAAAACAGATAGCTGGGATTGTACTTGATGATCAGGGGGAGCCGGTTGTTGGAGCAACTGTTGTTGTTAAAAATACAACTATTGGTATGATAACTGATTATAAAGGTGAATTTGTATTTGATGTTCCAAATGATGCAAAAACTCTTGTTATTTCGTTTATTGGAATGCAAACTCAAGAATTTGATATTACTACTGAATTTAAGGTTAATATTACATTGAAGTCAGAAACGGAATTGCTTGAAGATGTTGTTATTGTAGGATATGGACAGCAGAAAAAAGAAAGTATTGTTGGAGCCATTACCCAAACAACCGGTAAAGTACTTGAGCGTGCCGGAGGCGTTACAAATGTAGGAGCTGCACTTACCGGGCAATTACCAGGTGTTATAACTTACACATCATCTGGACAGCCAGGAGAAGAAGATCCAAAAATTATTATTCGTTCACAAACATCATGGAATAGTAGTTCTCCTCTTATTCTTGTTGATGGAATAGAACGTTCTATGAGCGATGTTGATATTTCCTCAGTAGAAAGAATTTCTGTATTAAAAGATGCTTCTGCTACAGCAGTATATGGAGTTCGTGGTGCTAATGGAGTAATATTGATTACAACAAAACGTGGTAAGGAAGGAAAGGCAAATATTCAGGTACGTGCTAATGCTACTATGAAAATTCCGTCAAAACTTCCTGAAAAGTATGATTCTTATAATACGCTAATGTTACGTAATCAGTCTATAGAAAATCAATTGGATATTTATAGTGATAATTGGGAAAGTTATATGCCTATTGAAATTATTAATAAATATCGTAATCCGGCAAATATTGAGGAAGCAGAAAGATATCCGAATGTTGATTGGGCTGATGAGTTATTAAGGAAGAATGCAAAGTCTTATAATGCAAGTGTAAATGTTGCTGGAGGAACAAAGTATGTCAAATATTTTGCAGCAGTTGATTTCCTGAATGAAGGTGATATTTTTAAAACCGTAGACAATGGAGGAGGTTATGATGCAGGGTTTGCCTACAATCGAATAAATGTTCGTAGTAACCTGGATTTCCAATTGACCAATACAACTAAATTTAGTTCTAATCTTTTTGGTACTAATGGTACAAAAAAAACACCTTGGGATTTTGAAGGTAGTTTCCCTTGGGCAGCTATATACAGAACAGCACCCAATAGTATGTATCCTGTTTATTCTGATGGTATATGGGGATTTTACTTTCCAAAAGATGCGGATCAACCAAATTCAGTTTATCAATTGGCAAACAGCGGAAGCGAAAAGCAAACGACTACTAAAATTACGACAGATTTTAGTCTTCAACAAGATCTAAAATTTATCACTAAAGGTTTATCGTTTGAAGGAACATACTCCTATGACAATACCTTTGTTGAGGTAGATAGGGGAATTAATAATAAATATAAAGTTCAGCAACAAAAATGGATAAATCCAGATACAGGTGAAGTATTATATAGATATCCGCTAGATTCTTCCACACAATTTGATTATACTAATAAAATTGAATGGACAGCACAAGCAGGAAATATTCAAAAATGGTCAACATTTAGAAGACAGTATTTCTCTATGCGATTAAATTTTGCTCGTGATTTTGGAAAACATACTGTTACGGGTTTGGGATTGTTCAGTCGTGAAAAGAGTGCTAGTGGTGATAGTTTTGCTCGTTTTCGTGAGGACTGGGTTGTACGGGCTACATACAGCTTTGATAGTAAATACTTATTTGAGATTAACGGGGCATATAATGGTTCTGAAAAGTTTGGTCCTGATTATCGTTTTGATTTCTTCCCTTCTGTTTCCGCTGGATGGGTAATATCAGAAGAAAACTTTATGAATAATGTATCTTTTATAGACATGTTTAAATTACGTGGATCATGGGGTATAATTGGAGATGACTCAGCTGGAGACAGGTGGCTATATGCCGATCGATGGGAATATGATGGAGTTACAAATTTAGGAACAACGAGTGGAAATAAGTCCCCATATAAGTATTACCGACAAACACAAACCGGTAATCCAAATATATCCTGGGAGACGGTAGAAAAGAGAAATATTGGTATCGATTATTCATTTTTAGATGGATTAGTTGCAGGTTCATTTGATTACTTTAATGATCACCGAACAGATATTATTGTTAGTGAAAATGATCGTGCAGTTGCTTCATTTTTAGGTGGATCCGTTCCAACTGCTAATTTAGGAGAGGTAAAAAGTAAAGGTTACGAGTTTGAGATCAGGCTGGGTAAGTCAATAAAACAAGACCTTAGACTTTGGGCAAATATCAATATGACTCATGCTACAAATGAGGTTGTTTTTGCAGATGATCCTGAATTATTGCCAGATTATCAAAAGGATGAAGGATACTCGATTGGGCAAACCAGATCCTATATTGATAATGGCTATTTATCATCTTGGGATGATGTAATTGGAAGTACACAACGTGTATCGGATAATAATCATAAGAATATTGGAGACTATAACATTATTGATTTTAATGGAGATGGTGTTGTTGATAAATATGACAAAGTTCCTTACAAGTATTCTGGTACACCTCAAAATACTTATAGTACTACGGTTGGTGTTGATTGGAAAGGAATTAACTTTTCAATGCAATTTTATGGAGTTTCAAATGTGACCAGGGAGGTAAACTTTCCAACTTTTGTAAAAGGTACTGATAATGCATACGTAGAAGGTACTTATTGGACTGTTAAAAATGGAGGCGACGTTCCAATGCCAAGATATAATGTTTCCCAAGGTGATGAGGTCGGTGGAACCAGATATTGGTATGATGGTTCATATCTTCGTTTAAAAACTGCTGAACTAGGTTATACATTCAAGAAAGGATGGACAGAACATTTAGGAATTAAGTCGTGTAAGTTTTATGTAAGCGGTAACAATTTATATGTTTGGACAGATATGCCTGATGACCGTGAAAGTAACTTTAGTGGTGATTCTTCAATGGGTGCATATCCTACATTTAAGCGTGTAACTTTTGGTGTTGATATAACTTTCTAATAATGTTATTATGAATTTGAAAATAAAATATTTTAAAATACCTTTTTCACTTATTCTAATTGCAGGATTTTTAGGATTAGTATCCTGTGAAGATTATTTGGATAAATCACCAGAAAGTGATATAAGTGAAACAGAACCGTTTGAGAATTTTGAAAATTTTCAAGGTTTTACTGAAGAATTATATAATTGTATTCCTTGTTTTACAGCATCTGCATATCATAACTCCTGGAATCTTGGCGATGATGAAATCTGGTGTATTTCTGGTGGTCAGTCTCAACTGGGAGGATATATTGATCAAGGAGATTATTGGAAATGGAATCTTTATGGTTCGCCATTTCAAGCAGGCACAAAAAATTGGGATGGTAGATCGTTTACAAAATCAGAAGATTCCAAAGAACTAGGACACTTATGGGGTTTTTCCTGGTATGGTATTCGAAAAGCAAATATTGGAATTGCAAATTTAGATCGTTTAACAGATGCTACTCAGGAAGAGAAAGATTTAATTGAAGGACAGCTATATTTCTTTAGAGCGTGGTTTCATTTTCAGATTATGAAGTATTGGGGTGGAATACCCTATATAAATAGAGTAGTGCCTGCAGATGAGGTATTTAAAGATGGTAGATTGTCTTATCAGGAAGCTGCAGATCTTGCTGCAAATGATTTTAGAAGAGCTGCGGAGTTGTTACCTGTGGATTGGGATGATACGGCAGTTGGTAAAACTACTCTTGGTAATAATATGCAAAGGGCAAATAAAATTATGGCTTTAGCATATCTTGGTAAAAATTTGTTGTATGCAGGTAGTCCTTTAATGAATGAAGTTTCCGGCGGAAGTACAGAATACAATCCAGATTACTGTCAGCAAGCAGCAGAAGCTTTAGGAAAAGCCTTAGCTTTATCTGAATCTACAGGAAGGTATAAATTGGCTGATTTTAGCGAATACTCACAATTGTTTTATGTACAAAACAGTGATAATATTCCAGGGAAAGAAGAGACAATTTTTTGGGAGAACATCTCAGGAGGTAGAGCTAGATTTAGATGGAATCAAATTAATGACTATTTAGCTGACGGTAATAGTTATGGAGGATTTTTACTTGCACCTACTGCTAATTATGTTTTCCAAAATTATGGTATGGCTAATGGTTTGCCAATTAATGATGAAGGCAATGTCTCTGAAGCAGATGCGGAGTCTGGTTATAATCCGGAATATCCTTGGAAAGATAGAGACCCTAGATTTTATAAAGATATATTAGTTGATGGAGAACGAAGCAGTGTGAAGGAAGATAAGGCTGATTATATAGAGTTTGCGTCTCTTTATACAGGTGGTTTTTATAGAACAACACCTTCCGAGAATAAAAAAAACCGTACAGGATTAATGGAGACAAAGTGGAAACCACGCTTGGCTGAGTATGCTAATGAAAGTACAACAATGCAAAATATGACTGTATTAAGTTTAATGCGTTTAGCAGATGTTTACTTAATGTATGCTGAAGCTACAGCTGCAGGTTATGGATTAAACAAAACGGCCACATCATATTCTTTAAATCCAGCGGAGGCTATAAATGTTGTGAGAGACAGAGCTGGTGTAGGACATGTTGCTGATAAATTTTTGACTTCAGTAGATGCTTTTATGAGTGAGTTGCAACGTGAACGGGCTGTAGAACTCTCTTTTGAAGGTCATCGTTTTTGCGACTTACGTCGATGGAAATTATTAGATAAAAGCCCTTATACATTAAAGTGTTCTCTTGAATTTGAAAGAGATCCGAATGGTTTGACAGGTGCAGCCTTGGCTGAGGATTACAAAAATGCCAGAGTATTAAATCTGAGAATGGAAACTCTAATTGAGAGAAAATTCTTAGAAAAGCACTATTGGTTTCCTTTCTTAATCGAAGATGTTAATATTTATCCTGAATTTAAACAAAATCCGGGCTGGTAATATGATAATGATGATAAGAATTTTATTGAGTTATCAAAAATTTAATGTGCAATAAAATGAAGAAATTATTTATAAATATCTGCCTTGTTCTATTTACCATCTCATATTTTAATGGGGTAAATGTTCATGCGCAAGAAAAAACGGATAGTATTGCTAATGTTGCAATTGATTCTCAAGCAAAGGAGGTTATTAATATAGCATTTGGAACTCAAAATAAGGAAGATGTTCTAGGAGCAGTATCAATTGTTAATATGTCCGATTTGTTAAAGAAAAATTATCAAACGTTTCCTCTTGATGGAATTAGGAGTTTTGTGGCAGGATATAATGGAAACATTTGGGGACAAGGATTTTTAGTATTAGTTGACGGAGTTCCTAGAAATGTTTTGGATCTTAATGCTACAGAAATAGAGAGTGTTACGGTCTTAAAAGGAGCTAATTCGGTTGTGCTTTACGGTAGCAAGGCTGCCAAAGGTGCTATACTTATTACTACAAAACGTGGTGAAGTACATCCAATGACTATTGAAGCCCGTGTAAATACTGGTATGTATGTCCCTAAAAGTTATCCGAAGTATTTGGGAGCAGCATCATATATGAACTTGTACAATGAAGCATGTGATAATGATGATAAAGAACATTTGTACAAGGATGAGACTATATATAATACTGCAACTGGAGTTAATCCGTATAAATATCCTGATATTAACTTTTTCTCTTCTGATTATTTAAGAAAAGCATATAACAAAACAGATGCTACTGTTGAGATCGCTGGAGGAGACGAGAAAACACAGTATTATACTAACTTTGGAATGAGCTATAACAATGACCTTGTTAATTATGGCGAGCAAAGTAAAAATCACGACTTAAATTTTAATATGCGTGGTAATGTAGATATGCAACTAACCGAATGGCTATCTGCAAAAACAAACGCTCATGTTATTTATAACAATAACTATATAGGAAGAGGTGATTTCTGGGGGAGTAGTGCAACCTTACGTCCAAACTGGTTTAATCCTTTGATTCCTATTGACATGATAGATCCTAATAACATAAACTTGCAAACTACTATTGCAAATAGTAATAATGTTATTGATGGAAAGTATCTATTGGGTGGTAAGAATGATTTACAAACGAATGCCTTTGCTGATATGTTAGCTGCCGGTTATATTCGTTATAAAGATCGTGTTTTTCAGTTCGACGTAAGCGCTACCGCCGATTTAAGCGGAATTACACAAGGCCTGTCCTTTACTAATTCATTTAGCATTGATTATAATAGTTTCTATTCGGAAGCTTATAAACAAAGCTATAGAACATATGCACCAGTCTGGTCTAATATGAATGGCGAAGATATGATTATAGATCTTTCTAAATATGGTGATGATGGTAGTGCAACAAATGAATTAATAGGTGATTCAAAATATATGCAAACAATCACTTTTTATTCTCAACTAAATTATGCCAGAACATTTAACAACACACATAATGTTACAGGTAATATAATTGGCTGGGGCTTTCAATATCGTAATTCTGTAGATGCAGATCATGATGGTAGTGATTATCATAGTATTTGTAATGCCAATTTAGGTATGCAACTGGCATATAACTTTAATCACAAATACTATATTGACTTTTCTGGAGCTTTTATTCATTCTGCACAGTTAGCAGAAGGTAATAGAGAAGCTTTTTCTCCTACAGTAACTCTAGGTTGGAGATTAAGTGATGAAGAATTCCTGAATGATGTATCATTTATTGATAATCTTAAGTTAACGGCATCTTATTCTAAGTTAAATCAGGATCTTGATATTCAGGATGGTGATGATTCCTATTATTTATATCAAGGCTACTATAGTGATAATAGTTACTTTAACTGGCGTGATGGTACTATGGGTGGAGCTATTGCTGTATTATCAAAAAGAGGTTCTAATCCGGGTCTAGATTTTGTTTCTCGTGAGGAAGTTAGAGTAGGACTTGAAGGTGCTTTACTTGATAATAAAATTTTATTTGATATAAACTATTTTAATCAGGTTACAGATGGTTTGTTAACTCAAGGAGCAAGTACACTTTATCCTTCTTATTTTGATAGATGGGATTACTCTTTCCTTCCTTATGTAAATTACAATAAGGATAAAAGAACTGGTTTGGATTTTTCTGTTTCATACAATAATAAATTGGGAGAGTTAAAATATCAGATTGGTTTTGTAGGAATGTTATATGATTCAGAGGCCATTAAAAGAGATGAGGTTTATGATGAAGATTATCTATACAGAGAAGGTAAGCCTTTAGATGCGTCATTCGGTTATATTTGTGAAGGATTTTTCACTGATGATATCGATGTTGCTAATCATGCTACTCAGACTTTTGGAGGGGGTGATGTTAAACCTGGTGACTTGAAATATAAAGATGTTAATAATGATAATACTATTGACTATCGTGATCAGGTTGAGCTTGGGAAGTATGGTTCTCCATTTACATATGGTATCAATTTGACTTTACAGTATAAAAACTGGACATTTTTTGCAATGGGACATGGACAGTCTGGTGCAATAGGTTACAAAAATTCGAATTATTATTGGGTTTATGGAAATCGAAAATATTCAGAGGAAGTTCTTGGACGTTGGACACCTGAAACCGCATCAACAGCAACTTATCCACGATTAACAACTATGTCGAATACGAATAACTTTCAAAATTCAACATTCTGGAAATATAAAAATAATCGTTTTGATTTAGCAAAAATCCAAGTTACATATGACTTACCTAAAAAGATGTTTAATGAAAACTCATTGTTAAGTCAGTTAAGCGTATACTTTAGTGGACAAAATCTTTTGACAATTTCAAAAGAAAGAAAAATGATGGAAATGAATGTTGGAAGTGCTCCACAATGTAGGTTCTATAACATAGGTGTAAAAGCTGCTTTTTAATCTAATTTTTAAAATTTAAAAAGATGAAAAGAAATATATTATTCCTTTTAATTAGTTTGTTGGTTCTATCAAGTTGTGAAGACTTGTTTGAACCTGCAATAGAGAATATGAAGGATATTGATTTAATGTACTCAAATCCGCAATATGCTCAAGGGGTCTTGGTCTCAGGTTACCGTTTTTTACCTGATGCATACGGAAATACAGAATATGCCACAGACGATGCCGTAACGAATGAAATAGATAATTCATATTTAAAAATGGCTACTGGTTCATGGACTGCTTCAAATAATCCTGTCAGTGCATGGAATGATAGTTATGGTGCTATTCAATATGTAAATACCTTCTTAGAAAATTGTGATAAAGTTGAATGGGCTGAAGATGAGGAGGCTGCAGATCTTTTTAATATGCGCTTAAAAGGTGAAGCTTATGGACTGAGAGGTTTGTATATGTATAACTTGCTAAGAAATCATGCAGGTTTTTCTTCAACCGGAGAGTTGTTAGGTGTTCCCATTGTAACATCTCCTCAGAATGTTAATTCAGATTTTAATCAGGAACGTGCTCCCTTTAAAGCTTGTATTGACCAAATAATTACAGATTTGAATCTTGCAATTGATTATTTACCTGAAGAATATGTAAGTGTCTATTCGTTAGATGAAGTTCCTGACAAGTATAAAAGCATGGTTACTTCATATGGTACTTATAATAGAGCAATGGGTGATTATTTCAGACAATTGATTGATGGACAAATAGCTAAGGCGTTTCGATCAAGGGTTGCTTTATTGGCAGCAAGCCCTGCTTTTCAGGATGGATCAAATAATACAACATGGGAGGATGCTGCAAAGTATTCTGCTGATGTATTGAATTACATAGGTGGTATTTCAGGATTAGATCCTCAAGGAGTTACCTTTTTTAATAATCAGACTGAACTGAGCAATGTTAATGAAGGAATTAATCCTGATGAAATATTGTGGAGAACAAGTAAAAGTGAAACATCTGATGAGGAAGAGGATAATTATCCTCCATCATTATTTGGTAAGGGAAAAATGAATCCTTCTCAAAACTTAGTAGATGCATTTCCTGATAAAGATGGATATCCTATTACACATGGATCAAGTGTTTATGTTAATGCAGATCCTTATGCTAACAGGGATCCTCGTTTGTCTTATTATATTGTATATAATTCAAATATTGAAGGTGCTAATGATGCTGCAATATTCACTGGTAGTAATTCAGGAACAGATGATGGTATTAATGTTTTGGAAGCCTCTACACGTACTGGATACTATATGAAAAAACGTATGAGGATGGATGTAACCTATAATAATTCAAATGGGTCATGGCAAAAAAAGACTAGTTATACTCCACGAATCAGATATACCGAAATGTTTCTTAATTATGCAGAAGCAGCAAATGAGGCTTATGGTCCAATGGGTATAGCTCCTAATGCCAGTTATTCATCTGTGGATGTCATAAGAGCTATAAGACAAAGAGCACTAGGTATATCAAGTGATCCTTATCTTGACGAATGTGCTGGTGATAAGGATAAAATGCGAGAGTTAATTCATAATGAAAGAAGACTTGAGTTATGTTTTGAAGGTTTTCGTTTTTGGGATTTGCGTAGGTGGAAAGAGGATTTAACGGTAACTGTTAAAGGATTTGATGTAAGTACTGGAGAAGAGTTTGATGTGGAGTCGCGTTCATACAGTAATTATATGAATTATGGACCAATTCCATTTAGTGAATGTTTAAAGTATGACAAACTAGTGCAGAATAAAGGTTGGGAATAAAAAAATAGAAACATGAAATTAAAGATAATATTATTGATCGTTTTTGTAGCAGGAGTTTTATTCTCCTGCGAAAATAGTGATATCTCTTATCCTGATTTTGATTATACAACAGTATATTTTGCAGATCAGTACCCTTTGAGAACTTTAGAACTTGGAAAAGATCTATATGCGGATAATTCTCTAGACAATGAGCATAAAGTGAGGATTAATGCTACTACTGGTGGAGGATACTCTAATACTAAGGATATAACTATTGATGTCCAAGTAGATGAATCACTATGTGATGGCGTGTCGTTTGTTGATGGCTCTGATTTAGTTCCGATGCCAAGTAGTTATTATAGTCTTGCAAGTAATAAGATTATTATTGAAGCAGGTAAAATTCTTGGTGGAATTGACGTGGAATTAACAAATGCTTTTTTTGAAGATCCTCTAACAATTGGTAATAGATATGTTATACCTCTTATAATGACAGATGTAGTAAATGCTGATAGTATATTGTCAGGTAAGGCGGCAGAAGTAGAAAATCCTAATTTACTTAATAGTAGTGATTGGTCAAAACTTCCTAAAAACTATATATTATATGCAATTAAGTATGTAAATCCTTGGCATGCAACATACTTAAGGAGAGGTGAAGATCAGATTTCGGATGGTGTTAATACAATAACAGATATTCGTAGTGAAGAGTATGTTGTTAATGATGAATTAGTTAATGTTTCTACTTTAGCCTATAAAGAATGTTCTTTACCTATTACAATCTATGAAGATGATAATGTGACGACACGTGCTGAGATAGAATTAATTTTAACCTTCGATGACAACAACAATTGCACTATATCAAGTAATTCATCTTCGTATACAGTAAGTGGTACAGGTAAATTCGTAACTGATGGAGAAAAAAACAGTTGGGGAGGTGAAGATCGCGATGGTTTATATCTCGATTATACTGTTGAACTCACTGATTTGGGTTATACTTATGCTACAAAAGATACTTTAGTTTGTAGAAATAGAGGGGTATCTGCGGGTTCCTATAGCATATCGGTTGAGTAGTTTACATATATTCAAATTGTTCAAGTTAACTCTTTGGATCTTAAGATGCTAAAGGGTTGATTTGAACTCAAATCAATAATTTATGAAAGTATTTAATATAAAATATTTAGTCATATTATCATCAGCACTATTTTTGTTTTCTTGTGCAAAACTTGATGATGAAGTTGAAGCAGGAATTGAAAATGAAAAACCGGTTAGTGTCATTGTTGATGAAACTCTTAGTAATTATGATGTTTTAAAATCATATTCAGGTGATCTTATTGTAGGATCAAATGTATCTTTAGATGATTTGTCAGGATCAAATGCAAATGCAACCTTGTTAAAGACAAATTTTGAACAAATTACGCCTATCTCAGCACTTAATTCTGACGTAATTATGTCCGATGAAGGTGTTTTAGATTTTACAGATATTGAATCATATATAAGTAGAGCTGAAGAGTTAGGCGTTTCTGTTTATGGAGATGCTATTGTTTCAAATTTAAATCAGAATGATACTTACTTGAATACAATTGCTACTTCGCTTACTTACCAGACTCCACTTTTTCCTAATTTTGTGAAATCAGGTGTTCTTACAGACGGAACATTTGATGGTTGGACAATAAATGGAGATGTATCTGTTGTCGATTATATGGAACAACCATCTGTAAAAATGGTTAATGATGGATCTGTAAGTTCGAGTGATGCAACTTCTCTGCAATCACCTATTTATACTGTTGAAGATGGAGCTAAATTTGAATTTACTTTTTATGTGCTTTCAACTCAAGAAGGTGAAGGAAGAGTGACTTTTACAGGTCTAAATACAAATGATCCAGAAATGGATTGGATGGGAACAGGAACCCCTAGTGCTACTTTTACTACTAAAATAGGCTGGAATAAGATTCAGATTCAAACTTCAGATTTTGATGGAAGCGGATCGTTTTCTTTTAAAATGGAGTTAGGATATACACCTAATGTTACTTATTTCGTGAATATTCAAGGGATTTCTCTTGTTAACTTAAATGGTTCAGTTGATAATCCTGAAGAAATTTTCGTTGAAGCAGAAGATGGAGTGGTTGGATCTGAATGGCAGATAAATAGTGATACAGAAGCTTCTAATGGTGAGTTCGTTCTTGCTAATAGTGCCGAAAACTATCTTTCGCCAAATGATGCAGGTTCTGAACCTTATTACATAGATTATACTTTCAATGCGATAACAGCGGGAACTTACAATTGCTGGGTTCGTGAATGGGGGCCTAGTGGAAATGATGATTCTTTTTTTATTAGCGTAAATGGAAGTTCTTTTGCATTTAATTGGTGGAGCTTGTATTCTACAAATTGGCAATGGGTAAATCTTGGTACTTATGAATTGTCTGCCGGAGAGAATAAATTTGCTGCATGTATTAGAGAAAATGGTTTTAAAATGGATAGGTTCTATTTCACTATGACTACAAATATTCCTTCAGGGGTTGGTTTTGCAGCTATAGCTCAAAAAGATGTAACCTTAGATGTTTCAGATGATGTGAAAAAGACTGCAGTAGAAAAAGTACTAAATGCTTATGTTGAAGATGTGTTGACAAATGAGGGTGAAAAAATTAATGCTTGGACTGTTGTTTCTAATCCATTTGCTGAAAATGGTAGTGTGGCAGTAAGTGGTGGTTCTCCTGTTGAAGGTTCATTCTATTGGGCTGATTATATAGGTAGCGATTATATTGCCCAAGCATTTAGTACTGCAAGAGCAAATGCAACTTCTGGAAGTAAGTTGTTTATTAGTGAGAATGGTTTAGATACAAATTCTGATAAGCTAAATGCTATAGTTAACACAGTTAATAATAATAATGATATTGATGGAGTTGCTGTTAGCCTTGATTTAAATCTTGAGTCTGATATGGATGCTGTGTCGCATATGTTTGATGTTTTAGGAGCAACAGGGAAACTCATATTTATTACAGATTTTAGAGTATCTTCTGAAGAAACGGAAGAAGCATATGCACTTCAATCTGAAGTTTATAAAACTGTTGTAGATTTATATAAAACAAAAATCCCTGTTTCACAACAATATGGAATTTCATTGGCAAACCCAGTTAGCAATAGTTTTGGTTTATGGGATTCTGGTTATAACAGAAAACAAGGATATGCTGGTTTTGTTGTTGGTTTAGGTGCGCAAGAATAATAAATTGATTATGAAGAATATTATAACATACATTTTAATTGCATTATTGTCAGTGTTTTCGTGGTCATGCTCTAAATCTGAGGATGGACCTAAGACAGTAGAGGGTGGCGGATATGCAAAGTTCTCAAAAACAGAGATAACAGTGTCTGATAAGGGTGGGCAATCTAGTGCAACCATAGTGTGGGATAATGTTGAGTGGGAGATTAAAACAACAGTAGAGGAAAGTTTTATTACCAATATTTCACCATCTTCGGGTGGTGAAATTGGTAAAAGTGGGTTAACAACTATTTCCTTCACTGTGTCTGAAAATAATTCAACATCTGAGCGTTCTCAGAAAATTTATGTTGTTAATAAAGAAACAGGAGAACAGGAAGAAGTTGTTATAATTCAGGAAACATTGCCTTTTACTACATTAAATCCAAATACAAAGTATCAGAAGGTCGTTGGTTTTGGTGGTATGTATAATCCTGTTATTTGGACGGCAGATAATCTGATCAATTCTGATGAAATGACCACCATGTATGATCCTAATGGTAAATTGCAGTATTCTATCTTGCGCTTAATGGTTTATCCAGATAAATCAATGTGGAATGCAGATGTTGCAGGAGCATTACAAGCACAGAATTACGGAGCTGTAATATTTGCTTGTCCTTGGGATTGTACTGATGAATTGGCTGAATATATTGATAAAGATGGTAAATCGATTAAACATTTGCCTGCATCAAACTATGATGCATATGCCGACCACTTGATTGAATATGTTAATTATATGAAATCAAAAGGAGTAAATATCTATGCTATCTCTATCCAAAATGAACCGGATATGGATTTTACTTATTGGACACCAGAAGAGGTTGCTACATTTACAGCAAATTATGGAGCAAAAATAAAAGCTGCAGGAGTAAAATTAATGTCGCCTGAAGCATGTGGATTTTTACCAGAATACACAGATGCAGTTTTGAATTCGAATGAAGCATTTTCTAATACAGATATTCTTGTAGGGCATTTATATCAAGGCTTTACGGATTTAGAGAATAGTTATGTAAAGGCAAGACATGACTACATATGTAATTTGTATCCAAGTTATTTGACTCCAGCAGGTAAAACCTGGTGGATGACAGAAAAACTCTTTAATGAAGGTGAAAAAGAAGATGATCTGGATAAACAATTATTTAGGACGTGGTCTTATAACCTGGAGCAGCTTGGTTTAGAAATCCATATGTGTATGGAGGGATATTGCAGTGCGTATGTATATTGGTATCTTAAACGATTTTACGGTATGATCGGAGATAATGATTCCAGAAGTACTGTTGCTGAGGGAGAAGTAATGAAAAATGGATATATTTTGGGGCATTATTCTGCTTATGCAACAGGTATGACAAGGATAGGTATAAAAGTGTCAGATAAAGATGTGCTTGTTACTGCCTACATGAATGAAACCGGTGATGTTATTACTGTTGTAGCACTGAATCTGGGTGAACAATCCTACGAAACTTTCATAGAAACTCCAGGTGAAATATCAGCTCATAGCGCAATTGAAACAACAGAGGATTATAATATGAAGGATGTTGATACTAGCTTGAGTGATGATTTAAAGCATCTTGAAATAAATATATCACCTAGAAGTATTTATTCTCTTAGAATTGAGTTATAAATAAATTATTTATAAGTATTAATAGGGAGGCTTTTATAGGTCTCCCTTTCTTTAATGTTCTAGATTTTATAGCGGATAAAGGATGAGTGATCTATCGTGAGTATAGGATGCGTCAAAATAGGATGATAGTTGCAAAGAATGTAATCAAATATATTTTGATGAAACAAATAGTTATAGGTATGATTTAATAAGAATATCAAAAAGTAATTCTATAACATCGAAATAAGAAATAGATATATATAACAAAATGTAATTCTTTAATTAATAATTATTAGATCATACATTGACCAGTTATATATTTATAAAAAAAAGCACATGAAAAGAAAATCCGTTAAAGTTGAGATAAGATTATTGCTTGTCATTCAAATCATATTAATAGGGAATATTAGTCTATTTGCACAAAATCAAAACACTTATTTAAGTTTCGAAAGTAAAGAAGGTGATTTTGCCATTAGCTCTGAAAATGAAATTACCCCAATTGTTATAGATGAACAGGATTATGAGGGTGTGGAAATAGTGTCAGAATGGTTAGTTAATGACATACAAAAAGTAACAGGAAAAAGAACACAGATTTATCAAAAGGAGTTACCTCAAACTAAAAACGTAATTTTAATTGGAACTCTTGGAAAAAACAAATGGATAGATCAATTAATCAATGATAAAAAATTAAATATTAAAGACATTCAGGGACAATGGGAAATGAGTTTTTTGCAAGTTGTTGAAAATCCCTTTCCTAATGTTGATAAGGCATTGGTTTTAATAGGATCTGATAAAAGAGGGACTATTTATTCAATGTTAAATTTGTCCAGAGAAATGGGTGTTTCACCATGGTATTGGTGGGCAGATGTACCAGTTGATAAGCACGAAAGTGTTTTTGTAAAAAGGGGGCGTTATATTACACAAAGTCCAAAAGTAAAATATCGTGGAATTTTTTTAAACGATGAAGAACCTGCATTAGGTGGTTGGGTTCGCGAAAACTTTGGAGGATTTAATGCAAAGTTTTACAATCACGTATTTGAATTAATACTTCGGTTGAAAGGAAATTTTCTTTGGCCTGCCATGTGGGGGAAAGCGTTTTTTGATGATGATCCTGAAAATGGAAAGTTAGCTGATAAACTAGGAATTGTAATGAGTACCTCACATCATGAGCCAATGGGGCGTGCACAAGCCGAATGGCATCGTTATGGTTCAGGGGCTTGGAATTATAAAAAGAATGCGGAAGTACTTTCTGATTTTTGGCAAAAAGGTATGGAGCGCAATAAAGACTACGAAACGGTTGTAACAGTTGGTATGCGTGGTGATGGTGATGAAGCGATGGAGGATGGTACAAATATTTCATTACTGGAAAAGATAGTAAAAGATCAACGCAAAATCATAAGTGAAGTCACTCATAAACCAGCTAAAGAAACTCCTCAGGTATGGGCTTTATATAAAGAAGTTCAAGATTATTATGATAAAGGAATGCGTGTGCCTGATGATGTGACATTATTATTATGTGATGATAATTGGGGGGATGTTCGTAAACTACCAGAAGTAAATGCTACGGCACGTTCAGGTGGCTACGGAATGTATTACCATGTCGATTATGTGGGAGGGCCTCGTTGTTATAAATGGATGAACGTGAGTCAAATACAGAGAGTGTGGGAACAGATGAATCTGACTTATAGCCATGGAGTGGATCAAATATGGATTTTGAACGTGGGTGATTTAAAGCCAATGGAATTTCCAATCAGTTTTTTCCTTGATATGGCCTGGGATCCGACATCTTTTAATTCGCAAAATTTGTATCAATATACAATTGATTGGTGTACAGAACAATTTGGCGAAAAATATGCAAATGAAGCAGCTCGTATAATTAATCTATATACAAAGTATAATCATAGAGTAACTCCGGAATTGCTTGGAGAAGAAACTTTTAGTCTCGAAAACTATAATGAGTTTGAAAATGTTCGCAATGAATATAGGGATCTGACTTTAGATGCATTGCGTCTCTATAACTTTATTCCAAATGAATATAAAGATGCCTTTGATCAACTTGTGCTTTTCCCAACTAATGCTTGTTGTAATTTATACGAAATGTATTATGCTGCCGCAAAAAATAAACAGCTGGCAGAAAATAAGGATCCTAAAGCAAATTATTGGGCAGATGTAACAAAAGCCTGTTTTGATCGAGATTCATTATTTACTATTCATTACAACCAACAAATTGCTGATGGAAAATGGAATCACCAAATGGATCAAATAAGAATCGGGTATAAAACCTGGGCAGAACCAAGAAAGAGAATAATGCCAAAGGTTGTAAGAATTTTAGATAAACAGGATAATTCAAATTTGGTATTTGAAGAAGCTGATGGCTATGTTTCAATAGAAGCTGCAAATTATCTATTAGCCAGAGGTGCTGATAAAATACATTGGGAAGTTATTCCTTATTTAGGTAAGGCCAATTCAGCTATTACTACTTTTCCTCAAAATGAATATCCTACTAGTAAGGACTCGGTTTATCTTGAATATGCTATTGATTTTAAATCAACAGGAATGTTTGATGTGAGTGTTTTGGTATCGCCAACTCTTAATTTTAATGCAAATAAGGGATTGAGGTATGCTATTTCTGTTGATGGTAAGAAAGAACAAATAATCAATATTAATAAAGATTATAAGCCATGGGATATGGATAAATGGCAGGCCGATAGAATCAATATTACAAAAAGTAAATTATTAATTGATACCGTTGGACTTCATCGATTAAGGATCAGAGTTTTAGAGCCAGGAATTGTTTTGCAAAAAATTATGGTAGATACAGGAGGTTTAAAGCCTAGTTTTATCGGTGCTCCTCAAAGTAAACAAATAAAATTAGTGACTAATGAAAAGAAATAAAATAGCAATAAAATTTTCATTATTATACCTTTTTATCCTTTTAGCTCTGCATGTAAAAGGAGAGGTTAAGTTACCAAGATTAATAGGTAATGGAATGGTACTGCAACGAGATGTACCTCTAAATATATGGGGATGGGCAAATCCTTCCGAAAAAGTAAAGGTGAAATTTATAGGCAAATCTTATATTACCAGGGCAGATGATAAAGGTAATTGGCAAATAAATTTACCAGCTATGGTCTCTGGCGGTCCATATGATATGGAGGTAAACCAAATTAGGATTGAGAATATTTTAATTGGTGACGTTTGGTTATCCTCAGGACAGTCTAACATGGAACTTCCATTACGTAGAGTAATGGATTTGTATTCAGCAGAGATAAAACAAATAGATAATGATCAGATACGATTATTTCGTTCATCGTCACGTAAAGATTTTAAAAATACACAAGTCGATTTCCCAGATGGCAATTGGAAAGCAGCTACCCAGGAGAATGTTATGGAATTCTCTGCCGTAGCTTATTTCTTTGCCAATAAACTGTACGATAGATACCAAGTTCCAATTGGTATCATCAGTACAGCTATTGGAGGTTCTCCTATAGAATCCTGGATTAGTACAGACAATGTAAAAGGTTATTTAGAAGAATGGAACAAAAAACAAGCACAAAACGATTCAGTTAGAGCTAAAATACAACAAGAATCTCCAGATAAGTTAAAATACAATTGGATTGAAGAAATAAATTCAAATGATCCTGGCCTTTCGGTGTGGTCAAAGGAAGATGTAAATGTTTCAAATTGGCCAGAAATATCTGTTCCTGGATATTGGGGTGATAAGGGCGTGGATTTAAGGCAAGGTTCTATTTGGTTTTGTAAAGAATTTGATGTAGCAGATTCTTTAGTTAATCAAGATGCAGTTCTTCGATTGGGAAGAATAATAGATAGTGACTCAGCTTTTATTAATGGCACTTTTGTAGGAACTGTTTCTTATCAATATCCTCCACGTATATATAATGTTCCAAAGGGAATACTAAAACCTGGTAAGAATAAATTAATGGTAAGAATCATCAGTAATGGATGGAGAGGTGGATTTGTTGAGGAAAAACCTTACGAATTGCGTTTTGCCAGCCAAAAAATTGATTTAACAGGAGACTGGAAATATCATGTGGGTGCAAAAGTTAGTCCTGAACATATTCCGGGTAATCTTCAGTTTATGCCAGGAGGTTTATTTAATGGTTTAATTCATCCAATAGATGGATTTAAACTTAAAGGGGTTATTTGGTATCAGGGCGAGTCCAATACAGGCAGAGGGAAAGAATATGAAGAACTTTCAAAGAAATTAGTAACAGATTGGCGTAAGAATTTAAATCAACCAGAACTTCCATTCCTGTATGTTCAATTGGCTAATTTGGGTTTACCATCAAAAGTACCGGTGGAAAGTGGTTGGGCTGAAGTAAGGGATGCTCAAAGACGTACACTGGAGTTACCAAATACAGGTATGGCTGTTGCTTATGATTTAGGAGAGTGGAATGATATTCATCCATTAAATAAAAAAGAAATTGGTCGTCGCCTGGCTTTAGAGGCTGTTCGGGTTGCTTATGGTAACGATACCTTAGTTAGTTCCGGGCCGTTATATGAATCAATGCAAATAGAATCAGGATACGTTATTTTGACCTTTAAATCTGTAGGAGCAGGTTTATATGCCAATAGTTTGTTAAAAGGATTTCAGATAGCGGGTGAAGATGGGCATTTTGAGTGGGCAAATGCCGTTCTTTTAACAAAGAATACAGTTAAGGTTTGGAATCATAAAATAGCTAATCCAAAAATGGTGCGATATGGTTGGGAAGATAATCCCATTGAGTCAAATTTAAAAAATAAGGATGGTTTGCCAGCATCACCTTTTACAACAGTAAATAAATAATTATCAATTTTATGAAAACAAATTCTCAAAAAATTTCTGTTATAGAAAAGATAGGTTACAGTTTAGGAGACTTGGCTGCAAACCTTATTTTTCAAACATTAATGACCTTTTTGGCATTTTTCTATACAGATGTATATAAAATTCCGCCAGGTACAGCTTCCGCAATTATTTTTACAGGCGGAATGATTGGTGCATTTTTTAATCCAGTTATGGGAGTAATTGCTGATCGTACAAAATCAAGATGGGGAAAATTTAGACCTTGGATTTTATTTACTTCCGTTCCTTTTGGAATTCTTGCACTTTTGGCATTTAGTACTCCTGATTATAGTCCTGGAGGAAAAATTGCATATGCTTTAACTACATATATTCTATTGGTTTTAGTCTATTCTGCAAATAACCTACCATATGCATCTTTAAGTGGTGTAATTACCGGAGATATGTCAGAACGCAATAGTATTTCTTCATATCGTTTTGTTGCTGTTATGATTGCTCAATTTATTGTACAATCCTTATTATTACCATTGGTTCTGATTTTAGGAGATGGTGATAAAATGGTAGGATTTGAGAATACTATTGGTCTATTTGCAGTTGTTGGAGTTGTGTTTTTTTTAATTACTTTTTTTACAACAAAGGAAAGAATTGTACCTAAACCGGAACAAAAATCTAGTATCAAAGAAGATATAAAAGATCTGGCTCATAACAAACCTTGGATTGCTATGGTGGTGTTAACCGTATTTATATTTATTACGCTTTCATTGAAAGGAGGAATGTATGTATATTATTTCGATAATTACCTTAGTGAAGAACATTTAGCGGGATTTCTTAATGATATTGGTTTTAATGGTTTTATAAATGAGCTTAATAGTTTCTTAGTAAATATTGGACTTCATGGTTTTACTTGGCCAAAGGATGCATCTACTTCTGGGTTTAGTCTCTTTAATGCAGGAGGAATAATAATGATGATGGTTGGGATTGGGTTTTCAAAACGGTTGGCCGATAAATACGGAAAACGAGATGTATTTGGGGTAAGTTTATTTTTATCTGCTGTTGTACTTGTTTTTTTCTATTTCTTTGCTCCTTCCTCAATTGCATTAGTGTTTATTACGCAATTAGTTCATGGTTTCTTTTATGGTATATCAACTCCTTTATTGTGGGCAATGATTGCGGATGTTGCTGATTATTCAGAATGGAAAACAAACAGAAGAGCAACAGCTATTATTTTTTCTGCAATGATTTTTGGTTTAAAAGCTGGATTAAGTATTGGAGGAGCTTTGGTTGCAGGAATTTTAGGTGTTTTTGGTTATAGTGAGCAACTGGCTGTTCAATCAGCAGAGACGATATATGGGATTAAGCTTTCATTAAGTGTTTTTCCTGCAATAACTTTTGGAGTAAGTGTTGCGTGCCTCTTCTTTTATGATATTAATAAAAAGAAAGAAATATTAATACAAAAAGAATTGAACGAAAGAAGAGCTGCCTAGTATGTAGGACTAGGCAAAGGAATAGTATTTTATATTTCGAATCACTACTTAAAACTTTAGATATGAAATTAATACATTTTTTTACGAAATCAATTTTGTTAGGTGTAATACTTTTAAGTTGCCAGCCAGGACAAAAGATGAATGATCATAAATGGCTAAAAGACGCTTTTAAGGATAAGTTTTTAATTGGTACCGCTATAAGCGAAAGCCAATTAGAAGATCCAACTCAAGAGGATACTCGTAATGTGATTTTAAATGAATTTAATACAATCGTAGCTGAAAATGTCATGAAGAGTGAAGAAGTTCAGCCAAAGGAAGGAGTTTTTGAGTTTTCTGCAGCAGATCAATTTGTTGATTTTGGAATTCAAAATAATATGGTTGTTACCGGACATACGTTAATATGGCATTCTCAAGCACCTAAATGGTTTTTTACCGATAGTTTAGGGAATTTGGTTTCTAGAGATGTTATGACAGAACGTATGTATAAACACATTTCTACTGTTGTCAATAGATATAAAGGAAAAATAAAAGGTTGGGATGTGGTAAATGAGGCAATTTTGGATGATGGCTCATATAGAAATAGCAAGTTTTATCAGATACTGGGTAAAGACTTTATAAAGCTCGCCTTTAAGTTTGCACATGAAGCTGATCCTGAAGCTGAGTTATATTATAATGATTATTCAATGGCCGGTAAGGCCAAAAGGGATGGAGTTGTGAAAATGGTTAAAGAACTTCAGGAAGAGGGTATAAGAATTGATGGTATTGGAATGCAAAGTCATATTGGTTTAAAAGATCCTGATATTTCTGAATTTGAGGCAAGTATAAATGCATTTAAGTCTTTAGGCCTGAAGGTCATGATTACGGAACTTGATTTAACATTGTTACCTATGCCAGATCCAACTGTTGGGGCAGAAGTTTCTGCAAGCTTTGAGTATCAGGAAAAGTTGAATCCTTATTCAGGAGGACTTCCTGATTCTATTAATCAATTGTTTGAACAAAGGTATTTGGAATTTTTTAAGTTGTTTTTAAAATATCATAAGGATATATCAAGAGTTACACTTTGGGGAACAAATGATGCCCAATCGTGGAGAAATAATTGGCCCGTTTTTGGGAGAACTGATTATCCTTTACTTTTTGATAGAAATAATAATCCAAAGCCAGTTGTTGATAAAATTATTGAATTAGCTGAAAATAAATAGGATTTTTTAATAAGAAACGAACAATGGATTCAATATATAAAGGTGCGCTAATTCAATAATTGAATTTATTGGGGAGTTTCATATGATAATAAAACACAAAGTATAATTATGAAGAAAGCAAGATATTTAGTTCCTCATTTATACACTGCAGATCCTGCTGTGCATGTATTTAATGGTAAATTATACATTTACCCTTCACATGATGTAGAATCGGGAATACCAGAGAACGATAACGGTGATCATTTTGATATGCGCGATTATCATATCTTCTCGATGGATGATATTGATGGTGAGGTCACGGACCATGGAGTTGGTCTGGATGTTAAGGATATTCCATGGGCTGGTCGCCAGTTGTGGGACTGCGATGTGGCCTGTAAGGATGGGAAGTATTACCTCTATTTTCCCTTGAAGGATCAAACAGATATATTTAGAATAGGAGTGGCTATCTGTGATAAACCAGAGGGTCCTTTTATACCGCAGGAAGCTCCTATCAAAGGCAGTTACTCAATAGATCCATGTGTTTTTACTGATGATGATGGAACCTCTTATATGTATTTTGGCGGATTATGGGGAGGGCAGCTTCAACGTTACCGCAATAATAAGGCCATTGAATGTGGTCAAGAACCTTCAGATGATGAAGCGGCACTACCTTCACGAGTGGCAAAATTAAGCGATGATATGCTGGAATTTGGTGAGGAACCTAAGGAAATCCTTATCTTGGACGAGAGAGGGGAGCTTATCAAAGCAGGAGATCATCAACGCCGTTTTTTTGAGGCCTCGTGGATGCATAAGTACAAAGGGAAATATTATTTCTCCTATTCCACAGGTGACACACATAAATTGTGTTATGCAATAGGTGATAATCCTTATGGCCCATTTACCTATCAAGGTATTATTCTTACACCTGTTGTTGGTTGGACAACACACCATTCCATTGCTGAATTTAAAGGTAAGTGGTATCTGTTTTATCACGATTGCGTGCCTTCAGGAGGAAAAACATGGTTAAGAAGCCTTAAAGTAACAGAATTGGAATATGATGAAGATGGAATGATAAAGACTATTGAAGGAGTTGATGAAAAATAAGTTTTAATTAGTTGAATAAAAGGGAGATATGTTGGTGATGATTGCTGGCGTTCTCCCTTTCTTTTTATTAATTTTTTTCAAAATCTAAACGAAATTTTTGATGAGATTTTATAAATTCTTTCAATAGGTATTAGTCTTTAGTTAATCATTTCCATTGTTGTAAATACAGATATCATCATAATGGAAGTAGTATTTTATAATAATCAGAAGTAAATAATTATTACAACTATAACAAAATTAAAAATGAAAATCATAACACTTTTTATATTCCTGCTATTAGCAATCAATCTTTTGGCACAAAACAAACTGATACTTAAAACAGACTCGACAGGGATAACAATCAATAAGGAGATCTATGGTCACTTTTCTGAGCACCTAGGTACCTGTATTTACGAAGGTATTTATGTTGGTGAAGATTCAGATATACCCAATATTAAAGGGTATAGAATTGATGTTGTGGAAGCTCTTAAAGAATTAAAAATTCCCGTATTAAGATGGCCAGGTGGCTGCTTTGCTGATACTTACCATTGGAAAGACGGGATTGGTCCAAAGGAAGATCGTCCGTCAATCGTAAATGTGTTTTGGGGAGGTGTTACAGAAGATAACAGCTTTGGGACGCATGAGTTTCTTGATTTCTGTGAGTTGATAGGTACTGAACCTTATTTAAGTATTAATGTTGGATCAGGAACTGTGGAAGAGGCTATTGAATGGGTTGAATATGTGACTTCTTCAAATGAAAGTCCAATGACAGAATTACGTAAGAAGAATGGACGTGAAGACCCATGGGATGTTAAATTTTGGGGCATTGGAAACGAAAACTGGGGATGCGGGGGAGATATGAGACCAGAATATTATGCAGATAAGTTCAGAAATTTTTCGTCTTACATTAAAGGAAACGGTTTTCAGAAGGTGATTTGTGGTCCAAGTGCTGACGAAGTGGCGTGGACAGAAAGCATTCTTAATGTAATTAAAAATAAGCTTGATTTGGCACAAGGTCTGTCAATGCATTATTATACATTACCTACCGCAGATTGGGATAAAAAAGGTTCATCGACTGATTTTGATGAAGAGATGTGGTTTGCTACATTACGTAATACAATGTTCGTTGAAGATTATATACAAGATCATTTATCTGTAATGGATAAGTATGACCCAAATGGGGAAATCAAATTAATTGTTGATGAATGGGGAACCTGGTATGATAAACTAGAAGGCACTAAAGAAGGTTTCTTACAGCAACAGAATACTTTAAGAGATGCATTGGTGGCTGGTATAAACCTCAATATTTTTAATAATCATGCCGACAGAATTAGTATGGCCAACATTGCACAAGTTGTTAACGTATTGCAATCAGTTATAATGACACGCGGGGCAGAAATGGTCAAAACACCAACTTACTATATTTTCCAAATGTACAGTGTTCATCAAGATGCTGAACTCATTCCAATTGAAATCAAGTCTGAAAACTATCACTATAAAGGAGACAGTATTCCTGCAATTACAGCTTCTTCTTCACGTAAAGATGGCGTGACAAGTATAACCATTACTAATGCTAATCCTAATGAGTCTGTATCTCTTGATTGTATGGTTGGAAATGGTTATAAAATCATAAGTGGTAAAATAGTAAATGCTAAAGCTATTACTGATTATAACGATTTTGGAAAAGAAGAGAAAGTTAAAATAGAGGATTTCTCAGCTTGTAAAATCAAAAAAGAAGAATTGCATGTTGAAATGCCAGCACATTCTGTAGTATTAATTCAGTTGAAAAAATAATTACAACCTGTAGTAGTATTTTATTTGTTGGATTGATTGATACATTAAATGATACTTTCTATTAGCTAAACAGGTACCATCCTAAAAACTGTGTAAGTATAAAAATATCGGGGTAGAAAGCTTCGATATTTTTTTGTTTATTTAATAGACTAACACACAGTTATGAAAAAAGAAGACCTATTAACAGATGATTTCCTGAAACAATTTAAAACAGGAGAAGACTTAAACAACTTTTTGAGTGAACTTCAAAAGCGAGGTATAGAACAAATACTTGAAGGAGAACTTGATGCTCATCTTGATTATGAAAAGCATCAAAAGTCTAGTAATCCGAATTACCGGAACGGTCATACTACCAAAAGTATTAAAACTATTTTTGGAGAAAGTGAAATAAAGGTTCCCAGAGACAGGGAAGCTAGCTTCAACCCCATTTTGCTTCCAAAGAGAAAGAACATGGTCGATGGGATTGAGAACATTATTATATCCCTTTATGCCAAAGGTATGAGTAACTCTGATATTGAGGAACAAATCAAAGAATTATACGATATCCGAGTTTCTACTTCAACGATATCCAGGATAACAGATAAGATAACAGATGATATAATTGCTTGGCAGAACCGCCCCTTAGATTCGTTGTATCTGATTGTATGGATGGATGGAATTGTTTTTAAAGTCCGAGATAACTCAAAGGTTATCAATAAAACTATATACATTGCTGTTGGGCTTCGCAAGAACGGAAAGAAAGAGATACTCGGATTATGGCTGGGTAAGAATGAAGCTGCTTCTTTTTGGTTGGGTGTATTGACTGACATTAGAGCTCGAGGTGTTGAAGATATCCTAATTACTGTCACTGATAATCTGAATGGATTTACAGACACCATAAAGAATGTATTTCCTTGTTCAAGTACTCAGATTTGTGTAGTACATCAAATTCGTAATGCAGCTAAATATGTTGTTTGGAAGGACAAAAAAGCCTTTGCTAAGGACATGAAACAAATATATACAGCACCAACAAAACAGGCTGCAGAAGCTGCTTTAAATGACTTTGCTGACAAATGGAACGGAAAGTATTCTTATGCAGTAAAAAGTTGGAAGACAAACTGGGATGAACTCACCGTATTTTATGACTTCCCCATAGAAATTCGTAATATTATTTACACAACGAATCTTGTCGAAAACCTTAATGGTAAAATCAGAAAATTTACTAAAAACAAGCTATCTTATCCTACTGATCAAGCAGTGTTAAAATCCGTGTTTTTAGCCATTAGGGAAGTGACGAAAAAGTGGACTCAACCAGTGAGTAACTGGGGACTCATTCTTAATCAATTTATTACTATATTTGAAGAAAGGGTTCAACTCTAAATTAGCTGAACCCTGATATTTTAACTTACACACTTAATGGGATAGTGTCGCTAAACAAGATTTAGTGTACTTTTATATTACATTTTTTTATCAAATGCCGTTCATTTTTATATCTTTTCGCTATGTTAAAGGACACTAAAAATCTTTATTCTAGCTAAAAGTTTATAGATTTAGAACGGCCTTGATATATATTAGAAAAATGTATTTGCAGATTTACAGAGCTAACGGTTGATAATATTGTTTTATTCTAGTTTTCCTAACCGTGAAAACAAAATATTGAGATATAACCTATCAATATTATTATAACTTGCATAAATAATTTGTAGATATGTTTCTTAAATCGCTTACTCATAAAATAGTTGATAGAACTATGTGTAGGGAATTGCTTCTGGTAAAACCGTAAATAATGAATGATTTCTTTTGATTAGTTCACCTTTGAATGGGAATAAATACTCCTTATATAGCAGAAAAAGAATAATTAATCATCCTCCCTGGATGATATCAACGATTTCCTCCTTCTTTCTAAACTTATGTAAGAAAGGAAATATCTAATTGGTCAATTAATTTTGTTTACCATACGAACAGGAGGCTCAATTGGTATGTAGTTATCTAAACTAGAAGAAAAAAGGTCGACCTTTTCATGGTTGTAATCATTAAAGGTTATTTTTTTACGTGTTAATAAAAAGATAATTAATGCAGAAACGAGGTGGAATATGTTTGTTGTATTGATTATTAATACTGAAAGCAAAAACAAAAGGGAATCCATTTTTGAACAGACCCCCTCTTGTTTTGAATGAATAGGCTTCTTTTATTAGTAAGTATTGAAACAGGTATTAGTAAGAAACCAAAGTTGTAATACTAGAGGCAGGTAAAAGAATCCCGAAGTTATTGCCAGAGATAGAAAAACTATCACTTTGTAAGTTTGAAGAACTTGTTGTTTTTATTCTATTAAAACCAGAAACGGAAGTTCCGTTTATGTTAAAAGGTTGATAGGTTGATGAAGAATTCGTATTAATAGCTACAACGACTAGTTTTGAACCATCTTTATAGGCTGTAGTATATATGCCAGTTGAAGGATTCGGACTACAAGCTATTTTGTAATATCCTGGACGTATATATCGAGCAAATTGAGCAACAGCATAACCACGTTTCGTAATATTACTATTTTCATCAATCAAACCATAGTACCTTCTTATATACCACCATACCCACATACTGTAACCAGAATACATACAGTCATGTATTTCTAAGGCTGTTGCCATAGCAGAGTTCCAGTTGTTTCCATCATTTTCATCTGTAATATGCTCAGTCATCCACACTTCCTTACCCCAATTGTGATAATAAGGATCATGTCCATATATATGTCCACAAACATATTTAAGGTTTGGACCAGCTGAATTTACTACTGTAGTGGTAAAATTTTGATCCATCCCAAGAGTTTCGGGGCCCATAATTTCAGCTCCGCAGTTGGCACCTCTTACAGAGATAAAATTTGCAATTTCACTGGCCGTATTATTCATACATTCATAGGATGTAACCCAATCTGGTTCGTTCCAGGCACTAATAGCCATAACTCCACCAACTGCATCATTAAAATTGGTTAAATGTTGAGCATATCCCCAGTAATGCTCAGGTTTAAGTTTTCCTCCAATAGTGCTATTACTAGTTTTCATATAAGAAGGTGCTGTCCATGAGGACGCAATAATACTGCCACCATAATACCTACATACATCCATTGTTGGGATATTAGCCGACCAGTCTGAGCTATTAGGCGAAATTCTTACACGGAGAACACTTAAGCCAATTCCACTCCAATTAGAGAAAGCTTTAACTCGTTGCGTAGAAGTTAAATCATTCCTCCATCCAATAATATTAGCCCCTCCATACCCTCTTATAATCTGCTGTGTTGAATTGTAATCAATATTAGCTACTGAGGAGGCTTTTAATGTACTTTTTTCTTTAGGTTCAGGTGTTGAGTCATCCTTTGAACATCCTGTAAAAATTAAGCTTATTGTAACTAATAAGCTAAGCAGTTTAATTTTCATAATATTTAAATTATTTGGTTAGTATTAAAGTATCAGTCCTAGAGTCTATGTCAAACGGCTTTTTATAAGGAGTAATACTTGTTAATTGTTATTTGATTTTTTTGATAAATATTTAATTTTGAATACTATCATAGCAATATGGTTATATTGCATTTTTGTCTAAAAAATATAATAGTAGATGTATATGTTTTAGTATTAGATATATTTTAATAAAGTCCAATTACTCAGATGAGATCCAAAAAATTAGTGGTTGAAGACAATAAATGCTCTCGATGGAGAAGATTTAATAGCATCAATAGTAAAGTATATATTTCTAGTGCGTTGTAAAAAATAAAGCATTAAATCAAGATTCTGTTTTATTTTGCGGCTATGTTCGAATTTATATTCAATTCATATCGGTTGGGGATATTACAAATAACTTTTTTTGTAAAAATGCAGGTATTCGAAAAGGCGATTAAAAGGATTTGCAATGATTAATAATTAATAAGCCTATATTACTATATTTCAAAATATCGTCTAAACAGCTGCAATATTTATTTAATAGAAATGCATGTCAAGGATATTAATCAGCTTCGTACCTCGTTGTTGTTGACAGATTATGATATTGGAAAAAAGGCATTTGGAAATTGGTTTAAAAAAAAGAATATAATTAAAAGGGGAAATTAGAATTTTCCCCTTAATAAAGAATAATTGTCTTGGAGGTTGTTTTTCAATATGATAGATAGCCTCCGACTTAAGTATGAATTGTAAATTAATTACTAAATCCGGGATAAAGTGCATCACTTCCGAATCCAGGAGTTTGTTTCAACGTTCCATTTGAAAGATTGATTTCCGACTGTGGTATAGGGAAGAAACCTTTTGTCTCATCATAACGAGCACTATAACCTTTGCTGTTAAGGCCATTAAATACAGCAGGATTACCATAGTTATAAATTGGTGTTCCCACCTGAGACTCAAGGGCTGCTTTAGCGTAGTCTGCTCCCCAACGACGCATATCGTTCCAACGCAAACCTTCAAATGCAAGCTCATGCTGACGTTCCTTTTGAATATTTTCCAATGAATACGCGACTGGAGGAAGACCAACACGGCCACGTACATCATTCATATATGATGCGTCTTCAGTTAACTCAGACATCATCAACAACACATCAGCAAAACGAATGAAAACTAAATCATCACAATGTGATAGCTGATTATTGTCTTGATTAAGGTACATAGGGACGCTATAGTCATTCTTAATTTGGCCGTCTTTTGGATCTCTTGCGGTGACACCATTGTATTTCTTACCCCAATAGTTACTTTCCATCACAAAATCCCATTGACCTTTTGCGTAATTAGGAAGCTCAGCTTCAATATCAATAACAGAAGCCCCAATACGGATATCGTTTGGTTCATCAATCATCCATTGATCTACAATACCTTTAGGGATAGAGTTCCCTTGTCCCCAACCTCCTGCAAAAGGAAATGTATTAGCCACCGATTGCAATCCTCGCAAAGCGAAGAATAATTGATACATGTTGCCATAACCTCTTCGTATATCCCAATTGGCAAAGTTCGAAAACTTAAGCGCAAATACAGTCTCAGGGTTTATGGCTTTTTCATTTGCAGCATACAGAAGTGTTTTTCCTGTGCTTTCCATATAATCCTTCATGTAAGGATATTCATTAATCGTCAATGAATTTGTATAAGGCCAAAGTTCGTGAAAATCACCAACTAAATGATGACCGCTGGCACTGATACATTCTCCCAACCAAGAAACAACTTCAGCTTTTGTTACATCAGGGAGTGAAGCCTGTTGGTAAAAACCGGTATAAAAAAGCCACACACGAGCCATCATGGCTTGAGCTGCCCAAACAGTAACACGACCTTCCTCTGTTGAAGAATAAGGTACTTTGGGCAAAAGGCCAATGGCTGTTTTCAAGTCTAATGCAATTTGTGCGTATATCTCTTCCGAGCTAGCAGAAACAATTGATGTTAGTTCCTCAGTAGTAACTTTTAATGGCACATTCCCAAATAGAGTCGCTAAACGGTAATAAAAGAAAGCTCTTAAGAAATGGGCTTCTCCCTTGTACTGTTTTTTCAGATCCGGACTTACAACAACGTCACTGAGCAGATCCATATTTTCAATGGCATAATTTGCCCGGTGAATTCCTTCGTAAGTTGCTTCCCAGGTATGAGATAACATTTCAGGATCGGAATACATCATGGCTTCGTATGATTGAGCCTTAATGTCGTTAACGCCACCGCCGCCCAATTTCTCATCACTAGCCACTTCACAAACAAACATGTAACTAGCATCTGCGTTACGCTGTTCGTTATTCATGGTAGTATAAATACCAGCCATCATTTGTTTGGCATCATCTGCTGTTTGAGGAAAGTTATCCGATGTTTTTTGAGTGAGTGGTTCCACATTCAGAAAATCATCTGAGCAGCTACCCAACATCGTTGCAGTTATGATTAAATATGCTATTTTTTTCATAATAGTCTAAAATAAATTTGTTAGAATTTCAAATTAAATCCCACCATATAAGTTTTGGGAGCAGGATAAAAACCAAGATCGATACCTTGTACAAAACTTTCATCATCACCATAACCTACTTCAGGATCTAAGCCTGAATAGTCGGTAAAAGTAAACAAGTTACGTCCTGCCACAAACATGCGAGCTTGCGACAATGGTAATTTAGGTAACAACTCTTTAAAATCGTAACCTATAGTTATATTCTGAATTTTAACAAAGTCACCATTTTCAATGTATAGCTCTGATATATTCAAACGGTTGGTTCCATTACCTGCAGTCATGCGGGGAATTTTATTAGAGGTTCCTTCACCGTGCCAACGACCCAAAATGTCGGTAGTATAGTTATGGAACTCGTTGTCACCAAATGAACGATACGACTTTAGTATTTGATGGCCAAAAGCACCATTACCACTCAATGAGAAATCAAATCCTTTGTAGGCGAAGTTGATGTTGAATCCAATTCTAACATCAGGATGAGGATTACCAATCATGGTTTTATCTTCTGGAGTTACTTCGCCGTCGCCATTGGTGTCAGAGAAAATAACATCCCCGGGCTGTGGATCAGCCTGAAGGAAGCCATGAGTCCAGGCTGCAATTTGCTGTTCATTCTGGAAAATACCTTCTGTTTTGTATCCGTAGAAATAGCCTGCGGGCATTCCGTTTTCAACTCGCCAAACAGGATCGGTACCTTGAGAAATAACACTCGCATCACTTTCCATGAAACCGGTATTGTCACCATATTTGGTAACTGTGTTTTTGTTTTTCGAGATATTAAATTGGGCACCATAAGTAAATTCGCCCACATTGTCATTCCAGCGTAATGCTAATTCAAATCCTTTGTTTTCGATATCACCAGCATTGGCAAAAGCTGCTTGTGGTCCCTGAACAGCTGAAATATCAGGACGAACTAACCAATCCTTGGTGGTCTTAATATAATAATCGAACGAGCCTTGAAGTCTTGAGTTCAAGAAATGGATATCCATACCAAGATTCAACTGCTCAGAAGTTTCCCAAGAGATATCAGGATTTGGAAGAACTGCAGGATAACCACCCAATTGCATTTTAGAGCGATCATTTCCAAATCTGTAATTGTTTTCGGCATCAAAACCAATAAGGCTCAAATACTGGTAAGGTTCAATGCTGGCATTACCGTTTTGTCCCCAACTTGCACGTAATTTTAAAAAATCAACAACCCCATTATCTTCCATAAAACTTTCTTCGGTCATAACCCAACCGCCTGAAATTGATGGGAAATATCCCCAACGATTGCCACTTGGAAAATTAGAAGATCCGTCAGCACGCATCACCAAAGTAAGCAGATACTTTTCATTGAAGTCGTAGTTGATCCTTCCAAAGTAGGAAGCAAGAACTCCTGGATCATTAGGTTTCCCCTCAATACTTGTTATACCTGATGTTAACCCATCGGTATTGTTAAGATAAGCGTATTTATAACCAATAAAAGTGGGATTGGCATTGGTAACAGACATATTGGTGCCATATCCCCACTTTTCAGCAGATTGTCCAATCAATACATCAAATTTATGTTGATCTACTTTAAACCTATAATTCAATGTGTTTTCAAGAGTCCATCGGTATCCACTGCCTGCATTCTGTATAATCCGACCGGGGGTCATAAATGCATCACCAGCCAAAAAATATTCAGGTTGGTAGCTTCGGTAAGCATCAGCATTCATTCTGTATCCAAAGTTAGTTTTCCACACCATTCCATTTATTGGTTGAATTTGAAGATAGGCGTTGGTATTGAGGTTGTAATTAATGGTCTCATTTTGTCCACGATTTAAATCCATCAAAGCCTTTGGGTTATATACACGCGATGATAGTGCAGAAAGACCTGAAGCATCATTATCTGCTTGAGCCCAATACTCGCCTTGATCATTGTATGCCGGTACCAAAGGATTTCCTGTCATCATGTTGCGAATGTCGTTGGAATACATGTCTCCAATGGCAATACCACTTCTTTCGCGATAACTGTAGTTTAATGTTTGACCCATTTTAATGATGTCCAATCCATTCTTCTTATATAGAACATGGTCGCTGTTCAAACGTAAGGTATATCTGTCGCTTGTAGGTTGAACGGGTTTTCCCAAAGTACCTTCTTCTGACGAATAAGAAAATCCTATTGCGAATACTGAGTTTTCAGATCCTCCGGTAATGTTAATAGAATGGTTTTGGATGGAAGCATTCTTGTTCTCGATTTCTTTCATATAGTCGGTTCCTTGCCATCCATTTTGAACATCTTGATATAAACTAGGAATGATGGATGCGAAATCAAGGGGATCTTTTCCTGAAACCACACGCTCCTCGTTGTAAATATCCATAAACTGCTGAGCATTCAACAAATCAGGCATTTTATAAACATTTTGAACGCCATAAAATCCATCATATGTTACCACAGTACGTCCTGATTTACCACTCTTGGTGGTTACCAAAATAACACCGTTGGCAGCCCTGGATCCGTAAATAGCAGCAGAAGCCGCATCCTTTAGAACATCGATCGATTCGATATCCGAAGGGTTGAGTGTATTGATATCACCACCAGCAACACCATCAATCACATAAAGTGGATTTGAATCACCAACAGTACCCAAACCACGAATATTCACTTTAAAACCTTCGCCTGGCATACCCGATCCTTGGGTTATGTTCACCCCTGGGGACATTGTCTGAATAGCATCTAATGCCTGAGTTGAATTCTGGCGCTGCAAATCATCTGATCCAAGCGAGAGGTTTGCTCCAGTTACCAGTTTCTTTTTTTGTACACCGTATCCAACCACTACCACTTCGTCCAGGTCAGCCATGTCAGGTAGCATATTCACATTAATGTTAGTTTGTGCACCAACCGTGATTTCTTGCGCCTTCATTCCAATAAATGAGAACACCAAAATGGCATTGTCATCAGGAACTGTTATTATATAATTACCATCCATATCGGAAATAATACCGTTGGAGGTTCCCTTTTCTATAATTGTAACCCCGGGAATGGGCTCTTTCTTATTGTCGTATACTGTACCGCTTACTTTTTTTTGGGCAAATAAAGTAAAACCTACAGACAAACAAAGAAGCATAATAAAAGCTTTTTTTTTCATATTAATAGATTTAATAAATGTGATTTTAATTGTTGTAGAAATTTTTTTTACATCTGGATCAATACCTTTCTGTCATACGCATTTATTTGTTTAGTTAAAAAATGTATTCTATTGTGAACAAAAGTATAGAGATGCTTGACTGTTTAATGTTAATATTAGATATATATGTTGTAAGAATAGATATTATTACTTTTCTTGTAGAGTATAAAATGATTGTATTATAGCTTGAATATTAAAAGATTGTGAGTGTTTTGTTTTGTTGGCATGGTCAAATCAAGAATATTTGGACAATGAATTTCAAACAAGGTTCACCATCTATAAATATTCATATATAGAAAGTTCATTTCTGAATATTGTTTTATGGTTTTTAAAAGCAATTACAAATCTATTACAGTTAGTTTTTCCTTAATTTTTAAGTGTGATTTGTTTGAATTTTCCTCAAAAAGAAAAAGGGAAACTTTTTACTTTTATAAATGAAAAATAGGTATTTGTTGGAATGAATAATATCTGCAGTAATTGTATTATGTAGTATTTTATCTCTAATACATAATCATTATATCTGTCTTATAGATATGATTACGTTAAATAGGATTGATTTGAATTAAAACAGTCCCTCTTTTGCATAACTCTCATTTTGTTATAAAATTGAATAAGACATAAAAATATTACGGCCTATGCTGTGTTAGAATGTGCAGGTACCGGAGGTTCGATTCCCTCTCTCTCCGCTGAAAGCGAAAGCAATTTAAAGTAAAACCCTGTAAGTCAACACTTACAGGGTTTTTTAATGCGCAATATTTTGCAAAAAGAAGCAAAAAAACGCAGTTTTTCGGTGGATTTCTGGTGGACTAAAAAAGTCCTCATTTTAGTCCACCAGAAACGGTTAAAAAAACTCTGTATTACGCTGTATTGCTCGGTTTTAGATTACATCAAAATGAACTCATAAAAATAATTTTAACATCAAAAATTTATTATTATGAGTGGACTTGAGACCATCAAAATCAACTTCTTTATCAAGAAGACAAAATTGCTTAAAAACGGAGAAGCTCCAATCTTCGTTCGAATCATTATTAACAAGGAAAGAGACGAGTATGGCTTAAAGCAAAGTATTCTGCCTAAACAGTGGAATGAATCCAAACAATTCGTAAAAGGTAATTCTGATCAGGCTGAGAAAATCAATCAGCTCATTGAACTTCACAGAACAAAAATCCAATCATATTTTAATTTTATGACTATGGATAACCAACCTATTAATCCAAGAATTCTCAAAGAAAAGATGGTTGGCAAAAAAGAAACCAGACGTACTATCCTGAAAGTTTTCCAGGAACACAATGATAATGCAAGAAAACTAATCGGTATTGACTTCGCCCCTGATACTGTTCAACGATACGAAACCTGCTATATGCACACCAAAGACTTTATACGTTGGCAATATAAACGTGAAGATATGGCCTTGGAAGATCTGAACCATCAATTTGTGCGTAATTATGAGCTATATCTAAAAACCGAACGTAAATGCGCTCATAATACTGCCATAAAGTATTTGAAGAACTTTAAGAAGATCGTTAGAATTGCCCTGGCTAACGGCTGGATGAAGAAAGATCCATTTGCGACCATCAAATTTAAATTAAAACCTGTTGATGCTATTTATCTAACTAAAGAAGAACTGGATACCTTAATAAAAAAGAATATTAGTATGGAGCGATTAAGACAGGTACGTGATGTTTTTGTTTTCTGCTGCTTTACCGGATTAGCCTTCTCTGATGTAAAATCATTAAAAAGACAACACATCACAACAGATAGTAACGGTATTACCTGGATACATAAAAAACGTACTAAAACAGATCAAATGAGTACCATCTTTGTAATTGGAGCTGCTAAAAAATTAATGGCTAAATATAAAACCGAACCAGAACTCATTGAAAAGGATGCAGTCCTTCCCGTATTGAGTAATCAAAAAATGAATGCTTATTTGAAAGAAATTGGGACTATTTGTGAAATTGACAAACCTATATCAACACATACGGCCAGACATACTTTTGCAACAACTGTAGCTCTAGAAAATAATATGCCGCTTGAGGTAGTATCAAAAACTTTAGGTCATTCCAGCACAAAGATGACTCAGCGTTATGCCAGAACTACAGAGGCTTTGATTAGTAAGAATATGGAGAAGATTGCGAATTTGTATTAAAAACAAATAGTCTTGAGTAAATATCGCGATATGCGATATTTACTCAAGACTTATATTTAAATTTCATACTAATAAAGAACATTAATTAATTTTATTCACTCCATTAATTGCCTTTTGAATCGTTATAATAGCATTTTGTGACACACCACATTCTTTAGCTATTGAGTCCCAATGTGAAACTGCATCTTGCACTTCTTCCAATATCAGCTCCGGTTTCTTTATTCCAAAATGTAAGCCTAACTCCAACAAATGTATCCTTCCCGGATTTTTACTCTCTCCTGCAACCATTGTGCTGTGAAAACCATATGCTGAATTTGAAAAAGTTAGATCATATACGGGAGCGAAACTCCAATTACCTTTGACATCCATTAAAAAAGAGAAGTTCTTACTATGATCATCCCTGTTATGAGCAAACACATTAAAAGCTGCTAGACGTAATACTTTTTCGTATGCTTTCACATGTTTTTCAATTTGAAAGGCACAATCCATTAAATGACCATAATCCATGGTGCTCATTCTAAAATTATCGTGCATCAATCCACTTGCAGTATGCATGTGAATTCTTTTCTCTTTTATTCTGTCAAAGCGTTTTGTACCAAAGTATGTTTGTCCCGACCTACCTATGAATAGTTTACAATCGCTCATCTCTAATCCGGCTTTTAAAGCCATCTTATGGTAAGCATATTCAATATTAGCAATCTCTTTAGGGTCAGAAGATGATGGAAATTTAATCAGCCAATCTTCAAAACCATCTGCTAGCTTTTGTTGAACATGCATTAATTCTTTGGTGACATTATTATACCCAACAAATATTTTAGGACGTGCTCCACCGGAAGAACCACCTAAAGTAAATAGCTCTTCAATTATATCAGAATCGCTTCCTTTCAAAACATGATCCATTTCCCGGGCTATCATATCCAGTTCAATTTCAGACGAAATTGCAACATCTTCATCATACTTTGGTTTATAACACAAAGCTCCCATCCCCTTATCACCAACGTAAGCTAATCGATCCAATGGAGTTATATTTTGCATATTTACTCCCTTAGACGCAAGGGAACGATCTAACAACAACCTTCCCCAACCATCAGGTAACGAATCGTTAAAAACACCATATAGCCCATCAAAAGGTTCTGAACCCGCGGAATTGATTTCATTATTATAAGGCAGTTTAATTGGTGAGATATTGAGACCACATTTCAAGAAATCAGCATTATAGCGAAAGTAGATTGTTCGGTTATCCCTTACCATTTCCCCTACTTCATAACTTTGACCTTCAAGATCCAAAGACACTAAAATATTTTTGATATTTTCCATAACAGTTTTTTTACCTACTATTTAGTCGAAAAAAGATCCTCAATATTGCCTAAGTCTTCTTTGGGTTGGAAAACTAGTTTAAAATCTTCGAGTCTATCAAGTAGGTGAGCTAACTTAAGCAATGATTCCAAAGATATTTGTCCGGTAGTTTCAAAACGTTTTAAGCTACCTAAAGATACACCAGATCTTTCTGCCATATCTGATTGAGATAACTTTGATTGTTTACGCAAGGCTTTGTGGCGTTTGGCCAGTTCCTTACCAATTTCATGAGGTGTCGGATTAATTGAGTACATATAGTTAATATATTAGTCAAATATAATCATATTTTCAGTATATAGCCAATATATTAACCCCATAATACAAGATGACATTTATTAGGTACATTATATCAGTTGGAGTCCTGTGGTCCTAAACTAAAAATTTCCTTTTTAGAATTACTTGAACTTCATCAGTTCTTTCAACCGAGGTGCTCAGCACTCCAGTTGAAAGAAATCTAATATAACTCAGTTGGGGTGCTGAGCACTGCAACTAAAAGTTATTTTTATAGAATCAGCCTAGTGATTCAATTCTACCATAAAGAGGAAATTAAACATTCAAGAAGTTTAAGTATTTCTCCACATTCTTCTTCTTAACTCATCAAGTTCGTATTCTTTTTCAAGTTTCTTCCATCTCTCATATTCATTTTTGTATGGATGAACAATTATCACAATTTCCTGAATACCACCTCTAATATTATGCGTTACTTCATGAACATAGCCACGTTTAAAACCAATACTTTCCTCAATAAAATCAAGATCAATTAATTCTCCAACTCTTGGTGTTACAGGCAAAACCAATCTTACATCAGTCGTTTTACGATCAATCTCTGCCACGTAGCTCTTATTAGGAGAACCTGCAGTTTCTTCAGTAGGAATATAAATAGCAATTACATGCACACATTTCTGCACATGAAATGGTCTCTCTCTTAAAAAATCCAGAATTCCCTCATAAATCGACAATAGAATTTGATTAACTTTTACCTTAGGCATTGATAATTCCTCAGCTATCATTTGATTAGTTGGTAACATATTCCAATCATCTTCTTCAAAATCATATTTTATCTTCGCCAGATAATCATAAACACTCTGTTGTTTCTCTGAAGGAGAAAATAAATCTTGTAACAAGATTATACTCCAAATAATTAGATGATAATTTTTATGTGCTCCCATATCCCTTTTAAAGAATAACAACCCTCAATTCTAATCGTTGATTAATATCTTTAGTTAATTCTACTTTACGACCCTAACTTCTTAGTTTGTTCCAATTTTTGCCTATGATAATTCCATTCTATATCAGCTTTTCGTTTATCGTGTCTTTTCTGCATCTGTTTGATTTTTTGTTCCATTTCAATTTGTGTTCTGCAGATTTGCGTAACTACTAAAATTCTTGCATCCTTAAAACTAAGCAATGGTATATACTCGTTACTTTCAATCATTTTGGTGGTTATCATCAAAGAAGCAAGCATCATAATTGCGTGATGTGTGTGCCATGACTGCCATTTTCTTATCTGGTAATCAGACATGCCCAATTCATTTTTAGCATTATCAAATGACCTTTCTACCCAATAACGCTGACTCACAAAGTATGCAAATTCACAATGGCTGTATGCTTCAATGCTACCATTGCTGATACTGTATTTTACTTTTGGTTTCGAATCGGTTGTTTTAGTGATTATCAGAACTCTTTTTTTCGCTTTTGAACTTTCTCCGTCCCATGTCCAAATCTCTCTTTTATATACCAGAAGGCGCAGTTTCCCTTTTACCGTATCCCTTATGTCTTCCAATTTCCATTCGCCCTCGGAGATTGCTTGCTGAAACTTATCAAGTCTGAAAGATTCAATATTGGCTTTAAGTTTCTTGGGCTTTCTCCCCGCACCGGCTTTTGCATCCGGTATATTAATTTCCGGCTCTTGCAGAAAAATCGTTTCGTCCTTGTGTACGTCCATTACAAAAAAGAGACCTAACTCATCCAGCCCATCACACAGTTTGGTATTGTGTCCATATAATCCATCTCCACCAATCCAATCAAAACTAACACCACGTGCAATATCCTGTTTTATCATGTCTAAAGCCAATTCCGGTTTGGTTTTATAGGTTCTGAACTCGACTGGTATTTTCGCTTCTTCACATCGTTTTACATCTTTAATCCATGACTTCGGCAAGAAAATTCTTTCGTTTATGATGGTGGCAGAGGTACAATTTACAAGCGATGCGTATACGCCGACCTGAGAATTATCTACTTTACCAATAACCCCGGCATACTGACGGCCAACGCCTACCGATTTTTTTCCTTTCTTCAGGTGTGCAGACTCGTCCATTATATACCCAACAGGTAGGTGATTTTTTTCTTTTTCTTGATTCAAAAGCTTGGACGTATTCTTTGCTACTTGCATTTGAAGGCCTTCATAATCCCATTTTGAATTACTTATAAAATGCTGATAAGCGCGATATTCACTATTGGCAACTTGTTCTTCCATTCTTTCCATATTGGCCTCGCCTTTGGGACAACTCAAAAGCCCTTTCAAATAATTTATTGCAACAGGTGTATTGTCATATCTATAGCAGAGAAAATTGTTTTTGTAAATGCTAACAAACTCTTCAATACATCTGTTTGATATGTTGTAATTTACAAAATCGCATATTTTTTTAACCGATTGAAATTTTGCCATTGACTTGATTCAATCGGGTGTTGTTTCTTATTTTTTTTGCCCCTTAAATATAATACTATATATTTGATTTACTGACGAGTATCACTATTTTTCAGCTTCGTAAAGTAGAATTAACAGTTATATAAATAGTAAAATCCTTATATCATGAAAAACTTTATAGAAGAATTACCTGAGCAGATAAACATTACAGTTACAAAACAAGACTTAATTGAGTTCGCAGAAGCGATAATAAGAAACTATAAACAAAACCAATCTCCACATAATTTAAATGATAATGAAACCGGAAAAAGTATCTTAAATGTTAGTGAGGCATCAGAATTAATAGGATTATCCAAATCTACAATTTATGGGAAGGTATGCCATGGTGAAATACCTCATTATAAAAGAGGTAAACGTTTATATTTTAAAACCGAAGAGTTAGACGAATGGTTAACTGAAACCAAAGGGTATTACCGAAAAGATATAGAAAAAGCTGCTTCTGATTATATCATGAGAAATCCTCGTAAGTTTTAATCCCCCTACAGCTGACTAAACTCATTATTTTAAGACTCCATTTTCGATAGATATTATTTTATTTGTATTGATTAGCTATCTAAAACTTAATGAGCAATATAGATCATCATATAGAACTTATTCAACAACTCTTTAGGTGTCGTAAAGATGTTTTTGCTATCCGCTGGGAGAAGGGAAGCAAGAAAGGTTATATGCCTGCATACAGCTATGATCCATACGTATACAAACAACACAAAATTGGTGGAGGAACTTTAGCCAACTTTAATGATAAAGTAAGATAACGACTCACCTTCAATGAAATAAAACTACATCTCGAAGGAAAACAGTTTATTGGAATCTATTCTCTCTTAGAAGATAACACATCATGGTTTATTGTTGCTAACTTTGATAAAGACGATTGGCAGAAAGAATGCATGAAACCTTGGAATAAAGTATCTGAATATGAAATTCTAGCTTACATAGAACGTTCGCATATTAGAAAAGAAGGGCTTTATATCAAAAATCTTGATTTTAAGTCTACAAAGAAAATATTTCATCGCCGACTTGATAATTTATAGTATAAAATAGCTAAGGTATTTCTTCAAATTATGTAGTTTATGTCATATCTTTAAGTAATTGATTTAAAATAAGGACTAAAGCTATTACACTTTGAAAATTTACATCAAAAATATGGTTTGTATCCGCTGCCAAATGGTAGTTAAATCGGAGCTTGAAAAGCTTGGACTACAATTTATTGATGTAAAAATTGGAGAGGCGAATATTATTGGTGAATTATCGTTAGAACAAATTAAACAATTAGATACAGCATTAAGAAAATCTGGCCTCTTAGTGATGGATGATAAGAAAAGTATTTTAGTTGAAAAAATAAAGGCAGCTATCATTGAATTGGTACACTATACAGATGAGCAAATTAAAGTTAATCTATCCGACTATTTAAGCGATAAACTACACCACAATTATACCTACATGGCCAATCTGTTTTCACAAGTAAAAGGTATTACAATTGAAAAATTTTACCTAATTCACAAAATAGAGAAAGTTAAAGAACTTCTTATTTATGATGAGCTGTCTATCTCAGAAATAGCATACAAAATGCACTATAGCAGTGTTGCTCATCTCTCCAATCAGTTTAAAAATATAACAGGCCTAACACCATCTCACTTTAAAATGATGAAAAATAAAAGAAGAGGTACGCTTGAAGATGTGTGAATGATGTAAATGTTTAATAAAAAACTGTAACAACATTTCTCTGCTATGTCATTAACTTGCCTGTTAAATTTAAACTATACCCCAACGTGGTTATTTGACTGACAGACATCATGAATATTTTATTACTATATCCTCAATACCCAGATTCCTTCTGGAGTTTTAAGCATGCCCTCAAGTTTATTTCAAAAAAAGCTGCAGTTCCTCCACTAGGATTAATTACTGTTTCTGCATTACTCCCTAAAAAATGGCATAAAAAGCTGATAGATATGAATGTTACTATACTAAAAGACGAAGATATCCTTTGGGCAGATTATGTTTTAATTAGTGCAATGTACATCCAAAAAGAATCAGTGAATTATATCATTGAAAAATGTAAAAACCTTAATAAACCTATAGTTGCTGGCGGCCCTCTTTTTACCCAAGAATACCAAAAATATCCGCAGATAGATTATTTCGTTCTGAATGAGGCCGAGATTACCTTACCTATTTTTTTGGCCGATTTATCCCTTGGAATGGCTAATCATGTATATCAAACTGATATGTATGCCAACCTTGATATAACACCAGTACCAGATTATCATTTATTAGATATGAAAAAATACGCCTTTATGAATGTGCAAATCTCTAGAGGTTGTCCGTTTTCGTGTGATTTTTGCGAAATAACATCGCTTCTAGGACATAAAGTTAGAATGAAAAGTCCAAATCAATTGATTGATGAACTCGAAACCCTATACAATCTTAATTGGCGAGGGGCTATTTCAATAGTTGATGATAATTTTATTGGCAATAAAAAGATAATAAAAGATACTTACTTACCTATTCTTAAGCAATGGATGCGTAGTCATAAATATCCATTTGTTTTTAATATTCAAAGCTCCATTAATTTGGCTGACGATAAAGAACTACTGACTCTTTTGGTAGATACAGGTTTTACGTCCACTTTCATTGGTATAGAAACGCCTGATGAAGTAGCACTTGATAATTGTAATAAGATTCAAAATATAAATAGAGATCTACTAAGGTCTATAAAAGTGATACAAAAAGCAGGCTTACAGGTTTCCGGAGGTTTTATTGTTGGATTCGATAGTGATACCCCAAGTGTCTTTGAGCGACAGATTGACTTCATTCAAAATAGTGGCATTGTTTCAGCCATGGTCGGTTTGTTAAATGCACCTAAAAACACACTTTTGTATCAACGCCTACGTAACGAAAACAGGTTGACTAAAGAACATACTGGAAATAATACAGATCTAACGATGAATTTTATACCAAAGATGGACTATAATGAACTAATACAAGGGTATAAAAAAATTATTTATTCCATTTATGCATCCAAACCCTATTACAAACGTGTAAGGCAGCTATTTTTAAATTATAAGCATAATTATAAAAAACAAAGGAAATTCAACTTCTCACTCATCGGTGCCTTTCTAAAATCAACTTATGTTATAGGAATACTTGATAAGGATAGAATGGAGTACTGGAAGCTGTTGACATGGACTTTAGTTAAAAAACCAAGATTATTTATTGAAGCAGTTACATGTGCAGTTTATGGTTATCACTTTCGAATCGTATTTGGATTATAAAAACCATAAAAATTAACAAATCATTGAAGTTAATCTAGTAATTCGATGATACCATACAAATTATTCTACCTCAGAAATGTGTGAATGATGTAAATAAAACATTCAATTGTATAATACATCCGGCTTTACAATGAGATACCTTTAATACTTAAATAGGTATCTATGCAAACTCCTGAAATAGAAAAAGCGAAACCTCACATTTTAATTGAAATCATTGAATATGTTTCAAATTCAGTTGTGAGCAAAACAATCATCCGCAAAACAACAGGAAATGTAAATGTGGTTGCAATTGATTCGGGCGAAGCTTTGGCTGAAAAAACATCTCCCTTTGATACGTTTATTCAGATTATTGAAGGTACTGCAGAAATTATTATCGACAAAAAATCAAACATGCTAAATACGGGTGAGGGTATCATAATTCCTGCCCACACCTCCAATAACATTAAAGCCAAAGAGCGATTTAAAATGATTTCAACAGTAATAAAAAACGGTTATGAATCAGTTTCTATTTAAACATCGCAACACATTCATTTAAACAGAATGAATAAATGAGTTTTGTAATTTAAAAGACATATCCAAGAATGATTAAAATTCATCAGGAGTTTCTTTGCACCTGATGAATTAAATAAATAAAAATATGCAGATGAAAGCAAATAATACCATACCGCCATCTGAAAATTCAAAAGTTTTCCAGCTTAAAAAAAAACATAGGCAGAAACAGAACGAATTAATAGCCGGAAACAAAAAGCTTTTAGCAATAATTGGGCACGATTTAAAAAATCAAATGAGCACCATTATTAGTTTTTTGAGTTTATTGAAAGAGGAAGTTTTTGAATTGGACAAAGATAAAATAAAGCAATATTTAAATTACTCATTACAAGCAGCAGACAATACATACTTTATGCTGGAGAATCTTTTAGAATGGGCTAATTCTAAAAATATAATGAAGTCTTATCAACCTGAATGTTTTGTTCTCAATGATATTCTTGCCAGCGAAATAAGGAACATTACATTATTTGCTTCACAAAAACACATTGGCATTAATTCAATGGTGTCAAAAGTGGAAAAGGTGTATGCGGACAAAAATATGGTTAAAAGCATCCTACGTAATTTAATGAATAATGCCATTAAATACTCTTTTGAACATGGACATATTGATATCATGTCAAAAAAGGAACATGGATTTCTTGAGCTTACTATAAAAGATTATGGTGTTGGAATTGATGAGAAATTAGTCAACACCTTATCTAGCGCTAAAAATAGCATTTCGTCTTTAGGTACCAATGGAGAAGCAGGTACCGGGTTTGGATTATTGCTTTGCAAAGAGTTTATAGCCCTTCATAAAGGCAAAATATGGATAGCTACCAATCAGAATCAAGGTAGTGAGATTATATTCACACTGCCCCAATCCCCAACTTAATAATTAAATCAAAAAGCCATGTCAAAAAATAAAGAAGGTAGAAAAAATACAGAAAAGACTCCTGAAAAAAATCTAAAGCAGAAACGTGCTGCCAAAGAAGCTAAACGTTTAGAAAAATATAAAAAAATTGAGGTGCAGTAAGTAGTATAACTCAATATTACTTCTACTTAGCACCACAATCTCCATATATAACCATCATAACACCTGTGTTATGGTACTAATTTTTACGATATGAAAATTGCATTTATAGGCACCTACCCACCGCGCGAATGCGGTATTGGTGCATTTACACACGACCTTTATAATTCGGTTGTCAACAATAGTATAAAACCTGATTTTTCGAACGAAGGATTTGTGGTGGCCATGAATGATTTTACCAACACCTACAAATACCCCAATGAGGTTAAACAAATTATTAGGCAAGAACGCCAAGAAGATTATTTACAAGCTGCTAAATTCATCAATCATAGTGGAGCTGATGTTTGTGTGCTCGAACATGAGTTTGGTGTATTTGGAGGACAAAGTGGAGTATACATTCTTCCATTATTACATCGATTAGAAATTCCCCTTGTTGTCACACTCCATACCATTTTAAAAACACCTAGTTATAGCGAAAAAGCTATTTTAGGCGCCATTTGCAAAATGGCTCAAAAAATTGTGGTAATGAGCCATAAAGCCATCGATTTTTTAGTTAATATCTACGATGTTCCTGCAGATAAGATTGAATTTATAGATCATGGAGTGCCTGATATTAAATTCAACGGAAAACAATCGAAAAAGGAGTTAAAACTCGAAAATAAAAAAATATTGATGACCTTTGGTTTTGTTGGTCGTAACAAAGGTATTGAGACAGTAATTAAGGCCTTGCCCGCTATCATTAAAAAGCACCCCAATGTTGTTTACATGATTTTAGGAAAAACCCATCCCAATATAGTGAGGTATTCCGGCGAAGAATATCGCATATATTTAATGCGACTTATTAAAAATCTTCATTTAGAAAAACATGTGATATTTTTAAATGAGTTTTTAGATGTAAATGACCTTTTTAAATACCTATCTGCAACAGATATTTATATAACCCCGTATTTACATAAAGCTCAAATTACCAGCGGAACACTTTCATATGCAGTTGGAGTTGGATCTGCTGTTATTTCAACGCCTTTTTGGCATGCTGAAGAATTATTGGCCAATGGTAGAGGTAAACTTTTTGATTTTAACGACTCCGAAGCCTTGTCCATTATTGTTACAGATTTACTTGACCATCCTGACGAACTCAACATGCTTAAAAGCAAGGCTCTAGAATATGGCAAAAAAATAACCTGGCCATTAACGGGTATAAAATATATTGCTCTTGCAGAACAAGTGGTTGAACAAGGTACAAACAAGGTTGAAAAAAAAGATGGAATTTTAGATTTACTGATTTTACCACCATTCTCTCTTACACACATAAACAGATTAACGGATGATACTGGTATTATACAACATGCAAAATTTGGTATTCCAAACCTAAAAGAGGGCTATTGTTTAGATGATAATGCACGTGCTTTGTTAATGGCATTAATGACTTATAGACAAATAAAAGATGAACGCGCCTTAGATTTATGCCCAATCTATTTAAGCTATATCCATTACATGCAAAACGACGATGGAACTTTCAGAAATTTTTTAAGTTTCAATCGAAATTATTTAGACGAAGTAGGCTCTGAGGATTCTTTTGGGAGAACCATTTGGGCATTGGGTTATTTAATGGCAAATGCACCCAATGATGCTTATTACCAAACCGGACGAGAGATATTCTTTAAAGCGGCACCACATTTCGACAAATTAAAATCAATACGAAGCATTGCTAATACTATAATTGGAATGTGTTATTACCTTGAAACAAGTCCAGGTGATGATTCCATGACAGAAAGGCTTAGAGCAATGACCCACGGACTTATGACCCACTATGAACAAAACGAAACAAAAGATTGGTGTTGGTTTGAGACCTTACTGGCCTACGATAATGGAATTTTGCCTTTATCTCTTTTACATGCCTCTCAATTCCTCCATGATAACAGTATATTAGAAGTGGCCATGAATAGCATGGATTTTTTGACTTCACATACGCTTAACGAAAACTATCTGTCTGTTATTGGTAACGAAAAGTGGTATAAAAAAGATGAACACCGTTCCGTTTATGCGCAGCAACCAGTTGACGCAATGGCTATGGTTTTAATGTATCATCAGGCCTTTATTGTAACCAGCAATAAGGACTACCTTAAAAAGCTGAACACCTCATTTCTATGGTTTCTAGGTGAAAATGATTTAAGAATGAGTTTATACGACTTTGAAACCAAGGGTTGTTGTGATGGGTTTGAAAGTTATGGTGTAAATCGCAATCAAGGAGCTGAAAGTTCACTGGCCTATCTAATTTCTCACTTAACCGTTTTGCAAGCTTACGAAGAGCTTCATAAACATGACGAAACCGTAACTTATGCGGAAAAAACGCTATTTGAAACAACCGGTACTGAATAAAAAAATCATGGTAATTAAACGATATATAAATAATCCCATCCTTACTAAGAAAGATGTACCCTACCCAGTGGCAACAGTACATAATGCAGCTGTAGTGAAGCACCTAGGATTGTACATTATGATTTTTCGCTCGCATAAACTCAATGGCAGAAGTATTTTAGGAAAAGCAACAAGTACGGATGGTTATTCTTTCAAGGTAGAAGATAAGCCCTTTATGATACCTGCAACCCATGGAGAATTTAAAGATTACGAAGCCTACGGAATTGAAGATCCTCGAATTGTTTTTATAGATAATGAATACCTGGTCACTTATAGTGCTTACTCAAAACATGGAGTGCGCATTGGATTGGCAAAAACAAAGGATTTCGAAACGATTGAACGGATTTCTTTAATAACCGAAGCCGATTATCGAAATGTGGTCATATTTCCCGAAAAGTTTAACGGACTTTATGCCAGACTCGACCGTCCACATTCCGAAATATCGCCTTGGTCCATCTGGATATCCTACTCTCCCGATTTAAAATATTGGGGCGAATCGAAACTCATTATGAATCCACTCCAATACCATTGGGACGAAATGAAAATAGGCCCTGGAGCAACACCTATAAAAACCCCCCGAGGGTGGTTAAATATTTATCATGGTGTTTTCCCTACTATGGATGGAAGCGTATACCGATTAGGTGTTGCTTTGCACGATTTAAAAGATCCATCCAAAATAATAGCCGTTGGTGATGAATGGATTTTGCAACCTGAAGAACGATACGAGCTGGTTGGCTATGTGCATAATGTGGTATTCTGTTGTGCAGCAGTGCCTGAAGATGATGGCAGTATAAAAATCTATTGGGGAGGAGCTGACACTGTAATGTGCGTAGGAACCGCTGACATAGAATCGTTGGTTGATCATTGCATACGTAGCAGTAGGCCGGCCATCTAAAAAGAGTAAAATTCTAATAATGAAAGCCATCAGGCTAGATACTTAGTAATGGAAATTGGATACTAATATTAAAATCATGAAAATCGCAATACTTGCACCAATAGCATGGCGCACACCACCTTTAAAATATGGACCATGGGAACAAGTCGCATCAAATATTACAGAAGGACTGGTTGAAAAAGGTATGGATGTAACCCTGTTTGCTACAGGAGATTCTAACACAAAAGGCAAACTGGTATCGGTTTGCGCTCATGCCTATGCCGAAGATTCTACTATGGATGCAAAAGTAGCAGAGTGTTTGCATATTAGCCATTTAATGGAACAAGCAGATCAATTCGATATTATTCATAATAATTACGACTTTTTACCTTTAAGCTATTCACGTCTAATTAAAGCACCAATGGTTTCGACCATTCATGGTTTTTCCTCGCCTAAAATTGTGCCAGTGTTCAAAAAATATAACAACACTAGTCATTATGTTTCCATTAGCAATTCAGATCGTCATCCAGATTTAAGTTACGAAGCTACTGTATACAACGGCATTAACATTAACAATTTTGTATTTAGAGGAGAACCAGATGATTACTTGCTATATTTTGGAAGGATTCACCCTGAAAAAGGCACCTATGAAGCCATTGAAATTGCAAAAAAAACAAAAAGAAAACTGATCATTTCAGGTTTCATTCAGGATCAGGATTACTTCAACCAAAAAATAAAACCTTATATTAACAATGAAGATATTGTGTATGTAGGTAATTCTGGTCCAGAGCAACGCCTTGAGCTTCTGAGCCAAGCCTGTGCACTTTTGCATCCCATTAGTTTTAATGAACCTTTTGGCTTAAGTGTGGCAGAAGCTATGGCTTGCGGCACTCCTGTTATTGCTTTTAATAAAGGCTCTATGCCCGAACTAATTCTTCATGAAAAAACAGGTTTTTTAGTTAAAAATATAGATGAAGCGGTTGGTGCCATAGATAACATACATCATATCAACAGAAGTGAATGTACTAAATGGGTATCATCAATGTTTAGCCGACAAAAAATGATTGAAGGTTATTTGAAAGTATATAAAAAGGTTCTTGAAAAAAAGAATACAACTGGGCAACAGTAGCAAAAAACAGCAAATTATTAAATCAGCAAATCAATTTCTGTTGACTTTTTCGTTTAATCTTTTATGATTTTCCTTGTCAAACTGACCCAAACAGGGCTCAACAGTAAGGTAAGTGCAATTGTGCTAATTACAACCTGATAGTCGTAAATATCAATAATTCCCGAGTAATATCCAGTAGATCCTATTATAAAACTAAATTCTCCAATCTGAGACAATAAAGCACCTGCATAAAAACTAACTTTCCAGTCTTTACAAAAAAGATGCATTATAATAACATTTACAGTATTATTAACAATAAAAACAATAAACACTAGAGAACTGATAATAATTGCATTCTCTTTTACAAATTGCAAATCAATTAACATCCCCACAGAAACAAAAAACAGGGCAACAAACATAATTTTAAAAGCATGCAGGCTGTCATGCACCCATTGTGTCGATTTCGCAGATGATAAAACAATGCCTGCAATAAACGCCCCTAAAGCGGATGATAATCCCAAAAGTGCAGTTAATATCGAAAACCCAAAACATAAGGTAAAAGCAACAAAAACTTGTACCTCATGATCGCTCTCAATATATTTCATAAAAGGTAACTTTATTTCCTTAGTTTTATAAACATAAACGATTATCCCAATAATTAACACGCCACCGATTACTTGTTTTACCATTTCGGCAATAGGTGGTTTATCGCCTCCCATGTAACTCATTACAATAAGCATGGGAACAATCAAAACATCTTGAACAATAAGCACTCCAAGAACAATTTGCCCCACTTTTGACTTTAATTCATTTCGTTCTTGTAAGAGTTTTACAATTACTGCAGAACTACTTAAACTAATAACAAAACCCAGCATAACAATCTGGTTAATTTTCCAATTGAAGAACCTACCCAGAACCCATACAATTATTATACTTACAATGACTTGAATTGAAGTTCCTAGTACTGAAACACGCCAATTCGTTATTAAACTTGGCAAATGAATTTCCATCCCAATAAAAAACAAGAGTAAAACCAAACCCAGAGAACCTAGGTTTGTAATGAAGATTTCGTCTGTAATAAGCTCGAGCCCAAATGGCCCTACCAAAACACCCACAATTAAATAAGTAACAACAGACGGCTGTTTTAATACCCTCAACAAAAAGCCTACGACAATTATGACCATTGAGAGTATGACGAACTTGGAAAGAATTGGATCAATAATAATTGAAGCAATCATATCGAATATTGATTTTCACTACCTCCTATTTATTTCAACAACTGCAACTTACTGAGAACATTCCGTAAAACTCTTTAAAACCTCTTTGTATTTATTCTTAATATATTCAGTATTAAACCTTTTAAAATAATATTCCCTACGTAAGTGGAATCGTTAATTAGGTCAATATATTTTTTTCTCACGTTCAATTTTCTCAAGGGATTCAACTATAGCCATCTCTAACTTATGTTTGGTTTCCTTGACTTCTTTTTTCGCATGAATTAGTTTTTTCTTAGCATCTTCAACTTCTGTTTTAGCACGCTCTAATTTTACCTTTGCTCTATCCATTTCTTTTTCCAATAATTCGCATTTTGTTAAGTCTTTGCCATTAACAAAACCTATTATCGTAAGGTGTTTCAAAACTGATTTTTTCATGATAGCAATTATTAAACTTATACCACTTAATTACTATGTTTTTTTTGATATAGGTAATAATCCGGCTATATCTCCAATAACATTGATTAACTCATTTCCTGTAGGAATTACAATTTTCGCATTGCTTTTTAAGGACTCTTCTACTGCTTCTAATTTTCTCAACATCTGGGCATTTCCCACAAAATATTTATCAGCTGCTTCATTAACTAACTTTATGGCCTCAGCCTCACCTTCTGCATGCAGTATTTTTGCTCGTTTATAGCCTTCTGCTTCTTTAATTTTAGCACGCTTTACTCCATCGGCAACAGTTTCTGCGGTAGTAGCTGAGTCAATAGCAGCTATCTTCTCGTTTTCAGCTTTCACCACCTTATTCATGGTTTCCTGAACATCAGTAGGCGGATCAATTTGTTTCAATTCAGTTCTGATAATTTCAATACCCCAGCTTTTTGTTTCTTTATGAAGAGTTTCGTGCAGTTCCGTATTAATTTTACCACGCTCACTATTGGCTGATTTTAAAGTAAGAGTTCCAATAATATTACGCAGCGTAGTTCTTGCCAGATTAACAATCTGCCACTGGTAATTATCTACATCATAGGTTGAACCTTTTACGCTACTTTCATCTGATTTAACACGAAAATAAACCTGAGCATCAACACTAGCGTTCAGATTATCATTGGTAATAATTTCCTGAGGCTCAGCATCAACCATTTGTTCTGTAATATTAATCATGTATATTCTTTCAACAATTGGAATAATCCAATGAAAGCCTGCACCAGCAAGCTTCTTATATTTTCCAAGTCGCTCAATAAGGCCACGGTGCGTTGGCCTTACTATTCTTATTCCTGAGAAAAAAAGTATTATAAAAGGAACAACTAAATATAAATAGTTCATGATATTTTTTTTAGATGATTTATAAAATCATAACCATATTTTACTTGCTAATACGACTTTATATAAACACATTGAACGTAAGCATCAAGACAAGAATTGATTTTAGACTTCAAAGTACCCTTCCAAATGCTATTTCTCATAATACTCACAAGCATTTAGGGGCAACGTTTATATTTCAAATATTCCTATTTTCATAAAGCATTGCCTATATTTCATCTCTCATGTTTAGAAACATGAGAATTGAGTTATTGTTAGGAACTCTATTCTATTTATCCTATTGCTATTCGTTTAGGTCCTTTATCCTTAGCTTCTTCTTTTTTAGGTATACTCACATCTAATATGCCATCCTTGTACGATGCTTTAATACCCTCTTCTTTTACACTATTGGGTAAGGTAAAGGAGCGGCAAAAGGAGCTGTAACTAAATTCTCTTCTGGTTATCTTTTCTGTATTTTCTTCTTTCTTATCCATTTTTTCAGAAGAAATAGTCAGTACGTTATGATTGAGTTCTATTACAAAGTCTTTTTTCGCCATACCTGGAGCTGCAACTTCAATGTCAAACTGATTTATATCTTCTTTAACATTAACTGCAGGTGTAGAAATACCTACTTGAGACTTATCATCTGACCATAATGAACCTGTGAAAAAATCATCGGTCCAGCCAGGGTACAATGCGGCATTTTTAAGTTTCGGATACATAGCTTCTATTTTTAAATTAATACTATAATTTTTTATCAAAAACAATTCTCGCCAACAATACAATTCCAGCCATTAAGAGCAAAAAATGAACACTTGAGGAAGAATTAAATCCCCAATATATTATCCCCCAAATAACTAAAAGTAAGAAGGTGATGATATAAAGTAAATATTTCATCTCTGTAAATTTTAATATCAATACTAGATAAAGCCAGTCAAATTAATGACTCTCTCTCGTGAAAAATAAATATCAGTGGCTATTTAGTTAATTGATAATTTTATAATTTATATTTAAACATTATAAAGTTAAGTCTCTTGATGCCCTAAAGCATTACACAATACTGAGAATAAGTTATAAGATTCACACATTTTATGTATTATAAATCAACCTTAAGAATATAATAACGAATTGTATAGGATAGAAAGAAATGCAGGTGAAACCGAAATGATTACTCTCCTTTTATTTCCCCAGATTTTTTTAAAGTAAACTTTGTAATAATGGGGCCAATTAATTCATTAATAATGGTTGCTCCTATTATGGTAGTTAAAAGCACTTCTGAAATATCTGAAAAAATTTCATTTTGACTAATACTTAGTACTAATCCGATTACAATACCCGCCTGTGGTATTAGTCCTCCTGCTGTGTACTTGCGTATTGATTTATCGGCCTTAGCTGAGCGTGCCCCAAGGTTTGTACCAATATACTTACCTGCAATACGAAGGCCAACAAAAATACTTATTAAAAATATGGATTGTGGTATTGTTGCAAAGTCAAGATGCAAGCCACTTAGTAGAAAAAAAATAAGAAAGATTAATTCTTCGGTATATCGCTCCACTACTTTGAAAATTTTAGTATGCTGACTGCTTCTATTTACAATCATAAGGCCCATTGTCATATTGGCCAACAATTCATCCACTTGCAACATCCTGCATATTCCCAAGCATAGGATTAACATAGAAGTAATAATAATAATCCATTGCCCTTCTGTTTTAACTTGTAATATTTTTGAAAGGAAATTCATAAATAAAGCTACTCCTGCACCTAAGAAAATAGCCATTGAAATTCGATATACAGAGTTTAAGTGCGCATTTTCAACTATTTTTTGATCACCTAAATACATGGAAAGTATACTGAATACAATACTAAATAGAATTATACCTACTGCATCATCTAAAGCAACTACTCCCATAATAGTATCCGTCACCTTTCCTCTTGCTTTATATTGATGTATTACTGCAATGGTTGCAGCAGGGGCGGTTGGACTTGCAAGAACTCCTAATAACAAAGCTAAAGATAAGTTACCTATGAAACCAAAAGGTAATAATGTAGGAAATATAAAGCCAAAAGTATATACACCAAGAGTGATGAATATAAATGGAATAATACTTGCCAATATGGTAATATTCACTATTTCTCTTTCGTGTTTTTTTATTTTGGACCACTTTAATGCTCCACCTACTTCAAAAGCAATAAAAGCCAAACAGATATCCATTAAAGGTTCTGTTGTTTCAATGGTGTCATGCTCAATTAAATGTAATGAATTTGGACTTAAGGCCACTCCGACCAAAATATAACCTACAACTTTAGGAAGACCTATTTTATTCAGCATCCATCCTGCAGAATAACCCAGAATAAGTAATAATCCTATATCTAGTAATACATTCATTAAAAGCTAAATAAATTGTAAATTAATGTGTAGGTTATGTATTGGTATTACTTTGTTTTTTTTAATTCACTCAGAAGTTCTTTTAAATTTACAGATGCATAAGTAGAGGAATAATCTGACATGGCGTACGGTATAATTAATTCATTATTGTGCACCATTGAACCACAAGAGTATACTACATTTGGAACATAACCTTCTCTTTCTTCGGAATTGGGTATTAAAAGTGGGGTCTTTGATCTTCCTATTTCAATTTCAGGATTATTTAAATCGTACAATGCTGCTCCCAAAACATATTCGCGCATTGGCCCCACCCCATGTGTTATAACCAACCAGCCATCTTCAGTTTCAATAGGTGAGCCGCAATTACCCATTTGAATAAGTTCCCATGAGTATTTAGGTTGCTGCAATATTTTTGCTTCCCGCCAAACGGTAATACTATCAGAAAATGCAATGTAATTATTAACGCCATCAATGCGACAAAGCATCGCATATTTGCCATTCACTTTTCGAGGAAACAGTGCCATTCCTTTATTTTGGGCAATCTCTCCATGCAGCGGGCTCACTTTAAAATGATAAAAATCCTCTGTTTCAAGGAGTTTAGGAAGAATGGTGGTTCCATCAAAGGCTGTATAAGTTGCATAGTATGTTACTTTATTATCTTCATCTTTAAATTTAACAAAACGCGCATCCTCAATACCATTTTTTTCGTTGGCCGATACCGGAAAGATTACGCGTTCGGAGATGTTGGTATCTAATGAAAACTGAAGCTCGTAATGTGATGATGCCAACCAAATTATTTGATTATATAGATATTCTTTATCTTTTGCCAAATGTACAGATGTTCTGGTTTCGTTAATACACTTATGCAATTCCCCATAGGTAAATTGATCGTTCAACTTATCTAAAATCAATTCGGGAGGGATAATGCTATGAAACTCTTGCATCTCTTCAATTTTACGAGCAAAAGCTTCTTTTTCGTAGGTGTACCTCCATATGTATTCTGCCTCCTCTAACATATTACCAATGGGCTCCAATGTAATATGCTCACTTTTACTTAGTACCCCTGTCCTAAAAACAATAGACGATATATGCCCTTCTCCCGTTGCTCTAAAACTAATAATTACTCTTTTCTGGTCATGTCCTATTTCAGTTTGATCAGGATGATCCACCATAGAAGGATTAAAGAATGCTGCAGATTCAATGGAATATTCCATTGTAAAATAAGATCCAATTAAAATTTTAGTAGAAAAAGCAATTGTATCTGGCTCTATTCGCATATAAAGCAATATATGAGCGACTAGATTAAAGTGTTTCTCAAATATCTTCGAGATGTTTCTATGTCGCATCGAATAATCCCTTAAAGTCTGCTGCAATGCAAACGCAGCATCTTTCTCGTCCATATCCAAAACAAAGCGAATGATATTGATAGCACGTTCTTCACTTGTAAACATAAAACGTGCAATTACGCGACTTGGATCAGGACTAAAAGTGATATTTTTTCTGTTGACAGATACTTTCATTTTGTAGATTCTTTAATTATAAAAGATACTGATAATAATTGAACAAATGTGGTTAATACTATTAATTATTCGACTCAAGAGTTAAGTAGCAGGTATTTTACCAAAGGTATGTACATTCAAGTTTTTAGTAGATGTAACTTTACTTGCCTTTCAACTATCTGTTTTCTGAATAAGCAACGAAACATGGTTTCAACAGGCTGCCTACCTCAGGAGACAGCAGTTGAAAAATAATCATCTGCATGTTTGATGACATCTTGCATGCCTAATATCGCTTAAATAGGCTTCACGTTTCTTAATTATACTTTTGTTTCATTTATACATTACATTATGAATATTTTATCCTCAAAAAAAGACTAGTTATTTACTCTATGACCAAGCATAAGTATCAAATAGAGATTAAGCAGTAACACACAAATCAAACTTCTCTATCAATAAACCCAAGTACTTGTTTTTCCTCTTAAACTTATCAATTAGAACTTCTGGACCTGCCAGATACTGTTCCGTTTTGATAGAGATAACCAAATCTGCAATATCATCGCCTTCTTTTAAGTCTGTATTCTCCAGAACCGTATTTACATGAACATCAAAGCAAGCGCTTTCAGCTATCTTACTCCACTTTTCAAATGCTTTCCCTTTATCAGGAAATAAGGCAACCTGGTAACCTCGGAGGGCATTTAGCTTTTGTACATTCAGCATTTCAATAGAACCAACAGCAACCCAATTGTATTGCGGATAATACAGTGCTCCGAATATGGCATTCTTTTCTCCTTCGGCAATAGCAACTGGTCTTGATTTGTCAATAAGCAGGTGAGCGCCAAAGAATACTTGTTTTAAATTGAAGTTTTTTTGCTTTGTGATATGATGTACCCAATTAATATGACCTACTCGCTTTAGTGTAGCTGAATTATACTGCATGACCTTACCTGTTCGAACTTCTCCCAAACGGTTGACTTGCCAAAATATAGTTTTATTCCCTTTGGCAGTGCCTACATAATACCTCTTTAATACTTCCAAAACCAAATATTCAGGAAAGTATTTAGTCAAGCCGATAGCAAAGTCATTTTGGTGATAGTTGGCAAGGGAAGCTTGCATTAGCTTCTTGTCGATACATGAAGGTTGTTTGATGATAGGTTTTGGCTTAGAGGCCGGTGTACAGCAATCATCTGGTTCATATCCAGTTTTCTCAAAATACATCTTAGGGGTAAAATGGTAACCACATTTTTCTACCCGGTTACATCTTCCGGAATAATCAGACAAATGCTTGTTGGTATGATTATCGACATATCTGGTAAAAGTCCTTTGATGACATTTCGGACAATAATATCTGGTTGACCGTCCTTTATATTTTTCCAATGAATAACGGATATCTGACATAAAGAAAAGTTTTCTTGTTTTAGTGGAGTTGATGGAGTTGTGGAGGATTGTTGTTTTTCAAGCACTTACTGCTCCATACAACTACACTCACTCCACAATTTTATAAATTTTGATGTTACTATTAATCATTTCTCCAAATTTTGAACTACACAGTTACTACACACAAACTCCACACATAAAGACCTATGAATCAGTCAAACTCCATAACTCCGCAAACTCTACAGTATTCCATATTTTTACTTTGAACCTTTATAGATGTAGTAAGGTTAATTGAGCACATCAGTTTCATACACACCTTTCTGTTTCTTATGCGCCAGTTTTGTATTGCTCAGCAATTGGTAAGCGTATGATTCTTTGGCTATATTGAGTTTATTGGCCATCTCAATAAATTCTTTGTTGGTAAATTCCCGTTTGCCAATCTTTTTTAGAACCTGAAAAACCTTACCTTCCTTTGAATTATCCTCATACACATTTAAAACCATGTGATTTAGCTTTAATGCATTAGCAAAGAAGTAATCCTTAAGCATAATGGCTTTTTTCATTGAATCCATACTTATATGCTTAATCGGCTGCCCTTCAAAAAAGCTATTGGAGACTTCAAGGACCAGGGCAAACCGTAATATATATCTGTCCAGTTTTGACAGGATTCCTGATATGGTTGCATCCTTATTGGATGGCTTTACATGTTTGTTTACTTCATCAATAAACAAGTCCTCTGCCTTTTCAGATAATGGTAACTCTATCGTATTAATACTCTCATGGACTTTATCCATCAGAGCTTTCATTCTTGAATGAAATTTTTCAACCAGATAATCATCCGGATTCTTTCTTCCAATTATTTTCTTCTCCATTTTTAAGGGAATGGCAAAAAGAATCCTTTCAAAAAAACCGTCCTTTATATCCTTGGCCTTAAAGGATGCAATCACATCATCTTGGATACTTCCTATAATTGATACGCAAGGCATACTCAACGAAGAACTTTCTGCCTCTTTACGGTCTAGTGATATTGGAGCCCCATCCCAGATAGATAGAAACTGACTTTGCTTTGAAGTTCCGCTATAACCAATCAAGTTTAATATGAAACTCTTAAACTCATCCGGCATTAAGATTAATCCATTGGGATTCTGCTTATGCATATTAATCAGAGCCTCAAAAGTTGGATCTGTTGAATACAGCTTTTTCTTGGTTGGTTTCTTTTCTCCTAAATCAGGATCATAATTGGCTATGGTTGATTCATATTCCTGGTCGTATTGCTTTTGCAGATTTTTGATAGCTTTAAAAGCTGTTTTTAAGGGAGCACTTTTGTTTTGTCCTGACTTACCGACCAACACCACCCACATAGATGGGTTTTCTATCCACTCAATATGTTTACGTAAATGATACGAATTACCAATGATTCCGGCTAGAGCTGTAAAAACACTTACAGCTGTATAATCGATGTTATAATTTCCATTGTCATACAATTCAATAATGGTATCCTGAATAAACTTTGGAAATATACTTAATGGAAATTCAGATTCCTCAGCTGTTTTCAATCTTAAATTGGCTTCTTGAAGTGACATCTTACCAAATGTAAGATGCGACCGCCCCAATTCTGTTGTTTCTTTTTCAATTGATTCCATACGCAAAGAATTATCCATTAATACTTTCCAGATACGATTCAATATCAGAAGCTTTGTAATAAATTTTACGTCCTGTTTTCTTAAAGGCAATGATTTTATTATCACGCATGGTTTGAAGGGTGCGTCTACTCACATTTAATAGTTTGCAAACTTCTTCGGTAACATACCAACGATCTTTAAAACCATCATTCTTTGCAACACTGATACTATCAATTTTATCGTTAATATGGTCGATCTTACCCATTAACTTATTAAAGAGATGCTCATCTACAATTACAACTGTCTTACTCATTTTTATACGATTTAAATTGTTATTAAATTTTATTTCGTCAAACCTAAGCAACACGGTACACTCACGTTATAGTAAAAGATAGTATCTGATAGTAAATGCGAGTAAATGGTAGTAAAAGAACGTTCCGTAACGTATTTTATCGTTTTAATGGTTTTTAATTGAGCGCAAGTAAATATTATTGAATACAGACCAAATTACATCACACTTATAATTCTTGGTATTTTTCTTTTTACTGCTATTTGTTACTATCTAAAAATCAAAGGTTTTTACTTTTATTACTATTTATTACCATGTTCTACATTCCTTTTGAAATTGCATTCTATTTCTCTATAATTGAATCAGAAAAATGCAAAAATGACTCACTAAAATGAAATTTAGAAGAACGATATTGAAACAAGATTTGGCCATTAAATTATATCCACAAAGCTCAAATATTAATGCAGCGATGCAGCTGCTCCGGAAAGAAATAAAACTTTCACCAGAATTAAATAATAGACTTGAATTGTTGACAAGAAATAAACGAGCCCATTATTATACACACAAAGAGTTGGAGGTTATCCTCGAACATTTTTGTATCAGTCAGGAAGAATTTGAGTTGTTATAAGAACTTCTTTTGGGAAATCATGGTAAAATGTACTGAAAAACTTGCGAAAACAAGCTTAAAAGCACTATCAACACCAATAAACAGATAGCTTTTGAGTGCATTTTTATGCTTCAGAGTACTTTCAGTGTATATACAGACTATATCCAGAATATATTGCGCTTGCTTTTAAGATCTTTGTCCATTTTGTAGAGTATATTAAGCGTGCTTTTTGAGGACTTATCTAATCCACATGAGCACTTTCAAAAGGCTTTGTAAATTTTAATCATACTTTGCTCAAATCACCGCCAATATGAAAACAATAATTATAGTACTCTAAGAAAAAACAATCATTTATTAAGAGTATATTTTCAGTGCTTTCATGAGATTTTATAGAGCGTGTGGAGCAAAAAACTTAAAAAACTTCTATTTGTCTTGAATTGGCTTAGTTATGACGCGATTTGGCATAGCTATAAATAACTCATTTTGTGATTTATAATATAATTTTACAGCCATCAAAATGATGAAGAATAATATTAAACACAATACGATGATATTACCCCGAACAATATTAAAACAAGATTTGGCTATAAAACTATACCCACAAAGTTCAAATACAACTTCTGCCATGCAATTATTAAGGAAAGAAATAAAACAATCACAGGAATTAAACTCCAAACTTGATTTATTAGCCAGAAATAGGAGAGCACATTATTATACACACAAACAATTGGAGCTTATCCTGGAACATTTTTGTATTAGTCAGGAAGAGTTTGAGGGGCTTTAAGACCGGTTTGCAGATCTGCTATGGTAATTTTAATTTACTTCTATAATTAGTTCCTTTTCATAACCATTATATTTCTCATCAATATATCCATGTGGATTACAGATAACTTCCGTTTCATTAATCTTGTATCTCACAGGTGTATGCACATGACCGTGAAACCAATATTGAGGCTTTTGCTCAATAATAAAATCCTCTAAATTGGAAGCATATGCAGAAGACACCGGATCTTCCTTATATTGATCTGGCACTGACTTTATGCTGGGAGCATGGTGCGTTACAACAATATTTGTAACGGTTTTAGATTCTATTAAGCTTTTTTTAAGCCATGATATGGATTGATTATGAAGATTAAAAGTATCTATGGTTCTTAGGCGTGAATATGAAGGATCTCTTCTTATTTTCTTATAATCATTCATCTTCTCCTGACAAATGATTCCATATTTAATTGGATTACCAAATAATGAAAAATCAGTCCAAAGGGTAGCACCATGGAATGTTATACCATCAATCTCTATCGATTCGTTTTCTAGCACATGAATATTTGTTCCTTTTGCAACTTCTTTAATCTTTAGCAATGTTTTAGGGTAAGATCCCTTATAATATTCATGATTACCCAATACATATATAACTGGCTTATTGGATATTTCTTTCACCATCCAACTTATTCCTTTTACACCAAGATTGATATCACCTGCAAACACAACAATGTCAGCATTGTCACAACTAAATTGATTAAATCCAAACTCTTGATGTATATCGCTAATGATCTGTATTTTCATCTGTTAAATATATCTTCATTTGTCAGATGGAACTCTCTATGAATTTTAATTATTCTAATGTATGCAATTTAGAATATTAAAATTCATGTTCGTTTCATTCTATAATTGCATTGACAATACCCATTCGGGTATAATTCATTGCCGTATTGGCCTATTTATACCCGATAGGGTATAAACAATTCATATCATATAAATGATACATTTAAGGAGATTGCGTATTTACCACAACAAACCAATTCTGTAGCATTTTTGTATATGCCAATGTATCAAATTTAGTATATAGCGATGTATCATTTTTAGTATATAGTGGCATATAGCTGTATTTCAAGCATAACAGAAGAATAACTCCGTATGAATATTAATATAGCTTTAGTTACTATCCCTCCAATATTCCTTTGTAAAACGATTCTAATACTGAATAAGCATATTCAATTTCAACATCTAGTTTTCTGGACCATTCTCGAGCAATAGCTGACATAGAAGCATCAGATAAATTTTCTTTTAATACCGAATGAATTCTTTGCGATAAAGTCTCCGATTTATTTAGGAACACCCCGGCTTTTCTTCCCAATACTTCTGCAGCAATCTTCATCTGATCGAAGTCATCATCCGGAAAAATGTCATTGTGATTCTCAACAATATCATCAAATTCTATATCAAAATAATGTTCAATTATTTTAAGAATATCGGCCAAATCATTATCACGCTCTTCAGGTCTATCGCTCCAGGCGACTAATTTTAGTATAATCATTCCAGGTAAAGGTGGAATATTAACCATTTTCTCCTCAATTGGAATAGAAACAGCCTCCTCCAACACTTCTGTAAATCCCAAAACATGTAAATCACTATAGCGCTTATTAAAATTAATAGTGTCCTGTTCTTCTATTTCACCAAAAGGTAAAATATCAATAGCTACATTAAATTTATCAGAGTAAAATGTCCATGGTGCTTTTACTTTATTATATCCATTTTCAATTAATGCATCACTAATTCGCTCATAATCTGCCATGCTTGAAATCATTATGGCAAAATCAATATCTTTGGTACCTCTGCTTGGTTTAATTCCTTTTTTAAGAAGTTCTAAGGCTATAGCACTTACTCCAATTAAATAATAAGGAATTTTGTGTGCTTTCATTATTTTATCAATGCACTCAAAGGTTTCCTTAAAATAAGGAATGGCCAGTTCTTTATAACTTTGGTTGGATGTATTCATTGAAAATTTTTGTTGCTGTTTCATTATTTCTTTTTCCACCTTCCAATAATAATTCTGCATAAACCAAAATAGGAGGTGCTGTAGGCTTCTGTTTATCCTGTTCCCAGAACATTTCGTAAGCCTCTATCTGGCCGTTAGCTTTGGGTATCAAGCGATAGTTTTTCATTAAGTTCAAACGATTCTCCTTTGTATAAATAATCAGCTTTTCTGGACGAAGATAGTTTGTTAGTATATCTGCAGCTGGCTCTCCCCCCCAAACAGTTAACTCATTTACTAAAACAATATCCTCCCAATTACCCTGATAATCATATCGTTCTTTCTTTAGCTTGGGTTTCAAAACTGTATCATATTCAATTACCCAACGATCTAATAACTCTTTCCGGTTTTCCCAAACGTATGTCTTATTTTTTAGCTGCAGAAGATAACCAGTTTCTTTAAGTCCTTCTATAACCTGAGGAATGCTACCTAATCCCACCTTTGTTAATTTTGCTAATTCGCGTTGTGGTAGATTGATATCTGCTTTATTATTAAGTAAGTGTAATAATACTTTTAATCCTGTTTTTGTAAATGCCCGATTACCTTTTTCTTTGGTCTGAATGCTTGTTTTTTGAGTATCTATAAAAAGGAAGATATTTTCCTGTTTTATAAAAGTATTACCATTAGTCTCCATATAAGCAATGCCTTTTGCCCTTAATTCGTCCTTAACTTTTGGAAAAATCTGATTTGCAACAACCATAAAATTGCCATATTCTTTGCTGTTATATTCCAACTGCTGCACCTGATGTGGTCTAATCTCTTGCTTAAGTTCGACAACATAATGAACTCCATTACCCAAAGCCGGTATTTCCAGTACTCCATCTAATGGTGTAATATCTTTTAAGAGAACATCCATCCCGGTTATTTTCTTAAAATTATCCAATGCAATATGTAACATCTCCTGCTTCATGTTCACAAATATACAATGTTCACGATACGTGAACAAATATTATTTGTGAACAATTTCTCAAATCACAAATTATCATTATTAGAAAAGTAGATATAGTTTAAGGTATACAATCTAAAACATGCTAAGCTGCACAGATTTTACCTCCATATAATTCAGCAATTGAGACTACATTGATGGCTACAAACTTGTCAAATTCATCCAGAACAGAATCAACCACCTGTATTAATTCTGTAGGGAAGACTTTACCTATGGTAATTGTATTCGCTTCTATTTTGATTTGTGCGCCCTGACCCTGACAATTCAATTTAACATCAGTTCCACCATTTAATGGAACGGTGTTGATTGTAATTTCCGGTATATCTTTCTATATCTGCCTTGATTCTTCCAAACCTTCCTGAATATTATTAAGAGCTTCTATTCTTGAATCGGAAGGCAAATAAGTCAGGTCAATGTCAACGGACAATCACGGCATCTCCCTTATAAAAAGATTAATAGCCGTACCACCTTTTAATGCAAATTTTCTTCTTGTGCTACATATGGTAGAAACTGCAGTAATAAATCTACTTGTGCTCTATATACTGGTGAAATCATAAATCTGCTAATTCTTTGGGTATTGTAATCTTATACTTTGAGCTGTAGGCTCCACTTTCTGTTATCATCCGGTCTCCGTTACCTAAATCTATCTTATCTGTTTTCAGGAATTGAAACCACTGATGATTTGCCTTTTCTGCCATATAAAGAAATAGACGTTTTACTTTCACTGAGTTGCAAGCTGATAAAAGCTCGCTCACCAATCTAGGCTTTAAGTTGACCAACCCTTCTAAAACCTGATAGCATTCAACAAAATCTGAATATTGCGGAGCTAAAAACAGGCATTCCAATATGGCACGTTCGGGTGTTGATACATTAACTTTTATATCTTTTACCTCCATTTCTTTTATGTCAGTATTTTCAGGCAAAAATGAAGTGGGTTTCTGAAATAATGACTGAATCCATGTAAGGTTAGTCCAGTTAAAGCGCCTACATGCACCTTAATGTGTAATTGATTTTGCATTGCATTCAAACCTGCTTGCCATTCCAACCTTTCTCAGGGCTTTTTATATGCACCTCTTCCTAAAGGTTCTATCCATCCGCTGTCCTGATAGTATCTGCGTAGATGTCTGGATACACCATTGTTGTCCAATACTGCTGCTGTTATCACATTATTGGGCTGCAATAGATTAAAAAGCTTCTTTAATTTTGTGTCATTATGCGTAGTCATACTACTCAATTTTCAACATAAATAAAGAATTGATTTAATAAAAGAACTAAATAACTTTAAAAATATTAGTTAATGATTAGTTAAACTTCGCAAAAATCCATCTTTATTAAGTTATTTATCTTTTTTACATTGTCAAAGGTAATTAACCAATCAACAGACCCAAACGCTTATTATACAGAAACATAATCATATACCACAACAAACCAATTCTGTAGCATTTATAGTATATACCTATGTATCAAATTTAGGATAAAGCTACATGCTGTTATATTTCAAAACGATACAAAACACATCCTATAGTAGCAATAGTACCATTTTTATTATTCAACACTTATTACTATTAACTATATATAATCACTAATAACTTCTTTTTGATAGCCTGATAAAATATTAGCGAATACTTTATTATTAAACCGATAAAGACAGTACCTTATTTTGGTATATGGGTTTAATGTTTGGTTTCTGGTCTTTTCTATTTTATTAGAAAAAAGAATATTTTTTGTGATTGCCAGATCTAAATCATGTTCAGTAAAATCAGATTTCTGAATGAGAATTTCCTGCACAAAATTATCCACCTTATATTCATTAAACTTATAGTCGGTAAAGTGCTTTTGGGCTATAAATAAGAACCTAAAAACATTAAGTGGTAAATTGGTGTCAACTGATCCCTTTTTTCTTAACCGGTCGCTTATTATTTTTTCCTCTTGTAATATTTCTTTTTTAATACTGAGAAATTCTTCATCAGCTATTTCAAAAAGCGCTGATAATCTATTAATTCTTCGTTTTAAATTATGCGGTATACTCTTTTTGTATTTAATCTTATGATCTAATATACTCCAGGCATCTTGAATTACTGTACGTATTTGCAATTCAAATTCTAACGAACTAAATTCTGTAATATTCTGTTCTGCTCCTCTCTTTTTTCTTAACCTTAACTGTAGGTGGAGACCCTTATATCCGAATTGATTTTCTGTTTTTTCAAGTAAACTTGTTTTATCAGTCGTTTCCATTACTCTAAAATGTTTTTTTAAACTTCTTTTTATGGAAACAAGATCATCAGAATAATAACAAACAGCTCTTACTCCGATTAAATCGGTTATATAATCCTGAATCTGAAATGAAGAATCAGAATCAAGGTGTGGTAAATATTTATTATTGAACTTTTTAATACACTCTTCAGCAGTTTTGAGCCTGAATAATACCTGATCGACCTTATCAATATTCTTAATAATATTTGAAAAATGTTCTATAGCCTTTTGATGGTATGTAAGTTGTTGATGGTACCATTTTTTAAATTCTTTTATTCTTTCTTCGATTTGATTCATAACTTCTTAATATGATTCTCTCAACTCTTGGATAATCAGTAATGATAGTATGTAATATTTGTAACTAAGCAATTCATTGTCTCACATTTTGCTTAAATTACTATATTTTATTGATATTGCGTTAATCTTTGAAAAAGAATAAAGTTCTAAAAAGACAATCTCAAATAATGAACGATAAAGGTACCTTTTGGACTCCCTTAGATAATGCGGCTAAAATATTTCCGGCCATTAGAAGCAAGGAAAACACTACTGTAATACGACTTTCTGCCAATTTAACAGAGAGAGTTACGATTAGTAGCCTTTTCAAAGCTGTTAAACTTGCTGAAAAAAGATTCCCATATTTTAAAGTGAGTTTGCATGGAGGTTTTTTCTGGTATTACCTTGAACAGGTAAATAATCCAATAAGAATTCTGCATGATAATGGAGTTACCTGCAAAGCTTTTAAGCGCAACCAAGAGAGCAATTTGCTTGTGAGAATACTTGTTCATAAAAATAAGATAAGTGCCGAATTTTCGCATATACTTACTGATGGCTATGGTTTATTAACTTTTTTAAAAACCATACTTATTTATTATTTTCAGGATAAAGGTTTACTTGATACGAACCAAATAGATAGCTTTTATACAATGAAAGCAGATAAAGAGGAATATGAAGATGCTTACAATAGGTATTTTAAACAGAATATTCCCCATGTGGTCAAACAACCAAAGGCATTTCATCTGCCATTTCATTTAAAGAAAATGCCACGATTTCATCTTTTATTTGCAATTCTATCTATTCAGGAAATTAAACAAAAGGCAAAGGAAAAAGGTGTAAGCATTACAGATTATCTGGTTGCTGTATACTTGTTAACTCTGCAGGATATTTACCATGAATACAAGCAGAATGGAATATTCTCATCCAATAAAATAGCAAGGGTTCAGGTACCTGTAAATATTCGAAATATATACCCTACTAAGACTATGCGTAATTTTTCTCTTTTTGTTATGCCCGAAATAGACCTCCGATTAGGGAAATATACATTTGATGAAATACTGAAAGTTGTGTATCATAAAATGCAGTTGGAAACAGATGAGAAACTAATTAGTAAGATTATTTCCCGTAATGTTGGTAGTGAACGAAATTTAATTGTGAGGGGAATTCCCATTTGGCTAAAGAGTATCATTCTGTACTATAAATATCATTCGCAAGGAACCAATATGTATAGTGGTGTACTAACCAACTTAGGCAAAATAGAATTACCGGATCCTATTCGCCATAAAGTCGACTATTTCACAATTTCACCTCCACCGCCTAACAAGCGGTTGAAGATTAATTGTGGTGTAATTGGCTATGAGGATAAGCTTACCTTAAGTTTTGGCAATATTACTAACTCTAATGAGTTTGAGCGAAGATATCTTCACTTTCTCTCTCAGCAAGGTATAAATATTAGAATTACGAAACACTAAAATTAGTTTATGGATTATTGTAAGAATTGTGAAGTAGAATTGGATGAAGATATGATATGCTGCCCTTTATGTGGACTTAGTGCTGGAGCAGAACCTATTTCTGTTGATATTCCCAAAGAGAAACATCACGATTTCAGGGATAAAACATTAAATGAAATTGAAAAACTCAGCTTTACTCAAAAACGAAAGCTTATCTGGAAGATATCCGGAATTATTCTGATGTCTGGTATTATAATCACACTTATAATAAACTTCATAATAAGTCACAATATTAATTGGGCTAAGTATAATTTAATTGCTTCATTAGTAGCTTTTTCTAATATTAGTTTCGTTGTGTTTTTTCGAAAAAAACCTTTCGTCTTGCTCATTAGTAGTTTGATCTCCTTAACGATTTTGTTTTTGATGATAGATTATTTTAATGGAGAAAGTTACTGGGGGATAAAACTCGGAATTCCTATTGTGACGTCCTTTTATATTTTATCACTTATTGTTTTAGTATTGATTCGTGTATCGAATCAAATTGGATTCAATATACTAGCTGTCATTTTTTTGGCCATAGCCATATTATTACTTAGCATTGAAATTTTTATATCTCTGTATTCTCATCAAATCATTAGACTTAACTGGAGTATTATTGCCGGGGTATCATTATTGCCCATTGCCGGTTTATTGTTTTTTGTGCATTATAAACTTAAAAAGGGAATAGAGTTAAAACGTTTTTTTCATATTTAAACACCAATAAATATCTCTGACCAAAGATTACGCTCCATAACATAATAAAGTAAAAAAGTCGCCATCCAACCGTGTGTAATACCAATTGCCCAAAGGTTACGCCATTTAAGAAAAACTGAAGCCAAAATCAACTCTAGGAAAAAGGTGTATAGCATCAAAAAAGTATTTGGATAATGAATGATACCAAACAAGATTGAGACTATAAAAACCAAAAGAATAGCGCTGACTTTACCTTTGAAAAATGCAATTAAATTCATCAATATAATCTCAAGCATGATAAATTGTTGTATGACTCCCCAAAATGGATATAAAAGTAAAACCAATAGAATATGCCAGGATACATTGAGCGTATTATTGGTGTATGCATAAAACACACAAGCCAAACCATTAAGTAGAATGATAGGTAATAATATTAGTAAAGACTGTTTAAAATCCTGCAGTTTAAATGTTTCGAACTCTTTATTCGTTCTTTTACGAAACAATATATATCCAATCCAAAAAAAAGAAATTCCGACTATAAATATAGTTCTAACATTCAGCCAATCTATCAGCAGATATTTTAAAATAGCAGTTAATAACAATACGATTAGTACAAAATTCTTTTGTGTCCAATTTTTCAAATTAACTTACTTTTCTAATCATTATAACTTATCGTTTTTCCCATAAAAATCTGCCTTATTAGGTCCTTTTTCCATTGTTAGAAAATCCCATACTTCATTTAATATTTGTCGTTCTTCTATTTTCGATAGTTTACTACCTTCAATATATTGTACTTCAGCTACATTCTGAAAAAATTTATCAAAATCAGTATAATAGCCTTCAACACGCAAAAAACGAACAAAAACTCTTGGAAAGCTTAACTTAATTACAAACTCGTATTCAGGGAAAAATAATTTATTCAATCCTAAATCACTAGTGTCCGGTAAAAATTTACCGGGCAGAACATTTTAAAGAACTGCCCGATATGTCTACTTTTAGTTTACCACAACAAAAAAGTAAGACATGGGTAAAAGTACAATTTTTAGCGGACAGCCTATATTTAATCAGCTGTTAACGTTCATTGACAAGAGTGAGATTAGAAAAATAGCGAAACAACACGGCAGCGAACGGTATGTAAAGAAGTTTACGACCTATAACCATTTGGTTGTGATGTTATTTGTTGCATTAGAAGGTTACTCCTCGATACGCGAGGTTATTCTTGGTTTACTTGCTAATGCGCATAAATTATCCCATTTAGGATTAAGTTATCTGGTAAAACGCAGTACTTTTTCAGAGGCTAATAAACGCCGAAGTAGCAAGGTCTTCGAAGATATTTACATGTCTGTCTACAGAAAATATGCTTCCAGTTTAGCGGACAGCCGGCTGCAAGAGAAAGAACTCAAGCGATTGTATATCATGGATTCGTCAACTATTTCCTTGTTCAAGGATATTTTGAAAGGAGTAGGACGCAATCCTAAAAATGGCAAAAAGAAAGGCGGCATCAAGGCTCATACACTGATAAAAGCAGACGAGAACGGACCTTGTTTAATCCGGTATAGCGAAGCTGCCAAACACGACCATCTGTTTTTAGCAGAGGCAATGCATTTGCCGTCCGGTTCAATCATAACCTTTGACAAAGGCTATGTTGATTATGCCCGCTATGAGGCGTTTAGCGATAAGTCAATTTGGTATGTTACCCGATTAAAAGACAACGCTCTTTATAAAGCCAGGCAAGAGTTTGATATACCAGATGATGCAGATTCCGGTGTACTAAAAGATGAAGAAATCGTGCTTCTTTATGGTAGTAACAAAACAAAGGAACATAAAGCAAGACGTATTGCATACTGGGATAATGAAAATGCGCGAGTGTTTGAGTTTATCACCAATAACATGGAACTTGCTGCAGAAACAATTGCATACATCTACAAGAAGCGCTGGCAAATAGAGCTGCTATTTAAGCAACTCAAACAAAATTTTCCATTAAAGTATTTTCTTGGCGATAATGAAAACGCAATTGAAATTCAGATATGGGCAGCAATGTTAGCAAACCTGCTTATTACCCTTGTAAAAAGTAAGTTGAAGCGTAATTGGGCATTCTCGAATATGGTTTCTATTATCAGGCAACAATTAATGAATTATATCAATATATATGCCTTCTTAGAAAATCCTGAAAAAAGCTGGCTGGTATTGATTAAAGAAGATAAAAACAAATATCAGAATTCGCTATTCCCAAAAATTTAGGGGGCTTACTTTTCGAAACTAAAAATGCCCGATTTGTATATCAGGCACTTATATTGATAAAATTAAAGCTATTCCGCTTTACCGGACAACAATGATCCTAAATAGTAATTCTTGTATTTATCTGGTATCATATCTTCTAAAATTATTAACCTTCATTTTTTAAATCTAACCTATAAGCTTTGATAGATTTGTTGAAAATTTATAGGGTTATCACCTTATCCTTAAACCATATAATAAACTTTAATTCAGCCCCTTAACTGCAACAACACTTTCAACCTATATTAAGCATAACACTCTGACTCTTGAAATTTAATTATCCCTAGTTTTTTATTAAACATTTTTTGAATACCTTCTTATTGCTTTTTCATTTTTTTTAATTAAGTATTCTTCTGTTCTTGGATTTGTATGTAGTTTCTATTGCGTCTATTTATAACTCCTTTCGTGATTGATAAAACCATAATTTACGGCAATTCTGTTCTAATTACAATTAAATTAGAGAACTTTATTGGATACATAACTAATTCATCAACAAACAAAAAATTAGGTAGTTAATTTTATTCATTTTTAAATAGTATTTCACCATAAAATCCCCAGGAGGTCTATTAGAATATATAAATAATTAATATCTTATTTAATTACTATTTGAGATAATCTTTGTTTGGATATTCATTTTTAGGTTCGGTTCCTTTTTGCTATTTTTGGAGGGAAATGAGTTCATTAAAACGCATTTAAAACGGGCATTTTTTACCCTATTTTGGTGGACTTACAGTGGACCTTAAAAATTGAATTCGTAAAATATTGAGGATAGGGTAATTAAAGCAAATTTTCAGTTCCCTCTCTCTCCGCTGATTAAAATGTCAATAGAAGACAGAAAAAAGACAAGTCCTACACTTTCAATAAGTTGTAGGACTTTTTTTATGCTTTTTTGTTTTGTATGTCTTTCTTAATATGCCTAAAAACGACATTAAATAGTAACTAAATCGTAACCTATTTTAAAAAGGTGAAAATAGGTTACGATTTGTCCAGAATTGGCATAGTTATGTCCGAAATTGTCCAGCTTACAAGTATTTCATTTAGAGAATAATAACATAGTTTTACAATTCGAAAAATGAAGCTTATGAGAAGTACTTTTAATGTTCTTTTTTTCATTAAAAAGAATGCAGAAAAAAAAGATGGAACAGCACCTATTGTGGCAAGAATCACAATCAATGGAAAGAAAACACATTTCAACACCAAACAATTTATCAAACCGAACGACTGGAGTGTTGAATTAAATAAGGCAAAAGGAAGAAATGCCGAAGCAAGAACTCTAAATGCCGTTTTAGATGAAATTAAAACATCCCTACGTAATGCTTATAACGACCTTACAAAAAAAGATATCCAGATAACCGCTGAAAAAGTTAAGAATACTTTCCTCGGTATCGGGTTGGAACAATATTTACTATTGGAACTATTTGAGGAAAGCAATAACCTCTTAAAAAAACATATTGGCGTAAACAAATCAAAAGCCACATACCAGAAAGCGGAAGTTTGTAAAAGACATCTTTCAAATTACCTAAAGACCGAATATAAAAGAAGCGACATTGATTTGAGAGAAATTAACCACTCTTTCATTGTTGGTTTTGAAACTTTCCTGAATGTACAATGCGGTTGCAACGCCAACACAACCGCTAAGTTTATTCAGAAATTCAAAAGCATAGTACTTATAGCTCAAAAGAATGGATGGATACAAAGCGACCCATTTGCCAATTACAGGATTTCTATTAAAAAGGTTGACAGAGGTTACCTAAACGATGACGAACTAAAACGAATCATGCAAAAAAGCTTTAATAGTGAACGATTAGAGCGGGTACGTGATATCTTTATTTTTTCCTGCTATACAGGACTGGCATATATCGACATTAAAAATCTAAGACAAGAACATATTTCCAAAGGTTTTGATGGTAATTTATGGATTAACACCAAACGCCAGAAGACTTCTATTAAAACAGTTGTGCCTTTACTAGATATATCTCAGTTAATCCTGGAAAAATACAAAGGTTTACCAAACGGTGTTCTTTTGCCAATTCCGACCAATCAAAAAACCAACCAGTATTTAAAGGAGATTGCAGATGTGTGTGGTATAACCAAAAATCTAACGTTTCACCTGGCACGCCATACTTTTGCAACCACTGTTACGCTTTCAAAGGGAGTTCCTATAGAATCCGTTAGTAAAATGCTCGGTCATACCAATATTAAAACAACACAGATTTACGCTCGTATTACAAATGAAAAGATAAGCTCAGATATGCACTTGTTATCACAAAAGTTAAAATGCTCCGAGATGAGTTTGGCTTAACAAGAAATCCTAGTCTATTCTTGATTAGATTTTGCAAAAACTTCTGGTTGAATTACTCAGCCGGAAGTTTATTTAATAACAGCGTAGGACTATTTGCTCACAAAAGGAGTACTTACGAAACAGTTTCGTATTCGAATTTACTGTAATTCGACAATCTTGAATCATTTACGCCATCAATCTGAATATAATAAATCGGCTTACCTAAATTCTCAAAATATTCTAGTTCCAAATCAACCCATTCGGATTTAACAGATTCTTTAGTACACAAAAACAAAAGGTTCCTTGATTGCTCTAATCTTTTTTTTAAGACAATTTTTGTATACTCACTAACTAATTCTCTCTTTAAGAAATCATTATCACTTGTCCAGTCGCAATATGCAGTATACCCTTTTTTATTTAAGAGTTTTATAGCTTCAATCACTTCACTTCTGTTTATGGAACTGTGAGAAATAAAAAAATCAAACTGCTTAATAGACTGCACACTATCCTTTTCTATCCTCTCTAATAAATCGCCAGGAGTCATATTAAACTCACTTTTCTCAATCATGTAACCTTTCTCTTTGCCCTTAAACCCCTTTCTTAATTTTACATATTTACCTAATGACTGTAAATGAAAAAATGCCATGTTCCTAATTTGGTCATTCCTTTCTGAATCATTCAGTTTATAGAAGAACTCAACAGTTTTTTCATTGTTATATTTTTTTAATTCATTGAATACTTCAATCTTACCATCTATACTAATACCTTTTTTATGATATGATGAAATAATGGCATCTGTATACAACGGTTCAATCTCCTGTATTAATTCAGTATTCTTCGATATTCTGTTATTTACTTTTTCAATAGCTGGCAATCGTTTTTTATCCAGCTCCACAATCTTTTTTTTCCTTATATCCTCACTAAAAATTTCTTTATGCTTTTTTCTCAAATCATAGCTAAGCCATAATTTTACTTGAGGTAATTGAGAAATAAAATCATCTGCTTTTAGAGGCTTATATCTTTTTCTTTTTCCGGTATTAACCAAAAAATCGTCTTTTGCCTTATATAAGTTGTACCTATCACATAATTCATTCCACAAGTAAGGATAATATTGTTTAAATCCCTCTATGATAGATTCCTTATTGTAATTGTATGGAAGTATTTCTTTTATAAAAGATAGTGGGCGTTTTAACCTTTTAATCAACCTTGCGGATTCTCCCATGAATTTTCTTTTTGTTTTACCTGCCATACTTTCATAATTAATTATAGACCTGAATTACTTGGGTATTGCTTTATTAATAGTAGAGCTATCCTTATTGGCAGGTTCAGTAAATATGTTGTTAATAATTTTTGGAGGCTCAGTCTTTAAGTTTAGTTTTATCTCGCTAGGGTTAATTTTGGCATTAACCTCTATAGGTTCAATTCTTTTAGTTAGGTACACATTTAAGAAGATGAAAATTACCACTGTAACAATAATCATTGAAAGATATAAGCCAAGGATTGTTTTTGATTTCAACACATTTACCCAGGAATTATCTTTCCACACCTTAAACTTTTTAAAGTTCATATTATAGTTAGGAACTGAATATGCATAATTACTATTGGAGCTACCGTTAAAATTCTTCTTTAATATCTTCGTATTGGGCAAAACAACCGGAGAATTGTTAGATACTGCATTATACAAATCGACAAAACATCTTTCATTTGACAAATAAAAGGCATCTAATCCCCAAAACATAACAATTGGAGCTAATGCAATCAATACTAAACTTGGTTCTTTTAATGTTCCAGCCAAGGCATATAAAGCAGCAGTAATAGTGATTGTCCATCCCTTTATCATAAAGGAATTTGAATTATGTCTATTAATCACCCCTTGTATAAACTCTAAATGCTTCCTTTTATCTTCATCCATGACTAATCTTTAATTTTTGTTATAGGGAATGTAATTTCATATAATTTATCAAGAGCTTCTTCTTTTTTATACAATTTACAAAATGATTCCCATTCATTTAATGTATCCGCATCAATCGATTTTAAATGTCCGAAATCTAATTCATACGCAATTTCAAGTGCCTTTTCTAAATGGTCAATTTTACCACCTGATGAAAATTTTCTAGTTTCCAATATGTACTTAATTCTTTCAGGTCTTTTTTTTCTAACAACCTCAGCAAATGCAATCTCAGAATATATCCAAGGCGATCCAGTTTTCAGTACCGACTCAAATTTTTGCACAGAATTTTCTGTATCATAAAAAATTAAACACTCCGTTTTATCAATCATTGAAGATAGTGCAGTTGACAGCATCATATGAACGTGACTAGTTGAGAATAGTACTTTTTTATAATCGTAAATACGATTCTTTTCATCAAGCCAACTATAATTATTATCAAGAACTTGAATCAGGTCATTACCGTACCCCCATATGCAAGAATCAATAAAAGAGTCTAAATTGAATTTATATTTTAACCAACCAGCCAACGCTATAACTTCATCCTTATCATTGTGGGAATGAGATAAAAAAATATGGCTATCCACTTTAGGAAACCATGAGTCAATTATCTTGGTTCCATCAAGCTTTTTACTATCCAGAAAGAATGAGCTTAATGAATCATGTACGTCTTTCTCATAGCTGTGATATAAATCTAATCCTATGCCGTGAAATTTGTCAAAATCATTGCCAAAACCCAGCTTACTTAATTTGAATCCTTTAAACATATTTCCTAAAATTGGTTAAACATTCTCTATACTAAGCCAATCTTTTAACCTAATTAGAAAATATGCAGTTCCATTATCAGTTTCCATATTCATATGAACATAATAGCCCTTAGGTATCTGCCCCTTAACCTTGTGGTTGCCATTTTTCATTCGCAAAACGTAAATATTAATATTTTCATGTTTATCCGTATAAATATACTTACTTGTTCCATCTTGATACTGAATAGTGGGATATAATTCTAAATATTCATTTCCAGAATAATCTTTATAATCTTCTTTAATAGGTAATACAGCTAATGCGAAATCATCATGTTTTCTAACATCTCCAATACCTAACTCCCAGTTACACCATTTTGAAGAGATAGCTCCTTCTGTACCAATTAAAATAAATTTATCACATGATTTTATTTTATCTTTAATTCTTATAGCAGTTTTACCGCAAGTACTTTGAGGCATTCCTTCATCCATCCAATCAATATACACATCTGCACCACAATTCTTTATTAAACGAACTACTTTCTTTAATATTTCTGATTCGCTATGCTTATGTGATAAGAATATCACTTGCTTATCATTTTCGTGACATGCATTTATTGATTTCATTCCCTCTTTTCTATATGCTTTAGCTTCATTTAAATTTACATAGCCAGCACCGGGTATATTATTTATATGTTCTTTTGATATTATCATTTCTCAATTATTACATCTTATAGTTTATCTTTTTCTTATTATTGAAAATAAACCCATTAATGACATATTCCGTTTCACTAAGATGCCCAATACAATAAATAGCTCCATTTTTTGAATGGATAGGTTTGTTTTGTTCGCATTGTCCCAAGAAATAATTACACTTTCTACAATCTTCATTATAATTGGCATAAGGCTCACCTTCTTTGAAGCCTGAGTTCCAAGTTCTTTTTTCGATGGGGCAATTATCAATGTAATACAAGTCTTCAAATTTCCATGAGGTATCTAAAAGTTTTATTGGTAACGTTTTTGATTTTTCTTCAATCATCAATTGCTTAATCCTTTCCTTTTCCCAGTTGTATATCCAGTATTTATTATCTATTCCATTTATTAAGGCATTTTTGAAGTCTTTACTTTTCAGAAAGTAATTATTATCTCGAAATGAATTAGCAACAATCCTTCTTACATCTATTTCAAGTGTTGAAATGTTAAGCCTATTTATTTTTTGAAATTTCTCGTGGCCAATACCATGACTCACTTTTATTTCAACCAATAATTCCTTCCCTTTGCTTTCTATAATAACATCAGGAATAATATCATCAATTCTACATTCTAACTTTACATTATCAATAGGTATTGATGTCTCCCCATAAATTACAAGTTCTGGTTTGTAACTCCATAATACTTGAGAAAGCCTTAATGTTTTTGATTCCAGGAATATTTCTTTTGAAATTTTATGAATAATTGATTCCCCTTTCCAACCGCAGTCTTCAGAATTATAGTGTGCAAAATGATGTTGTTTTTCTTCTCCTTTTCTGGCAATCAATTGGCTTTTGCATGAGGGGCAAACACAATTACACTTAAGTCCACTTTCAACATCATCAATTGAAACAACTTGTTCGTTACTTAATCCGTAAGGTAATTTTATATTTGTCATATCTGGCTAATGACAATCCTTATGCCATTTTATCGAACATTTTATTATTGCAAAATCTTTTCTAAATATGGTATAACCAGATCATGCTGCATACCCTGTGTATGTTTGGCACAAACTCTTTCTTCGGGAAGTCCTTCAACAATAGTTTTCGTTTGATTATTGAGGTTGAACTTTATTGGAGCAGAAATATCTTTAAATCTGTTTTTCTTTCCTTGTAAGCTCATATTATAACCGCCCCACATAAACCAAACCCAAGGAAACTTTTTCCTTTCTGTGCTGCAAATTTTAGGATTTAAACTTGTTTCGTAATCTTTGATAGCTTCTTCCAAATCAGGGTTGCAGAGGTAAAATAAGTTTAAAACCTGTATGTATTTTCTACCAATGATATTCGGATTACCTTTTCTTATAAGGTTTCTAACAGTAGGTAGCAGTTTATCATTACTAAGGTCAATTTCGCTTAGCTTATCAAAGACATCATCCTTTGGAAGAGCACTCCCCGGATTCTTTCCTACGATGGAACCAATGCACTCATCTGTATCTAAAATTTCATCTATGCTATCAATATATATCCTGGTATCATATCTGTAAATATTGCCATTGTTTCGTTCGAATCTTGCCCAATAGCACCCCATAATAAAGTTTTTAAATAAAAAAATATTTCTCACCATTTTATACCATCATAATCAATATGGTCATCAAGAATATGCATTTCCTCTATTTCACATCCTAACCTCCTTGCATCACTTTCAAGGAAATTCTTATATGCTTTATATTCATCGGTAAAAAACACTCCCCGCATAAGTAATTCCGGTAGTTTACGAAAAGCCCTTTTCCCACCTCCAAGAGAAATGTAATCTACATTAATACTTCTCATATAGTGGTAGATGTATTCATTAGCACCATAAACTCCATCTTCAATAAAACCAATTAAATTTTTAGCTCCTATCTCATCATAACTTTTCATTGCATTCTCAAGCCAGTATTCAAGTTGTAAAAACATAGCAATATCCAATTTTGATGTACCTGAATAGCGCATGTTATATTTTAATGCCGATAATGAAAATAGAAAATGTACCCAAAAGATTTGAGCACCAAAATATCCTGAATCGTCAAACCCAAAGTGACCTACCTCCCTCTTTAGCCTACTTCCTTCATATGCTTTCCGTATTTCATATGAAAATCCACTAATTAATTTATCCCTATTTTCAAATCCTGGAATATTTAATTTGCTCTCTTCATTCCAAAATTTTGACATTGTACCATAAAGGTTGTTCAAATCTCCATACGTACCCCATAATTCTACTCCTAATCCTTTAGGAGTTGGTATTATATAAATCATATATTATCAATAATATTAATGCTTCTCCTTAAACCAAACCATTTCAATTTATATACCCTTCAATTAAAAAGCCGTTATTGTACCAACAAAATAAACAATATTTATCTAAGAATATGCATATGGGGCGTTGTGAAACAATCAAAAATCTGACGTTTCATATGGCTCGCCATACATTTGCTACAACAGTTACCTTATCAAAAGGAGTTTCAATAGAATCCGTTAGCAAAATGCTTGGCCATACCAATATTAAAACTACACAGATATATGCTCGTATTACAAATGAAAAGATCAGCTCAGATATGCATATTTTAGCTGAAAAATTAAAGGTTTCTGAAATGAGTTTGGCTTGACAATAGAATCTACCACTCCTAAAACAATAAAAACTCCCGACAGAATCAAGAGGCCACTGAAAAAGTCTCTTAGGAAATAAAAGAGGGTGTCCAAAAATGGATTCCCTCTTTTTTTTGCTATAAAACATTGATAATCAATAAAATAATGCTTGTTTTAATTTTGTTATTACATTGATTATTAGTATATTAAGGTATGAAAAACATAACCTTTAAAGACTACAACCAAGGCCAGGCTGAACTTTTTCCTTCTCGTTTAGATGACTTTATACCAGATGAGCATCCTGTTCGCATGGTTAACAAAATAGTCGATCAATTAGATATTTCCTTTATTACCTCAGGCTATAAAGAAGGTGGATGTCGTGGATATCATCCTAGAATGATGATTAAAATATTATTTTACAGCTATTTAAGTAATATCTATTCCTGCAGAAAGATGGAGACTGCACTAAAAGAAAGCATTCATTATATGTGGCTTTCCGGGAAGCAGTTCCCTAAGCATAGTTGTATCAACGATTTCCGAAGCAAGCGATTAAAGAACCATATCAATAATTTATTTACACAGGTTGTAATAATGCTGGTAGATTTAGGATATGTAAGTTTAGATGTTCAATATATAGATGGCACTAAAATTGAAAGTTGTGCCAACCGGTATACGTTTGTGTGGCGCAAATCTGTAGAACGCTATAAAGCAAATCTTGAAACAAAAATAACAAATATACTTTCTCAGATAGAGGAAGGTATTCAGGAGGACAATAAACCAAATGAAGAATCCATAAAAGTTGTAGATTCAAAGGTTTTACAAGAAAAGATAGATGCATTAAATAAGCAAAACAAGTCAGCAGAAAAGTCAACTAAAAAGTTAATTAAAGAATTAGAAAACAAGCATCTTCCAAAACTTCAGGAGTACGAGGATAAACTTAAGGATATAGGACCAAACAGGAATTCCACTTCAAAAACAGATAAGGAAGCAACATTTATGCGGATGAAAGAAGATCATATGAAAAACGGTCAACTAAAACCTGCATACAATATACAGATTAGTACAGAACATCAATTTATAACCAATTTTGCACCCTATCAAAACCCAACAGACACGAGGACATTTATTAGTTTTCTTAATAGTTTTGAAGCTAAATATAACAAGCAATCAAAAGAAATTGTAGCAGACTCTGGTTATGGAAGTGAAGAAAATTATGATTTCCTAGAAAATGAGTCAATCGATGGATATGTGAAATTTAACTATTTCCATAAAGAACAGAAGAAAGCCTTTAAGACAGATCCTCATAAGGTTGAGAACTTACACTATAATCAAGACGAAGATTATTTTGTTTGCCCATCCGGTCAACACATGAAACTAGTTGCAGAATATGAAAAAACTAATGCATCAGGTTATGTAAGTCAGATAAAAAAATACAGCGCGAAAAACTGTTCAAAATGCAGTATGAGAACACGTTGTTTTAAAGGGCAAGGAAATCGATCAATTGAAATCAATCATAATCTCAGAAAACACAAGCAAAAAGCCAGAGAAATGCTGACCAGTGAAAAAGGTCTAAAACACCGAAGTAACAGACCAATAGAACCAGAAGCTGTATTTGGCCAAATTAAAAATAACAAAGGTTTTAAAAGATTTCTACTTAAAGGTTTAGATGGCGTAAACCTGGAATTTGGTTTGATTGCAATTGCTTTAAATATTAGCAAATTAACTAAGAGACATACTAATAACCTTAAAAACGCCTATATTTTAATATACAAGCTCGTAATTAAGCGTTTTTGCTGCTCATATATTTTCTTTTGTAAAAAAAATACTGTTGATTTATTTATTAACGGATAATGCTTGATATAAAAACAAAAATAAAAAAAAGAGGATGTCGTTTTTGGACACCCTCTTTCTTTGCATTAGTATTTTAAGAACAACTCAATGTTAGCGCAACAGCAAAAACTCATCTTTAGTTCTTACTCCGAACTTTACGATCTGATAATCTCCAAAGACAATATACTTCGGCGGATAAATGATTTAATTGATTTTAGTTTCGTTTATAATGAACTATCATCAAAATATTGTCATGATAATGGTCGAACAGCAGAAAGTCCAATAAGGTTATTCAAATACTTATTACTTAAAGTTATTTATAATATTTCCGATGTAGATGTAGTAGATCGTTCTCGGGTTGACATGTCTTTCAAGTATTTCTTAGGAATGTCACCTGAGGAAGATGTTATCAACCCCAGTACTTTAACTAAGTTCCGACGCATAAGACTGACAGATACCGATTTATTAAATCTATTAATCGGCAAGACTGTTACTATCGCCATAAAGAAAGGGATTATTAAATCAAAGTCTATTATTGTTGATGCTACTCATACCAAAAGCAGATCCAATCCCCTATCTCCATTAGACGTATTGAAAGAAAGAGCCAAGCTGCTTCGAAAAATGGTTTATAGTGTTGATGAGGATATAAAGGAACAATTGCCTCAAAAGAACAAGGTTGATGATTTGGATCAGGAGTTAAGTTATTGTTCTGATTTAATTGATTTTATCACTAAAAATGAAATCATATCTAACTACCCGAAGGTAAAAGAGAAATTAAACCTGCTTAAAGAAACCATAGAGGACACTCAGAGTAAGTATACTTTGTCGAAAGATGAAGATGCGCGTACTGGACACAAATCAACCGATTCATCCTTCTTTGGCTATAAGAGTCATATTGGCATGACAGAAGAAAGGATAATAACAGCAGCAGTAGTCACTTCAGGAGAAAAGGGTGATGGCCCGCAGTTAACCGAAATCATAGAACAAAGCATCTTGAACGGAATGGATGAAATAGATACTGTCATTGGAGATTCTGCCTATTCCGGTAAAAACAATTTAATTTATGGAAATGAAAAGCAGATACGGATCGTATCAAAATTAAACCCCGCAATAACACAAGGTTTTAGAAAAGAGGAAGACAAATTTGAGTTTAATAAAGATGCGGCGATGTTTGTTTGTCCTGCAGGCCACATGGCCATTCGAAGAGCAAAGCAGGGAGCGAAAGACAAAAATAAGAATCAAGTAATAGTCTATTATTTTGATGTTGAAAAGTGTAAAGTATGTGCACAAAGAGAAGGATGTTACAAGGAAGAAGCAAAAAGTAAATCCTACTCTGTAACGATCAATTGTAAGGAGCATGAAGAACAAATTGAGTTTCAAAAATCCGAGTACTTTAAAGATAAATCAAAGCATCGATATAAGATTGAAGCGAAAAATGCGGAATTAAAAAATGTTCATGGCTTCGATCGAGCCATTTCATATGGGTTAGACTGTATGCAAATGCAAACGGCACTAACAATCTTTGCTGTCAACCTAAAAAGAATACTGAAACTGATGTAGGTAAAATACACACCTACTGTTTTTTAGCATAAACAACCTAAATCCTTCGCTATTTTCAGCCTTTTTAAGACAATTCAAAACAATTATCGTCAAAAAAATAAAGGATGTAATACGTAAGCATTAAGCCTAATATTACATCCTTATATTTTTAAACTATCCTAAAAACAGGAAGTTTTTCAGTGGCCTCCAGAATCAATCGGGAGTTTTCATTTCATTATGTTTTTTTCGATTTAGGCAGGACTAGTAAACATAGCCATGCTTTATTCTAGCGTATTAGTGGGTTGTAATTTATTGGTAATCTATGCTTATTGGAATTACATTCTGCTGTCTTATTGATTTTCCGTTCAGATAGACAGGTTTCCAATTCGGCATTTCATTAATAATCTCAAGTGCTTTCTTGTCAGTCTTTTCTCCAATCCCTTTTTTAATTATTGGATTAATCGCTTTTCCAGTCGTGTCAATTTCAAGGATAATATACAATAAAGTAACTGAAAAGCATTTTGAACCAGACATTCAATACATAGCAATTTCCATCAGTCCGTTTTCTAAAAACTCATCTGATAAGCACAGGAGAAAGATTTATTACAGACTGAAAGAGTTATTACTCAAAAAAGGTATTTCCTCTCAGGTTTTAGATGCTGAAAAAGTAATGACCAACGACAAATATTACTTTAGCTTACCCAACATTACCATAGCTATTTTAGCCAAATTAAACGGTATTCCTTGGCGTTTAGATAACACCATAAAGAAAGAATTGGTAATTGGTGTAGGAGCGTTTAAAAACCCTGATTTCGATATTAAGTACATAGGAAGTGCATTCAGTTTTTCTAACAATGGAAGATTTAACCGTTTTGAATGTTTTCAACAAGACCAAACAAAAGAATTGGCGGGTTCTATCATAAGAGCCGTTAAAGAGTATGCAGCACTAAATCCTGAAATAAAACGCTTGGTAATTCATTTCTACAAGACAATGGGTAGAGCAGAATTAGAACCTATTGAAAATGGTTTGAAGCGTTTAGGATTAAGTATTCCGGTATTCATTGTATCTATTAATAAAACTAAAACCTCTGATATTGTTGCGTTCGATTTAAACTGGAAGGATTTAATGCCATTAAGCGGAACGTACATCAATATTGGTTACAACAAGTTTCTATTGTTCAACAATACAAGGTACAGTAATAACGGTTTCAATTTTCACGATGGATACCCATTCCCGATAAAACTAAAAATCTACTGCACTCAAAAAGAATTGGTTGATGATTTTAAAACAGTAAGAGAACTCATAGACCAAGTATATCAATTCAGTAGAATGTATTGGAAATCGGTACGTCAACAGAATTACCAGTTACCATTAAATACCCTGAAATGGTTGCAGAAATGCTACTACACTTTGACGGTAACGAAATACCCGAATTTGGAAAAGATAACCTTTGGTTTTTGTAAGTTCTTTTATAGAAAAATAGCTTATTTACAATTTCATTTTGGCTTTACTCTTTATCAGTAATGGAACACCTTTTTGACTGAAATTTAATTCAGAAATTATTGTAGCAATTAATATTAATGTGCCACCAAATAAAAGTCTCCAGGATAAACTTTCATTTAATATCATATATGAAGCTAAAGCAGCAAAAACAGGTTCAAACAAATAGATAATTCCAACTTTTTCAGCACTTATGAATTGTTGTGATATATTTGATACGGTATACATATAAGCAGTAGGTAGCAAAGCACAAAAAGCTATTCCCATCCAAAACGTTTGGTTTTGAGGCATCCAGTTAGCATTTGTATCAAATAATGATAGAATAAATGTAATTAGCGTACAAACCATAAACATAGGACTGATTGTAGGTAAAACATTCTCCTTTTTACTGTAACGCTCTATTTTTATTAAATATACAGAGAAGCCCAAAGCTCCTATCATAGTATAAATGTCTCCGATATTCACTGATAGTCTTTCCGTAATTGATATAATTCCTAATCCAATCAAGGCCAAAAAAGCAGCCACCCAAATTCTAAATGCTATATTCTGTTTGTAAAAAACCGTCTTTAGCAATGGTATTATTACTACACACATTCCTGCAATAAAAGCACATTGATTTGCATCACCGTGTTTTACACCTAATGTTTGAAAAAATATTCCAAAAACTAAGGGTAACGCAAAAGAGATACTGGTTTTAAATACCCTTAAATTTACTCTTTTTAGGTGTTTTCTAAAAATTAAACTTAGTAGTATAGTTGCAATTAAAAACCTGTAAAACAGAAAGGTCGTTTGTGAATAGTTTCCCATACTCAGCTTTGTTACAGGAAAGGATACACCCCAGAAAACTGTTCCTATAATAAGTAAAATTAAAAATAATCGCTTCTTATCAACTGAATGACACATAGTTAGGAATGTATTTATTCTTTTTGTAAGTCAATTTTCATATACTCTGATAACTTTTGAGCAGCTGTATCTTCACTTTTGCTTAAATGTTCCATGATATTAATTTGCTCTATGTTACTTTTATTTTGACTCAATTTCTTTTTTCCTAATATTTGTTCAATCTCAATTTCAAAAGCAACAATACCATTCATCATTCTTTTCTTATATGAGTCGCTAAGACTATCCCATTGTTCTGAGTACTCCTCTTCATAAAAAACAATCATCTCTTTTAAAATACTTTCTTTCAATTCTATTGAATCAATTATTTTACCTGTTCCATATACTTGAACAGTTATGTAATCCCAGGTAGGAACGTTATTTTTACTTGTATAAAGTTTAGGTGAAATATAAGCATGAGGTTCCGTAAAAATTACTAAACATGGGCTGCTTTCAATATAATTATAGTGTTCGTTCCCTTTTCCAAAATGTGAACTAATAATTAATTTTTCATCCTTCTCTTTAATCACAAATGGTAGTTGTGTGGCAATGGGTTTTCCTTCCTTAATATTAATAAGCGTGCAAAACTAAATTGCTTTATAAAAGCTAAAACATCTTCTTTAGCATCGAATTTGAAATGATTTGGTATATCCATTTTAAAGTAAATTTTTGATATTATTTTTTTTAATTAATCATCTTTTATTGGAAACTGAGATTTTTCTTCATCATAATGTCTGTCTGTTCATCATTCCCTAATTTAAAAATGTGCTTATCGAATTCTTCAAAACCATTTTTCTTATAAAAGTTTATTGCCCTTAGATTTTCTTCCCATACGCCAAGCCATAGATAAGGAGCATTAATACTGAGTGCAATTTCTAATGCTTTATCATAAAGCAATTGTCCAACTTTCTTACCGTGATACTCTTTTGCTACATATATTCTTTCTACTTCTAAAGCATTTTCATTTTGTGCTTCGGTTTGTGCTTTGCCTGTATTGGTTTTTAAATACCCAATTACAGTTTCATTGTCAAACGCAACATAAAATAGTGAGTCTTTTTCATTCAATTCATTTGTAAGTTTTTCAGTTGAAAACCCTTCATCCAAATATTTTTTCATATCATCTTCTGTATTTCCAGTTATGAAAGTTTCGTAAAAGGTTTTTCTCCCTATAAACTGTAAAATTTCAATATCATTTAGCGTTGCTTTTTTTAATGTGATTGTATTCATTTTTAAATTATTTTAATAAAGTTATTTTCGTTTTTTATTTAATGTGAAACTACTTTTAACCCTACAATCGAAGCGATTAAAGTGCTTATAAAAAATAGTCTCCAAAATGTAGCAGGTTCTTTAAATACAAAAATCCCCACTATTACAGTGCCCACCGCCCCTATACCTGTCCATACCGCATATGAAGTTCCAAGTGGTAAAGTTTGCGTAGCTTTTATTAATAAACTCATACTTATGATTAGTGTAACTACAAATCCAACATACCATAAATACATTTCATATGTCGCACTTTCTTTTGCCTTTCCTAAACAATAAGCAAATGCAACTTCAAACAGACCTCCTATAATTAAGATTATCCAATTCATATTTTTAATTAATTTAACGGTAAAGTAAACCTCACTTTTTCCTTTCCAATGCCACCAATTCGCTTATAAAATTTAATAGCTCTTTCATTAAATTCTGGTGTTTGCCATTGCATATTGATGCAATTATGCTCTTTCCCGATTTCCTGAATTTTATCCATTAAGACATTACCTATTCCAAAACTTCTATAGTTCTCCTCTATATACAAACAATCCAAGTAAATAAACCTTTGGGCGTCCCAGGTTGAGAAATCAAAGGTGTATGTAGTATATCCAATAACTTCACCTTGTACTTCCACAACCAAACAATTCAATAGTTTTTCTTCTGAAAATATAGCTTTTAATAATTTTTCTTTCTTATTATCAGGTAGATATGCACTCTTCTCAAATTCTGCGTGTTGTCGGCATAAATCTAATAACTTGTCAATATCTTTTTCTTCACATTTTCTAATACTATAGTTCATTATTCAATGTTTAATTTTATTAAGTCACAAAATTATCGCTAAATTGGATTACCTTTGTAGTCCATTTATTAAAAAACGAATAGTCCAATGTCGCAAACTCTCTTTACTGCAATTACTTTGATACATTCAACAGAACGTCCTGTTTATTTACAGTTAGCAGACGAAATGTTAGATTTAATAAGAAGTGGTAAGTTAAAATCAGGTCAAAAATTACCCAGTTCACGTAAAATAGCTGAAACGTTAAATGTTAATCGGGTAACTGTTACCAAAGCATTAGAAGAATTGCAGTTACAAGGTTGGCTTGAAAGTTATGTGGGTAAGGGTACGTTCGTTTCCTTCCATATTCCAGAGTTGTCTCCAACCAATTTAAAAACTCAAAATAACAAACAACCTCTCAAACAATCAGGTTTCGAAATTCGGTCAAATAATTACCTAAATAACCCTTATTTCATTTCAAGTGTACCCTTGCATTTAGATGATGGTTATCCAGACCCTAAATTAGCCCCATTAAAGGAATTATATAGGGCTTATAGGTCTCAGCTCATAAGAGAAAGTTCATTATACTCAAAATTTGGAGCATATAGTCAACCAGCCGGCTCAATATATTATAAAGAAGCACTTTCTAAATATTTAAACAATACCAGAGGTTTAAAAACAACTCCAGACAATATATTATCAGTTAGAGGTACTTTAATGGGGATAAATCTCGTATGCAATGCTTTAATACAACCAGGGGATGTAATTGTTTCTGGAGTCCCCGGATGGCAAAGAGCGGAACATAATTTTTTACACTCTAAGGCAAAACATATAGGGATTTCTGTAGATGAATTTGGCATTGTTGTGGATGAGCTTAGAGCCATATGTAATAAAACTAAGGTACGTATGGTTTATGTTACCCCTCACCACCATTATCCTACAACTGTTTCTCTTAGGATTGATAGACGCATAGAACTTCTTAATCTTGCTAACGAATTTGGCTTCATTATTTTTGAAGATGACTATGACTTTGCTTTTCATTATAACAATAGTCCACTTTTACCCCTTGCAAGTGCTGATGAAAATGGTATGGTTATCTATTGTGGTTCCTTTAGCAAAAGTTTTTCTCCTGCATTTCGTATGGGTTATATTGTAGCTTCTGAGAATGTGATTAAACATCTTGCAAATATTAGAATGCTTTTAGATAGACAAGGAGACCATATTTTAGATAATGCAATGGCAGAACTATTGAATGAAGGTACAATATCGAGATACTTACGGAAAACATTATCGATTTACAAAAAAAGAAGAGATTTCTTTTGCGAACTTCTGGAGTCAGAATTAAAACCACATATTAAATTTAAAATTCCAGATGGAGGTATGACAGTATGGACAGAATTTGATAAGTCAGTTAACCTTCCAGTACTATCTAAAAAAGCCTATCAAAAAGGCTTATACATTTCTGATGGAATATTACATAATAGCTCTACATACAATAAAAATGCAATCAGATTAGGTTTTGCCTCATCAACAGAAAGTGAGCTTTCAAAAAGTGTTGAAATAATGCAAAACTTGATAGGGCAATAGTAACCCCACCGCACAGCCATTTGCTTCCAATAGGTTCTTTTCGTTCGCTCGTACCTCACTTACTACAATCACCCACTTCCTGCAACGCTCAGCAAGAGAAGTCCTTCATTCCTTTCCGTTGCACTGTAATCCATTCAGTCCTGCACTTGCTTTTTCCCACGCACATCCAAACGCAGGTAAAGCGGTGTTCCGCCTTCGGTCGTCAGCAAATAAAATGGTTCTGTCGCATTAATAATATTGTATCTTAAAGATTACTATTTTTGAATATGATACAAGCACAAGTTGGATGGTTTAAGGGATTTAGATTTCCCAAAGAAGTAATTCTTCAAACTGTTTTTTATAAACTCAGATTTAGTTTGAGTTATCGTGATGTCGAAGAACTACTCTTCCTTCGCGGGGTTTTCATTGATCATTCGACTATTCAACGTTGGGTTAATCATTTTTCACCATTATTGAATACAGAATTGAACAAACGAAAAAAGCGTGTAGGGCTTAGTTGGTACATGGATGAGACTTATATAAAGGTTAATGGCAAGTGGGTGTATTTCTATAGAGCAGTTGATAAGCAAGGCCAGACAGTAGATTTCTATCTCTCCGAGAATCGAGATAAGAAAGCCGCATTGACCTTCTTTTATAAAGCATTTGCCAATAATGGAATTCCGGCAAAAGTAACTATAGACAAGAGTGGAGCAAATATAGCTGCTTTAGATCAGATCAATGAAGATTATACTAACAATGAAGAAATAACAAGAATTGAAAAACGGTGTCATAAATACCTTAATAATCGAATAGAACAGGATCATCGGTTCATCAAAAGAAGGATAAATCCCATGCTTGGCTTCAAAAGTTTTTCTTCGGCGAAAAACACTTTGACCGGACTTGAATTAATACGAATGATTCAGAAACAACAAGTTGTTCATGGGTATGGTCTGTCTAATTGGCAAATTTTTAGAAGTTTGGCAGCATAAAAGCTAGTATTTGCGATAGAAAAAACATCTAACTTATTAATGCGACAGAACCATATATCAACCAGAATAAAACCAATACCTTGCAAAAAGGTAATACTGTAGTTATGCACACTTGCTATGAAGCAACATTAGAACAATACAAAGGCAAACTATGGAAATGCTTAACTGATAGCTACCTTGATAAAGGTGGGCAAGAATGTGTACATTTATTAGGCTATAGTGGAGCATTCTTTTGTGAGTATCTTCATTTAGTTATCCCCGAAAAATAGTTCCACAAACCGCAGATTAGAAATTAATAATTAACCAGGAACCAGACCAAAAAAAAAAGCATGAGCGAGGAAAAACTAAATAGAAAAAACCATTATCAGAAAGTAATAATTGGTAAGAAGAGAAGAAAAAGAATAAATGAGGATAAATCCGGAACCAAAGGATTAGGTATACTAAAATCTAAAATTAAGAAATAACGATTTCGTTATTTAATGTAATTAAAAATGTGCACACTTACTTACATTATAAATAGTCTCAGCAAAGGAGTATTTCATAAGTTCTTTACTGCAAAATATTGAAAATAAAATACACATAATGTAATTATATTACATTATGTGTATTTTTATTATTATCTTTGTACATATCAGTTAATTAATAAGTATGAGAGTAATATCATTTGCCAAAATTAAAGCCTATTTTACCAAACATGCCAATGCTAGGGTTAGTTTACAGGAGTGGAATCAAAAAACAAAAAAGGCAGATTGGGAAGATTTTACAGATATAAAAAAAACATTTAATTCTGTTGACAATGTTGGAAATGATAGGTATGTATTTAATATAGGAGGCAATAATTATAGATTAGTTGCTCTAATTATATTTAAAATGAAAAAAGTGTTTGTGCGATGGATAGGAACTCATGCTGAATATGATAAATTAAAAGATATTGATAAACTATAAATATTGAGGTATGGAAAATATTATAACACGTGAAGAATATGTGAAAGCTCAAATTAGGTTAGAAGAAATTATAAAACTTGATTTAGTTAGTAATGATACTCCTGAAGATGATCCTTTGCTTCAAGAATTAGATAAAGTTTCTGATATTATTGAAGCTTATGAGGAAGAACATTACCCAATAGGCTTACCTAGTTTGATTGAAGTAATTGAATTGAGAATGTTTGAAATGAAGCTTAAACAAAAGGATTTGGCAACTCTTTTAGGCACTTCTGCAACAAGAATAAGTGAATATCTTTCAGGTAAAAGAGAAATAACATTAAACATTGCAAAAGCATTACGTAGTAAATTAAATATTGATAGTGATATTATATTACAATAGGCCTATCAAGCAAATGTGCAGACTTACTTACATTATAAAATGGAAAGACCTAGTGACGAAATAATAAGTAAAGCTGCCTATGGGGATGGAGCAGCACTATCCAAAATACAAGAGTATTTGAAAGAATATTCGTCTAAGTTATCTCCTGTTCAAAAAGGGCATTTGGATATTGAAAAAAATAGTATAGTTCTTAAAGGTATGGATTATCGTATGAAAAAAGAGCAGATGGAAGCCTGGGGAACACTCATTGATGAAATGGTAAGACAAATCAAAAGTGCAGAAATAACTAACCTGAATTAGTCTCACAAAACGCATATATAATGAATAAATTACAAGATTTACTCAATATAATTGAATTTACAGATGTTGTAGATTTTAATTTAGATAGGGAGTATAAAATACATGCTGACTTTATGCTTGATACATACCAGAAGCATACAAAAGAGTCTCATACTTACATTGATTATTATTTATACCGAAGAAGACGTAAAGATGAATACTGGACAAGTTTAGACATTAAATTTAGAAAAGATAAGGTTAAAATTATATTAGAAAACCTAGATGCTTTTATTGATAGAAATATTTCATTAAAGGAACTCTTTGATAAAAGTGAAAATGGAAAAGTTTTTTACAATTGGGAAATTCAGGAAAAGATAAGGGTTGATTTTATTAATATCGAATCAGATCTCTTTCTCTATATTACAAAATTTGATTAGTTTTTGACTCACAAAACGCATATTAGAAATTAATATTTAACCAGGAACCAAACCACAATAAAGAACATGTCAGAAGAAAAGCAATATAGAAAAAGCCAATATCAAAAAGTTATAATTGGAAAGAAGAGAAGAAAAAGAATTAATGAGGAAAAATCCGGAAATAAAGGATTTGGAATATTTAATCCCAAGGTAAAGAAATAACGATTTCGTTAATTAATGTAATTAAAAATGTGCACACTTACTTACATTATAAATAGTCTCACAAAAGGAGTATTTCATAAGTTCTTTACTGCAAAATATTGAAAATAAAATACACATAATGTAATTATATTACATTATGTGTATTTTTATTATTATCTTTGTACATATCAGTTAATTAATAAGTATGAGAGTAATATCATTTGCCAAAATTAAAGCCTATTTTACCAAACATGCCAATGCTAGGGTTAGTTTACAGGAGTGGAATCAAAAAACAAAAAAGGCAGATTGGGAAGATTTTACAGATATAAAAAACATCTAACTTATTAATGCGACAGAACCAAAAAAAGACTGTCCTTATAATTACAAAGACAGCCTTTCTCATTCAGTTACATTTCAATATTTAACTTTATTTGATAGGTTTTATCCAAAAACCATACGAATATTCTTTCTTAGTTAATCTGTATTGATCATGAGTCCAGGCACCCCAACTATCATCTCCACCAACACCCATTTGTCCAAGATCTATATTTACCGAAGTAAGATCACGAACAGGAAAGTCACAGGTATGACGATTCACAACCGGTTTACCATCAACCTGACGACCATCTGTTCTTTCAGGAGATTCGAAATCTTCCTTTATCTGATGATGAGCAGAAACTTCTATGAGCTGTTTGCCTTTAAACATTAATCCTAATCCATCTTGATTACAAATCTTCATCCATCGAACATCTGTTTTGTTGCCATTTTCCTGCGGACGAATGTAAGCCCAGTATTGATCTGCTACACTTCCCGAATAAACATCAACAAATGCAAATGTTTTACGATCGATATAAGATTCTTCAGGACCTCTACCTAACCACTCCATTTGATCAAATTCTTTTGGCATCACAAGATTCATTCCCATACGAGGAATTTCAGGCAAATCTTTTTTAACCATTTTAAAAGAATTATCCACCTCAATGGCTCCATTGGCAAATATTCCATAGTTAGTTTTGTAGGTAGCAATAACCTCTTTTGCCTCATTGTAAAGACTATACACGTATTTAATAATTACATGAGAAGAATTAACTTTATTAACTTTTTCTGAAACTAAGATTCTGTTTTGACCAGCCTTACGCCATACTTTAGCACGCTTATCTAGTCTATTACCAAAGTCGTTATCAATAGGAGCACGCCAAAAGTTTGGTAACAATCCTTCCTGAATCATTTCTTTACCTTCAACTTTGTATGATTTCAATAATCCTTTGGCCTTGTCGAAAGTAATCTGAAATGACGTACCTGAAATTACTGTTTCAGCATCACCTTCAGTAAACTTTAATTCACCTTCTTCGTTACTTTTGCATGCCTCCTTTTTATATACAGGCAATTCAAATTGTTCTTTTGCTAAAATAGTACCTGTAGCAACACTCCAATTATTATCTTTTACCTTGGCATAAATATTTAAAAAGTATTCTGTATTAGGTTTTGGCTCAAATGCAACATCTAATTTTACTTTCTTTTCTTTACCTGGCAATAGATTTAATGCATCAATAGTACCTGATTTAACAACTTCGCCATTACCTTTAACCTCATAACTGAAGTCGAACATATTAGTATTGACAAAAGCATAAGTATTTTTAATAGACACAACACCATTATTAAGATCTACAGCTTTAAATTTAATATACTGATAAACCTTTTTAACTTCAAGCAAGTGAGGTTTAACTCCCCTATCCGGGTCCACCAATCCGTTCAAACAGAAATTTCCATCACTTGGTACTGTATCAGGACCAAAGTCACCACCATAAGCCCAGAATTTTTCTCCTTTATCATTCGTGGTTAATAATCCCTGATCAACCCAGTCCCAGATAAATCCACCTTGCATTTGAGGTTCTGCCTCAATAAGATCCCAGTAATCTTTTAAATTACCAACACTATTACCCATTGCATGAGCATATTCACACTGAATCAATGGTTTTTCGCCACCTTCTTTTATATACTTTATCATGTCTGGAATTCTCATATACATAGGACACATAATATCAGTATTTCTTCCACCATGAGCCTGTTCATATTGAACCGGACGACTCTGATCCACACTTTTTAAGTAATCAAATGTGGCATCAAAGTTAACACCATTACCAGCTTCGTTTCCTAAAGACCAGATAACAACAGATGGCTGATTTTTATCTCTTTCGAACATGTTTTTTGTACGATAAAGATGTGCCGCTTTCCATGTGGCATCTTTAGCTAAAGATTCGTCATCATACCCCATACCATGAGATTCGATATTTGTTTCGTCAACAAGGTAAAGCCCGTATTGGTTACAAAGCTCATACCAACGCTCTTGCTGAGGATAATGAGATGTACGAACAGCATTAATATTATGACTCTTCATTACAGCTATATCCTTTAACATAGTGGCCTCGTCAATCACGTGACCATTAGTTTCATGGTGTTCGTGTAGGTTAACCCCTTTGATATACACATACTTTCCATTTACCAAAAGTTGTTTGTCTTTTATTTCTACACGACGAAAACCTACATCCTGACGTACAACCTCTATTACCTTATCGTTTACATCTTTTAATGTGATTTCTAAATTGTATAAATTAGGAATTTCGGCTGACCATTGAAGAACCTCGGGCAATTCAAAAGAAAAATTTACATAATTGGTATTAGCTGTTTCGCTAAAAGATTTTATTTCCTTTCCAGCATGGTTCAGAACTGCCTCTACTTTAGCGGTTTTTTCTTTAGTAATTTGTGTTAATTCAACGGACAAATCAAATGTTCCTGTGGTATAATCGTCTTTTAGTCCTGATTTAACACTAAAATCACGAATATGCAAAGGATTACGAGCCATTAAATATACATCACGAGTAATACCTGCCAAACGCCAAAAATCCTGATCTTCAAGATAACTAGCATCACTCCATTTAAATATTTCAACAGCCAGGGTATTTTCTCCTGGTTTAAGATATTTTGTTATATTAAACTCCGAAGGCGTTTTTGAATCTTCAAAATATCCAACCTGTTGTTCATTTACCCAAACATAAACTGCAGAACCAGCTGCACCGAAATGTAAAAATATTTCCTTTTGATCCCAATCTGAAGGAATCTTAAATGTACGCTTGTATGATCCTACCGGATTGTAAAAATCCTGCATTGTAGGAGGTGTTTTTTCATGAGGATATTTTACATTAGTATAAATCGGATATTCAAATCCTTCACATTCCCAATTAGATGGCACCTTAATGGTTTTCCAATCACGTGTATCAAAATCATCTTTAAAGAAATAATACGGTCTTTCCTCTGGTTTTGTTGACAGATGAAATAGCCATTCGCCATTAAGCGATTTTATTAATGAAGAGTTCCAAATATTATCACGGTCCACTTCCTGTTGACTGGCAAATGGAATAAACCATGCTCTTGGAGCTTCTTTATTAATTTCAAAAACTTCCTGATTTTCCCAATCAGCAGGAACTTTTTCTTCCCAGTCAACATCTTCGTAGCTCTTGTATTGGGTACAAGACGTTATTGACCCCAGGAGCATTGCTCCCATCAATATTTTTTTCGGATTGAGTTTCATTTGTTATTGTTTATGATTATAAATAATTATTAACTAAAATACAGCACTACAGGGTAAAGAAATCAACTTGTTGCCTTAACAATAGTGCATGTTCTTTTAATTCCTCGGAACTGGCTGATAATTCCTCTGACTGAGTAGCATTTACTTGTGAAAGATTATTAAGATTTTGCAAGGCATTAATAATCTGCTCTGATTTATAACGTTGCTCATTGCTAGCTAACGCTACTTCGTCAATTTTTTCATCAATTAATCTAAGACTCGGCAATACCTTATCAACCATTTCTCCACCTTCTCTTGAATATTCAACACCTTCCTTTGACAAGGTGATAATCTGATCTGATGCATATTTGCTGGTTTCAGCTAGCTCTTTAACCCGAGCAGCCACCACCCCGAAAGCCCTACCAGAAACACCTGCTACTGCCGCTTCAACTGCAGCATTTAAGGCCAATATGTTAGTTTGAATTGCAATACCTGTTACCGTTTCTGATTCTCGCTCAATTTGAATCGACTTCTCAATGATTAACTGATTGCTTTTAGCCACCTTTTCTACATATTGCATTGAGTTATTGGATAATTGTTTTGTTTTATTAGCATTTTCTGCATTATTATTAATATCCATTGCAATTTCATCCAATGTGGCACTTATTTCTTCAACAGAGGCAGCTTGTCCGTTTGCATTATTCGAAATTTGCTGAGCACTATTATACAAAACCTTACCTGTATCCTCAAGTATACTCGACATATTAAGTAAACTGTCTACATTCTTTCTCAAAGACTGTAACATCACAGCAAACTCCTCTTTTAACTGTCCAAATTCATCTTTTCGTATAATACCATTATTCAGCGTATCTAAAGTCAAGTCTCCTTTGGCTATTTGTCCTGCAATTGTAATCGCTTCTTTTAGTCCTCCATTTATGGATCTAATAATAAGGAATGCTATAACTGCAGCAAATAAAATTGAAAATATAATAGTGCTTACTATGATTATAATATTCTGTCTGAGTTCCTGACTTAAATAACTCTTAAATCGATCAGAAATTATATCCATACTTGAAATAGAATTAAACGATACATTCTCTATTTTCCAGTTTACCCAACCAGTATGCTCATGAACCTCTTTAAACTGGCTCATCGTATGACCAAAATCAGTTACAAGGCTATCTATTAAGACAGTACTTTTATTGTTCTGAGTAAGTTTAACAATCTGCTGATAGGAACTATCTAATGGAGCCATATTTTTATTAACTCCCTGATGTAAAAGATGCCGAGTTAACTCTTCATGAATCAGAGCAATGTATTCTTTAAATATTATTTTAGTTCCAATAGAAGCAGTGGATTTTTCAAAAGCCACTTCGATGTTTTCATCAAGATATAATCCCCTGTTAACAAGGCTATCATATTTAACTGATGACTTAAAATAGTCTTCTGAATACTCTGTTAAACTTACAATATCAACGTAGGCTGAGTCATACCTGTCTTTAAGTAATAGTGGAACAAAAGTTTCAAGTTCTTCTAAATCTTCAATTGCTTTTCCTGCCTTTTCTTTAATAATATCCGGGCGATAATCGTTACGGTCAAAGCGGTAGGCAATGTTATGCTCATTAACAACTCGCACATCAGAAATAACATTTTCAATATACCCTTGTATTACCGATCCCTCTTGTGTACTACGTATGGTTAACACACCAAACGTGCCTACAATAACTATCAACACAATAAGTATTAAAAAACTAACAATCAATCGCCTACTAACTTTTATATTATTTAAGTTAACCTTGAATAGTGGTATTAATGACTTAAGTGGTTTCATTACTACTAATGGTTTAAAAAAGGAAAGGCCACATAAATGCAACCTCTCCACGTAACTGTAATATTATTTTGTAGGAACAACCGGAATTATATTCCCTTCTTTATCAAACTGTAAACGATCAATGCATACTTCTCTGTGAAATCCTGCAGCATCACCCATTTTAATACCATCAGGATATTGAAAACGATGATAAACCATATACCACTCATCCTTACCCGGAACCTGGATAACAGAATTATGTCCTGTTGCATAAATTCCTTTAGCATCATCCCTTCTTAAAATTAAATTTTGATCCGGAATACGTATTGGTCCAACAGGTGACTCCGACACTCCATATCTCACCCTATAATTAGGACTTCTGGTATCATCCTCTGACCATAAAAAATAATAAAGTCCATTACGATAGAATATGTTTGCTCCTTCCCTGAAAGTTTCATCTGGTGTTATTACTTTTGTTGTATTAGATTTCAACGATACCATATCATCATTTAATTCTGCAACAGCCATGTAACCGTTTCCCCAGTATAAAAATGATTTCTTTGATACGGGATCTTCAAATACATCAGGATCAATTTCCTGTCCCCAATTTACACCTTCAGGATGTTGACTTACCAAAGGTTTTCCAGAATCTTTAAACGGTCCGGCAGGATTATTAGACACTGCCACTCCGATTTTTTGAGCTGCTGTGAAATAATAGTAATATTTATATTTTTTACCTGATTGTTTTTCAATGATACAGGGAGCCCATGCATTTCTATCAGCCCATTTTACATGTTTTTTTAGATCCAGAATTACTCCTTCATCTTTCCAACTGACCATATCCGGCGAAGAAAAGGTTTTAAAATAAGTTCCCGACCAACCATCAAAACCATCAGAAGTTGGATAGATATAGTACTTTTTAGTTTTGTTAGAATAAATAATATCCGGATCTGCGTAAAATCCCTTTAAAACAGGATTATTACTTAGCTGGATGTCAGCCTTAAAAGCCTGCCCCCATTTTTCCATCAAATTATCTAACTCCTTTTGTGTAATAGGAATCACAGTTCCATGTCGGGGGTGAAAATCCATTTCTACTTCTTCATCAACAATAGAGAAGTTTTCCAAATCAGTACTTTTCGTAAATTGATATTTGCCTGATGTATACACATCATACATTAATATATAAGCGTCTTCATTGATCAATTTAAAAACGCCTGCCCCCTCTACAGGTTCTTTTGTTTGCTGTAGATAATCATCTTCCTCTATCCATTGACCTGAAGTAAGAGATGTACATGTGGCCTTTTTTATACCATTACCATGGCCTTCCGTTTTATAAAACAGGTGATATTTTCCATCTTTATAAATGATATCACCATCTATACAAGACTTTTTATTTTTTGGGAAAAATAATTGTTTTGGACGACCTTCGATATCAGTGAAATCTTTATTGGCGTATGCATAGTAAATAATATCCCCTCCGCCTTCATACATCATAGACCAATAAATCATATATTTACCTGCCTCTTTATCAAAAATAATTTGTGGAGCCCATACTCTTTTAAGTTTTTCCTGAGCTGCATACTTTTTTTGAATATTAACTACATTGGAAGTCCAATGAATTAAATCATTTGATTTTAATAGTACCATGGCTCTGTTTGAACTCCATCCATTATCTGATACCATATCCGTAACAACCATATAAAAGGTCTTGCCATCTTCACCTCTTAAAATATGCGGATCACGAACTCCTCCGGTTGAACTTATTTCTTTGGAATTAATAACAGGAGCATCATAGTTTAATGCTTTATAATGATAACCATCAGTACTAACTGCAAAATGTATTTGTTCCTGATTGATGTTATTACCTGTAAAATATGCAAATAAATAGCCTGAGTAATCGTTGGGTTCACCTTTAGGGTTTGCACACATCAATTGAGCACCAATAATAACCAGACTGACTGTAATTAAAAATAAACGTTTCATGTGTCTAAAATTTATTTTCTTTTGCCACATGGAACTCGCCTAAATAGTCATTCTCGTGTGTGAGAAGTTTTTCTCATGGCTCGTTTCATGTAGTTAAATATGTTGTGTTAATTTTGTTACTGATCAAATCCCCATCCGTATTGAATCCATGACAATCCAGAGGTATTCGTTGTACTCATTTTAAATGTTGAAGCATCTAATGATTGAATACTATACCAGTCACCTTCCCTTAAACCAGGCCAGTATATACTTTGTACACCATTGTCTCTAAAAACTTTTGTAGAAACTTGTATATAATCTACTTCATTATCTGTACCAGATGCAGCGTTATAGTCCTTACCCTGAGTCATTGTACTTCCAAATTCAGTCACAACAGTTCTTGAGGCATAATCGCCGATTCGTTTTAACCAGTCACTTTTCCAATCTTCGGCTGATCTTTCTGCCCAAAAAGCATAGTTATGTAAAGACAATAAACAATCGCTAAAACGCTGATCAGCACCCACTCCTGTAACATCTTCGGAATAACCTTTACCGCCTAACAAAACGCGCCCATGAGGAATAGTTGAAAATTCACTTAACCATGCTGCATATAAATCTGTTAGTTCAGAAAGAGAATATCCGTAAGGTTCATTTATAACTTCAAAATAAACTCCTGAATTATCAGCATAATCGGTGGTTACTTTAGTCCACATTTCAAGAAACTCAGCTGTATTATCCACTTTTCCATCCCTACTGCTTTCTCCTTCCCAATAGGCAAGTATAACTCTCATTCCCTTATTAATGGCTTTATCAATTGCTCCTTTATAACCATTCCACCATGTACTATTTACAGTAGCATAATTAATTGGCATACGAATAGTGTTAGCATTCATATTTTCTTTAAACCCCTTAATTACATATTGAGCATCTACCTGCACCATATAATAGGTAAGACCACTTGTTAATCCACTTGGAACTAATAAATCATCTACAAAGTTATCTCGCTCATCAGCCCAATTCACACCTCTGATCGGTTCACTAAAATCTATGTTAGCAGCAGGATCTTCAACTTGAGTATTATCATCAGGTGTAATACCATCATTTCCTGAATCATCACTACAACTAATTGTAAAAAATACAATTCCTAAAAGGCTTAATATTATCTTTTTCATGTGTTCAATTTTTCTTTTAATTGCCATTAAACATGCAAATTTATTTATCCTTGTGTGAGAGGACTATTTATCATAGCTGGTTTCATTTATTATTTTCAATGGAAAATAAATTTATTGCATTACGACTGTTACTACCGATCTTGCCGGTATATTTATGAACTGATTATCTACATCAGTTTTTTCTAAATCTTTATCTTTTGAAGTAACGTAGCATGTTGTACTAAGTCCTTTTTTATCTTTAAGGAATTGATCAAACGACACAACAGATTCTTCTTTACTATAGTTAACTGCCACAAAAACAAACTTCTTATCATCGTTAGTTTTATAGCCACTTATCATTAAGTTTGTCATTTGATCCTTTAAGGATGATTCGTTAGATAAGTTTGCTTGAATCCGAACCATTCCGTGCTTTATAAACCTTGAATAATTTCCTAATGCCCATAATAATTTAGAATCATGATAATATCCATCATGATATAAGTCGTCTCCTTTTTTATCATATGATGTTGAATCCGATCCAAGATCAATATAGACCAACCCATCCTTATAATCTTCAGGAGAAACAGCAGTCCACCAACTCCAAAGCGAGGCATCTGCAATGGCTAAGTCAGCATGTATAACCCTTGCCACATATAATGCAGTAGGCATACCTAAATCACGTTTATTGCCACCTCCAATATCTTTATGATTTTCAAGAATACAGAACTCACTTTGCCAATAAGATAATTCTTGAAAATTCGTATTTATGTAGTTTTTAAGTTTTTGACGTACATCTATCAAAGTATCCAGATTATTGGTTGTAAAATAACTATGACCCATAGCAGCCTTTTTTATATTAGACAAATTTCCAATATTCATAGATGATGTAGGATCAAATAAATCTTTTAATTGATTGTCGCGGTTTTTATAACCTCTTTTTTCGTATAAAAATTGAAGCTGAGCAGCTTCTGGAACAGCAATTTGTAGCTTTGGAAGTTTCTCCTTTAATAAAGGAGATAAGGTGTTAACAAGTTTTGCTATTTCAAAATTCCATGCAGGAGTGCCTTCTTGTGAAGCAGGAGCTTTCCAGTCCCACTGAGGCTCATTAAACGGACTAATATAGTCAAACATTAGTCCTTCTTTTTTAAAGTGCTCGCAAACTTCGGTTAAAAAGTTAGCATAATCATCATATTTATCTGGTTGAAGATTATATTGATCTCCTCCAGGTGACCACCCTTTTCCATTTTTAGTGAAAAAAACAGGAGGTGTATTATTAAATGCAAGTAAAGATTCAACGCCTCTTTCTTTTGCTGCATTTAAAAACCATTGTTGTCCTTTTTGTTTATTCCAGTTATAAGTACCATCTGCATTTAAAAAGCATTCTGCTCTTCGCCATGCTTTGGGTATATCACTCTTATTTCCTTGTTCAATAGTTCCTCCCCCTATGTTGAATCGCCATTGAGATAGGCCAATTCCTTTGGGATTTCCATTTGCATCAACTTCTTTACTAAAAAGTAAATCAGCAATTGCTGCTTTTTTCTTTTCCGGCCAATTTTTACCTACAAACTGTATAGTCCAACAGTCTGAAGCACCAAAACCATCAATTGTTTGAAAAGTTTTATTGGCATCAACCAATACCTCTTGAGCTTTAAAGCTAGAGTTTTTATCCTTTGTAGAACAAGAACTGGTTATAAAAATAATAAGGACAAGTAGTGATATTGTATGTAAGACACGCATGATGTTTGAATCTAAATGATGCAAAGGTTTTATTTGACCTATAAGCTCATAGGATGATTGAAAATAGAATGAAAAGATTAATAAGATTGGGTATGAAATCATACCCAATCTTTAATTAAAAAAAATTAATAATTTGGATTTTGAGATATCACCCCATTACTACGGTCGATCTCAGACTGAGGAATAGGCCATAGTTCATGTCTACCTTCCACAAAATATGTTCCTTTATCCTGACTTTCTTTTGGATGAATTGTTTCATATTCATCAGTACTTTCTTCTAAATTGTACTTTACAAAGTAACCCTCTGGACCCATTGCCAAATCAATCATAGGTTTATTTTGAACAGGATCAATTTCTCGACGTAAATCATATAAACGTTGGCCTTCACATGCCATTTCAAGTCTTCTTTCTTTCCAAACTGCGTATAACAAATCATTTCCTGAAAGATCATTTTTATCACCTAATCCAACACGAGCACGAATAGTAGCTATATCAGAATGAGCCTGATTAATATCCCCTGTAAAATAAGCAGCTTCAGCTCTTGTTAAATACATTTCACCCAAACGCAATAATACAAATGGTAATGGAATATGACTATCTTTTTTAGCTAAAGATTGACGCATTGCTATTGGAACATAGAATTTCCTCCATGTTCTACCTGATTTATTAATTTCCACATTAAATTGATAATTTGGATTTAATTCTTCATCACCATATACTGGTTCTCCATAACGGATAATTGTACTTTTTCTTCTAATATCATCACCTTCAGATAGGTATGCATTCTCAAGGTGAGAAGATGGTACACACCATCCCCATCCATCCATAATTTTATCTTCTTCATCAGAGGACCAAATTTCAGAACGGGCATTCATCACCACTGAAAACATGTTACCAACAGAATAATCCTGATCACCACTGGTTTGAACCTCAAAAATTGATTCTTGTCCATTATGGTTATAAACGCTCCAAATATCAATAAAATTAGGTTCTAAACTATATCCTCCAAAGCGAATTACAGTATCAGCATGAGCGTATGCTTTGTCGTATTCTTCCATATACAAATAAGTACGTGCTAACAATGCATGACAAGCATACTTAGTTGCTCTTCCCACATTTTCACCAGTAAATCTTGATGGTAAAACAGCAGCTGCTTCTTGTAAATCAGTTACAACTTGAGCATAAACATCAGCTTTAGGAGAACGTGTTTTATTTAAACTTGAAGTTCCCTCTGGCTGAGTCATTAAAACTACGTCTCCAAAATTTTGAATTAGCTCCCAATACGTAAAGGCTCTTAAAAATTTAACTTCAGCCATATATCTGTTCTTCAAATCCTCTTCAACAGGAGATGATGGTAGGTTCTCAAGCGCAATATTACAATTATTAATATGATAATAATCGTGAACATATTGATCCACTAACTTTGACGGTGCATTTGAAGCATCAATGGTATAGTGAGCAAATGGATATGCATCACCCGGATCCTGACTAAGGTTCCCCATCCATGCATCATCACTGGCCATATTGTTGGAAATGAATAAATATTGCTTCCACCAATCGCTATAAAAAGTTAAGCTTTGGTATAAACCATTCACGTATGCCTCACATTCGTCAGTGGTTTGAAAGTAATTATCAATTGTTTGTTTTCCTTTATTTTCTATATCTATAAAATCTTCACAAGATGTTAGCATTCCCAAAAGAACTGCTAAAAGAATTATATATTTATTTTTCTTCATGGTTTCTCTATTTAATCAATAATGGAATGTTCGATTAAAAATTAATATTTAATCCTACAAGGTAAGTAGGTAAAACTGGATATGTCCATCCACCAAAACCTGAATTAAGAGCATTGCCACCAACCTCAGGTTCTACACCTTCGTATTTTGTCACTGTCAATAGGTTTTGTCCTGACACATAAATCCTACATCTTTTTAAACCAACTTTTCCTGAAATACTTCCCGGAAGTGTATAACCTAACTGAATATTTTTTAGACGTAAGAAAGATCCATCTTCAACATAAAAATCACTAAATCTGGTATAGTTTTGATTGTTATCTACATGTGAAACTCTTGGAATACTATTGCTTGTTCCTTCTCCATGCCATGCCTTACTTAACAATCCTGATTTAACGTTACTTTCAGAAGCTGTTGTGCTATATAAATCATCTTTAATATCGTTAACTAATTCATTGCCTACACTAGCATAAAGGTTTGCAAGAAAATCAAAGCCTTTATAAGATAAGCTGATATTTAAACCGGTTGTAAAGTCAGGCCATGGACTACCTATTTTAGTACGGTCTTCACCTGTTAGTTCCCCATCTCCATTTACGTCAACAAAACGAACATCTCCAGGTTGAGCATATGGCTGTAGCAATGTTCCGTTATCATTACTATGAGAATTTACTTCAAACTGATTTTGAAATAAACCGTCTGTTTTATAACCATAATAATAACCTGGCTCATCACCTACAACAGTTTTTGTTTTTTCATTATCTCCATAAACAACAGGAGCTGTATTTGAGAGTTTTGTCATTTCAACCTGACCAGTCATTGCAGTTAAAGTAACGTTGTAATCTAATTCTCCTACTTTATCATGATAACTTATGGCAAATTCCCAACCTGATGATTTCATTGATCCAATATTTGACATGATTGAAGCATAACTAGGATATCCACTATAATAAGGATAAGGCATATTAAATAACATGTCAATTGTCTTTTTCTGAAAATACTCAATAGAACCTGTAAGTTTATTGTTTAACATTGTATAATCAGCACCAATATTAATATCTTCAACAGTTTCCCATTTCAAATCTTCATTAGCAACAAGGCTTGGAGCAGTTGTATTAACAACTGTTGCATCATCGCCCATAATATAATAACCTGTACTTAAGGTAGATAAGAATAATCCATTATCCAATCCCTGATTACCTAAACGTCCCCATCCAAAACGTATTTTCATATCATCTAAAAAGTTCAAACTACTCATGAATGATTCGTCTGAAATACGCCATGCTACAGAAGCAGATGGGAAAGCACCCCATTTATTGTCACCCAAAAATTTGGAAGAACCATCAATACGATATGTTCCTGTTAAATAATATTTTCCTAAGTAGTTATAAGAAACACGACCTAAAAATGACTCTAACGAATTTCCCCATTCATTACCATAAATTTTATCATTAGTCGTAGCAGCATCAAGTTCTCTTAATAATTCTGAATTATTTGGTATATTTTCTTTTGTACCTTCAACATTACTATAGTTCCATTTTTCAAGAGTGGCACCAATCAGAGTTGTTAAATTATGATTGGCCTTTTTCATGGTATAAGTTGCTGTATTTGTCCAGTTCCAATACTTATCAAACTGATAATCTCTTGAAACACTATTAACAGCATTCCATTCATGTGCTCCATCAATAACAAAATCAGGAACAAAATCATCGGAATGATTAAACTTAAAATCTCCACTAATCTGAGATTTAATCTCTAAATCTTTAATCGGTTCATATGCAACATATAAATTTGAAGCTGCAGCATAATATCCTCCATTTCCGAAATTACGAGCATCTCTTGCAATTGGATTCCACACATAAGTATAGTATGAACGTTGATAAATACTATATTCATTTAACCCTGCCTGCTCTGCTTCAGGACGATAAATAGGCGTAATTGGGTCGATCAATAAATAATCCTGGTACCAACTAGGTGTGTTATCCCATCTCTCACGACGAGGATTAATCATTACTCCTGCCTTCACTTTATCTGAAAATTTCCAATCCAGGCTAATTCGTCCCGTAAATCTCTCCCATTCTCCTGAGTTATAAAAAGATTCCTGATCGTAATAACTTAAAGAAACAGCATATTTATATTTTTCAGTACCACCACTTGCCTGTAAAGAGAAATTAGTTTGAGGAGATAGTTTATTAACTCCAGCTCCCCACCAGTCAGTTCCTTTACCTAATGAAGATGGATCATCAAAGCGATCATCCAGTCCTGCGTTATTTAATGACTGATTCATAATCTGAGCATATTCAGTTGCATCAGCCATATCGTATGGCTTTTTAAAACTTTGGACTCCGTAGCTTAAATCTGCAGAAAAGCTTGTTTTACCATCCTTACCTTTTTTGGTTGTAATTAAGATAACACCATTAGAAGCTCTACTACCATAAATAGCTGAAGCTGATGCATCCTTTAATACATCCATTCTTTCTATTTCGTTTGCATTAAGGAAATTTAAGTTTGTCCCCATAGGTACTCCATCAACTACATACAACGGATCAGTATCCAGATTAATTGATGTAAATCCCCTAACCAAAACTTTAGGAGCATTCCCCGGAGCACCACCCCCGGCTGTAACTTGGATACCTGGCGCTTTACCTTGTAATGCCTCAACAGGATTACCAACGCTCATTGTTTTTATAGCATCTCCTTCTACTGATGAAATAGCACTGGTAAGATCTTTTTTCTTTGCTTTACCATAACCAATAGCTACTACCTCATTAAGAGCTACACTTTCTTCAACCATTACTATATCATATGTTGAAGTTGAAGAATTAATAATAATTGATTGAGTTTTATATCCAATAAAACTAACACTCAGGGTATCTCCTACAGAAGCATTTAAATAGTACAAACCATCAAAATCTGTAATAGTACCATTAGTAGTTCCTTGTATTACAATAGAAACTCCGGGAATACCAGCACTATTCTCGTCTGTAATTTTACCCTCAATTTTTTTTCCTTGAGCAAATGCGAAGACACTACTCAAAAGAAGTAAGGATATTAATCCTAACTTAGTATATAATAATCTTTTCATTCTAATAAATTTGAATATTATTTAAGATATTGTTTATAATACCGGCAAAATATTGTGCCGGTATTATTATAGTTCTTTATTCTACTTTAACAGCTTTTGCTCTATTCAGGTAACTGTCGAAAGTTATTGTGTAAGTAGTGCGAACGCTTACTTCCATTGAAACATTATCACCTCCTTTTAACACCGTTGTTTCCGGATCAACTGCTTTATCAAATCTCCAAAATGGTTCTGGCCACCATCCCCAAGGATGTTGAGGTTGGAAAATCATCTCTACAGATCCTTCTATATCTAATGTTTTTGTAAAACGATAAAGATTCTCCGGATCTCTATCAAATGTGATAGGATTAGCTGTAGACCAGCTTTGATCAGGGTACTCAGGGAATCCTTTTCCAACAATACCCAATTCTCCAATCCATGATGAACTGATGTAATCGTCATCGTCAGGATATTCTGTTTGTGATTCGAAATACCAATAATCAGGAGTGAATTTTTCGTAGCTATAAGTTAAATTAGTAATATCGATACTTATTCTGTAATACCCTACCTCTGGTAAAACGATTGGTAAAGCATCCTGAGAATCAATAAGTTTTTCTGAGTCAGAAGGATCAATACCGAAACAATGAGGAGCAAAACTTGAAGTCTGAGGAATAAATCTTACTTCTGTGTTAGCCTCAGCTGAATAATATTCTGCCTCAAATAAGTTAGATCCGGTAGTAGTAATAAGCATAGGAACACCAAATAAATCTGACACCAATTCAGCGTCAGTTTCAACATCTGCTAAATACATTTTCTGATATACAAAAGAAGCATCTACAGATCGGCTTGTTGTAACAACCAAGCCTGCACTATCTGCTACTGTAAAATTAAATGAGTATTTATGCACTTCTGCAGGTAAAGTAACTGTTTTTAAATAATCATAAGAAGTTAATCCCGTTCCTTCAAAAGAAATACTATCGTAAAGATTTAACATCTCTTCTTCTACAACCAGGTAACCAAGTTGACGATCATCATTTAATGTACATGATAATTCAAGTAATGTTTCTTCAGATGGATCAATGGTCAATCCATCAGCAGGACTACCTACTGTAATTGTTGGATTGTTAAAATCCCCATCCATAAAAACACTTAATGTTTTTTTTGTAGTTAAACCGCCTAAATTAGTAACTTCTACATCAATATAAAATTGTTTATCCTCAGCATCTTCCGGAATTTCAAAACTATAACTCAGGTCATAATCTTTTATTACTTCATCATCGGTATACAATTCTATTGTTTTATCAAGATACCATTCATCAATGTTTAATCGAATTGATTTAAGACCAACTTCGTCTGCTATACTACCTTCAATTACAAATGTTCTCCCCTGCTCACTATGTATATTATCAGTAGATAAGTTCAGGGTAGGATCTGTTGTTGCCATCCAGGATTTTTCATCATCGTCATCACAGGAAACCATTATTAGAAGTGTCAAACACATCATCAGCTTCCAAACTGAAAACCATTTTTTCATACTAATCTGTTTTTTAGATTTATTTAACAATCAATGTTATTTATTTGAAACTAATACGACAAATAAACGTTATAATGCCCGGAACAACTCTTGTTATTCATTCATATATTATAATTATGCATTCATTTAAAGAATTATTAAACCATCTAGAAAATCACACTTAACACCTCATTTACCGCTCCTTACAATTATTGTATGAATTATAATTCACATTAATTTAAAAGACTGAACAATATTCGACAACATAAATTACCTTAAGTCTTAAAATATTTTAAAAAAGTAACTTATTTCGAAGTTAAAATTGATTTTTATTAGTACACTTCAAATAAAAATTATAAGATATTTGAGAATATGCTGAAGAAGAATAATACTACATTACTATATAAACTATATTTATTGTTCATACTTATATGCCCTTCTATAATTAATATTCAGGCTCAACAGGAGGATAATACTATCTCTTATATGTTGTCAAGTAACGAAGGCTTATCATCAGAAGAAGTAAAAAAAGTATTTCAGGATAAGCAGGGATTTATGTGGTTTGCCACAACTGAAGGTCTGTTCCGTTTCGATGGGTATGAGTTTAAAACATTCACTACATCCAAATATCTAAATAAAGGTCTGATCACCAATACCTTTATGGATATAACCCAAGATAATCCACAGTACCTTTGGTGTGCTACTGATCATGGGATTGCCAAATTTGATTTACTCACTGAAGAATTCAGCTTTTTTAATCCAATTGAAAATGAATGGGGAAACAATAGTTCATACTGTTTAATAAATTCTATTGCAATTGACCATGAACGTAATTTATGGATTGGAACAGCTGGAAGTGGTGTTTACAAATACTCTATTGATTACTCTGAATTACAACATTATTCAAAAGCATCTAAAAATATGGATATGGTTTCAGAATGGATTACAAAAGTGTATTGTGATACTAAAGGAAATATTTGGATATGTACATGGGAAGGAAATTTGATGTTAATTAACGAACGCTTACAGCTCTTTAAATCATGGTTAAACATTGGCGATAATATAAATTTCCGTGAATCCTCTCCCTTTTGTATAAAAGAAGATAATCAACATTTTTATTGGGTTGGATTATGGGGAAAAGGACTTTTGAGGTTTAGAATGGCTCCTGATGGAAGATTAATTGACACAAAATTAATAAATCAGGAAAAAAAGGAATTTATTATATATGATATTGAATTTGACAATGACAACAACATATGGCTGGGCAGTCCTGGTGGAATTATCAAAGTTGAAAATCCCTATACAAAAGATCCAAAATTTGATCAGCTGAGCGTCAATAAAAAAGAAGTTAAATCAATTCCTCAATATGAGGTTTATTCTGTTTGTCGAGACAAGTCAGGCTTAATGTGGTGTGGAACATATACAGGAGTAAGTGTTTGGGATCCTGTCACCAGATTATTTAATCCTTACGATATTCCGCTTTTAAATTCAAAGGTATATAGTCAAACTGTTACTTCGTTTACTTATGATAAACAAAATCGATTATTAATAGGTGTCAGAGGTCTAGGTTTTGGGATTTATGATTTAGCTAAAAGAAAATTCAAATCTTTTCAGGAACAAGAACCATATAGTCATTTACCTGAAGAATTAAATTCAATTAATTGTTTTTTTTGGGACTCACATGGTTTTTTATGGTTGGGAACAAGATACCTTGGTGTTATTAAGATGAATCCGACAACCGGAAATTATGTCATGATTAATAAAGATAATAAAGACTATGGTTTTGAAGGTGAAATGGTATCCTCTATCATAGAAGATCAAATTGGAAATATATGGGTCGGTACAGAAAAGGGTGTATTTAAAATCATACCTCACAAACCAATTGACTTACGTAATTTTAGCATAGTTAATTACAGATATCAAAACGAAAACAACAGCTTAAGTAGTGACCAAATAACAAACATAATAAAGGATTCAAAAAATCAAATTTGGATTGCGACTCAGGATAAAGGGATAAATCTATTAACTTCGGATATTAATAGCCATTTTCCCGTTACTTTTGATCATTATGGTTATAATGAAGAAGGTAAACATCACCTAAGCACAAACCAAATCATGGTTCTTTACGAGGATTCACAAAATACAATTTGGGCTGGTACAGCAGGAGGAGGTCTTCTTTGCAAACAAAACCATGATGAACAATTCTATTTAATGGATAACGGGATTGACACAATGAACGATGTAATAAATGGCTTGTGTGAAGATGACAACAAAAATTTATGGATTTCGACCAACCATGGATTAATAAAATATCAACACTCCACGTCTCATTCTCAAAGTTGGATTTTTTCGCAAGCTAATGGATTGCAAAGTAATCAGTTTATTCGAAATGCTGTATTTAAAACCAAAAATGGAGATTTGATATTTGGTGGAAACAAAGGCTTTAATTATTTTAATCCTTCTGAAATTCATAGTAATCCATATATCCCAACACCTGAAATTACCAAATTACAAATTGGAAATAAAGAAAAACCAATAAACTTTCTTCAATCAAATATAGAATTGACTCATAAAGAAAACAGCATATCATTTACCTTAAGTGCACTTTCATATTCTGATCCGCAAAATAACTTATATGCTACTCAACTATTAGGTGTAGATAATGAAATGCGAAATGCCGATGCAAATTCACGCACTGTAACTTACGCCAATTTAAAACCAGGTTCCTACACCTTTCTTTACAATGCGTCAAACAATAATGGTTTATGGCAACAACAGCCACGAAAATTTACTATAGTAGTGCATCCCGCAATTTATGAAACATGGTATGCTATAGTATTTTATATTATTGTACTTATGTCCGCATTATTTTACTATATACGTAAAGAGCATCAAAGTCAAAAACTAGCCCGAGCCCTTGAAATAGAACACATTGAACATGAAAAATCAGAAAAACTACTAGATTTCAAAAAACAGCTTTTTGCAAATATATCCAATGAATTAGCAACACCTTTAAATATATTATATGTATTTATTCAGAATTGGAAAAATAAAAAAGCTGCTCCAAATGAAAGAGATTTAAATCTGGCCCATAAAAACATCCACCGACTGATTCGATATACTAAACAATTACTTTATTATAGCTCAGAAGAGATACAAAAATCCACCATTTCAGTTGATAAGCATAATCTGAAAGATCTGGTTGAAGAAGTAGTAAAAAGCTTTGAGCTATTAATGCAAAAAAAAGAAATTTTCTTCAAAACGGAATACCATTTCAATACTACATCTACCTATTTTGATGAAGAAAAAATTGATATTGTTCTCTATAATTTGATAGCTTTTGCCATCAAGCATACATCTTATAAAGGAAGTATTACATTAACCGTATCAACAAGTAAGGAAAACAATGGCAATTACGCTACATTTTCATTGACTTACACAACTGCTTCTGATGCATATAAAACCGTTCAGGAAGATTTAAGTGCAGACAGCGAAGAATTTAATCTTTCAAAGGATTTTGGAATTGGAATGGCTATTACAAAACAAATGATTGAACTTCATAAAGGTGAATTATGGCCCGAAGAACAAAGTAAAAACTTAATTGGAATATTATTTCGTATTCCGGTTTCAAAAGAATCCTACTCAAATCAGGAACAGGAAAAACAAACTCGAAAGATGGATTTCTTAAAAAATACACTCACAATTGAGGAAGAGATAATAACAAGTTTGAAAAATTTAAATCAAAACAAGAAAGAACGTGCAACAATACTGATTATTGAACCCGATGCTGATTTAAGAAGTGTATTAGTTAACCAACTAAATCCATACTTTAATATGAAGGAAGCTGGTAATGGTCAACGTGGACTTAAATATATTGAGCAACATACCGTAGATCTTGTCATATCTAATAATGCCACAACAAATATTTCAGGGATAGAAATATGTAAAGAAATAAAGAAGAGTAAAAAAGAAGTGTATATTCCTTTCATTCTTTTATCGGGTCGTCCTTCAGAAGAGGAAAGAGCATTAAGTTATAAAGTAGGAGCCGATAGCTATATTCCTATTCCTATTAATATTAATACTTTATTATTAAGAGTTCAAAATCTGATAGAGCAAAAAAATCAGGCTCTTCCAAAAGGTAAGAATGAAATTAAAAATGGATTAGAAAAAAATGAAGTTCATAACAAGTTTTTAAACGATGTCAATAAAGTAGTAGAAAAATACTTGTCGGATCCTGAATTTACAGTTAAGCAATTGGCTAAAGAAGTTAATGTTAGTAACTCAATGTTATATCGAAAATTAACTCAAGCAGTTGAATTAAATCCTAATGCTTTTATTAAAAAAATGCGACTATTAAGAGCTGTTCAACTACTAGAAGAAACAAATTTAACCATTTCAGAAATTGGCTACAAATGTGGCTTTACCGACATGAGCTACTTTGGTTACAGCTTTAAAAAACAATATGGCATTTCACCAACAGTATATAGACAAGAAATTCATAAATCGTAAATTAGAGTGAGTGAGTTTTTCTTTTCCAAGAGACTTCTATTCAAAAAGTATTTTTTCTCTTTTCTAAAGAGTCTAAATAAGCTTCATGTTCCCTTTCATCCATGCAAAGGTACTTTGTGATCGTAATCCAATCTGTAACGATGTATCTGGCTATTTGAAATATTCTCATGTCTTCTCTATCAAGAAGGTGAATTTCATAACTTGTTCTGACATGTATTCTTCATAATTGTGATTTATAATTTTAAAACCACAATAAAGTTATTCGTTTTTCCTTTTGTTCAATCCGACTCATGGATTGAACAAAAGGAGACTCTGAATATATGTTGCTAATTTCTATGTATTCTTATTTGCTAAAAACTCTGTATTGTTATATACCGATTCGAACAAAATGTTGTGTGAAGTTATTTTTCTGTTAATATCAAAGCTAACCCTAAAACCGACAATACAATAGCTTTACTCCATTTTGTGATTTTCCAAAATTTAGGTCTATTCAGAAAAACGGATAGTCTGCCTGTTAATATTGAAATGAAACAAAATATTATTATTGTCTGCATCATAAACACGAGACCTAATATTAGTATTTGATATTCTACTTTTATTCCATTCAAATCAATGAATTGTGGTAGAAATGCTAAAAAGAACAATGCAACTTTGGGATTAAGTACGTTCATAAAGAATCCTTTTCTTACTAATTGTAAAAAACTTATATCCTTAATTGATTTATTGGATTTTAAGTCAATTGAAAATTTATTATTCTTTAAAGCCATAATTGCCAAATAGAATAAATAACACGCTCCTAAATATTTAATAACAGAAAATGCGGTTGCCGATTTTTGGATAATAATCGAAATTCCTGTAGCAGCAGCAAATGTATGAACCAATACACCAGATGCTAAACCAAATGATATAGTCACCCCTGCTTTTTTTCCATTAGTCAAACTTTCAGTTAAAACAAAGATGTTGTCAGGACCAGGCATAATTGTTATAATAACCGACGCACTTAAAAATGATAATAATAATTCAAGACTCATAATATTAATTTTTGTTTGGCGTCAAATTTACAAACAGAGACAAGTTGTAAGCATTGCTATTATTCCTTAATACTTGTGTATTTTTAGATATTTGATAATTTCTGTCGGATTACATCCAAAACGCTTTTTTACAAATCGATTATATGAACTAGGACTATCAAAATTGAGATAAAAACTAATTTCTTTATGAGTCATTTTCTCTAACAGAATTAATCGCTGAATTTCGATTGATAATAGTTCTTGTATTATCTCTGAAGGTGTTTTTCCTAAGTCTTTTTTAATAATATAATTCAACTTTGACACAGCAATATTGAGCTGTTTAGCATAGTTACTTATAATTCTTTCTTTTATGAAATTCTTCTCTGCTAACAAAATGAAGTTTAATGTAATATTGTTTTTAGGAGAGTTTTTTTTCGACTTATCTATTATCTCTAAAATTTGAAATATTGTAAATGCGAAGTAGTATTTAATTTTTTCAGTTTTGAATCTACTAACAGAGTTTTCTAAGTTCAATAGATATAGAAATGAACTTTTCAATGCATTATATTCAGTATTTGAAAGTCTTGTTACAGGATTTGTTTTTAATGCAAACAAAGTATCAATCGTAGCTGTAGTTATTTGCATATTGAGAAATTCCTGCGTGAACTGAATTATTATTCCATTTTCATTCTGTCTCCTAATAAGGCGATGTACCTGGCCTGGAACAGCAATAAATAATGTTTTGTCTTTTATCTCATATTTATTAAAGTCAATCAGCTGTTCTCCACCTAAACCAATGTCAAACAAAAATATTTCAAAATATGTGTGCCTATGAACTACAGAATAGTCGTACGAATTCTCATAAGAGATTTCATTTACCTTAAAACCGTAGTTTTTATTTTCCAATGAATGTACTTCCATTCGATTATAGTTTCTGTCCTTAGAATTGTAAATTTAATACTATTATTTGCCTGTATTTATATTTTGAGATTTCCGTATATGGAATTGCAAAATTAACATATAGGGTAATAAAAACAGACCATTGAATGTGTTATTTATTACGTTTACAATGAGTAGAATAGAATTAGTAATTGAGTGATATTAATCACTAAAAACCTTTCAACACCACTGTTTAAATAGATGTAAGGAAGAAATAGCTATCTTGCATTGAATATTTCACTCAATCTAAAAATTAAAAAGAATGAATAAATCAGAATTAGTAAGTGCTATTGCTGAGGCAAGTGGATTAACAAAAGCAGATTCAGAGAAAGCATTAAATGCAACAACAGAGGCAATCAAAAATGCTTTGGCTAAAGGCGAAAGCATTCAATTAATAGGATTTGGTACATTTTCTATCAGCGAACGTTCGGCTCGTACAGGTAGAAATCCTCAAACAGGAAAAGAGATTCAAATAGCTGCAAAGAAAGTGGCAAAGTTTAAGCCTGGTAAGGCTTTGGACGAAGCTGTTAATTAGAAAGCTCTTTTAATACTAAAAAATCTCGGTAGAACAAACCGGGATTTTGTTTTTAAATACCTATCAATTTAAAAACAGTATTTCTGTATAGTAACTAAATCTGGTGTTATATAATAAAATTAAGATTAAAGAAAACGAAGACAAATCAATAATATATGAATACGTATAAATTATTAGTACTAAGCTTTGGATTAATAATATTTAACCTAATTCAAGCCCAAAATAATAATGTTTTATGGTATGATAAACCAGCAAATTATTTTGAAGAAGCTTTAGTTTTAGGAAATGGAAAGATGGGAGCTACAGTTTTTGGAGGAGTACAGTCTGATAAAATATATTTAAATGATGCTACACTTTGGTCAGGAGAACCTTTTGATCCAAACAATAATCCAGAGGCCTATAAATATGTAGAAAAAGTCCGTATGGCATTAAGAGAAGAAAATTACCAATTGGCTGATTCCTTAAATCGCTATTTGCAGGGAGAGTATTCTCAATCATTTGCACCTTTGGGAACTTTGTATATTGATTTTGACAATCAGGATGCATTTTCTAATTACAAAAGAGAATTAAATATTAGCAACGCTGTTTCAAAAGTAAGTTATGATGCAAACGGAACAACATATCAACGAGAATATTTGGTTCTGTCGCATTAATAATATTGTATCTTAAAGATTACTATTTTTGAATATGATACAAGCACAAGTTGGATGGTTTAAGGGATTTAGATTTCCCAAAGAAGTAATTCTTCAAACTGTTTTTTATAAACTCAGATTTAGTTTGAGTTATCGTGATGTCGAAGAACTACTCTTCCTTCGCGGGGTTTCATTGATCATTCGACTATTCAACGTTGGGTTAATCATTTTTCACCATTATTGAATACAGAATTGAACAAACGAAAAAAGCGTGTAGGGCTTAGTTGGTACATGGATGAGACTTATATAAAGGTTAATGGCAAGTGGGTGTATTTCTATAGAGCAGTTGATAAGCAAGGCCAGACAGTAGATTTCTATCTCTCCGAGAATCGAGATAAGAAAGCCGCATTGACCTTCTTTTATAAAGCATTTGCCAATAATGGAATTCCGGCAAAAGTAACTATAGACAAGAGTGGAGCAAATATAGCTGCTTTAGATCAGATCAATGAAGATTATACTAACAATGAAGAAATAACAAGAATTGAAAAACGGTGTCATAAATACCTTAATAATCGAATAGAACAGGATCATCGGTTCATCAAAAGAAGGATAAATCCCATGCTTGGCTTCAAAAGTTTTTCTTCGGCGAAAAACACTTTGACCGGACTTGAATTAATACGAATGATTCAGAAACAACAAGTTGTTCATGGGTATGGTCTGTCTAATTGGCAAATTTTTAGAAGTTTGGCAGCATAAAAGCTAGTATTTGCGATAGAAAAAACATCTAACTTATTAATGCGACAGAACCTACCAATCCAAACATCCTCCACCCAAATCATCATTCTGAAGTTCTTTTCCGTTGTAAAGATATTTATTTTGTTAATAATCTTCCCCAGTTGTATTATAGTTTTTTGATTCATCACCATACCAAATGGATAATAACTACTGGTTTGAACAATATCAACTGCTCCTGAAAGGTTATTACCCCCATGTTGGCGGATATTTATCCGTGCAATCGACATCTTGTAAGTATCTATAATTATTTCAACTCTAAACTAATTGGCATTTTTGATTGGTTAACAGAATTTATAATCCGGTATTAATAAAACAAAAACAGCAAGGCATACAACCTCGCTGTTCTGTCCAATACAAACTTATTTTATGAAAAACTATTTAATATCAAATCTTTTATAACCTAAAACTTTAAAGCTACCCTTAATTACATCTGTTGATGAAGCATCGTTATCACCACTAAAACCAGGTTGCTCACCACCCACATAAATATCAAATGTACCAGGTTCAATAACTCTTTGAGTCTTTTTATTGATCATAGATAATTGTCGTGGTGTTAATGTAAACTCAACAGTTTTGCTTTCGCCTGCTTTAAGATAAATACGTTTAAAACCTTCAAGCTGTCTTATTGGTCGTACAGTAGATCCTTTTTTATCTGTAATATAAAGCTGAACCACCTCATCACCGGCAAGCTTACCGGTATTGCTTACTTTAACCGTCACTTTAATATCGTCACCAGCCTTTACGCTCAATGGCACTTGTAAATCAGAGTATGCAAAGGTGGTATAGCTTAATCCATAACCAAACGGATACAAAGGTTCACCTTTATAATATCTGTAAGTTCTGCCTTCCATATTGTAATTCTGGAAATCGGGCAGTTCACTTAATGATTGATAATAAGTAATAGGTAAACGACCGGCAGGATTATAATCTCCCCAAAGAACATCGGCTAAAGCATTACCGCCTTCCTCACCCGGATAACCAACATTTACAATGGCATCAATATTTTCTTTTGCCCAGTTAATCGCTAAGGCACTACCAGCATTAATTACCAATACAACAGGTTTACCTGTTTCTTTAACGGCCCTTATTAACTCTTCCTGCTCTTTAGGTAATGAAATATCTGTACGATCACCGCCTTCTCCTTCTAAACGTTGCGATAAGCCTACCACCACAACAGCAACATCAGCCTGTTTGGTAATTGCTACAGCTTCATCAATTAAGTTTTGATCTGGTCTGGCCCATAACAGGCTAGCCTGCGCATTAGTATCATCGGTATAAAATTCAACCTCTATAGCATATTTCTTACCACCGACTAACTGTAACCTGTCCATAGCATATTTAGGATGATGAGCAGATCCTTTTCCTATGGAAATTTCTTTGCCTTCAATTTTAATGGTCATTCCTCGTTTGGCATATAATCCAAGCTCATAAGTCCCATTTGCAGGAGGCAACAGATAACCTTTCCAACGAATAGAAAAAGTATCAACTAACGTTTTTGAAACAGGAGCATATTGCCATGAAAAATCAATTTTATCATCAACCCTTGTAAATTCAGGCTCCCCGGAACACTGAGTATTATTAAAATACGCCCCTTCTAATCCTTGTCGCCCATCTTCTGTTTGCAGATATACCGATGAAATAGGTTTTAAATTTAATGTTTCATCATCAAGGTGGGAACCTTCTGCATAAAGCACTTTTATTTGAGGTTCTACTTTATTTTTAATTCCTTTTAAAAAGGTAACTGGATTCTTAGGTGTTCCATGATAATTACCAACTAATGATTCCCAGTTATCGGCATTAGGACCAATGACAGTAATCTTTTTAATCCGATCTTTTGCTAGAGGCAACAAATTATTGCTATTCTTTAAAAGAACTATACTTTCCTGAGCTGCTTTACGTGCCAACTCAGTATTAACATCAGAACACACTATTTCAGCAGGTATTTTTGAATAAGGGACTACTTCTTCCGGATCAAACATCCCCATTTTAAAGCGAGCCATCAAAATTCTGCGTAGCGCAACATCAATCTGTTCTTCAGTAATAAAACCTTCTTTAACGGCTTCTCCCAAACTTTTATAATAACTTCCACAATTTAAATCACATCCACCTTTAACTCCAATAGCAGCTGCCTCTGGTTTACTTTTGGCAATATGATGACCTGTTTCTATATCCCGAACAGCACCACAGTCAGAAACCACATAACCTTCAAATCCCCAACTATCACGCAACAATTTATTTAATAAAAAATCGTGACCACTACAGGATTCTCCCCTGAAACGGTTGTAAGCTCCCATTACAGAATATACTTTAGCTTCTTTAATGGTTTTATAGAACGCAGGTAAGTAGGTTTCATACAAATCCCTGTCGCTCACATCAACATCAAAAGAATGGCGTAATTTTTCAGGTCCGGAATGAACAGCAAAATGTTTAGCTGTTGCAATTGTTTTGTAATACTTAGGGTCGTTACCTTGCAAGCCCAAAATAAATTCAGTAGCCAACTCACCTGTTAAATAAGGATCTTCACCATAAGTTTCATGGCCTCTTCCCCAGCGTGGATCTCTGAAAATATTAACATTAGGAGACCAAAAATCCAGCCCTGTATAGATAGTTCTTTTATTCTGACGTAAAAACTCGTGATGTTTAGCACGTGCTTCATCTGAGATAACTGAACCGATCTCTTTCATCAACTCTTTATCGAACGAAGCTGCTACACTAATTGATTGCGGGAATATGGTTGCATAGCCAGCTCGTGCAACACCATGTAAACATTCATTCCACCAGTTGTATTCAGGAATCTGCAAACGAGGAATAGATTTGGATTCATTAGTCATTTGACTGATTTTTTCATCCAATGTCATTTGACTCAATAATACATCTACCCTTTCTTCAAAGGGTAGATGATAATCCAAATAGCTAAAATCTATTGTCGTTTCCTGTGCATTACAGTAAGTCCCACTCAATGAGAAAAATCCCAATAAGCTATACAATACAGTTATTTTTAATTTTGAAAACATACTTTGATTTAATACCTTATTAACTATACGTTTTTTCTTATTCTAAAAAGACACTTTAAATACTTCACTATTCACCTTAACAATATACAAACCGTGTAAATCAAGTTTCTTTGAATAACTTCTATCCATTGTTTTCTCGATAGAAATCAAATTCCCACTTAGAGAATAAACAGATATAACTGATGCTCCTTTTAAATTATCAATATGAAGCACTGAATCATAAATATTGACAAACACCTGAGCCTCATTAGAATCACTTACCGACAAACTCACATCGTTAGTAATTTCTTCAGACAACTCACTCAAGCTACCATATTCATTTGCCGCACAAACACTGTAAGTATAACTCACCCCTGGTTCTGCATCAAGATCGGTATAAGAAGGTTCTGTTGTAAATCCAATAACCTCTCCATTACGATAAACTACATAACAAATAGCATAATCCGACAAATTCCAATCTAAAATATTATTATTAATAGACAATCCTGCAGGTTTTTCTACCGGTTCAAAGTACATCCGGGGATTCCAGCTATCATTACCACTTAATACATTATCATATGTATATTGAGCCGCTTCTTCCTGAGATAACACAGCTTGTAAACCAGAAACTGTTTCACCACCTTCTCCTACACTTTCGGTATAAGTAGTTTTTCTATTCGATAAATCAATTGCGTTTCCATTAGAATCCATACTATTATATTCGGCAAATAATTTTGGTATCACTCCCATATTTGTCCAACCTTCTACAGCTGGTAAAATATTCATCTTTGTATTAAGATAAACTGCAATAGGTTCATTATGCCAGGGGCGCCCTAATTTCAAATTTCCATCTGCCGCACCTTCATTTCCATCAATAGTACAGCTATTAAAAACGTAACCATATTTGGTTCCATTAACATGTGCCGGTGCTACAATAACAGATCCACTTCGCATATTATACAACGTACATTGATCAATAAATACATCTCCAGAACCATAAATATAATCAACTGCACCTTCTATATAACAATTGTAAGCATAATGTCGATCATTTAAACCATTGGTTGTATACCAGGTATCCTGGAAAGATTTAAAATTACAATTATTAAAAGTAAATCTATCATTATTGGATCGCATAGCCAAAGCCATTGGTCCATTCTGGTAATCAACACCATAATCATTAACAAATGATATATTTTCAGCATAAAAGTCGCCTGCAGAAACAACTACAACTGCACAATCACTCATTCCCCAAAGTTCTTTTCTGAAATCCCAACCACTATCCGTTTCGCTTGCACTACAGCAAATAGCAAAAGAAATAATGGTATTTTCTTTATCCTGACCTATTAAATACATATATGGTTTATCTTCAGGAATGCGGACCAATTCATTATATGTTCCCTTTTTAACAAAAATCAACCATGGAGATGTTTGGTTTGAAGGTGCTCCATCAATAGCTTCCTGGATTGTAGTATAGTCTCCGCTTCCATCTTTTGCCACAACAGCATCATACAATCGTGCAATTGGCTGTGGCCGGTTCATGGTACTAAAAGATAAAGTAAGGCCGCTAAAGGAGTTACCCGATTTATCTGTCAATGCCCCATCCGGTACCGTAAAAGTATATTCTGTGTCATACTCAAGTTTGGTATAGCTGAATGTTACCGTTTTTGAGCCAAAACTTGGGGAAAGAACCGTTGAGCCAATTGTACAGTTACCTGCACCAGCCATCACCGGCTCATCAAAAGTCAGCACAATGGAACCATTGGCCGAAGCATTGGTGGCTCCCTCTGTAGGTATTGTCGATATTAGTGTGGGTGCTGTTTGGTCGTTTACAACAACTTGATCTGCAAACACAAAAACATTTGTAATAGCAGTTCCGTCAACATCTGTAGCGTTCCCAATTTCGGCACTTGATGTGTCAGCAATCCATCTCACGTACACCTTTGCCTGTCCCTCTGCATCATCAGGTAAAGTAACATTTAAATCAGCCCATGACGCCCCCCACACTGAAGTAAGATCCACAGTTCCTAATTGAGTATAGGTGGTACCATCTAACGAATATTGAATAGTCATTACCGAATATCCGTGGTACGAACCAGAAAGCATAGAGTTTACCTGAATGTTTTCATATCCAACGGTTGAAAACGAGGTTTGATACGCTCTTGGAGTTGCAAATTCAGATGTTGATGCCCAAAACTGAGCACATGCATAGCCTGGTGAAAAAGAACTGGAAGTACGAGCTAACCAACCGGTAGTTGATCCATCATTTTTCACAACAGTGAACATACCGGTATTATCCGTTGCAGAAAAATAATCAGCAGACCTGTCACTTGTAGGATCTTTTTCAGCAAAATCCCAACCCACAATAAACGGTACCTCATCAAAACTTGCTGAATAATTTTTATCCCCATCAACCAATACAGTACGACTCAATTCAGTTGTATAATCTTCCCAGTTTAAAAAGTTAGCTACAGTATTAGACTCTGCTGTCATAGTTACAATTGTTCCATCCTCATACTTACCTTCTGTAGGTTCGGGACTTAATGAAACCTCGCCCCAGTTACTGCCACTAACTTCAACATTAAACGAATAGGTAGTTTTTGCGTTATAAACAGCTTTTATACTTATATCTCCATCAATAATGAACGTATAAGGATTTTCAGATGACAATACAGTTCCTGTATTTCCAACCTGCCATTCAACAAATTCATAACCAAAATTATTAGTTGCCGTCAATGTAATCTCATCCCCATCATTATAAGTCCCGGAAGTTGGAGAAACCTCTCCCGCAGCATCATCAGACAACAATATAGTTAGCTCTACTACATTTGTTAATTGTTTTAACCAACGTGGATCTCCAATTATACCCCCGGTTGTACTTGCTGTAGCTATAGGAGAAGTTGATAATATTGTAAAATCACCACCATCAGCATTTACAAATCCTATTTCGGTCAAACCTAATGTTTCAAGGGAATTATCAGTAATAGAAGATGATGTGGCACTTGTTATATTATAACTCCCGTAATTAACCACAAGGTTGTTTTCGGCAGATAATGTTCCCCCAGTTGCAACAATTATATTAGGTAAAGTTGTGGATCCAGGCTCTGCAATAATATTATCAGAAAAAATATAATTTGAATTCGTACTATATAGATTTCGAACATTACATAAAGCACGGCTACTATCCTTTCCCCATTTATACACAGTGTTATTAGTAAATGCAAAAGTGAAATCATTACTGCTGTCTGTGGTTTGTGGATAGAAGAAACTTTCTCCGTTTAAGTAGTTATACAGTGTAGTATTAGTAATGCTTATAGAATTAACAATATGCTTTGTATAAATAAAGTTCCAACCATTATTGCCACAATCTTTTATTATACATTGATCAAATGTTATAGCGCCTATACTAAAACCTGCGTTCCCGGTCCTTAAAAAACAACGGTTTACATTTTGAATCGTCACATTAGTAAATGCAAGTTCTGTAATATCTCCAATATTACCACTCATAAAATAATCTGATCCCCGGTCAATAGTAACCCCCTCAAACCTCAATCCACAGTTTGTAAGTGCATCGCCCATTGAAATCTGTTGGGTTATTGTTACATCGCCATCCTCTGCGGCTTTTAGCGTTAAAACCTTATCGCTTTGAAAATTTATTCCTGAAGAATATGTGCCCGCTTCTAAAAGCAGGACATCGCCATCCATTGCATTTCCCATTGCTGCCTCTATTGTGGCAGGACTAACATTTATGGATGCCGCATAACTTTGGATTACTGCAAGCATTAATCCCCAAAATAACATGTAAACTTTTTTCATAAATAAATCATTTAATTAATAACATCTTTCGATTTGTAAACTAAAAGTATGTTACTCATGCTACAAGCAGGGATTTTACTTTACAATTATAACAGGGTCATATCACAACATACTATACATCTGCATATTACAAGCACTCTGTTTTACATATTATTCATCATTGGTAATTTATTAATGTTTAGGTTATAGTTTTTCAACCAATAAACAATCACGCCGGCTTTTATTTTTTTTGGGGGTGCGGGTAGAGTATTATATGGTTATTCCTTCTATTCTTTAATAAAAAGATTGCTGATTTATAAATAGGCGGAATACCAGTCCGTTCCTCCAGGCGGGCAATTCCTACCATACAAACAAAAGAGCCACAACTTTTTTAAATTATGACTCTTGTATATAATTTACAGCTTTATCATTTCACGGATTGCACTTGGCTAAATCTGCGCTTAATAGAAAGTCTGGCAGAAATAGATGAAGATATAATAGCCAATCAAAATATCTAAATTGATATCGAATATCAATTTTACTTTAGTCTCTGATTAATTGCGAATCTTTTAAGGAGTAATTTATTAAAACTTTCCTAATTTATTTCTGAGAGGGATTTCTAATGAGTTCTTTTCTATTCCCATAGCAACAATTGTTCTAAAGCGTTTTACATTTGAGTTGTCAATAAATAATCTTTTTGACAACTCCTCATATTCTTTCATTGAGGATACAACCATTACTAGAAAAAAGTCTGACTCCCCGGTTACATAATAACACTGCTGTATCTCAGGCACTAAAATAAAATCATTTTTAATAGTAAGAATATGGTCTAAATTTTCGCTATCAAGGAAAATCTCAACAATAATAGTTATTATATTACCCAGTATATCCCTGTTTATAATTGAAACATCTTTTTCTATTATACCAGATGCACGCATTTTTTTTATCCTTCTTTGAACTGCGGGTGCAGAAAGTCCTATTGCATCACCAATATCACGTTGGGGACTTAAATTGTCCTTTTGGAGAATCTCAAGGATCTTATAATCTAAAACATCAATCATTAAAATGTATTTTAACGAAACAAAATTGCAAAACAACTAGGCATTATCATTAATTATTCAATGCTTTTTAAAATATTTTTGCATCTGCAAGTTTAGTAAAAATTTATAGTTATGAGAAATGGGATGGTTTTAGCAATTATTGCAGCTGTATTTTGGGGAATTTCAGGGACATTGGGACAATTTCTTTTTCAACATAAAGGAATAGATGTAGAATGGCTAATTACTATTCGTTTACTTATTTCTGGTCTATGCCTCATAGCATTTGCCCTTCTTTATAATAATAAAGACGTGTTCAATATTTGGAAAAATAAAAAAGATGCAATACAACTAATTTTATTTAGCATAATAGGCATGTTAGGAGTTCAGTACACATATTTTGCTGCAATAAAACATTCTAATGCTGCAACAGCAACTATTCTACAGTTTTCTGGTCCTATTATGATTTCTATATATATGGCTTTAAAAAATAAAAAGCTTCCAAATACAATTGAAATAATTGCAATAATTTTAGCAGTTATTGGTACATTTTTTTTAGTAACTCATGGAAGTTTTGCTAGTCTAACAATTACGCCAATAGCGTTATTTTTAGGTCTATCTTCTGCTATTACTTTAGCCTTTTATTCCTTACAACCCAAAAAACTACTGGATAAATATAGCTCTGTAGTCGTGATAGGCTGGGGAATTCTTATTGCAGGATTCATTTTTAGTTTTGTGAAAGCTCCTTGGAAAACTACATTTAATTGGGATATAGAAACTTTTTTATCGGCTTTGTTTATTATATTTTTAGGTTCATTAGTGGCTTTTTATTTCTATTTAACTGCAACGAAATTAATTGGAGCACAAAAAACAAGTTTATTAACTTCTATGGAGCCCTTAGTTGCTTGTCTATTATCTGTAATTTGGCTTAAAACTCCTTTTTCAATAATTGATTGGGGAGCTAGTATATGTATTATATCTACTATTTTTTTAATGAGTACAAACAAAAAATCATAATAATAATACTTTCTCGACTTTTCCTAATATATGAATTATTCACAATAGATACTTTTTAATCATATATTTAAAAAGTTCCACAATCTGGGGGGGGGGGAGGCGGAATTAATAAATCTTAATTTAATTAAACACCATAACGTCTCATACTTATCTTTATTAACCGTTTAAACGAGAACACACTCCACAACTAAATTACTGATAATATACAACATATAAGCCAATATGAAATTATTCCTTTTGTCTTAATTTAACTTTTCAATTAAAAACCGTATTGATGCTATAGGTTAAAATTTATTGCTGAAACAAAATAATAATTGTAATTTTACATTTGTATAGTTATATAAATACAATCATGGGTACAAAATCAATATCTAATGATTCTAAGAAAATAGTTTCGAATCATTCACGTAAGGCAAATATTTCAAAGAGTGTGCAACAAGAATATACTATATCAAAATTTTCTCCTGCATGGGTTGTTCTTCATGCCAAAGATGCTCCCGGGTACAAATTAGAACTTATTGAACGTATTCGTGATGGAGTTAAGAAAGCTGATTGGAAACTGTTAATACAAAAAATAGGAGCTACAGAAAAAGAATTTGAAAATATATTGCCAACCTCCATAAGTAGTATGCAAAAAAAGACTGTGTACAGTAGAGAAACATCTGAAAGGATTTACGAATTAGCTCGATTATTCGGACTTGGATATAATGTATTTGACACTCATGACGATTTCAAAAATTGGCTAATGACGCCATCTAGAGCTCTAGGTAAAAAAAAACCTTTTGAATTGCTCGATAGTAGTTTTGGATTCGAATTAGTAGAAAATGAAATCATTAGAATTCAATATAACGTATATAGCTAATGGTTGTTTATAGAGTTGCGAATACTAAATATAAAGATTTTACATTAACTGGGATTGGAGCTGAAAAAATTGGAGGAAGATGGAATGAGATTGGAACAAGAGCTGTATATTGTTCTGAAAATATATCATTAGCACTACTTGAATATTATGTTCACTCTGATGATATAGCGATATTACCTAAAGAGATTCTAATTGCAAAGATTGAATTTCCAGATAACTTTACAATTGAGGAAATTAAAGAATTGCCTGAAAGATGGAATCAGTACCCTTATTCATCAAAAACAACAATGGTTTTCACCCAATTAGCAAAAAGCAGGGACTTTTTTGCTCTGAAAGTTCCTTCAACAATTGTAGGTTTAGAATCTAACATTATCTTAAATCCCTTATATAAGGAATTTGGAAAAGTTGAAGTTATAGATTTTATCAAATTACCTATTGATGAGCGTTTAAAATCAAGCACCCACGACTGAACCACAACACAATGAATTCCGCAGTTTATATGGTATAAGACTAAGGTCCAATGAGTAATATGACTTTCAAAAGACAGTGGGTTTTCATTTTTACTTCGAAAAAAATTCATCCAACTTCTGAGATCAAAAAATTATCCAACCTCATAGAATATTCAAACTGTTTTTTTTGCATTAATATTGTTATAAAAAAGGGACAACTCCATGAGATTGCCCCTTAATAACTATATACAAATACAAGATGATTTTAATTTCACTCAACGCTATTGTTGATATTTAATTTCCTTCTATTTGATATACCGCAAATGTTTTCACTTAAACAGGATATTATTTTCAGGAGTACCAATAACCTTCACATACTTTTGGGGATTGGATACATTTTTAAAGTCAAAATAAACATAACCCGTTGACTCACCTTTAACAACAACTCCATGCTGATCAATATCAGCCACCTCGCTATTAACAAACTTAACATCTTCACTATTCTGAACAATAATGGATTCAGGCTTTTTTACATCGAGGCTTAAGCCTTCTATTTCTATTCCTTTTGCATACCTTAGTAAAACACCTTCGTTCGACACTATTTTACTGTTTTTAATTTTAATATTCTGAACCGGCATTTCAGGAATCCCATTGATTGTGATTGCCTTTTCAACATCATAACATTCAATATCCTCAAAAACAAAATTTCTAAAACAAGGTGTTTCTTCGGTTACAGGTTCTGTGGTGATTCCAATAATATTTCCGTTTTCATCTTCTTTAATTTTTCCACCATAATACAGGTTAAAACGAATTGCATCCGAGGGTATGTTCGTCATGCGGACACCTTTTACATAAATATTTTCAACTACACCTCCCCTGCCTCGTGTACTCTTAAAACGCAGACCGCAATCAGTTCCCAGGAAAGTACAATTTTCAACATACATATTTTTCACTCCTCCAGACATTTCACTACCAATAACAAAACCTCCGTGCCCATGATAAACAACACAATTACGTACAATAATATACTCGGTAGGAACTCCAATATCTCTCCCTTGTTTATCTTTTCCTGATTTTATACAAATAGCATCGTCGCCCACATCAAAAGTACAGTTCTCTACAATTCCATATTTACATGATTCTAAATCTATTCCATCACCATTTTGAGCAAACCAGGGATTACGAACATTAATATTTCTGACCGTAATATTTTTACACTGCAAGGGATGAATATTCCACGACGGAGAGTTTTGAAAAGTAGGGCCATCAAGAAGTACGTTTTCACATTGAGTCAGGTTTATCAATTGAGGCCTAAAAAAATCTTTATAGGGTTGAAGAGCATCTACATTGTCATAATCCACTTTTCCCGAACGCACTAATTGCTCCCCGTTATAATAAGATTCTGAGGGATACCATGTTTTTTCGTTATAAACAAAACCCCCTCCGGCAACAACTTCTTTCCATTGCCCTTCAGTTAACTTACCTTTTTTTATTTGTCTCCAGGCACCTCCTGCCCCATCAACAACACCCTTTCCGGTAATGGCAATATTCTTTAGATTTTTACCTGACACTGGGTTTTGACATCTGGGATTTTTTTTACCTTCATAAAAATTATCTAAAAGCGGATATAAGCTACGATCTCCACTAAATTGCAACAATGCTCCACCTTCTAAATGAAGATTTACATCATTTTTTAAAACTATTGGTCCGGTCAACCAAACGCCCTTTGGTATCAATACAACTCCACCATTGTTTTTTGAGCATAAATCTATTGTTGAGTTAATCACTTCTGTGTTCAAAAACTTCCCATTTGAAACAGCTCCATAATTTACAATATTAAATGTATCGTTTTTAAATTCAGGAACTATAACATTGGGCATTTCAAAAGGCAAATCCAATGCTATGTTTTTCGGTTCTGATTTTTTCACAGCATTACATGAAACACCTCCTACTAAACTTATTATTAATACAAGAGTGTATATATTCTTTGACAAATTATTCATTTTCTATTATTATTTAGTTACTCTAAACCAATCCACATCAATCCAACCGCTATCCTTATGATATTTATGACGGTTTATAAATATTCCCATTTTAGCTCCAATCCATTGACCTTCGCGAGCTTTAAATGCCTGACCAATATCTGTAAACTTCTTACCATTAAAACTATAGCTAAACTGACAATAATTTTCACCTTGCATGGTAACTCTTAAATAAACAGGATCGTTGTTTTTAATGGTTACTTTCTCATTCATAATCTCGCTATTACCTTTATCCGCGCTTTTACAAAAGCCTTGAGACAAAACAATCCCATCCTTTGTATTTTCCAGAGCAACCACACCATAGTCACGTCCCATAATTACAAACCCAGCACGCTCCCCATCATTTTCAGGATTGGGATGAAATGCCATTTTAACTGTAGCTGTAAATTTTGGAGCCGGAATCTTTTGAAGTAATAAATTAGGAACATCCCATAGGCTTTTATAATCTTCAGGAGTTAAAACAGAGTATAGACGCATATTGCCATTAGCGGCATCGTTAAAAATCCAGAACGGAGAACAGTTTCCGTGCCATTGCCACTGGTATCCTGTTTTAGAATCGTTAAATTCATCACTTTCTTCAGGAGTCATTATCGGATAAGTTTTACCTACATTGGGTTTTTTGTATGTCATAACAGGATCACCACAGCCATCTTTATCCTTATCAATACCCATTACCGGCCAACCTTCTTTCCATGTCATTGGCTGCAAGTGAACAATTCGTCCAACAGCACCTACATCCTGAAAATGAATAAACCAATCTTCGCCTGATGGTGTATCTACCCAACCACCCTGGTGCGGACCGTTAATCGCGGTTTTACCCTGGGCTAATACAATTTTATCTTCGTAAGGACCGTAAACATTTTTAGATCGCATTACAATCTGCCATCCTGTAGGCACGCCTCCTCCCGGGGCAAAGATGTAGTAATAACCATCTTTTTTATAAAATTTAGGTCCTTCGATAGTTGGATGTTTGCCATGACCGTCATAAACTATAACACTTTCGGATATTGCTTTTGTGGCATCTTTATTTAGCTCACATACCAATAATACACTTTTAAAAGAAGCCCGGCTTCCTGCTACACCATGAACAAGGTAAACACGACCATCTTCATCCCATAAAGGACATGCATCAATTAAACCTTTCCCTTCTTTCACTAAAGTTAGAGAAGACCAGGGGCCGGCAGGATCTTTTGCCTTTGTCATGTAAACACCATAATCAGGATCTCCATAAAAAATATAGAATTCATTGTTATGGTAGCGAATTGAGGGAGCCCAAACGCCATTGCCATGCTGAGGTTTTGAAAACACATCAGCAGGGGGTAAACCATTAGGAATTGCGGCACCAATCAGTTCCCAGTTCACCAAATCTTTAGAGTGTAAGATCTGTAATCCCGGAATACAATTAAAACTTGACGAGGTCATATAATAATCATCGCCAGCCCTGCAAACATCCGGATCAGAGTAATCTGTATACAAAATCGGATTTTTATAGGTACCATCGCCCTGATCGGCGACCCATACTTCAGAAACATAATTTGATTTTTCCTGAGCTAACACATTAGCTACTCCCACAAATATCATCAACGACAATAGTGATAATACTCTTGATTTCATTTTTAAATTCATATGTTTAATTTTTCTTTCATTACTCTTCCACTTTCCAATCAGGATTATTCTCTACCAATAAGCAGGTCATAATCAACGGCCCGATAGCCTTTCCATCATTTGACCTGATTTTTTCTTTTATGTAATATTCATAAGAACCATCTCTCACCGGATTATCAGCAGGCCCTAATCCTGCTCCTGCACAACAATCGGTTATTTCCAGGATTCCATTTTGATCTTTTTGTACCATTTTTTTAAAAATACCATGATAGGCTTTTTTTGCAAAGACCAAATACCTATTGCTTAATAATCCGTTTTGAATCCCTTTAAACATACCATAGGCAAACATACATGATGCTGTTGCCTCCTGATAGTTCCCTTCTCTGTCCGGACAATCCATCACCTGCCACCACAAGCCGGAATCTTCCTGTTGAAACTGTATGATTGCATCTGTCAGGTCCTGAAACATTAAAACCAACTCGTTATAATCGCTATGATTCTTAGGTATGTAATCCAATACATCCACCAATGCCATATAAAGCCAACCTACACCTCTTCCCCAAAAATTTTCAGACAACCCTGTATCCGGATCAGCCCAATACACTTTCTTTGATGCATCCCAGCCATGATAATAAAGTCCTGTTGCACCATCCTTTAAGTGTTTTTTTACCAGCAACAATTGGCTTGTTATATCATTAAAATCCAAAAAATCTCCATACATGGTTGCATATTGGGCGTAAAAAGGAAGCCCCATATAAAGGCCATCTAACCACATTTGATTGATGTAAACCTTTTTGTGCCAGAAACCTCCCTCCTCAATTCGGGGCTGATCAGTTATCTGGTTCCTAAGTATTTGTATTGCGGCACGATACCGCTCGTCCATAGTTTTAGCATAAAGGGGAAAAAGAATTTTGCCTGAGTTAATATCATCCAACTTAAAACTTTCTTTTTTGTAACCTGATATATAATCCGCTGAGTCAATTAAAACATCAACATAGGTATCTTTTACATAATTGTAATATTTTGGATTACCATATTGCTCCGATACTTTAATAAGTGCCTGACAAACCAACCCTTCAACATATCCCCAACGAGGTTTACTTCGAAAATCCGTCATCCATGCCTTTGGGTTATTATGCATCACTGCTTCTGCAAGTTGCACTGAATAACTGATTTGGCTCTTTTCTTTCTTTTTACCCGTTTCACACTGTACAAATAATAAAATCAAACAGCCTGCTATTATACGTATCATATATCAAATTTTGTTTTACCCCTTACTTTATTGCATCAGTAATATCTGACACTAAACTATTTATATAAACCTCAATATTATCATACGCTGTACTTAAATTCCTTCCTTTATGATCTTTTAGGTTAGGATCAAGTCCATTATCAGTTTCCCATTGATCAGGCATACCGTCATTATCTGTATCCACCAAAGGCGTTCCAGCATCCAGATCAGGCCAGGCACTCCACTCATCACCTGCTCCTTCAGGTTTGGTATCATCCTGACTATCTATAATTCCAAACCTTGGATAATTGGTACTTTTCCAGTTTACATCCGAACCGGGAAAATCGGTACCATATCCATTGTGTTCATTAAGTCCCTTATAGGCAGCCGTACCGTTTGTTACTTCATTTACAATACGATTATCAACCGCATCGCGCACCAGTGAACTTCCGGCATAAGCCAATACTTTTTGGTAAGCAGTTTCTGCATCATGAGTAGTAACAGCATCCGTTTCAACATCTGTATACAACCTCAAAAGTGCTTCCGTACCTTCGGTAAAGCCATCTTTTTGATAAATATTAATACCTGTCCAGTTATTTGCTGTAACACCACTGTTATAAGGAAAAACATTTCCTGAAATAAAATAACGCCCCCAGACTCCAATAATTTCTTCAAAATAACCACCCGTACCACTTACATCGATCTGGATAATACGACTGGCCACTTTATCGGCTGTAGCAGGTCCTGGTTTATAATAATTATTAACAATATTTATATGCATGGCCTCTCCCCCATAACATCCATTGCCATTCCAGTTATAGAATACATTATTACGAACATCAACCCTGTCGGAACCGGCATGAACAGCTCCCGGGCCAAACCTTGGCGTACGACTATCGTGATGAGCCATTAAGTTATGATGAAAAGATGCATTCACTCCTCCCCAAATAGCCCCATAGCCATGAGGGCCTTTAGAGTGTTTTGAAAGCCTTAAACTTTCGGAAATAATAGACCATTGAAGCGTGAAGTTTTCATTATCGTAAAAAGAACAACATTCATCAGTACACCAGCTAACAGAACAATGGTCGACAATAATATTATTGTGCTGACGTCCCCCTAAAGCATCTGCTCCGTCAGCCACCCCTGCATCAAAAACTTTTTTATCGCCCATTCTGAAACGGATAAAACGTATTATTACATTATCTGCATTAACCGAAACCGGGAAGTCTGCCAGGGTAACACCATCACCCGGAGATGTTTGGCCTGCAATAGTAATATTATCATTATCAATTGACAATGAAGATTGCAAATGAATGGTTCCTGAAATATCAAAAACTACAATTCGGGCACCTTCCTGATTAATAGCATAACGCAAAGTGCCTGGCGTATTATTATCCTCAAGAGAGGTTACCATATAAACATCACCTCCACGCCCCCCGGTGGCATTCATACCCCCACCTTCAGCACCCGGAAAAGCATATGGGTCTTCTACCACGGCGTTATTGTTTTCGCCTTTTGTATCATCTGCAGATTCTGATGTAACCGGACTATTGGCCCATTTTTCATCCTTTTCACATCCTAAAGTAATTAGCATGCTTAGAGTAAAGAATATTAAACTATACAAAATATTATTCATTTTTTAATTTTCTTATTATCATTAGATCCCTAAAAAAGTATGAAGCAAAGTGCTGAATGAATGCAAATTAATCATAATTGATTAGAAAGAACACCCTACACTTTCCTCCTGTGCATTTAGCTTTGCGCTCAATGCACACAATTACAACAGTATAAAGAGAGGGAGAATTACAAGCAACTCTCCCTCAAACAAATATTTACTATTTAATTAAACCATCTTTTATCTCCTGCCACTCCTGTACCAGCAAAACCGGCATCCTCCTGAATATGGAAATCCCCATTAACCGGGTCAACAAATAATCCTTCCATACTTAGAGGTAATTCCGTAACCCCTGTTAGCGGACGATCTTTAATTAACAAATCGTTAGTTTTATAACTACCTGTATAATAAATGGTAATATTACTATAAGTGCCATAGGTATCGTTCAATTCCACTCCTCCATTTGACCCACTGAAAATACAATCCTCAATAGTAACATTGGTAGGATTATTATTATCAAAACGCCAGAAATGGCTCATTGACCTATTAATATTGCATAAAGTAATATTGCTAAATGTAATATCTGTAGAAACGCGAATATCTGCAAAACGAGTACTGATTTCGGTTAACGTACAATTGGTAACATCAATGGATCCAATTACGGATCCTGAGCCCACATTTAGCATACCCCATCCACCGGTTTCTGAAATCATACAGTTATTAACAACAATACTATTTGCTGATCCACCACTGCGCAGCCTAACAATTGAGTTGATTTCAGACACATTACATCCATCTACCCTGATATCAAAAGCACTTTTATCACTACTATCAATATCAATAAGGAAGTTGCCTCCTGATGTAGTTGTAAGGTATTGAAGATTGATATTATTTACAGCACTTTCTACTGTAAAATAAGCATTTTGAAGAGATGTTTTGACACCACTGGCATTCTCAGAACCAACAAAGGCAATATTATTCACACCCGTAGGGATGATAATTTTTCCGCTAATATCATAAGATTCTCCGGCAGCAAATTCCACATTAATATTAGTTTTTCCGCCTGCTACAAGATCCTGCAATGCTGCAGTAATCGACTCTGCATTATCTGTATCCAAAACCTGGTATAAATAACCATCGGCAATACCGCTTGTTACTACATTAAGTGTACCCCGTACCTTATCTTCATTAAACATTTGAGCAATATAGTTTGTACCCATACTCAGTCCATCAATCAGTATATTCCCAGCTGCCTTTTGATCACCGGTTAACTCAAAATTACTAACCAACTCATTATTGATATCGAACAAACTCAAATTTGTAACCCTATCTGAAACTGTCCATGATAAAGCTATTGATGTTGAAGTAGGTGTATATCCTGTAAATATTTGCTCGGCCGGAGTTTCAAAGTATAGTTCACACCAGTTAGATTCCTGTCCGCTTGTTTCATCCACACTTTTCATCCTTACAGAATATCCAGTTGTTCCATCCAAATCAATGATAGTTTCCCTGAATTCATTTTTTGTGATAGTTGATGAAGATGAAAATGGTGTTAAAGTATCAGCACCCATTTCAACAGTCCTTACTATATCCAGAAACTCCAGACTATCTTCACTAAATTCGAAAACATATTTGGTAGCAGATACGGACTGCGTGAATTTCAATTCAACGGATGTTGACTCAATGCCCGAGACTTCAAAAAGTAAAGATTTAAAAAGTCTGTCATGCCCCTCTTCTATCTCCCAGTTGTTGTAATCATCCTCACAACTAACCCAAATAACCGAAAGAAGAGAAATACTAAGTATATATATTAATTTCTTCATTTTTAATAAACAAATTGATTAAACAAAACATTATTTAATAACCATAAGAATTTGTCAATTTCCCTTTTGATTCATAAATATCTTCGTAATAGATAGCATAAAAATGCCTGTAATTACAAATGTTATTACCCATTGAATATTGCGACAAGCTGGTTGCAATTTCATCGCCATAAGTTAATGTACCAAGGAAACTTGAGTAGTCATAATTAGCATACATCCCTGTACCTGCTAATAATGTTTTTACCGGCCAATCGATATAATATGTACTTGATCCCTCTTCGGGCTTGGCTGCTCTTTTGGGAAACCAGTCCACAGACTCATAATCGGCACCAGGACTAGCCCCCAACTCCTCATAGTAATTTATAGAAGAAGGATCAATATACTCATCATCTGCATATCTATAATATACGGTTTCAGGAAAATCAGAAGGTTGATATGTTTTATCAAATATTTGTACCTGTTGTGTATGATCCAGCATCAGGCATATGGCTTTTTTCATATCCTCAATCTTATCATATAATAATCCCCAACGAACTAAATCCTGCTTACGGATAGATTCACAACCGAACTCCCATGCACGTTCGTTAACTATAGCCTCAAAGAAATCAGTATCGTATTGTTGAATTTTAGAAGAACCTGCACCAAAAGCTCTTTCACGTACTTTTTCCAAAGCCTGGCGAGCAGACATTTTTGCTGTCGCATTCACGTTATCAGATCCGTTTAAAGCATACTCAGCTTCTGCAAACATTAAATAAATATCAGAATAACGCATTAATATCCAGTTGATACCTGTAGCAATACGGCTATTAGCTGTTTTATGCAAGGCCAAATAAGCATCTGAAGTCCAGTATATGCGCCATTTGGCAAAAGTTACACCTAGCGGGTTGTTTGATAATTCCTCAATATTATCTTTAGAGTAATTCCTCCATGTCAGAGTAACATCACGGCGGGTATCTTCACGATCAAAAGAATAAAAATAATAAGCTGTTGAAGTCACATAAGAACCTCCAAAACCACGGGCTCCGTATTTTGTATTTGAAGCCACAGTGTATCCCATCAATGACCCAATATCACCATTGTTACCCATACCAAAGGCCACTTCAAACAAGTTTTCATTTGATGCATTTTGTTGTTGGGCACAAACCGTTTTCCATATATCTTCATAGTCAGGATCCAACTGATGAGGATTATCTTCGCTTCCAATAACCTCTGCGCATTGTTGTGCTGCTATGGCATAATACTCTTTCCAGTTTTGAACACGACCAACAAAATAACCACCACTTTCAGGAATAGTTGGATGATGCTCAATGGTTGTACTTTCAAATAAATTACCATCACGCAATGACCAACCTCCGGCAAACAAGGCTACTTTTGCCAATAATCCTTTAACATATCCTTTCGATATACGCTCTGAGGTTCCGTATTCGGTGTTATCTCCTAACCATGGCACATAATCTACTGCTTCTTGCAAATCAGCTACCAGATATTTATAAATAGTATCTCGATCGGTTTTACTCATATACACATTTGAAAGGTCCGATTTGGATGACTCTGTTTTAAAGGGAACATCGCCCCAATAACGCACCAACTCAAAGTACACCATAGCACGTAGTGTTAATGCCTCTCCTAACATTGGTTTCATTTGAGATGCTGCGCTCTCTAAAATGGGTGAGTTTCTGAATCCATCAACTGCTGTAGAAGCCAGTTCGGCCATTTCGAATAGAGATTGCCATCGCGTTGTTCTATTATACTGATCATCATAATAATTTCCGGCTCCCTCATCCCTTGAGGTGGAGTTATAAGTTGTATTGTTAAACTCACGATTTGATTCTATATCGGTAACACCCTGCCAGTTTACAGACAGTTTCTGTCCGTATATATATGTGTCGGTCATTTTTCCATAAAGCCCCATAACAGCCGCCTCGCCCATTGAAGCTGTTTGATATACCGTTTCGGAACTTAATTTTGAAGGAGAACTTGTTTCCAGAAAATCATCTTCGCAAGAAACTACTCCCAAAGTTAAAATTATTGATAAGTAATATATTATTCGTTTCATTTTACTAACACTTAAAAAGTTACATTAATACCAAACAACAGTGTTTTTGCTTTTGGATAAGCTGAGTAATCTACTCCCGGAGTCAAAGGTGTTGAGCGGCGGGTATCCACTTCCGGATCTTGTCCTGTATATTTTGTCCAACACTTTAAATTGTTTGCAGTTACATATACACGTAATTTTTTCATCAAAACCTTTTCTGATATACTTTTAGGTAAAGTATACCCCAAAGTCAGATTACTCAGTCGTAAAAACGAACCATCTTCAATGGCCCAATCGGTTAAAACAGTTGAATTAGCCCTGGGGTGCCAGATCCGGGCATCTTTATTCAACTCTTTCAGCAATTCAGGATTGGCATTTTCTCCAAACATGATGTTATATCCTGTTGCAGGATCGATGGTTGTAAAACGATTATCCAAACTCATTACCGACAATAGATTCTGATATCTTTTTGATCCGCTAAATGAGGTAAAGTCTATTTTATTTGCGTTATAAATATCATTTCCATACGACCAATTAAATTGTGCGCCAAAGTCGAATCCTTTATAACTGGCATTCATTGAAAACCCACCGGTATGTTTTGGTTGGGCATGTCCGATGACTTTCCTATCCTCATCCGGAGAGATTTCAGTACCCTCACCACTTAACTTTTTAAGTTTCATATGTCCGGGACCAAAATAATCACCCGAATTGGTAAACACCGATGAAGCATCAACAACTCCATCATTTAGCACCCATTTATTCGTAGTTTCATTAAAAGTAAAATCATCAAAAGTGTACATCCCATCAGAAACGTAACCGTACATTTCACCAACCGGCTGACCAACAACAGCACGGAAATCATCACTACCTAAATTAAGTCCCCATCCCGAAGATGCTATTAACTCATCTGAACCATCCAGCTCTTCAATTTTATTCCTGTTAAATGAAATATTAAAACTGGCAGAAAGTTTAAAATCTCTGTTATCAACAATATATCCTGTAGCTGCTATTTCAATACCCCGGTTCGAGGTACTTCCCACATTTTGGTATTGCTTATCATATCCTGAATTAGAAGGTAATGCTACACCCAGAATCAAATCCTTCACTTCGGTTTTGTAGGCATCGATATTAACCGACAATCTTTGATCAAAAAAACCTAAATCCAGACCTATATTAGAAGAAATGGTTGTTTCCCAGGTTAAGTCCTCATTTTTTAATACCGAAGAAGTAACCAAAGCACTTTGAGCCTCATCGTTAATATAATAGAGGTTTCTGTAATTATCCTCAAAACTATACTCTTGTCGCCAATAAGAACCTACGCGGGCATTACCTACCGCGCCATAACTCAAACGAAGTTTTGCATTTGACATCCAATCTTTAACACCATCCATAAAGGCCTCATCCGAAAGTCTCCATGCAAAGGCTGCTCCAGGAAAATAACCCCAACGATTATTAGGTGCCAATACATTTTTACCATCGGCACGTAACGTTAAAGTAAGAAGGTAACGATCGTACAGATTATAGTTTAAACGACCAAAATAAGAATTGGTACGAGATGGCTCATTTATGGTAGTATAGGTAGGAGATGCCGTACCGTAATTCCACATTGCTAATACATCATCAGCCGAAAAATCTGAAGGGAAGAATTTTGACATCACTTCCATATCATTTCTTTCTGAACTATACAGCTCCTGCCCGGCCAACAGTTTGAATTTATGCACCTTGTTATTTAAGTCAAAATCATAAGTCAACGTATTTTGAACAGAATACCTAAAGCCTTTTTGATCGGTTCTTTTAGCTACCGGCTGGCCACCATTAGAACTGGCTTCGCCTGTTTTTTTAAGCCAGATATTATCGGTATAATTTTTCTCATAATCGTAAGATCCTTTTGTTGTATACCTCAAACCTTTAATAATATCCCACGATAAGCTGGCATTGTAAGTTTGTCTGAACTTATTTTGCTCCTTATATTCATTAACCGTATTAAAAATAGGATCGTTAAGCGAACTCAAAGCCTCTGCCGATGTTACATCTTCATTCCCTACCAACTGATCTTCGGACAAATACGACAAACTTCGAACCGGGGCATACTTAACACCATCGCGCAGTTTTTTTCCGCTTGATACACTAGGGCCTTCTATTGTAGTATTAGACAATCTTGATGTTAAATTAAATGAAAGTTTTTTTCCGATCTTTTTGCTTAACTTCAGTGTTACGTAATCTCTTTTATAGGCAGAATTCAACATGATAAAATCCTCATCATCACGTGTATAATTAAGATTATATTTAAAATCCTTATCACCACCATTTAAGCTAACACTAAGATTTTTTTGCACACCTGTATTTCCGTACAACTGATCCTGCCAATCAATTCCTTCTACCCCTTTGTATATATCGATATCTTCCCACAATCCATAGCTATTGGTAAATGCAGAATTGGTACTGGTACTTGGATCAAGCTCCCTTTGATAGTATACAAACTCATAGGGAGACAAAACATCATTTAAATTATATGCCTTTTTAATCCCAACATATGAATTAATGTTTATTTCTGTTTTTCCTTCCTTACCTGATTTAGTAGTTATTAAAATTACACCATTAGCACCTTGGGCACCATAAATAGCTGTTGAAGAAGCATCTTTTAATACATCAATAGTCTCAATATCACCCGGAGGTATATCACCAATGCTGCTAACCTGAAAACCATCAACGATATATAAAGGTGAATTATCCTGGGTAATGGATCCTCCACCACGTACACGTATTTTAACTTCGGCGTCAGGCGAACCTTCTGTTACAGTAACATTAACCCCGGCCAAACGACCAGAAATAGCCTGCATGGCAGATGTAGCTGGTATATCACTCAACGCCTCAGCACTAACTGAAGCCACTGAACCCGTAAGGTCTCTTCGCTTGGTTGTTCCATAACCTACAGCAACAACTTCCTCTAAACCAACAAACTCATCTTTCAACACTGTATTAATCACTTTCCTTCTATCAACACTAATTTCCTGCGATTTCATACCAATAAAAGAAAATACAAGTATTCCATTTGAAGGCACATCATTTAAAATATATTCGCCATTTACATCTGTAATAGTACCAGTATTTAACCCTTTTACGGCTATTGTAACACCAGGAATTACCATTCCATTTTCATCAGAAACTTTCCCTGTAACCGTAATTCTCTCTCCTCCTTGAGAAAACATGATTGAGGAATACATAAGAATTGAAATCAAGACCAGAAATTTCAATTGTTGATTCTTCCACAAGTCAAAGAATCTCTTTGACAGATAATTTTTCATAAATTTTTGATTTTAAATTAGTAATATTTGAATTACAAAACTGCTTTTCTTGTTAAATATCCCATTTCGTTCATCCAGGCTTCACATAAGTAAGTCCATAAATTTGTAGCCTCCGGATTGTTACGCAATGCAATTGAATGCTTACCCTTGGAAAAAATATGTAAACAAGATGGTATGCCAACAGCTTGCAATGCCAGATAGTAACGCAAGCTATTCATTGGGTTTACAACCGGATCATCAGAAGCACAGGCTATAAAAGCAGGAGGGGTATGAACTCCGACATTCAGCTCTCCTGAGAATAAAGATTTCATTTTCTCATCTGGATTTTCTCCCAGCAATGCTTTTCTGCTCCCCTCATGGGCTTCTTGTTGCATGCTGATGGCTCCTGAAATTGAAATCTGAAAATCAGGAACAAAAGGGAATTGATCGATTGAGTCCCCAACACAAGAATAATCATTTTGTATGGTGGATAAATTGGATACCAAACCACCACCTGCAGAACATCCCATAACACCTATCCTTTCGGCATCTATATTCCAAAAGGCAGCATGAGAGCGAACTAGCTTCATTGCTCTCTGGGCATCAGTCAAAGGACCAAATGCACTATCTGTTAAATCAGGGGAAGTAGGCAAACGGTATATTACAACAAAAGCATTAACCCCAAACGTATTAAACCATTTTGCCAACTGGATTCCGGCTATATTATAAGCTTCTTTACGATATCCTCCCGGAGGAAAAATCAATACGGCCGAACCGGTATTTTCTTCTTTCGAAGTAAAATAACAATACATGCCCGGAACATCAATCTGTGTTATTCTTTCACGCTCTTCGATACGGGGCAATTCCATTCCCCTGGAATTTGGCATGTTATAATTACTCCATAGCGGTATATACTCCTGTGAGTAAATACTTACACTGAACCATAATATAACACTACCTAATATCATTAACCTTATATGTTCCATCGCGTTTTTTAAATTACTGTAACAAAACTATTTAATATCTATCCAGACATAGGATGGCACATTACAATATGTAGGTAGTCATTTTGCAATAAGGGTATATTTGTATAAATATCAGATAGGAGGTGATTTTGCAGAACAATTGATCTACAGTCGATTCACCCCATGAACAGGGGGTATTTCACAACATAGGAAGGGTTGTTTTACAATAATACAGACAATCATTTATGTTTGATTAATAACTCTTATTTTTATAAAAAAAACAGAGCGCATGAAAACATTGAGTACATACTCTATTATTCTTTTTGTTTGCATCATATCCTTTGTCAAAACAAGTGGCCAGGTTGTTTCTACCCTAAATCATTATTTGGTAGAAGACGGGCTTCCCCATAATTTAATTAATGATATTATCCAAGATAAAAAAGGTTTTATATGGATCAGTACCTTCAATGGTTTATGCAAGTATGATGGTTATACATTTCATCAATATATACCTCAAGCTTACGACTCAACAATATTAAAAACCAACAGAATAGGTAAAATAACAGAAGACAGCCTGGGCAGAATCTGGATGGAATCAAGGGCTTTTGGACCTATTATTAATTGCTTTGATCCGGAAACTGAAAAGTTTTGGGATAAAAAAACGGATAAGGATAAACTGATTGAAAACTTTAATTTATCACGTATTGTACCTACAAAATCGGATATGGTTTGGCTCCTTTCCGACTCTGCAGGATGCATTTGTGTTTCGGGTAAAGATTATTTAGTAAGATATTTTAATTCGTCTCAAAATAATTTAAATGCAACAGGTGTATACAACGTACACGAGGATCTGCAAAATAATACGTGGTTATTGACAAACAACGGGATTACCATGTTCCCAAAGAATAATTTTAAAACTCCTGCTCACTTTTTTGACAAAGAACCTGGAAAAAACACCCCTTTTTACGAATACCTGGAGTTTGATGATGAAATATGGTTCGGTGGCATTTCCGGAATTATTGCCAAATACTCCAAATCGAATAAATCATTCAGCATACAAAAGCTGCCTATTGATGGCAACATAATAAAATTAATGCCATTAAATAACTTTAGCGTATTAGCGGTAACAAACAACAAAGGGTTTTGTACGATACACCGTTATTCACGGAACACTAAAGTTTATAATTCTACCACATATCCTCATTTGAATATAAGGCAGCTACATCCTTTAACAATTACAAACGACTATCAGTTTTGGTATTACAACAGCTCAAAACCTGGCATAAACCTTTTTAATTTTAATGATAACAATAACACATTCTTTCCCGCTATAAGATCAGGCAATTCTAATTCTTCCAAACAATCAACCCCTTATGTTCTAACCAATAGTAAAGGACAGATTTGGGTACAAGCTCTTAATGGGGGCTTTTCTTTATATAATCAGGAATCGAATCAGCTTATTCCTTTAAAATCGGAATACAAAGAACCCGAAATGGCCTTTTCAAATGCTTTCAGAGTTGCCTTGATTGACAAACAGAACAATTTATGGTTTAACAGTTATGCTGCAGGATTGGGAAAAATAGTTTTTAGTAAAAACAATTTTGAAACCCTAAAAATAAAAAGCCAAATCAGCAGCAACATCAGAGCCATATACCAACTAAAGAACAATTACATTCTTGTGGCCAATAAAGACAACCAAATATTAGTTTTTGATAAAGACTTAAACTTTACCGGACAGCTTTCATCCAATGGTAAACTGGCAGATAATTCAAATTGGGGAAAACCGGCTTACAACTTTTTTGAAGATTCAAAGGGAAATTTATGGATTGCCACAAGAGGAGATGGAGTATATAAGTTAACCCCAAATAAAAAATTATTTAATTATTCGGTTTCTCATTTCAAGCACAACCCGAATAATATCCATAGCCTTAGCAATGACCAGGTATATTCAATATTTGAAGATAGCAATAAACGTATATGGGTTGGAACTCTCGACGGGCTTCATCTTGCCCTAAACAATAATGATTCCATCCAGTTTATTAATATTCATAATAAGTTTAAGATAAAAGATATTGGCAAAAGAAGAATCAGGTGTGTAAATGAAACCCCTTCAGGATTGCTGTGCTCAGGATCCATGAATGGTTTATTAATTTTTAATCCAGACTCTATAAACAGTAAAAATATAAGCTGGAAAACCTACAATAAACAAATATTGCCAAACAAAGGATTAGGAAGTAATGATGTTATTGACATATGTGTATCAAAATCCAAAAAGGTATTTATTGCTACAGCTTATGGGGGCATAACACGCATTGACTCTGTTGATAACTTTGGGTATCCTGTAGTCTTTAAAACTTACACAAAGAAAGAGGGTTTGCCTTCAAATAATATCCTCTCTTTAGTTGAGGATTTAAATGGGAAATTATGGATAACCATGGACTTTCAGATATGCAGGTTTGATCCTGACAAGGAGCACATTGAAGTATTTCCGGAAATAAAAACCAAGATTCACGGCAGAAACTTTTCTGAAGCCACAAGGTATTGCCTCAACTCCGGAGAACTGCTATTTGGCTATAGCAACGGTGTTATTCATTTTTTCCCCGACCAAATTAAAACAAACAATTATTCGCCATATATTTCATTACTGAGCATTCGGAAATTCAACAAAAGAGGTTCATCTCAAAATCAAATCACAACTTTAAATGGTGTCGACAACGGCCACCCCGTCGTGTTTTCACATCAAGAAAACTTTTTTCATATTGACTATGCTGCACTGGATTACGACAACCCTTCAAACATAAAATATGCATACAAATTAGAGGGTTTTGATAATTACTGGAATTATGTAGATAAACAAAGAACTGCTATTTATACTAATGTTCCTAAAGGAGACTACCTATTTAAGGTCAAATCTACCAATAGCCAGGGTGTGTGGTCGAATAACCAAAGGGAATTACCCATTACCATTTTACCTTCATTTTGGGAAACGAACTGGGCCTATGCTCTTTATATTTCCATCATGTTAATTATTCTATTAACCACCAATTACACATTAATAACCATTTACAAACTCAAATCAAATATTAATGTGGAAAGAAAAATGTCTCGTTTAAGACAAAAATTCTTTACGGATATCTCTCATGAAATACGAACCCCTTTAACCATGATTACAGGGCCTATTGATTACCTGATTAATGATCCCCGCACACCCAAATCCGTAAAAAACCAATTGAGTTACGTAGCACAAAGCTCATCGCGTATGTTACGACTTGTAAACCAAATTCTTGATTTCAGGAAAGTACAGGAAATGAAATTGAAAGTATCTGAAATTGAAATCGGGAGTTTTGTTAAAGACATTTGCAATGATTTTATTGAAGTAGCAAATGAACAGGATATTTCTTTTCATTTCGAAAACCACGCTGAAGGGGTAAAAGTTTGGGCAGATCACAAAAGCCTTGAAAAAATCGTAATGAACCTTCTTTCCAATGCTTTTAAATATACTCCTCAGGGAAAATCAATTACAGTAAGCATTTTTTCTGATGAAAAAACTGCAACCATAAATATTAGTGATCAGGGTATCGGTATTTCAAAGGATGTCATAAACAAGCTATTTACCCGTTTTGTTTCTTTTAGCGACGATGAAAATAAACCAAGCACGGGGATTGGCCTATCCATAGTTAAAGAAGAAGCTGACAAACACAAGGCCAAGGTTACAGTAAATAGTCAACCAGGTAAAGGAAGTGTATTTTCGGTACAGTTTAAAACCGGGAAAAACCACTTTCCTGGCGATATAGTATTCATAAACACAAATTCTGCTAATCAAAGCGACTCCGAAGTATCAAAAAATCAAGCAACCACAAAAATCAAGATCCCTAATAGCAGTAAAGTAAAGGTACTTATTGTTGAAGATGATCATGAGCTACGGTCTTTTATTAAAAACATTTTGGAACAAGACTATGAAATATTAACCGCTGAAGACGGATTTGCAGGTTTTAATATTGCTGTTGAACATTGTCCTGATTTTATTATTAGCGACATTATGATGCCCAAAATAAACGGCATCGATCTGCTTAAAAAACTCAGGGACGATATTAGAACCAGTCATATCCCAATCATATTATTAACGGCAAAAGCAAATATCGAAAGCAAGCTGGAAGGCTTAACCTATGGTGCTGATGATTATATAACCAAGCCGTTTAGTGTTCCTTATTTTAAAGCAAGGATTGAAAATTTGTTAACCCAACGAAAGAGGTTACATGAAATATTTACCCGGGGAGACAATGCCGAATTTAAAGAGTTTAAACCTAAGCCCTTCCTGATTACCAACCAGGACGAGGCTATTATGGAAAAAATAATACATATCATTGAGCGAAACATGGACAACGGAGAGTTTTCTGTTGAGGATTTAGCCTCTAGTATTGGTTTAAACAGAACAACTATGTTTTACAAAATAAAAGGTTTAACCGGGTTTTCGCCTGTTGAATTTGTAAGAGATTTTCGCCTGAAACGCGCTGCTCAAATGATTACCGACAGTCAACTGCTTATAAAAGAAATAGCTTTTATGACAGGATTCCAGGACCTGAAGTATTTTGGGAAATGTTTTAAAAAGAAATACGAAATGACCCCAATGGAATACAGGAAAAGTAACTTGAAATAGTTTAATTTATTTCAAGTTACAGTTTATTCATTAGTCCATCTCAACTTCAAACCTAAAGATATTATCAATTGAATATTGCTTTGCCTGCTTTTTAGTTAACTGGTGCGACCATTTAACCCGTTTCTCAACATTTGCACCAGTACCTTTGCTGTTATATTCAGCATAAAAAGAAGTTTTCTCCCTATTGGGTTGCCCCCAATTATGCCAGCCTTCCGGTACAATATGAGCCCCCATTTCACATTCAATAAAAACTACATTGGCATAATCCCGCCATGGTCGCCCAAGGTACACTTTATCTACTCCTTCTTCTGCAGTTAGTTTACAGCCTTTAAAAACATAACCATATTTGTGATCCTTTGTAGTGCTTGCGGCTGTTATATATGAATTTCGTTTACTATGGAGCGTACAGTTTTCAAATACAGCAATGGCTGCACCAAAAATAAAATCAGTCGTCCCATCTATAAAACAGTCTTTAAATAACTGACGACTATTTTTTCCTGCTGCATATAATGTGTCTTGATTTCCCAGTAGATTACAGTCTTTAATTTCAAACAAATCACCTTCTACATGTAAGGCTACTGCCTGTCCTACTTCACCTGATGCATTTTCAATTGTTAAATTAACCATCGTAATATTATCGCCTAACACTTTCACTGTATAGCTATTAAAAGTCCCAATACCAGGCATCCCGGCATGGTCTGAGTAAGTAATTATCGTATTTTCCTTACTTTCCCCAATCAGTTTTATATTTGTCAAAAATGAATCTACAAGAACCTTTTCGTGATAAATTCCATCCTTAATAAAAATCTCCTGTTCATAATCTCTAAATGCTTTACAGTGATTCAATGCTTCCTGAATTGTAGTATAATCCCCACTTCCATCAGCGGCAACAATAACTTTATCCTGCCCTGATACTGTTACACTTAACAGGAAAGTCAGCATAATTATTCCAAAAACTTTATTTAATATCCATTTCATAATTCCTACTTCATTACTTTGTTCATAAAATCCACCATATAATCCACTGTTTCATCTATAAATGGATGAAACAACCAGAACGTATGCATACGCACTTTAAACTTTACCACATCGTTATATATTCCCCATTCATTTAACATACCAATTAACTCATCCTGCCCTGCATGGAATCTGGGATAACCACTATTGATGAACAACATTGGAACTGAGTTTGCATTGGCCCAGTATATTGGAGATACTTCTTTCCATAGCTCAGGAACATCTTTAAATTGTCCACCTATCCATTGAACGTCCGGAGAATCATCACGCCGTTCTTTGTTTAACGAAAGAGGAGCCATAAAATTCAGCACTCCGTCAATATCAATAATTGCCTGTACAAAACTGGAGTGGGATTCATTTCCCATAGTTCCTTCAAATTTTTCTACTCCATTGGTTAATCCCACTAAAGAAGCCAGGTGACCTCCGGCTGATGTGCCTGAAATAGCAATTCGTTCAGGATCAATATTATATTTTTCAGCATTAGCACGCATCCATCGTATTGCAGATTTTATATTATGAACAGCAGCAGGATAAGGCGCTTCCAAAGCCATTTGATATTCTACAGCAATAGCCACAAAACCTCTTTTGGCAATCATTTGTGCCATTGGCACTAATAGTGACTTGTTGCCAGATCTCCAGCCACCTCCGTGAACAAGAATGATGGAAGGGTATTCTCCTTCTTTTTCTGGACGGAATATATCTAAATGCAGATCGCGTTTACCATACTTTGTTTTTTTTAGTGTTGTATAGATCACATCTCTATCCTCAATTACACCTTTATATAACTCATCCTCCGCTGCCAATAAATATGGGTAATATTTTTGATATTTCCGCAACTGGTTTGCAACCGTATAACTGGTGTCAACCGGAAAAGCCGGCGTTTTTGTTTGTGCACCCGCAATTGAGGCAAAAAATAAAAAACAGATTATTACAGTAGTTGTTTTTAAACTCATAGTAATTTATTTTAATTGTGTTCTGATCCAATCTAAAATAGAATGACGTGTGGTTTGCGAAATCCAATGTTCATTTACGGGAGTAACTAACGATTCTTTTTTAGTGTTTAGGGTATTATATACAATATAACTTGTTGTTGGGGGACAAACATTATCATTATACCCCCATGTCATAAATACTGGAACTCTAATTTTTCGGGCAAAATTTACAACATCAAAATACTGCACGGTTTTCAATTTTTCGGGAGTGTCCATCCCATCAAATTTTGTAAATAAATGAGGATACCCTCCAGCTTTACCTGTTTTATATCTGCCCATATCACTTAAAGCCGGATGATTTGCTGCACAAGCTGTAACCCGGGAGTCAAGACCCGCTGTTATCAGAGCCAATGCTCCCCCCTGACTTCCGCCTTGTGCTATCAGGTTTTTACCGTCCCATTCAGGTAATGATGTTAAATAATCAAGAGCCTTGACACATGATAAGTAAACTTTCTTCATATAATAATTATCCCTGTTATCCAATCCGTTAACCAAATAGCTATTATGCTTATTGCCAAATGCACTATTAATCTCATCATAATCTTTACGCTCAAGATCTGGCCTGATACCATGAATCTCCATATCAAAGCGAATAAATCCGCTTTCGGCATAAAAAATATCTTTTAAAGGATTCATAGGTTTAATACCTGCTCCCGGTGGAGAGAAAACCACAGGGAACTTACCTTCTTTTTTGGGGATTGATAAATAGCCATAAACATATCGCCCTTTTTCATAAGCTTGTATTTTTACCAAATAGCAATCTACTTTATCGCTTGAATATTCAGGAACAAAAGTACGTTCCACTTTCATTGGACATGCTGCAGCTTCTTCTTTTGCATTTTCCCAGAAGGAATCAAAATCTGAAGGCATTCCAGTATAAGCGGTCAACTTTTCCGGGTCAAATCCTACCTTAATATGATGTTTGTATTCTTTGCCATTCAGGTTTATCTTCAAATTCAAATCCAGAAAACCAGGATACTTTAATGTCCCCATGTTAATAGAAGCTATTCCATTTTTGATTTTTACAGATCCTGATTTGTCTGACTCCATCATATCCGGAGCTATACTGTAATTTACAGTAAGTGTATCTTGTAGTATTCCATAATGGTAAACAGCAACTGAAATTTTTGCCATTTCATTTGTTTTATACAGCCAATTGGAATGATCCGGAGTTGTTACCCACAACACATCACTTCTGTGAGGATAATTTTCAGCTGATATTTTTGTGGATACACCAAATAAAAAAGCAATTACGAGTAGAATATTTATTCTGTACATTATCATAAAAAGATTTAAAATATTTTCATACAAAGTTATAGAGTATTTACTATAAACACGGGGATAAATCATCCCAAAGAAAGGGTCATTTAACAAACCGCTATAGTCAATAGTAAAATGCCCCTTTCTTTTCTGCAAAACACAACCGCCTATATACCAATCTACAATCTACTTTTGTTAATTAGTTTATGCAAGAAAACATCTGTTTTATATGCCCCCCACCGTTCACCCCTATATCCTCCCGTTTGATCGGGACAGGCTCTAAAGGGGAAGCCAATCACACTGTTCGGGTTGAGATTCTCCCTTTAGAAAGTTGGAGGGTGTGGGTTGGGATAAAACGAGTTTTCTTTCAATCACTAATTAGTAACAAGTCATATTCATAACAATAAAAACAAAAAAGAAAATGAAGACCTTACGTCCATTTTTACTAATCATCTTATTGGCATGTGCTTATTTTCCATCATATGCCATAAACAATTCTGAATGTTTTATTACAGTTTCTTTAGATGGAACCGGAAACTTTTCGAGCATACAGGAAGCTATTAATGCTATAAAAAGTAATCAGGAAGAACGAACTGTGATATTTATCAAAAATGGATTGTACGATACAGAAAAAATCTTAATCCCTGAGGATAAAACGAATATTACTTTTCGGGGAGAAAGCCGCGACAAAACAATTATTAGTTACCATATTTATGATTGTAAAGGAGGGTTTAACAATAAATGTCCTGCAGAGGATGCTGCCAGGTGGACCGGGCAAGCCATTAGGACTTCAGCATCTATAACCATCCAAGGAGATGGGTTTCAGGCAGAAAACATTACTTTCCAAAACACAGCAGGAGCTGTCGGTCAGGCCTTAGCCATATTTATAACATCCGATAAAAATGCATTTTACAATTGCGCCTTTCTTAGTTATCAGGACACCATGCTGTTAGGTAAAAACCAGACCAGGAGCTACTTTAAAAACTGCTTAATTTTAGGCCGGACAGACTATATCTATGGCTCAGGAATTGGTTTCTTCGATTCGTGTGAAATCCGCAGTTACGGTGGTGGATGGATAACAGCTCCAAGTACACCTAAAGAACAAAACTATGGCTTTGTATTTTATAAATGCAAACTCACATTCGCAAACAACAGCCCAAGACCTAAAGATGACAATCAATTAATCAGTTTAGGGAGGCCATGGCATAATTACCCCAAAGTTGCCTGGATAAAATGTGAAATAGGAGAAAAGATAAATCCCATAGGGTGGCCTACTTTATGGCATATGGATTATGCCCCAACAAGCACAGACTTGCATTTATACGAATACAAAAACACAGGTGCGAGCTCAGATATTTCCCAAAGGGCTAAATGGGCCGGATTACGAGAACTTATGCCTAATGAAGCAAAGCTATACTCAATAAAAAATGTTTTAAAAGGCAATGATAACTGGGCACCAAAACTACAAAAACGATAAAAAGTCATTATGAAAAAAATTATTCTCAGCTTAATCGCTTTAATAACGTGTTATAACCTCTTTTCACAAAACGAATTAACACTATGGTACGATACACCATCCAAAGCCTGGACAGACGCTTTGCCATTGGGAAATGGAAGGTTGGGAGCTATGGTATATGGGATTCCGTCAAAAGATACCATTCAAATAAACGAAGACACTTTTTGGTCAGGCAGCCCCTACCAAAATGTTAATCCCAACGCAAAAAAAAGCCTGAAAACAATTCAAACACATATTGAAAACGGCAACTATATTGAAGCTCAAAAGCTAGCTCTTAAAGATATTATTGCTGACAGAAAAACAACTTCTCACGGCCAGGTTTATCAATCAATTGGCAACCTTGTTTTAGATTTCCCCGGACATGAAAACTTTACGGATTTTAACCGTGAACTAGACCTGAAAACAGCCATAGCAAAAATGACCTATAAAGTCAATGGTGTTATGTATAAACGTGAAGTTTTTACGTCCTTCCCTGACCAGCTAATAATCATCCGTATAACATCAGACAAAAAAGGGGCAATTAGCTTTAACACCTCGTTTGCAGGCCCTTTAAAAAAGCATATGGTATCCGTGACTACTTCAACACTTGATAATCAAAACGAATTACTTGAAGTAACCGGCAAATGCACTAGAGAAAAAGAAGAAAACATCTTAAACTTATTAAACTTCAATGCTCAAATTAAAGTAAAATCGCAAGGTGGTTCACAGGCAATAAACTCCAATAGCATTTTAGTTAAAAATGCTGATGAAGCAACAATCTATATATCTGTAGCAACAAACTTTAAAAACTATCAGGATATTTCAGGTAATGCCAGAAGTAAAGCCCGAAAATTCCTGACTGACTATACTAAAGATTATGAACAGGCAAAATCCGACCATATATCTGCATATCAAAAACAATTTAACAGGGTTAAGATTGATTTAGGAAAATCAGCACAAACTTTAAAACCAACAGATGTAAGAATCCGGGAATTTTCAAGCAGCTATGATCCTGATTTAGTTTCCACCTACTTTCAATTTGGCAGATACTTATTAATAAGCTCTTCGCAACCGGGAACTCAACCGGCAAACCTGCAAGGGATTTGGAACCCTAACTCTGGCCAATATCCGGCATGGGACAGTAAATACACCACGAATATCAATGTTGAGATGAACTATTGGCCTGCAGAAATAACCAATTTAAGCGAATGCCATGAACCTTTTATCCAAATGGTTAAAGATGTAAGTATTACAGGGAAACAATCAGCATCAGAGATGTACGATTGCAGGGGATGGACACTTCATCACAATACAGATTTATGGAGAATGACCGGAGCTGTTGATAAAACTGCAGGTGTATGGCCAACCTGCAATGCATGGTTTTGTGCCCATTTATGGGAAAAATATCTCTTTTCAGGAGACAAAGCCTACTTAGAAGAAATTTATCCTATTTTAAAAAGTGCCAGCGAATTCTATCAGGATTTCCTGATTAAGGATAAAAACACAGGCTACCTGGTTGCATCCCCATCCATTTCCCCTGAACACACGCCGGGCTTGCATTTTTATGAAGAAGTAAGAGCTGATGGCAGCCGCCATAGAGAAAGATGTAATGTTTTTGCAGGAGTTACAATGGATAATCAAATGATTTTTGATTTATTATCCAATACAATTGATGCCGCCCAGATATTGAATATCGATACTGAATTTACAGCTCAGCTAGGAAAAATAAGGTCTCAACTTCCTCCTATGCAAATTGGAAAACATACCCAATTACAAGAATGGATAGAAGATTGGGATCGGAAAAATGATAAGCACCGTCATATATCACATTTATGGGGTGTATATCCTGGCAGACAGGTTTCCGCATTTAAAACTCCAGAACTTTTTGAAGCATCAAGAAATACTTTAATAGGTAAAGGGGATGCCAGCAGGGGCTGGTCTATGGGATGGAAAGTTGTACTCTGGGCACGTTTTCTGGATGGTGATCACGCATATAAATTAATACAGAACCAATTAAATTTAAAACCTGCAAATGCTACTATAAAAGATCCCGATGGAGGAACATACTGCAATATGTTTGATGCCCACCCTCCCTTCCAAATTGATGGAAACTTTGGATGTTCAGCAGGTATTGCTGAAATGCTTATCCAAAGCCACGATGGTGCACTTAGCCTGCTGCCTGCCCTACCTGAAGTATGGGAAAAGGGAATGGTTTCGGGTTTAAGAGCCCGCGGAGGATTTGAAATTGAAAATCTGGAATGGAAAAACAATAAAATACATACCGTAACAATTAAATCAAAACTCGGTGGAAACCTTAGGTTAAGAACCTACAATAAAATTGAAGGTAAAGGTATCATCCTTGCCAAAGGTGATAATAAAAACGATTTATATAGATTTCAACCCATAGAATCCCCTGTTATTTCATCGCAAGCAGAACTAAAAGGAACAAGCATCAAGCCTGTTTATGAATATGATATACAAACAAGAAAAGGAAAATCATACACCTTTAAGCTAGCTGAATAATTTTTTTTAAATTATTAAACATTACTTATTCAGTATTATTAATTGGTTAATTAATAATACTGAATAAATTAAATTCTAATATTCTGAGTTCGATGAGATATTTTTATAGAACCTTAGGTATATAAATTACAATCAAATTCTACTTGTGAAATTCAATTCCTTCAACATGCTCCCCCACAAAAAAACGAGCCATATCAGACGTCTTGTACCAGGCCGGTTTTCCTTCCATCTCATCATAGATTAAAACCCCATTTACTTTTAGGTTCTCAAATAAAATATTCTTTATTTTTCTTTCTTCGTTATAACCGGTTCTGTCGCATTAATAATATTGTATCTTAAAGATTACTATTTTTGAATATGATACAAGCACAAGTTGGATGGTTTAAGGGATTTAGATTTCCCAAAGAAGTAATTCTTCAAACTGTTTTTTATAAACTCAGATTTAGTTTGAGTTATCGTGATGTCGAAGAACTACTCTTCCTTCGCGGGGTTTTCATTGATCATTCGACTATTCAACGTTGGGTTAATCATTTTTCACCATTATTGAATACAGAATTGAACAAACGAAAAAAGCACGTAGTTGGTACATGGATGAAACTTACATAAAGGTTAATGGCAAATGGGTGCATTTATATAGAGCAGTTGATAAGCAAGGCCAGACAGTAGATTTCTATCTCTCCAAGAATCGAGATAAGAAAGCAACATTGACCTTCTTTTATAAAGCATTCGCCAATAATGGAATTCCAGAGAAAGTCACCATGGAAAAAAGTGGAGTTAATTATAGTCGTTTTGGATCAGATCAATGAAGATTATACAAACAACGGTGAAATAATACGTATTGAAAAACGGTGTCACCAATACCTTAATAATCGAATAGAACAGGATCATAGGTTCATAAATAAAAGGACCAATCCTATGCTAGGCTTTAAGAGTTTGTCTTCAGCGGAAAACACTCTGTCTGGATTTGAATTAATAACGATGATTCAGAAACAACAAGTCTTCAATGGGAATAGTATGTCTAATTGGCAAGTCTTTAAAAGTCTGGCTGTATAAAAGCTAAAATTTGAGATTGAAAAAAAGTATCGTACCGGTAGAAATCCTCAAACGGGGAAGGAAATTCAGATAGCAGCAAAGAAAGTGGCAAAGTTTAAGCCCGGTAAAGCTTTGGATGAAGCTGTTAACTAGCTCAATATCAAAGAGGGTGTCCAAAAATGGATTCCCTCTTTTTTTTGCTATAAAACATTGATAATCAATAAAATAATGCTTGTTTTAATTTTGTTATTACATTGATTATTAGTATATTAAGGTATGAAAAACATAACCTTTAAAGACTACAACCAAGGCCAGGCTGAACTTTTTCCTTCTCGTTTAGATGACTTTATACCAGATGAGCATCCTGTTCGCATGGTTAACAAAATAGTCGATCAATTAGATATTTCCTTTATTACCTCAGGCTATAAAGAAGGTGGATGTCGTGGATATCATCCTAGAATGATGATTAAAATATTATTTTACAGCTATTTAAGTAATATCTATTCCTGCAGAAAGATGGAGACTGCACTAAAAGAAAGCATTCATTATATGTGGCTTTCCGGGAAGCAGTTCCCTAAGCATAGTTGTATCAACGATTTCCGAAGCAAGCGATTAAAGAACCATATCAATAATTTATTTACACAGGTTGTAATAATGCTGGTAGATTTAGGATATGTAAGTTTAGATGTTCAATATATAGATGGCACTAAAATTGAAAGTTGTGCCAACCGGTATACGTTTGTGTGGCGCAAATCTGTAGAACGCTATAAAGCAAATCTTGAAACAAAAATAACAAATATACTTTCTCAGATAGAGGAAGGTATTCAGGAGGACAATAAACCAAATGAAGAATCCATAAAAGTTGTAGATTCAAAGGTTTTACAAGAAAAGATAGATGCATTAAATAAGCAAAACAAGTCAGCAGAAAAGTCAACTAAAAAGTTAATTAAAGAATTAGAAAACAAGCATCTTCCAAAACTTCAGGAGTACGAGGATAAACTTAAGGATATAGGACCAAACAGGAATTCCACTTCAAAAACAGATAAGGAAGCAACATTTATGCGGATGAAAGAAGATCATATGAAAAACGGTCAACTAAAACCTGCATACAATATACAGATTAGTACAGAACATCAATTTATAACCAATTTTGCACCCTATCAAAACCCAACAGACACGAGGACATTTATTAGTTTTCTTAATAGTTTTGAAGCTAAATATAACAAGCAATCAAAAGAAATTGTAGCAGACTCTGGTTATGGAAGTGAAGAAAATTATGATTTCCTAGAAAATGAGTCAATCGATGGATATGTGAAATTTAACTATTTCCATAAAGAACAGAAGAAAGCCTTTAAGACAGATCCTCATAAGGTTGAGAACTTACACTATAATCAAGACGAAGATTATTTTGTTTGCCCATCCGGTCAACACATGAAACTAGTTGCAGAATATGAAAAAACTAATGCATCAGGTTATGTAAGTCAGATAAAAAAATACAGCGCGAAAAACTGTTCAAAATGCAGTATGAGAACACGTTGTTTTAAAGGGCAAGGAAATCGATCAATTGAAATCAATCATAATCTCAGAAAACACAAGCAAAAAGCCAGAGAAATGCTGACCAGTGAAAAAGGTCTAAAACACCGAAGTAACAGACCAATAGAACCAGAAGCTGTATTTGGCCAAATTAAAAATAACAAAGGTTTTAAAAGATTTCTACTTAAAGGTTTAGATGGCGTAAACCTGGAATTTGGTTTGATTGCAATTGCTTTAAATATTAGCAAATTAACTAAGAGACATACTAATAACCTTAAAAACGCCTATATTTTAATATACAAGCTCGTAATTAAGCGTTTTTGCTGCTCATATATTTTCTTTTGTAAAAAAAATACTGTTGATTTATTTATTAACGGATAATGCTTGATATAAAAACAAAAATAAAAAAAAGAGGATGTCGTTTTTGGACACCCTCTTAATTCTTCATCTAATAAAGTTCATCATAATTTTATTAGCTACTTCCGGTTCATTAATTGACAATGAAGAGGAGTTCTCTTTCATTTTCATTATCCAAGCTATATTTTTCCCAAGTACTTCCATAATCTGTACACCTTCTTTATCCTGTTCAACTTCTGCCGGAATTGTTCCATGAATAATATTCCAATAATTTGATGTTGCCAGAATCATCTCTGAATACGCCAAATAGTGGTATAGTCCGTCAAGCGTTGCAGAACCTCCACTACGACGCACAGCTACTACAGCAGCCCCAACTTTATGATGGAACAATGAATTATTATTGCTTGATGATACATACCAAACACGGTCCAAAAAACTTTTCATAGTTCCAGATATACCTGAGAAATGTACAGGAGAACCTAGTACAATGCCGTCTGCTTCCATGATTTTTGGAATGCATTCATTTACAATATCAGTTGTTATTCCGCACTGATTATTTTTAGTTTTAAAACATTTTCCACATCCCAAACAACCTTGAATGGCCTTGTTGCCTATATGTAGAATTTCAAAGTCAATATTTTCTTTTTCTAATTGGTTTCCAAGCATTGTTAATGCGTGATATGTATTCCCTTCTTTTTTAGGGCTGCCATTTATTGCTAATACTTTCATTATTGTATTTTTATGTTATGTAAAAAGGTCCATAAAAAAATAGGTTTTCACTTCTTTATGAAGAGAAAACCATACATCCAAAATAAACAATTACTATTCAAAAAGCTTTGAAATACCCGTCATATTCAAAGTCCCAAGTCCATTATTAATTCCTTTATGAAAAATTTCAGACACTCTCTTTAAAAGAGATATGCGTTCATCTGCATCATTAATTGTAGAGATATAGTCAAAATCCTTTGATATCAGTTCAACAGGAAATTGAGGCTCAAAATTCTGATTAATAATGGTTGAACTAATAAAATTATTTATTGGAGCCCAAGGGCTTGTTTGTGAAACTGCATTTAATATCTCAGTCACATCCGCATTGTTGCTTTTAATTACACCAATAAGTTCTGATAAAACAACAACCTGTATACCCAATAATGAATTAGTTACCAATTTTGTAATAGCCGCATTACCAGGTTCGCCAAGAAAATTAATTTTTGAGCCCATTTTTTCCAATAAGGGTATCGCAATATCCAAAGCCACCTTATCACCTGCAACAAAATAAATTAACTGCGCAGAATCTGCTTGCGGACGAGTTCCGGATACCGGGGCTTCTAAAAAGTGAATTTCTTCCTTTTCAAAAATGCCCGCCATTTCTTTAATCCAATCCGGTGTCAATGTCGAGCTTTCAATGGCAACTGCACCTTTTTTCATTCCGGCAACAGCTCCGGTTGTGTCATTGAACCATACATCCTTAGATGCCTCATTGTCTCTAACCATTGAAATCACAATGTCTGCATCAATCACAGCCTCTTTGGGCGTCATTGCTTGTTTTGCTCCATTTTTAACAAATTCCTCAGCTGTTTTGGCAGTACGATTCCACACTGTTAAATCATAACCTGCCTTTATTAAGTTTAGAGCCATTCTTGACCCCATTGCTCCGAGACCAAGAAAGGCTATTTTTACATTTTTCATATCAAAGATGATTTTGATTATTTTTTACTTTTGGCATAGTTCACTAATCCATCCAACCAATCCTGATGTCCGTTAATCATAGGGTTAGGCTTTGTTTTGGCAAGTTCCTGTGCAGGTTTTCCAATTTGGCTTTCCTGAGTAAGAATTCGAACTCGTTCTCCTGGTAAATCTTCAATCAGCCAAGCATGAATAACATCTAAACGAGTTGCTTCGTCACCCTCAGCCCAACCGTGCCAAGCCAATCGAGCTGCTTCGTTTCCACAAGGAGGAACAAATTCTGTTATTTGGGCTTCAATTGGGAACCCAAAGGTTTTAAAACGGAAACGTACACCATAATATAATTCTTTGTCATTGGAGTTTAAAAACTCAACATCAGATGAATTCGAATAATATTCTGTCCAAACAAAAGGATTAACTAAATACTTCCATACTTCTTGTGTAGTTAAACCATTATCAATTATTTCATTTGAGCAAAAATTATCAGTTGTTCCAGGTGTGTATTTTTCCGGGAATATAATTGTGCTTTGTTTCATATATTTTGTATTTTCTTTTTCTAATTGTTCTAATATTGCTTCTCCAACAGCATGAGCTGATTGTGGATTCTGACCTGTTACTAGTCTATGGTCAACAACAACATGTACCTGCCAGGGAGCTGACTTTTCAAATATAACACCACGTTCTTTCAGTTTATCTTCTAATAAGAAAGGCACAACCTTAGTTAATCCTACAATCTCTTCCTCTTCGTTGGTGAAAGCATTTACTTTTTTGCCTGCTACCAGATAAGAGCCATCTTTCAATTTAATATTTACCAGTCCAGCCGGCCCGTGACAAACTGCCCCGACAATACCATTTGCCTCATAAATCTGAGCTGCAATATTTTGTAATTCTTTATTATCAGGAAGGTCCCACATGGTTCCATGGCCTCCGGCAAAGAAAATAGCAGCATATTCTTTTACATCTACTTCCGAGGGTTTCATAGTGTTTTCAACTTTATGTCTGTATTCTGTGTTTTCCCAAAACTTTTTATTTACAGAATCGGTCAAATCAAAACCATCTACCGGAGCTTTTCCACCTAATGGACTTACAAAGTCTATCTCATAACCAGCATCAAACAATACTTCCCATGGATGGGTAACTTCACTTAGATAGTAACCAGTTTTTTCACCAGTATTTCCTTTCTCATTGTGGCTAGTAACCACGAACAATACTTTCTTTTTCATTTTTTTTGTGTTTTGCGCATTGGTAATTCCAACTAGCATAATGAAAGCTATTATTACCAAAGAGATTTTATTAATAATATTCATATCTAAATTTTAATATATTATTCTATAAAGTTTTCAGATAAGTGAGACAAATATGATTTACGGAATTCTTCAACTCGGGCTTCAGAGATGTTTTTCTCAACATCGTGAAAATGAAAACCCGGAATAGGAGCATCCATGCCTATGAAAGAATTCATTCGATGAAAACCAAACAACACACCATCATCCACACTTCGTCCCATAAAGAATTCATCGGGGATACTAAACGCTGTTTCTGGAGCATTCCATTTTGTAGTTACCATGTATGTTCTTCCTTGCATTAAGCCACCCTTGCCATAGTTACGTGCCGGATTATCAGCCTTTCGTCCATCACTGTAATACATTCCTTTTCTGTGACCTGCTGTTAATACATTATCAAGATACTCCTTTAATGTATAGGGCACATTCATCCACCATGCCGCAAAATGATAGATAACGACATCTGCTCATAGGAATTTATCGACTTCCGTTTCGGTATTATAACCATCGGCTAGGTTTGTAACCTGTAATTCAAATCCATTATTTGCAATAAAGAACTCTTCATCCCAACCAGTAATGGTGTTATTTAGCTTTCCTCCGGAATGAGCAAAATTTTGTCCTGCATTGATTATAAATATCTTCTTCATTATATTTGTGCTATAATAATTATAGTTGCAAAAGTAACTTTAGTGATATATCTTTGCAATAACTATCAAAATAGATAGGTTATAGATATGGGAAAAAATATTGAATTAAACGGAAAGATTTATCCATGTACAGTTAGCCTGGCAATGGATTTAGTAGGTGGAAAATGGAAATCGGTCATTTTGTATCACCTTAAAGATGAAGATAAACGTTACAACGAATTGAAGAAAGAAATACGAGCCATAACGGAGATGACACTCAGTTTACAACTAAAACAGCTGGAAGAAAGTGGATTAATTTCACGTAAAGTTTATGGCGATAAACCACCTATAAAAGTTATTTATAGCTTAACTGATTTTGGAAAAACTTTTATTCCGGCTTTGGAGGCAATTAATGATTGGGGGCAATTGGTTGTTCAGGAAAAAGGAGGATTTATTGAATCTACTTCATAACCCAATCAGTTCTATCTGAGTTTATTTTCCAACAAAACATCAATAAACAGATCAAATAACATCATAGGAATACTTAGGCCAGTTGTTTTTTATGTAATCTATTTTATTGTTTTCGGTTACTATAAAATCGATATCTTCTAAAGAGGCCACTTGATAAGTTCTTGCTGTATTTAGTTTATGACTATCCGCAAGAATAAGCCTTTTATTTCCTCTTTCTATCATTGCACGTTTGATTAATGCTTCTTCTCTGTCCGGACATGTTAATCCTTTTTCCGGATGTACATCACTTATTCCAACTAAAACCCAATCCGGATTAATAGTTTGTAGAGCTTGAAAAACTGTAACGCCAACTGTTACCTGAGAAGATGAAAAGACCTTACCTCCAAGAAAATTTAGTTCTATATTAGGACGGTTAAATAATTCGTTTACAATCGGAAAACTATTGGTAAATATGGTTAACTCTAATTCTTTGGGTAATTGACGTATGACTGCAAGATTAGATGTCCCTCCATCTAATAAAATTACATCTCCATTTTTAAAAAGGGGAATAACCTTTGAAGCCATTTGTTGCTTTTTATCCATAGCAGTATTTATCCTGTCCGTAAATTGGATAGATATTCCTGATTTTGCGATAGCTCCGCCATGAACTTTTGTCAACAATCCTTTATTGTCTAATTCCGTAAGATCTCGTCTTAAGGTATCATCTGAAATTCCAAGTTCGTTACTTAGTGAAGTAACATAGATTCGATTATCTCTGCTAATAAGATTTAATATATATTCGTGTCTTTCCTTTTTAAGCATTATACCGCATTTTAAAATTGCATATATCCGCAATATATCTATATTTGATTGATATATCTAATAAATAATGCGTTATTTTATAATTATATGCGGCAATATGCAAGAGTGCAATTAAAATAGACTGAAACAATTACTCTTAAACCAGAAACCGCATATACAAAAAAAGTAATTCGTTGTTATTAATTATTTTTTTCTAAAAAATTTAAACGATGCAAAAGCGATTATTAGTAGACATGGATGGAGTGTTAGCAGATGTGTATTCACATTTAATTAATCTTGAATTTAAAACAACAGGATTAAAAATGACACACCAGAGTTTGGAGGGGAAATTAGAGGAGGAGGCTTTTCCTTCATTTAATAAACTTGTTAGGAGTAAAGGTTTTTTTCGTACACCTCCCGTAATGAAAGATAGTGTTGAAGGCTTAAACTACCTGAATAATAAATACAAAGTGTTAATTGTGTCTTCAGCAACAGAATTCCCGAATAGCTTAAATGAAAAACAAGCATGGTTGAATGAATACTTTCCATTTATAACCTGGAAACAAATGATCTTCTGTGGCAGCAAGGATAGTATTTGTGGCGATATTATGATTGATGACCACCCTAAAAATCTTTCCACATTCAATGGCAAAAGAATAATTTTTAGTCAATTACACAATGTTCACGTGGCAGATTCTTCGTATGAAAGGGTTTCAGATTGGAAAAGAATAATGGAAATTTTATAGATTCAATAAAAACTAAATAAAAGTAGAACGATATTCTTTTGGAGAAATTTGCATCATCTTTTTAAAAGTCCGGTTAAAATAAGGGATGTCATTAAAACCAACAGCTGTACTGATTTCTGAAATCGTCATGGATGTTTCGCGAAGCATTATACAAGAACATTTGATTCTATACTCATTTAGTGCGGTAAAAAATGACATTCCTTTTTCTCTTTTAAAAAATGAGCAAAAGGAAGAACTATTCATTCCTACATATTTAGCGACATCGTCAAGTGTTATTTTATCATGGTAATGCGTCAACATGTAACGATGGACTTCCTGAAGCTTGTCTGCATTGCGGGATTGCCTTTCGCGGAAGCCTACAACTTGCATATCTGTGTTTAAAGAAATATGCGAGATAATTTGAAGAAAGGTGGTTAGCTGTTCCAGATTGTTTTGTGAAATCATTGAATACATTAGTCTTTGAATCGAAGACAATAACTCACCTTTTAAACTCATACCTTTAGTTATCTCTTTCAAAATTTTAATGCAGGATACCAGTTCAGGAAATGTATTTGCACATTTATCAAGAAATGAGTCTGGAAAAATAATTGTGATATTCTCAATTTTGCCATGTTTGTCATGAACATTTTCGTCAAAATACCAGCCATGAGCCAGATTGGGAGGAAGCAATATAATTTCTCCTTTTGAAAAGGTTTCCATATTGTCGCCAATAACACGTGTACCACTCCCTGTTATAACATAAGACAATTCCCAATCATTACTTTGGTGAAATGAAATCTGCTCATTCCACACAATATGCACATGATCAAAGAAGAAGGATTTATCTTTGTCAATTTCAACGTGACAATATTTTGCTTTTTCAATATTTTTCATTGCCTAAAATTCGAATGACTACAAATATAAGACAATAGTTTTTTAATAAAAGACAAGTATTTAAATTGTAACAACCTTACTTTGTATTGAAATAATAAACAGATATTAAGCTTATACTGAGTGTTATATTACGATAGTATCTATAATAATCTCATTAGGCAATAAAAATATTAACAATGAAAATAGAGCACATTGCAATCTGGACTCATGATTTGGAGAAGGCAAAAAAGTTTTATATTAAGTATTTCAACGCAAAGAGTAGTGATAAATACATAAACACAAAAAAGAATTTTACATCATATTTCCTGTCATTTGAAGATGGAAGTACGCGAATCGAACTAATGCACAGTCCTTTTATCATGGAATTCTTAGGGAATCATGCTACATCTCTTGGCTTGACACATTTATCTATTTCTGTTGGGGATAAAAATAAAGTCGATAAACTAACAGAACAATTGAGAAAAGATGGATATACCATTGTAAGTGAACCAAGAACTACTGGAGATGGCTATTATGAAAGTGTTATTGAAGATAGTGAATGGAATAGAATTGAAATTACAGAATAAAGCACAATAGATCTTTGGTCCCGATAACTATCGGGAAGACAAAAGACAATAGACTAATTTACAAGACGCCTTAAATCTATAAATTAAACAATTTACAATAATAAGTTTTAACTACTAATTTACGGTGTATTATAAATTTTAACGAATTAGTAAAAGTAATAACACTCAAATAATAAACTTTAACAGATACATAATATGAGCCTTAGCAATAGTAATCAATCCGGTTTTTCAGACTCAAAAAAACACTATAAAATATTAGATGGTTTACGCGGTGTTGCAGCAATCATAGTTGTCGCTTTTCATATTCTCGAAACATTTACTGGAGGTGACCACTCCAAGCAGATCATCAATCACGGTTATTTGGCTGTTGATTTCTTCTTTGTTCTTTCCGGTTTTGTTATTGGCTATGCCTATGATGACCGTTGGCAAAAAATGACACTTGGAGGTTTCTTTAAACGTCGCTTAATTCGTCTTCATCCAATGATTATAGTAGGAATGATTATTGGTGCAGTAACATTTTATTTTCAGGATAGCAGTTTCTTTCCTGTAATATCTGAAACTCCGGTTTGGAGAATGTTATTGGTAATGGTAATAGGATTTACCTTAATTCCCGTTGGCCATTCTATGGATATTAGGGGATGGACAGAAATGCATCCTTTGAATGGGCCTGCATGGTCACTGTTTTTTGAATATGTTGGTAATATACTTTACGCATTATTTATCAGGAAACTTTCAAATAAAATATTAGCCTTATTAGTATTTTTAGCCGGAGTTGCATTAATTCATCTTGCTATTACTAGTCCGCACGGTGATGTAATTGGTGGCTGGTCAATTGACGCCACTCAACTTAGAATAGGATTTACGAGGCTTCTTTATCCATTTTTAGCAGGATTATTATTATCAAGGATTGTAAAGCCAGGGCAATACAAAAATGCATTCTTCTGGAGCAGTTTAATACTTGTTGTTGTTTTCTCCATACCAAGAGTAGGAAATCCTGAACAAGTTTGGCTGAATGGCCTTTACGATTCATTATCTATAATATTAGTATTTCCGTTGGTAGTTTATATTGGTGCCAGTGGCGAAACCAAAAGTAAAATGTCATCTAAAATAAGTCGCTTTCTTGGTGATATATCCTATCCCCTATACATAATTCACTATCCTTTTATTTATATGTATATGGCATGGATTGATAAAAACCAGGACTTTATAAATACATCACCATCGGGAAAAACAACCATGATATTTATATCAATATCAGTACTCTTGGTAAGTGTGATTTTGGCTTATGCTTTATATAAATTATATGATGTACCAGTAAGAAAATGGCTTACTGATAAGTTTATGAAGAAATAGGATGAATAATAGAGCGATAGATAAAAGAGTGATTCACAAGATTCACACTATAAACACAATACGAAAACTTAACAAAGTGATCATGGATAACTACAATATATAATCAAGTTCTTATATTCCAGAAAAAGCTCAAACAGCTTGCTAATCAAGATAATGCTTAAAATATAAGGCAAATAAAACTCCCTGTTGTATACCAGTACAACAGGGAGTTATTCCATATAAGTTAAAATATTGTTTTCCATTTTTTCAATTAGAGCAAGCATTGCAGCCTGTTCTGAATCCGTTATTCCATTGGTTGCAATACTAATAGATTGTTGCCAACAAGCATAAATTTTTCCTTTTATTTCCTCTGCTTTGGGAAGAATAAAAATAAGAACACTTCTACTATCTTTTAGGCTTTTCTTTTTTGATACATATCCTAATTTAGAAAGCTTTTCAATTATCCTCGTAACATTAGCAAAATCCTTTTTCGACTTTTTAGCTAAATCACCAACTGTTAGCCCATTCTCTTCCCATAAATAATACATTATAACCCATTGGTCTGGTGTAATTTCTAATTGATTATCAGCGATAATCCTAAACACCTGCCGCTTTAAAAGTACGGCAAGTGTTGCTATTCTATGGTTTACGGAATTCTCTAATTTAATTTCCATCTTGTAAAATTCTTTCTTTTACTTTATTCCATGCATGAGTGCCTTTCAAACATGATTTTTCCAATGTATAATACATCTCTTTAAAGCGACTCATCGGAACTGACAAACTTAATACATTTGCTTCAACTTGTGGCCTTACTGACGGATCAAATAACCCTAAAAATGATCTGTGACCTTCATCTCTGTTTTCTACAACAGTTTGAGCAACTATGGCACTACATCCTGATGCGAAAGGTACTGAAACAGCATCCGGTTTATTTGTATCCATTAATGTCCATGAAATTAATCCTGTCATAACATCTGGAGATGCAAAAAAGATAATTCCCTCCAGGCCTTCAAAGCTATCAAGGTTGTTAATTGATGCAAAATTAATGTACTTACCTTCTTTTAATGGCATGTTTAATTCTGTAATAAAGTCCATAACCATTTCAGGTGTATCTTTATACCGTTCTTTATCAGAGACAAATCCCGGAAGAAATGGTGGAACTGACGTGAAGCCACTATATACTTTTCCTCCCGGACATGCAATGGCATCCACAGATAAACTTACAATTTGGCCTTTTCTAGCCGGTTTTAAGTCTTTAATATAACAACCTCTTGTTTTTGATACTTCTACCTTGGGTCTATCTGAATACCATATAACTATAGGTAATTCATAATCGCCAAAAGCATTCCTAAAGTTCTGAATGAAATAATTTATATTCATATCTACGTTTTTATATTTGTTGTGACAAATATATTTATTTTAATTGTCATGTCAAATAAATATTATTGTTAATTGAAAAATCACTAAAAAAACAGATCTGGTTAACGCATATCAAAGTTAAAAGAGAAAGTACCTGAAAATAAAACTGTAGTAAATTTACTTATGAGTTAAATCTTAAGTATGCTCATCATTTTACAATACTATCTCAAAAAAATAACGTTTAAGAAAAGTTGGAAATAACTTATAAGAGAAGTTTATCTAACAGGTAATCTTTAAATTTGTACTTTTAAAATAAACTGTTATAAAATGCCCAACAACTCAAATATTGTCGTTTATAATTACATGGATACATTCTACTGTGGTTACGTAGAGAAAGATTTTTATTGCGAAGAAATGGTTACGGAGCATATGCTAGTTTATATATGTTCGGGAGAATTAGAACTCGTTTCTCCGGATAAAAATTACGTTTTAAAAAAGGGCGATTCGTTTTTTCTAAAACGGAACCACATGTTGCGCAAATTCAAAAGACCCTCAAAAAACGGCGAACCGTTCAAAGGACTGTTTTTACAATTAAAAGCCCCATTTTTAAAGAGATTAATGAAGGAACGGGATATAATGATTCCTGTAACAAACTCTTCTTCTGATTTGAAAAACTCACCATATATCATGCTAAAAAAACATCCATTTCTCAATGGTTTGTTTGTATCACTTGAACAGTACTTTGATGTAGAACAGTACCCTTCGGAAGAATTAATGGAAGCTAAATTAAAAGAAGCAGTTTTTACATTGCTTCAGGTTAAACCGGAGATTGGCACTGTTCTATTTGATTTTACCGATCCCTGGAGAATAGATTTAGCCGAGTTTATGAATACTCATTTTAAAAGTAATTTATCGGTTGAAGAATTTGCCCACTATACCGGAAGAAGCTTATCAAGCTTTAAAAAAGATTTCTTTCAAATTTTCAAAAACACCCCAAGTCGTTGGATTGTAAAAAAACGATTGGAAGAAGCTAAATACCTTATAGATGATAAAGGAGTTAAGCCTACCGATGTGTATCTTGAAGTAGGTTTTAAAAACCTATCCCATTTTTCTACGGCTTTCAAAAAGGAATTTGGGATTGCCCCATCTGCTCTTAATACAGGAACGGCATCATAAGTCGTTTTCTATATCTCATTATTTTGTCGTTTGAGAAAAGTTACAAATAACCTTTAAGAAAAACATTTCCTTCACTCCTCCTCTATCTTTGCATTGTAATAATTTAATACAAAAACATAAGATGCAAGAAATAACAGAAAGCGTAAAAGACAAAATAAATGAATTGCGTAACAAAAATTATTCATGCTCTCAAGCCACTCTAATAGGAATAAACCGGGTTTTTGAAAGTGATTTTAGTGAGGAACAATTAAATGCAGTTTCTGTAGGTTTCAGAGGTGGAATAGGAAGAACTTATAATGAAGGAACATGTGGCGCACTTTCAGGGGGAACTATTGCCTTGGGAATTTTACTACCCAACGATAGAGCAACCTTTTTAACCAAAGAATTATTCAATTTCTTCAAGCAAGAAAGAGGCACTGTTATTTGTGGAAATATGGTAAAAAAGACAGGTTTTGATAACTGCACAGAATGTTGTCTTTGCGTTGGAAAGAAAGTAGCTGAATTGTTGCAAAAAGAAAAAATGCAATGAAGGAATTGGATAAATTAAAAAATGGTGAATACTATCATATGTTTGATAGTGAAATTGGAAAAATACAAACAATGGCAATTGAACTTTGCCAAAAACTTAATGCAATACCTGTCTCCAAAGAAGATGAGCGAGAGAAAGTAATTAGAGAATTGATTGGTTCAGTAGGTAAAAATCCCAAAATAAAGCCTGGTTTTCTGTGTGATATGGGGATTAACATTTATATAGGTGACAATTTTCTTACAAACTTTAATGTTACCATTCTTGATATGGCAACTGTAACCATAGGTAATAACGTCTGGTTAGGTCCGAATGTTGGTTTATATGCGGTAGCCCATCCAATGGAAGCTGAGGGTCGTGAAAAATCTCTAGGTATTGCCACACCTATAACAATTGGTGATAATGTATGGATTGGAGGTAATTCGGTTGTGGTAATGGGTGTTACTATTGGAAAAAATGCGGTAATCGGTGCTGGTTCTGTTGTTACCAAAGATATTCCTGAAAATGCCTTAGTAGCAGGAAATCCTGCCCGAGTAATAAGATATATATCAAATAAATAAAAAATATAATGAAGAAGTATTTCAATTTAAACAATCAAACATCAATTCCTTCCATTGGATTTGGAACATGGCAAACGCCTGATGGAGAAACATCTATTGAAGCGGTTAAGTGCGCTATCAATTCCGGATATAAACATATTGATGCAGCAGCTGTATATGCAAATGAAGCCAGTGTAGGAAAAGGAATAAAAGAAAGCGGTATCGACCGTAAGGAATTATTTATCACAAGCAAGGTGTGGAACACAGAACGTGGTTATGAGAAAACGCTTCGTGCTTTTAACAAAACGTTTAAAGATTTACAACTAGACTACCTTGATTTGTATCTGATTCATTGGCCGGCTTCTGAGAATCAGTTTCCAGATTGGAAAGAAATTAATAGCGAAACTTGGAGAGCAATGGAAGAACTTTATAAAGAAGGTAAAATAAAGTCAATAGGTGTAAGTAATTTCTTACCTCACCATTTAGAAGCATTAATGGAAACTGCTACTATTCGACCATCCATAAATCAAATTGAGTTCCATCCCGGGTTTATGCAACAGGAATGTGTTTCGTTTTGCAAAGCCAATAATATACTGGTTGAAGCATGGAGTCCTTTAGGAACCGGAAAAATGTTGGATAATGAAACACTAAAAGCCACCGCTGCAAAATACAATAAATCAGTAGCCCAAATATGTATTCGATGGGTTTTGCAAAATGATGTATTACCGCTACCAAAATCCATAACTCCAAGCCGTATTGTTGAAAACTTAGCTATTGACGACTTTGAAATCACAGAGGAAGATATGCAAACAATCAATGCAATGGAATATTGTGGAGGTTCTGGGTTGCATCCTGATAAGGTTGAGTTTTAAATACTCAAACCTATAAAATACAAATAACAGTAAAAAAGATTGATTTGTTTTAAGTTGGCTAAGTTTGGGATAAGACTGTTAATTAAAATATACTCGATATAATAAAAGCTCCCGGTAAAAATAAGAGGTCGGGAGTCTTTCGTATATTACCATCAATGACAATGTTGAATCCAAGCGTAACGCAGATAGCGGACTTTATTGACAAACACTAATTAATCACAAATTGGAAAACCATTACCATTACCATTTACATGCTCTCGATACAACAGTTCTAATTGACTTTGTACAATTCTATCTTCAGATAAACGCGGTAGGTTATCGATTGAAAAATATTGTACATCCATTGTATCGAATGCAGTCTTAAATTTTTCGGTTGAATCGGTAAGCGTACATTCAAATATCATTTTATACACATAAAAAGGCTGAGGTGGATGTGGGTGTATTTTCTTATCAAACACTGCCAATAATTTCTCGACTTTGGCTTTTCTTCCTATTTCTTCTTCTATTTCTTTTAATACAGATTCTGTAGGTGTCAAACCAACTTCAGCCCATCCTCCTGGAAGTGTCCAACATTCGTCTGCCTTTTCCTGCACCAATAATATTTCATTCTTCTCGTTGACAATCCATGCTCTGACATCAACCTTTGGTGTAGGGTAATCCACAACCGGGGCATAAAAATCATCAAATGTTTCAATTTTATTTCCCGATAATTCAGCCATCATATTTAGGGCAATATCTCTTAATTCTTCATATCGTTCTCTATTATAATCATCAGGTTTGAATATCAATCCCGTATCAGCAAGAGATTTAATTCTTTTAAGCGCATTAAATAATTTTTCATTCATAAATAATTTTTTTTAATCTGAATAATTAAATTGAAAAGTACATTCATAAGATAAATGGCTTTGTGTTGAACCTAACGCAAAAGGAAGTTGAACAACTAGATTTTAAAATATCAATTTATTCTGCAAAGTGCTAAATTTCCGTAATTTTCATTAGATAATTTATTGCATACAACGGGGTGTTTGTCAGCCAATCTTCTTTCCGGAAATCAGACATGGAGGTTCTTATAGCAACTGATTCCGGGAATCGCTGTTTGAATGATTTTAAACTTTTAGCCTGTAAATTCTCAGCAGCTTTTACTTCAATTGGAACAATTTTATTCAGATGTTGAATCACAAAATCAATTTCGGCATTTGCTTTTTCTGCTGACCAATAATATATCGGAATATCAGGTATGGTTTTTAATTGCTGCAATACATATTGCTCTGTTAATGCACCCTTGAATTCTTCAAAAATGGCATTCCCGGCAAGTAAAGTTTTTACATCAAGGTTGCCAATGGCTGCAAGTAAACCAACATCAACGATAAATATTTTAAAGGCATCCATATCCTCATAAGCTTTAAGCGGTATACCTGCTTTGTTTATTCTATTCACCTTATAAATCAGTCCACTATCGGTTAGCCAGGATAGCGACAGCTCAAAATCTTTTGCTCTTGCACCTTTCTTAATAGCACTGTATATAAATTTTTTGTTTTCTTTTGCCAATTGTGCCAAGGTTGAATTCCAAAGCATTCTGATTCGGGGAACGATCTCAACAGGAGCATGTTTTGAGAAGTCCTGCTCATAGGCCAATAAAATATTCTTTTGAATCTTTCTGACTTCCGTGTAATCCATATTTTGCTTAAAAGACAATACCACTTCCGGCATTCCTCCTGTAAAATAATATTGTCTTAATAGTTCAGTAAATTTTGTTTTAAAATTCCGTATCAAATCCCAATCCTGAGATTCAATTAGTTTTAACAAAGGCTCTTGATTCAAAGCCTTCAAATACTCGGGAAAACTTAATGGATACAAGTCTAAAAAATCAACTTTCCCAACAGGAAAGGAGGTGTGCTGATGGAGTGAAACCCCTAATAAAGACCCCGCTGCTATTATATGATATTCCGGAGTATTTTCATAGAAATATTTTAGCGAAGTAATTCCTCCTTTAGCTTCCTGAATTTCATCCAATATTATTAAAGTGTCTTGTGCATTAATTTGTACTCCTGTTTCAATCTGAATTGCATTAACTATTCGGGGTATATTATAATCTTCAGAAAACAAATCCTTTAAAACTTTTGAACTCTCGAAATTAACATATGCGGTCTGAACATATTCTTTCCTGCCAAATTCTTTCATCAGCCAGGTCTTTCCTACCTGACGAGCTCCTCTTATGATTAAAGGTTTTCTATTTTCATTATTTTTCCAATCATAAAGATTATTTATTGCAGTCCTTTCCATATCCACTAGTTTTTATATCTGTGAGGATACAAATATACATTTTTACAAACGTCTTTTTTAATTTATTCACATTTATCTGAACGACTATTTGCTGTACATCACATTAATTCGAACGACTATTCGTGGCATATTACATTTTTTCAATGTATATTTCGTATGGTTCAAAAAAAAGGGATACTCAACAAAGAAGTATCCCTGCAAAAGTATTTATTCAAATGCCATTTTGTAAATTTCAAAAGCATCTTCTTTATTTATTTCACATAAAGCACCAATGCTTCCCCATTCAGTAGCTCTTTCGGCTAGAAATTCAAGTTTGTCTTCAGCCACACCTGCTTCTTTCAGGTTTTTAGGCATCTTCAATGTTAAAGTGAATTCTTTTACTTTTTCAATACCTAATTTCGCAGCTACTGTATCGTCAACCTCGGTTACACCAAATACGTTGCGTGCAAAAGCAGCAAATAACCATGTATATTCAGGAACTTTCTCTAAAGTATATGCCAAATAGGAAGGGGCAATTAATGCTAATGTAATTCCGTGTGTCATATCGTATAAGCTTGATAATTCATGTCCCATGCCATGCATTGGCCAGTTTGAACCTTTTTTACCAGCTGCAAACTGGAAGCTAGCTAATGCCATTGAGCTTGCCCACATGATATTTGCACGGGCATCATAGTCTTCAGGATTAGCCAATACTTTAGGAGCATTTTTAACAATAGAACGCATCAAACCTTCGTTCATCATATTTTGTACATCGGTACTTTCGCTACCTGCAACAAAGTAACACTCTAATAAATGGTCGAAGGCATCGAAACAACCTGCCATTGAATGTTTTTCAGGTACACTGAAAGTAAAAGTCGGGTCGAGAATTGAGAACTTTGGATATAGGAAAGGATGCATGATGGTATGTTTTTTATGATTCACCTCACCAGTAATAACCCCACCCATATCTAATTCACTACCTGTTCCGGCCATAGTAAGAACTGAAGCTAATGGTGCAGCTTCTTTAATTTCGCCTTTACCGTCTGCCATCAAGTCCATCACATCACCATCGTAACAAACTCCGGCAGCCATTGCTTTGGCAGCATCAATGGTTGAACCACCTCCAACAGCCAGAATAAAGTCACATGCATTCGCCCGATAAATAGAAATACCTTTACGAACATCTTCTACTGGAGGATTTGGCCTTATACCGTCGCAATCAAAGAATGGTATATCTGCCTTTTTTAATTCTGATGTAACAGCATCGTAAATACCATTTGCTTTAATACTTCCGCCACCGTAGGCGAGCATAACTTTACTGCCTCCGAATTGCTTTATTGAACTTGCTAAATTCTCTATTTGTCCTTTACCGAAGTGAACGGTAGTAGGTACATAAAAACTAAAATTTTCCATATCTGTTATTTATTGTTATTGTTTATTTCATTAATCGCATTCAACGCATTTAAAGTACGTGGGTAACCGATATATGGCAGCAACTGAGTTGTAATCCCGATAAGTGTTTCACGGTCGTTACCTACATTCAAATTTCCCTGGATATGGCCACGAACCTGAGAATCCGTTCCTCCCATACTGATTAACATTGAATAGGTGAGCAATTCGCGGTTTTTCATATCCAAACCAGTTCTTGTGTAATAGTCACCAAAGCAGTTTGCAGCCAAATTATATTGGATGTGTTGTTGGTCGGCAGGAGCATTTTTTCGCATTTCGGCTATACGTTCTCCAAAAGTTGCCTTCATCAATTCAAGACCTTTAGCTTCGCGGTTTTCGCTGTTGGTTGTTGACTGCTTTTCCAAGGGCAGGTCGATACCCCATTCGTCCATTATTGAGTTTGTGGCATAAATAAAGTCAATGACTTTTGCTACACCCACATAAGCCACCGATTGGTAAAGCACTTCTTTAATTTCGACCGGACTTACACCAACATTCAAAGCTGCATTAACAAACATTGTATATTCGGTTAAAGCCCCTTGTGCAATACACGAACCCATTATCATCATTATTCTTGTTTTCACATCAATGTTGCTTTGTGCAATAACTTCGTCAAATGCCCAATTATCAAAAATTCCAATCAATTCAGGGTCTGTCTTGGCTGCTTTTGATTCGTAGTCTGGCCATAATTCTTTATGATTTTTTATGGCTGGTTCACTCAGGTTTACCTCATTAATTTTGTTCATTGCAGTTGCCTTTTTGTATTGTTCATCATCAACCTCTTCCAGCCATGTATTTTCGTTGGTTTGTGAATTTGTTTCAATGGCGAGGTGCGAAAACCAACTATCAGGTGCAGCCCCGTGCCAATGTTCAACATTTGAAGGTATTTCTACAATATCACCCGGCAAAAGCAATCGAGCCGTTTCACCTCTGGCCTGATAATACCCTTTCCCTCCAACTGCGATGAGTATCTGTCCCCCGGTATGGCTATGCCAGTTGTTTCTACAACTCGGTTCAAATGTCACATTGAAAATCGGGCAGTTTAATTCGTTATTCTGTGTTAATGGAGCCAGATAGGTTTTTCCTGTAAAGTATGGAGCAAACTTATCCGGTAATTTGTTTCCAACAGGGAATACGCTGATTTTAGGAGTTTCTTTTTCCATTTCCTGTGCTTTAATTTGGATATTGGAGCTAAACAACAGGATTGACGTAACCCATACTATTGTTTTTAAGTGCTTCATATCTTTAAGTTTTTATTAATACTGTGTTTACTTTAAGCTTTGCATGTCAATCACATATCGAAACTTTACTTTACCGTCAAATACTTTGCGATAGGCTTCTGTGATTACCGCTCCATCGGGTTGAATAACTTCAACTTCGGGATAGATATTATGCTTTACTGAATAGTCTAACATTTCCTGAGTTTCCTTTATTCCTCCAATCTGTGAACCATAAACTTTTCGGTTTCCCTGCCAAATAAACTTATCAATACCAATGGTTACAATACCATCCAATGCAGGTAATCCAACAATACACATTTCTCCATCGAGCTTTAACATTTTCATGTACATGTATGGGTCGTATGTATTCACTGGAATTGTGCTGATGATAAAGTCAAGAGAATTATCCAATCCTTTTAAATCTTCGGGATTATTGACATTCACATATTTTACTGCACCCATTCGTTTTGCATCTGCACGTTTATCTTCTGTAATATCAAATACGGTTACTTCTGCACCCAACGAAACAGCATATTGAACTGCCATGTGCCCTAACCCGCCATATCCGGCAACTCCAACTTTTGTATCTTTTTTAACCCCGGAATACATTATTGGAGAGTACACCGTAACTCCTGCACAAAATAGGGGAGCAACCTTTTCCATCTCGGCATTTTTAGGAATGCTAATAGCAAAATCTTCTGTCACAACATATTTGTTTGAATAGCCACCCTGTGTTAGTTCATTGTTATTGAACTGGTCGTGGTCATGATAAGTCATAACGACACCTTTACAGTACTGTTCTTTATCACCATCACAAAACTCGCAATGACCACAAGAGTTAATCATACAACCGATTCCGGCATAGTCGCCCACTTTGAATTTTGTCACTTTGTCGCCAACCTTGATTACTCGACCTGCAATTTCGTGTCCGGGAACCAAAGGGAATTCTTCTTTTCCCCAATCTTCTTTAACATGGTGTAGGTCGCTATGACAAATTCCTGCATACATGATTTCGATTTCAATATCATGCGCTCCAACAGCATGGCGTGTAAAATCATATTCCTTAAAATCTCCATTCGTTTCATATACTGCGAACCCTTTTGTAGGGATTCCATTTTCCTGAGCCTGACTTGACATAAAGCCTATAATGCAGATTGATAATATTAATAAACTACGTTTCATAATTTTTGTGTTTAAATCATTATTTAATTTCATCTGTTTAAATTTATTTTCAATGGTCAGATGGAACTCGCTAATTTAGTCATGCACTTTTGTTTGAGTCTGGTGCTCATGGCTCGTTTCATTTATCCAGGTTTCAACTTCGTTTTTTGCACCGTTTACCTGGCTTCCCCAACGAGAATAACCTTTAAGTATATTCGCATCGGGACAGAGCTTTCGTATGTCAGCTACACTTCTGCCCAAACGACTACCTTCGTGCGTAATAAAAGGTGCAATAGTTTTTCCTTTAAAATTGTAAGAAGAAAGAAAAGTGGCTACTGGTGGTGCTATTGTACTCCACCAGTTAGGCGACCCGACATAAATAGTATCGTACTGTTCGATATTATCGATTTTGGTCTTTAATTTTGGTTTGAAATTGGCATTGATTTCCTTTTTCGCATGGTCAACCACAGCCTGATATTCTTTAGGATAAGGTTCAACAGGTTCAATCCTTACAATATCAGCACCTGTAATCTCGCTGATATATTCTGCTATAACTTTGGTATTATTGCTATGAGAGAAATAAACCACCAAACTTTTATTTTGTGCTTGCATATTTATTCCGAATAGGATACTTATTGCACTGACAACTATTAGCTTAATATTTTTCATTCTTTTGTATTTTAGTCTTTATCCACCATTCTCTCGCTGCTTTCAGGATAACGATGTCCCTGGAAAGTCATCTTTGAGAGAGCTTCTTCAATTGCATGGCGTTCTGTACACATTAATTCCACAGATGCCCCGCCAATATTTTCTTCTAAGCGATGAATTTTTGTCGTACCGGGAATGGGAACAATCCATGGCTTTTGTTCCAGTATCCATGCCAATGCAATTTGAGCTGGAGTTGCATTTTTACTTTCTGCAATAATGGTAAGTAAGTCAACTAAAGCGAGGTTGGCATTTCTATTCTCTGCCGAAAAGCGAGGTATTCCATTTCTGAAATCATCGACATCAAAGCTGGTTTTTGAATCAATTTTTCCGGTAAGAAAACCTTTACCCAACGGACTGAACGGAACAAAACCAATTCCTAATTCTTCAAGTGTTTCAAAGGTTTTGGTTTCGGGTTCACGCCACCACATAGAATATTCACTTTGTAAAGCTGTTACTGGTTGAATAGCATGAGCTTTGCGGATGTTAGTTGCTCCGGCCTCAGACATTCCGAAATACTTTACTTTTCCTTCCTGAATGAGGTCTTTTACTGTTCCGGCAACATCTTCAATAGGTACTTGTGGGTCTATTCTATGTTGATAAAGCAAATCAATTGTTTCAACCTTTAGACGTTTAAGTGAACCTTCAACCCTTTGACGGATATACTCTGGCTTACTATTTAATCCGGAAGTTTTACCATCAACATAGTTAAATCCAAATTTGGTGGCTATCACTACCTCATTACGAAATGGAGCTAACGCTTCTCCTACAATTTCTTCGTTAACAAATGGGCCATAAATTTCGGCAGTATCAAAGAATGTCACTCCCAATTCATAGGCTTTTCTTATTAATTTAATTGCCTCTTGTTTTTTAGTTGCAGCACCGTAACCAAAACTTAATCCCATACAACCTAATCCGATAGAAGAAACTACTAAGCCTTGGGTTCCAAATTTTCGTGTTTTCATATTTATAATGTTTTATGTTTTTGAAAATTTCACATTACAAATATCTGATGAAAAACAGGAGGAGTTGTTATACAGATTACAGGTGTTTATACCATTTTTACATATACGTTAAGTAGCAGATATACAAAATGATAAAACAGAATAAATTAAACAAAAAAGGTTCACAAAATTAATAGTTAGCCTAATTGTTTTTAGGCTGATTTTAACCTGTGAATCTCACATAATATCAATGCTTATAATCAATTTGCTTTTATTCTTATTGGTTGAAGTAAACCTGAAGTTCCTTCACGAGGAAGTAAATAGAGCACTAATGCAGAAGCTGTAGTAAATACAGCAATAACCCAACTCATTGTCCATGGTGTTCCGTCAGAAAAAATGGCCAGTAATAAGGAAGATAAAATACCACTTCCGTATTGAAGCGAACCTAAAAGAGCTGAAGCTGCACCTGCCATTTCAGGAACACCATCCAAGGCAGATGCCGTGGCTGTAGCTGCAATGATACCATTCATAGAGAAGAACAGAAATACGGGTATTATAACTCCTAAAATCCCAATAATGCTCAACTTACTCAATATTGCCAGAACAATAGCAGCAAACATTGCAATTCCTGTTGAAAAACGGAGTAGTTTATCTAATGAGAATCGATACACTAGTTTGCGGTTAAAAAAGCTCAATGTCATTATACCAACAATGTTAATGGCAAACAACCATCCATAGTATTCTGACTTAACACCAAAGTAGGTAATATACACCTTTGGAGAGCCAGTAATAAAAGCATATGCAGCAACATAGTAAAAGGTAACACTAAGTGTATAGGTCATGAATTTTCGATTCATTAATAAAACCTTGTATTTTCCAAAAGCTTCTGCCAGTGACGAATCCGGTCTTTTTTCAGGAGGCATAGTTTCTTGTAACATACGAATAGCAACAAACAATAATACACCAATTAAAACTAACATCCCAAAGATGCTGTGCCACGAACTAAATTTTAATATCTGTCCACCAAATATTGGCCCTATAATTGGAGCAATTGCCATAATTATTGTCAGTGTCGATAACATTTCAGCAGCTTTATTACTGTTATATAAATCACGAACCATAGCTCTTGATAGCATTGGGCCAGTACACGCCCCCAAAGCCTGAATTACTCTCCAGATTAAGATTTGTGCAATATTTTGAGAAAATGCACAACCTATTGAACCTACAATAAATACAATCATTCCAATAGTCATTGGTAGTACCCTTCCAAATCTGTCGCTAATTGGCCCCCAAAATAGTTGCCCAATAGAGAATCCTATCAGAAACCCTGTGATTGTTAATTCAACATCCCCGGCTAAATCAATTTGCATTTGTGGTAATGCTGGTAAATAAGCATCGGTTGACAATGAAGTAAGAGCCATTAGTGCAGCTAGAACACCTAATAGCATTTTACTGTCTTTATCTATTTTATATTTGTGTGTTATTCCTACCATCTTTTTTGTTTAAAAAAACATTCAATCATTCTATCCGTTACAGCATTTTTGAAATGGGTAGCAATCCTCTTTTTTCCAAACATGCATTGTAATTTCTTTGCCCGATTCATTAGAGCAACCAATCTTTGGTAAAGGCAAATCTATTTTAACTCCATTTATTTTCACAATACGAGCCGGAGCACCAACAACGGTTGTATTTGCAGGTACATCTTGCATTACAATCATACTTTGGGCTCCGATTTTAACATTATCAGCCACCTTTATAGGACCGAGCAAAGTCGATCCTGTTCCAACGCAAACATTATTGCCAATTGATGGGTGACGTTTTCCTGTATGATTCCCTGTTCCGCCAATAGTTACATTATGAAATATCATACAATGATTGCCAATAACAGTCGTTTCACCAATCACAATTCCATTTCCATGGTCTATAAACAAACCTTTCCCAATCTTGGCTCCGGGATGAATTTCAATTTGAGTAAGTAATCGTACTATTTGAGAGAATAATACAGCAAAAAATTTAAAAATATTCCGATGAAAAGGATTCTTAATTTTAGTACTTAACCAGTATAGAGGATGTGAAACATATCGATGTATTGTAATAGCCCATAAACCTGGATAAAGTATAAACAACATACCTTCGGCTGCCGGATCATTTTTATAAATTGCTTTAATATCTTCAAACATGTAATTGTATTATTTCAGTTTTGAAATCCAATTTTTTACGATACTATCTGCACCATGAACGCTACCTCCTCTGATAGCAATTCCTCTGTCAACCATTGCCTCCGGGCATAATAATTGAATATCACTTAATCCTCCCATACCACTTCCTTCGTGTGTACAAAATGGAATTATTGTTTTTCCGGAGAAATCGTATGATTCTAAAAATGTAAAAACAGCCATAGGGAAAGTTCCATACCAATTGGGATATCCTAAATAAACCACATCGTAATCATCCATATCATGCACTTCATCCGCTAAATCAGGTCTGGCATCATTGTTCAACTCATTTTTTGCGACTCGGGTTGTTTCCATATAATCTATAGGATATTCCTTAATAGTATCTATCTGAAACATATCACTACCTGTAATTGCTTGAATTTTATTAGCAATTACCTCGGTATTACCAACTGGTAATTCTACAATACTACCTCCCACGTAATTTTGACCTTTGCGTGAGTAATATGCTATTAATGTCTTTTTCATTATATCCATCTTAAAAAATTCAACGATACAAAGGTGAGGTGAATGAGACAATATTTTTTTATACAGATTACAGATGTATATACCATTTTTACATATTGACAGATTTGAATCAGTAAATCAATTGTTATAAATCCGAAACTTATACAAATTACAGGTTGTTATACCATAATTACTGATTTAGAATTGAGATTTAAAATATTTGAAATAAGCACCTTATCTTTGTATTGGATTTTTATAATAACAATTATGGAACAGGTAATTCGTTTAGAAAAGATATCGCAATACAATGCTTTGAAACAAACAGAAACATTACATCCGTTAGTAAGTGTGACTGATAACACGAATCAAATTCCGTTACCAAATGGCAGGTATCATTTTGATTTTTATGCTGTGTTTTTAAAAGAAACTGTTTGTGGCGAACTCGGATATGGCAGAAAAAAATATGATTATGACGAAGGAACACTTGTTTTTATTGGCCCTGGTCAAGTAATTGGAGTAAATCATGATGAGAGTTACAAACCACACAAAGGTTTGACGTTGATATTTCATCCTGATTTAATTAATGGAACTTCCCTGGGACAAAATATCAGTAAGTATCATTTTTTCTCATATGAACTAAATGAAGCATTGCATATTTCGCAAAGGGAAAAGCAAATTATCTATGACCTTTATGATAAGATACAGTTCGAGCTTTCACAGACCATTGATAAACATAGTAAAACATTAATTACTCGCAATATAGAACTATTGCTCGATTACTGCCAACGTTTCTACGATCGCCAGTTTATCACCCGTGAACAGCTTAATATGGGAGCATTAGAAAAATTCGAGAAACAATTGAATTCCTATTTTAAATCGGAGCAACCACAATTGGAAGGTTTACCGTCCGTTGCCTACTTTGCCGACCAATTACATTTATCAGCCAATTATTTTGGTGATATGGTTAAAAAGGAAACTGGCAAATCAGCTCAGGAGTATATCCATTTAAAGATTATGAACATCGCTAAAGAACGTATTCTTGACGAAACGAAATCGGTAAGTGAAATTGCCTACGAGTTAGGCTTTAAATATCCTCAGCATTTCACGCGGATGTTTAAAAAGAGTGTTGGGGTTTCTCCAAGTGAGTATAGAAATTTGAATTGAATAAACTCAATTTCAACACCTCCCACAATCACTACACCCATTACAAATAGGTTTACTTCCGCAAGTATGACAATTTGTTTTGGTTTAAGATTCTGTTTTCAATATCCATTCTCTCTATCTAAATAAGCATAGTATATTTCATTGAATATCATGCGTATATTAATCATGAACTTTCCCTATTTTTTCAAAATCCCCTTTTTTACACTATCCTCAAGTAAACTTTCTGCATAATTCCACAATTCTTTAGAACCTTCTTTAATGATTTTTTTCTTATCATATACAGTGTTATATTTTACATCAAATTCTTTCCATGTACCACCATTATTAGACGTATTTTGCAATAAAGGTTCGAATCTGTCTAAAGTTTTTGCAAACCTCGCCTCTGGAGAAATAGCTTCCTCAAATTCTTTCCATAATTCTAATAATTCCAGAGCTTGAGCATTAGGTAAGATTCCAAAAATACGTTTTGCAGATTCTAATTCTTCAGCAGTATTTTCATGATTTTTATTTTGGTCATAAATAAAAGTATCACCAGCATCAATTTCTACAATATCATGTATCAAAACCATTTTTATAACCTTAAACAAATCTATTCTTTCATCAGAATAACCACCTAAAATTAATGCCATTATTGCCAGATGCCAACTGTGTTCAGCGTCATTTTCATTTCTGTTGCTATTAAATAACTTAGTGCGCCTTTCAATGTATTTTATTTTATCTATTTCTTTAATAAACTCTATCTGTTTTATTAACTCTTCATGTATCATATTTTTCTTCTTTTATAATTCTATAAATCCAGTATGAATGTAAAAGTACTGCAATCGTACAACCAATATAAATGGGAGGTGCACTAAGCAAGAAGCCATATACAATATAAATGAGGTTTGCTATTAATGCACATATCCTCAAATAAAAGACATTTTTTATTGACATAGATAGTAGATTTAGCGAAAGAGCAAAATAACCAATGTATTGAGTCATAGATATTATTATGTTTGTGTAATATGTATAATTAATTTTGTATTAATCATTTGGTTTAATTATAGCTCTTTCGCTAAAGAAAAAATTGTCACTTGTAATTTTATCTTATTGCAAATAATCTTGCCTAATTGGACTAAAAACATCAACTACCTGCCCGGCTTCAATTATTTCAAAAGTATGTTCTATATCTGCCGGAATAGAATAAGTATCCCCCTCTGATAATAAATATTCGTGGCCATTAAATGACAATTTATATTTACCGGAAATAATATACCCACTTTGTTCGTTGGGGTGCTTATGTGTAGGAACACTATCCGTTGGTTTGTATAACATTTTTGTGACCATTGTATCTTTCCCTATTGAAAGCACGACAAAATCAACACCTAAAAATTGTTTTTTATAAGCATCTCCCTTTTTTACTACATTTTTCATTTCTTGTAATTTATAAAGTTAATTCCATTTGAATATTACAACGTTTGTAAGTAGTTGTATGGCCTATTATTTTTTTAAAACCTAACTTATAGTATAGGTTAATAGCTGGTTTTAATATTGTATTGCTTTCCAGATAAATTGATGATGCTCCCATCTCCTTAGCTGTTTCTTTGGTTCTGTCGCATTAATAATATTGTATCTTAAAGATTACTATTTTTGAATATGATACAAGCACAAGTTGGATGGTTTAAGGGATTTAGATTTCCCAAAGAAGTAATTCTTCAAACTGTTTTTTATAAACTCAGATTTAGTTTGAGTTATCGTGATGTCGAAGAACTACTCTTCCTTCGCGGGGTTTTCATTGATCATTCGACTATTCAACGTTGGGTTAATCATTTTTCACCATTATTGAATACAGAATTGAACAAACGAAAAAAGCGTGTAGGGCTTAGTTGGTACATGGATGAGACTTATATAAAGGTTAATGGCAAGTGGGTGTATTTCTATAGAGCAGTTGATAAGCAAGGCCAGACAGTAGATTTCTATCTCTCCGAGAATCGAGATAAGAAAGCCGCATTGACCTTCTTTTATAAAGCATTTGCCAATAATGGAATTCCGGCAAAAGTAACTATAGACAAGAGTGGAGCAAATATAGCTGCTTTAGATCAGATCAATGAAGATTATACTAACAATGAAGAAATAACAAGAATTGAAAAACGGTGTCATAAATACCTTAATAATCGAATAGAACAGGATCATCGGTTCATCAAAAGAAGGATAAATCCCATGCTTGGCTTCAAAAGTTTTTCTTCGGCGAAAAACACTTTGACCGGACTTGAATTAATACGAATGATTCAGAAACAACAAGTTGTTCATGGGTATGCTCTGTCTAATTGGCAAATTTTTAGAAGTTTGGCAGCATAAAAGCTAGTATTTGCGATAGAAAAAACATCTAACTTATTAATGCGACAGAACCAAAACATAACCTATCTTTAAAATTGAGAACCTTACAAATTTCATAAAAAAAGCCACTATCAGAACGTTTGATAGTGGCTTTTAATCTTTGAATTTAAACTATTATTGATAAACGAAGATCATATTAAATTATCCCATAACGCCATCGTACATTTACTGCAAATAAGTCTATTCTCAAGCTATTGTATAAAGGTTGTTTTCGTTCAGGTGATAGCTATTCATTTCTAACATCTTAAAAGTTGCAAATGAGTCTTTGTAAAAATACTTTCTACAAAAGAATTCGTCTCTTTTAACACAAGTAAATAATACAGCAAATATCATATTGCATAATTTTATTTTCCTATAACTAACATATACATGTTTCATATGCTTTAAATTTGCTATTACTATTTTCTCCTAATGGTAAATATTTCACAACTACCATTAATTTTATTAATTATTAAAATGTAATTTCCAGATGGCATCATACTTAAGGATTCTATAACAAGATATTTCCCACTTTGTATATAATTTCCTCTTACTGAAAATATTGAAAAATACTCAATATCTGATCTTTGCTTAATAAGTTCGTAATTTAACCGATCTATTTTTTCATTTTCAAACTCACTATACTTTACCATCTTATTAAATATTAAATTCTAATAACAAAACATCAAAGCTCAAAATGATTACCAAAGAAAATACATTCTTTGATAATCATTTAAAAACTAATACAAATCAAAAATCTTCGGCTAGTAAGTAATTATCAAATTACACGATTTACATATGAACTATAATCTTTAATTATAGGAAAATATTTCTCATGAAATAATGTACTTGAAATTACAAAGTCAGCAGTTGCCCTATTGGTTGCTGTAACAACATTATATAAAGCACATATACGCAACAATGCTTTTACATCAACATCATGCGGTTGTGGTTGCATAGGATCCCAAAAGAAAACTAATATACCAACAGCTTCATCTGTAATTAAAGCTCCTAATTGTTGATCTCCTCCTAATGGACCAGACTTTAAGCGTACGATATTTGGAAGCCCAACATTATTCTCTTTACACTTTTGTTCTAATTCTTTTGTTACCATAGCACCTGTTGTACCAGTGCAAACTAAATCATGAAGAATTAATTCTCTCCAATTATATTTAACCCATTCAATTAAATCTTGCTTTCGATTATCATGGGCAACTAAAGCAATTAATTTTTTACTAATCATTATAAAAGCTATCCTATCTAACAAATTATTTTACACGACATAGTTTAATAATAAACACATAACGGATAATGTCATTTTCTCTTTCCTTCTATATCAAAAAACCTCATAAAACTACCTTCTAGAATATTTTTATTATTTTCATGAAGTTTTACTTTAAAACCGACTTCATGTCCACCCCATTCATATTCTGTATTTAAACATTCATCTTCCAGTTCAACTTTATTAAAAAATACAGTATCTCCATTTAACTCAACAAAATACCCATAATAGGCAGAGTCATTTCCCATTATATTCATATCAAAGCTAACATCTCCTACTTTGGGCATTTCTTTAATTCGTATTTCCCAATGACCTAAATAATCATTATCTATTCCTTTATTTGCATTTTTCGTTGTGCATCCTATTAAAATGCAGAAACAAAAAAACAATAACTTTACTCCTATAACTTTTTTATCCATTATTTAATATTTAAATATTATTTGCAATTACATTTCCTGATAAAAGTATATTATGTAGTTCTTATTAATGTGTTTCTAATAAATATTGACTAAATGGACATCCTCATTATTAATTAAAACTTGCAAATAACGTACTCATAATCTTTAACACCATTATTAAGCTTAGTATAAAACAATAATTGAATATTTATTAGGGTATCATTTTTAGAAATATTCTATGAATAAGATTTTACTCATTTCAAAATACCTATCTATATATTACATTTGATTATGAAAATATTAACCACCCAAGACCTGAATTAAATTAAGCAGTCTTTCATTAATACTTTTTTTATTTTTTATTGCTCTGTTAAAAGGAATATGTACTATTTCATCTTTAACATTTCCAACCATTATACTTTTCTGATCGTCTAACAACGCATCAATTGCTGCAACTCCTAACTCACTTGCTAAAACACGATCTACAACTGTTGGTGAACCACCTCTTTGTAAGTGCCCTAATATAGTAACCCTGGCATCATACTCTGGATGTTCCTTATTGACTCTATCAGCTATTTCTATAGTACTCCCCATCTTTTCACCTTCTGCAACTAAAACAATACTGCTTTCTTTTGCATAGGAATACTGTTTCTCTAAAAAGTCTTTTAATTCCTGATAACTAGTCTCTTTTTCTGGTAAAAGAACTACTTCTGCACCAGAGGCTACACCTGCGCTCAAAGCAATAAAACCGGCATCACGTCCCATTACCTCAACAAAAAATAACCTACTGTGTGCAGTAGCAGTATCTCTGATTTTATCAACAGCCTCAACTACGGTATTCAATGCGGTATCATATCCAATAGTCAAATCTGTTCCAAACAAATCATTATCAATAGTACCAGGAATACCTACAATAGGAAAATTATATTCCTGACTAAAAACATTAGCCCCTGTAAATGTTCCATCTCCACCTATAACAACCAATGCATCAATATTGTGTTTTTGTAAATTAATATATGCTTTTCCTCTTCCTTCTTTTGTCCTAAAATCTACACTTCTTGCTGATTTTAAAATTGTTCCTCCCTCTTTTAGAATCCCACTAACTGTAGAAGCGTCTAAAGAAATAATGTTATCGTTTATTAGTCCCTGATAACCTTTTATAATTCCTACAACTTCAATATTTTCATATACACACTTTCTTACTACTGCTCTGATGGCTGCATTCATACCAGGGGCATCTCCTCCTGAGGTAAGTACTCCAATTTTCTTTATAATTTGGTTCATCTTATTTTCATTATAGTATTGTGTACTTACTTTGATTAATTGGTTATGCCATGAAGTTCTTCTTTTGAATAAGTATCCAGCAAAGACATAATCTCCTCAATATTATCTTTATTTATTACTGTAGTTTCCTTTTTAATAGAAGGAATATTCATAAAATAATTATCTGAGTACATACCCGACACATCACAATCCTTAGCTAATTTCATAGCTGCTGAAGCTGTTGAATAAGCTAGAATTTTATTCGATTTATACACGGTCATCAATACATTCCCCTTGATTATTTGCTGACAAATATTCAAGTTTCCATCCTGACCGGTTACTAATACTTTACCCAACAATCCTTTCTCTTCCAATAAATATATAACTCCGCTTGCTAATATATCTGATGAACAAATTATGGCATCTGGTTCAAACTGATTCTCGCTTACATAATCCTGAACGGTCATAAAGGCACTAATTTCGCTCCAATCGTTTACATTGACTTTTTTAATATTAAAATTTTCCTTGTAATTTCTCAATTCGCCATAAACCCCTTTTCTTATTAGGGTACTATTAAAATCAGATGTTGGACCAGATACAAAAAGTATATTTCCTTCCGATAAATTATCAACAACACTCCTTGCCATCTTATGCCCAACCTCCTCACTATCAAAGGTCACATAAAGATCTACATTCTGAGAATTTACAAATCTATCATAACATATAATTGGAATTTTAGCTTGATGTGAAACATTTACAATAGCAGTATCAGTTATATTAATTGGCACAAATACAATGCAATCAACCTTTAAATCAATTAATTTATGAACTGCTTTTAATTGCTCTTCTGAATTATCAAAACAATCAATAAACGTAACTTTCCCTCCCAACTGATTCACTTTTTCCTCAAAATAATTCATATCCTTATGCCACCGCTCTGAGTAAAGATTAGCCAATATAAAGCCGATATGAGTTGAGGTTTTTTGAGCATAAAGTTTTGAAGTGTTTATGCATGTAATAAATAAAAGAGTGAGTAATATGATTTTTTTCATTTTTTTAGATTCTAGATTTTTAAACTTCATAACAATAATACAAGGCATATACTATTAATATGTCCTGATTATTTAATAAGACATAAAAGCATGTCTCAATTAATTATACACACTCGTAACAGATTAATATCAAACTAAAACTTTTAAACTTATAATGTTATTCTTCTTTTTATCTAAAAGAAACAGCAGGAACTTAGTTGCTTAAAATAACCCCGTATCATTTTTTTATGGTATCCCATTGTGCAAACTAAAATTCCCGCTGCTAAATCCACACAAAAAGTTAATATTAAGAATTCAAAATACTTCTTCTAATACCAAGTTCAAGACCTCTGATTTCAGCCAATCCTTTCATTCTTCCATATAAAGAATAGCCCGGATTATTTGGCTGACCTATATCTCCTAACATTTGGTTTCCATGGTCGGGACGTACAGGAATTGAAAAATCATTTCTTCCTTCCTGCTTCCTTCTTTCTTCTTCTACAACAATTGTTTTTAAAACCTCGTAGATATCTACATCTCCTTCAAATAAGTAATCTTCATTGAAGTTATAATCAGTATCTCTTTTTACATTTCGTAAATGAGCAAAATTAATACGAGTAGCTAAAGTTTTAGCCATTTGTGACAGATCATTGAAGTGCCCAGCTCCCCATGAGCCGGTACACAGTGTAACTCCATTTGAAACAGAGTCAATATGATTAACAATGGTTTTAGCATCATCGATTGTACTTACTACGCGAGGTAATCCTAAAAGACCCCATGGTGGATCATCAGGGTGAATCGCCATTCTAATACCTGCTTGTTCTGCTACAGGAATGATAGCACTTAGAAAATCGAGTAAATGCTTACGTAATTTAGCATCATCAATATCCTTGTATCCATCCAATACTGCCTGAAATTGCTCAAGAGTATAGCTCTCTTCTGCACCTGGTAATCCTTTGATAACATTATTTGTTAATGTTTCAATTTCTTCAGCATTCATGTTTTTGAAATACGCTGTTGCTTCTTTAACAATTTTTTCGCTATAGTCTTTTTCAGCTCCCGGACGTTTTAAAATATAAATATCAAAGGCAGCAAATACTTTCTGATCATACTTTAAAGCCAATGAACCATCTGCAAACTCACTATTTAAGTTAGTTCTTGACCAATCCAATACCGGCATAAAATTATAGCATACAGTATAAATACCACAGGCTCCAAGATTTATTAATGACTCCTGGTAGTTTTTTATATATAATTCCCAATTGCCTGTTTGCTTTTTAATATCTTCATGTACAGGTACACTCTCAACTACAGACCATATTAAACCGGCATCAGCCACTTCCTTTTTACGTTTTTCAATCTCTTCTACAGTCCAAACTTCACCGTTAGGTATATGGTGCAAAGCAGTAACAATACCTGTTGCCCCTGTTTGTCTGATATCTTTTAATGTGATACGATCGTTAGGACCATACCAACGCCATGTTTGTTCAATCATTTTTGAGCTATTAATTATTATTCACTTTATACAAAAGTAAGCTGTAAATCAGCCTCTCCCCATTTGGGGAGATTGAGAGGGGCCTCTTATTAAACTCCAGAATATGCACTAAATCCACCATCAACAGGTACAACTACTCCTGTAATGAATTTAGCCCAGTCTGACATTAAATAAAGCACTGTTCCTGATAATTCTTCTGGTTCTCCATAACGTTCCATCGGAGTATTTGTGATTATCTTATGTCCTCTAGGAGTAGCTTCACCAGTTTTTTCGTCAATTAATAAAAAACGGTTTTGGTTGGTCAATAAAAATCCGGGAGCAATAGCGTTTACTCTTATTCCTGTTTTAGCAAAGTGAACTGCTAGCCACTGTGTAAAATTATTGACTGCTGCTTTTGCGGCTGAGTAAGCAGGTATTTTTGTTAATGGAGTATAGGAATTCATAGATGACACATTTACAATAGCTCCATCATTTTTAGCTAACATATCTTTTGCAAATACCATTGATGGCAATAAGGTTCCCTGGAAGTTTAAAGCAAACACTTTGTCAAAACCATCCATTTGTAGTCCAAAGAATGTGGCATCCAGATTATCCAAATATTCTTCGGTTAAAAACTCAGCCTGAGTAGTTGCTGAAGCGGCATTACCTCCGGCACCATTTAAAAGGTAATCAACAGTTCCTAATTTTTCATGAATCTCGTTTAAGGCTTCTTCCAATGACTCTTTATTAAGAACATTAGCTGAGATACCAACAGACTCAACACCGTAAGTTTCTTTTATTTCGTTGGCAATTTTTTCTGCTGCTTCCAGGTTTAAGTCTAAAATGGCTGTTTTCACTCCATGGGAAGCCATGTCTTTTGCAATTGTAGAACATAATACTCCACCGCCCCCGGTGATAACTGCAACCCTATCTTTTAAATTTAAATTGATCATTATCTTTAAATATTTAAAGCTTCATACTTTATTAATACGTATACATTTTAATTTTAAATACTTTTACTTCTCCCGGTTTAATTATAGCTCCACCCAAAGCCGTTTCATCTCCATTCAGGCGGTGTAATTTCATTTTACCCTTATCATCAAAAGTCACTTCATCAACTGAGGCATAACCTGCATTAACAGCCTTATTTGATTTAGATACTCCTACTGAAATTTGAATACCTCCAACTCCTCCTGCTACCAAAAATTCATCGTTACTAAGCTTAATAATAATTAGCCCAGCCGGACTGCGGTCTTCTTCTCCTTCAATACCAAAGCGTCCTCCAGTTTGCTTAAACAAGCCTGCCGATGAAAACCTTGACATATAAACTGTATAATCTCCCATATCCACATCGGTAGCCTTTTCTCCTTCACCAATATAAAGGGCTGTCATATTATCGGTATTCCTATATTGACTGATATAATCTTTAATATCAGTCAGACACCCATAAACTTTTTTTAATGATTTATCATTAACATCAGCTGAGTTAAATAATCCATATCCATCAATTCCAAAAGGGGCATAACAAAGTGCATCATATTTTCCAAAAGCATATAAGGCCCTAGCTGAACCGCCTACAGTAGGAGTTGTTTCCGGTATAAAAACAGGATTATTTGATTTTGCAAACTCTTCACATACCCAATCAAATTCCTCAACAGCATATATATCACAAGCAATAAAATCAATGGCAGGGGCAGCAGCCCTCCATACATCAATAACTTGGGGCAACGGACCACCTGATGGATATTTACCCGGATTGATAGCCCTTGGTTGCTTAATCCAGGCATTGGCAAACATAGGCAATGCATATTCATCCTTTCCTTTTTGGGTTACTTCTCCAATATATTTTGCCAGGTTCCAGGCCATAAACAACTCTTCGGTATAATAGCCAAAATTTGTCTTCCACTCTTCACCCCTGTACTTTTCTCCTTTACCAAAAACTTCTTCCCATGTACCGGTAGTTTTAAAACCATTGGTTTCCCAAGCCGTTAGCAAAGCCGGATACAAGCTTTCTTTATTATCTTGCAAATAAGTCATTAATTCCGCAGGAACCGGACCATTAAAGGCTTCTGTTGCCTGCTCACTATAATCTCTTGGTGATCCCAGGATGCCAACTTCGTTTTGAACCTGAACCATAATAACAGTCTGTTCTTTACTATCAACTTTTTTAATATGACCCATTAATTTTCCAAATGCCTTTTTATCTGCTTGTAATGAATTATCACCAAAGGTGCTTAAAGTATTGAGTGTCCTTCTGCTTTTAGAAAACATCAAAGGATATTTATCCGAATTCCTTTTCACCCATTCCGGCACATAGGTAGACTTACCATTTTTCCAACTGCCAAACCAAAGGATTACGAGTTTTAAATCCTGTTGGCGAGCACCAATTATCATACTATCCACAAGCGAAAAATCAAACTTACCTTCAGTGGGTTCTATTAATTCCCAGCAAACTGGCGCAATAACAGTATTAAGGTTATTTTCCTTCATCCGTTTCCAAATCGGACTCATATAATGTGCACTCCCCGCACTTGAATTATGGAGTTCACCTGAAAACATCAAAAAAGGATTCCCGTTAACGATTATCTCTGTTTTACCTTGTGTTTTTTCAAGATAGGGCAAAACAGCTTTTTGAGCATTTGTACTGATTAAAATCATTAATGCTATTACAACATATATGTATCTCATAATAATATTATTATACTGTTAAAAATTCAGTTTATTACTTTTTACACCTTCGTTAAATTCAGATTTTAATTTAAAACTAAGGGACTCGCGAATATCATTACTAGATGAAGCAAACAAGGCCACATATTTTCCTTTATTTGCCACCCACGTATTATTCTTTTCAACAAAAGAACTAAGCATATAGTCTGTGACCTTCATTATTACGGTTTCACTTTCACTAGGTTTAAGCAGTTTAGTTTTGGCGTATGCTTTTAGTTCTTTCTCAGGTTTATCCAGAACACCATCAGGGGCAGAAACATATAATTGAACAACCTCTCGCCCTGAAAATTTACCTGTATTCTTAACCGTGACTGTAGCTACCCACTCATTTCCTTTCCGCTCTATCTTTGGTTTACTATATGAAAAGTTTGTATAAGAAAGTCCATACCCAAAAGGATATGAAACATCAACCTTTTTTGTATCAAAATACCTGTATCCTAAATAGATGCCTTCATTGTATTCTGTATAATGCACATTTTTCACCTCAGTCTGATTCTTTGGTAATCGCTTATTTCCTAAAAAACCATGCTGCGCCCACATCCACCTGTATTTAATATCCATTGGAAAGTTATCATAAGCCGGACAATCCTTTAAATTTACAGGAAATGAAACGGTAAGCTTTCCGGATGGATTAACAGCCCCACTCAATACATCAGCAAGCGCATTACCTTTTTCCTGACCACTTTGCCAAGCACATATTATGGCATCAGGCTTTTCCTTCCATGAAGCCGTTTCAATAGGAATGGCAATGTCTAAAATTACAGTAACTTTCTTTCCGGATTTATGATAGGCATTACAAACCCGGCTAATCAGGTTCAGTTCACTTTCGGTTAAGATAAAGTCATCAGGACTACAATCCTTACTCTCCCCGCCACCTTGTCCTATAACAATAATAGCACAGTCATTTGTTGCTACCTGAACATCAAGTTGTTTTTCTGTAAATTCAGGTTCATCAACACCCGGAGAGGCACTGAACATGGTATAAATCATACCCCCTTCAGTTAACTGAGCTTCCTGAGCTGTGGTATCTATACCAAGATGTAGTTTATAAAGAACCTCGAGGTTTCTATCTACATTAAATTTTTGAGATTCAAGCCCCCTTTGTAGACTTACATCACTACTGCCTTTGCTATAACCAGCATTACCATAAATAGCAATTTTCGAATTACTTTTTAATGGTAGCGCAGTATTATTTTTTAACAAGATCATACTCTCGGATGCAATTTTTCGAGCAATTTCTTTATGCTTAGCAATATCGGGTTTATTGCTAAATTGATATTGTTTATAGACCGAAGTTTTAACAATATATTGCAGTATGCGTTTTACATTTCTATTTAGTTCCTCATCCGTCAAAGTTCCGTTTTTAACCGCCTGGATAATTGCATTATACTGAACTTCGTAGCCCGGCTGCACAATATCATTACCTGCTTTTATCTGGGCTGCACCATCCATACCAGCATCCCAATCACTTACAACTATACCTTTAAATCCCCATTCATCTCTTAAAACATCCTCCAACAGCCATTTATTCTCTGAGGCATATACACCATTTATTTTGTTATATGCAGACATCACTGTCCAGGGATCAGATTCTTTTACTGCAATTTCAAAACCTCTCATGTATATTTCACGCAAGGCCCTCACTGAAATACGTGCATCATTAATTTTACGTGCCGTTTCTTGGTTATTAGCCACAAAATGCTTTATTGACGTACCCACGCCGACACTTTGAACCCCTTTTACATAGGCTGAAGCTAACTTCCCAGAGAGTAAAGGATCTTCTGAAAAATACTCACCTGTCCGCCCTAGTAAAGGAAACCTGATGATGTTTAATGCAGGAGCAAGTATTGCGCTAACATTATATTCCTTACATTCCTGTCCAATACATGCCCCCATCAATTTAGCGACCTCATTATCCCAGGAGCTTGCTATTAATATTGGAGATGGAAAAGAAACAATTGGATATTTAAGATCTGAATTTATACGTGTTTCTTTAATTCTAAGCCCAGAAGGCCCGTCTGCCATGTAAAACAATGGAAAACCAAATTGTTCCATACCTGCAACGCCTCCGGCAGCACCTGTTATTCCCTTTCCGTTATCCCTGAAAAACGTTCCAACTCCGCAGCACATTTCTGCCTTCTGCTCTACAGTCATGGCTGCGACAACCTTTTCTATATTATTTGGCGTCAACAAAGGAATTGCCTGCGAAAACAAGTTCAAACTCAAGTTCATGCAAATAAATGCACTTAATAATCTCTTCATTTTTTTTATTTTAAGTTCAACCTCTCAAGAAGAATTTATTTCTCATTCTACCTTAATAATCTTTGAGCCCTTGGTTATACCTGTCTCACTAAATGCATCAATGCTGAAATAATAGGTAACCCCTTTATTTAATCCTGTAAGTTCTACAGAATCCTGACCATAAAGCATTACTGACGTATATAATTTATTGCTCTCTGTCCCATAATTAATAACAAAGCCAGTTGCAGAACCATCATTAGTCCATGTTACCGACGCTTTCCTGGAGTCCGTTGCATTCCGCATCACTTTGAATTCATTAACTCTATTGGGCTTTTCCCCTTTTTGTGTGCCAAAAATCCTTAAATCGAAAATCGAGAATTTGCCACCACCTGGCACTTGGTTCATATTTTCTATTTTGATGTATTTTGCTTTTACGGGTTTTTCAAGTTCAATATAATCATGACAAGCATCCTTAGTGTTGTTACTTCTGTCAGCCACAATATTCCATGTCTCCCCATCAAGCGATCCCCAAACCCGATAATCGTATATATTGGCAGTATCTGCGTTTAACAATGCATCCTGATCGGCAAAATTGAATTGTATGGCATGGATCGCTTTTACATTGTCATCCAATTCTACACTAAGCCATTCCCCTTTATTTCCGGTTTGAGCCGACCACCAAGTCTTTACATTCTCATCGAAAGCATTTTGTACAGGATATTGATCCAACACAGAAGATGCAGTTGCATTTTTATTATAGGATAACAGCATCCATCCTGCGAAAAGGCTTTCATGTTTGGCTTTCATCTTAGAAAGCGGCATCCTCATCGGATAATCTCCAAAACCAGTGTACGTTCGCAAAACACCATCTTTGTCGAAACTGGCTGGAAATAAACCTAAACGCCGCTCAAAATTACCGCGTTCACCAATATGTAAGCTGGTCACATGCCAATAATTTCCATACTCATCCTCAAATGTGGAGCTATGTCCCGCTCCTCCAATAAAACCTCCCGGTTTATACGAGAATGGACTGTAATTTTCATATACAAAGGGACCCGTGGGTGAGGATGAAGTATAGACTCCATCGGCATAGGTCTTAAACTCTGTTCCATTAGATGCATATTGGAGATAATATTTCCCCTTGTATTTCGTCATCCACGCCCCCTCATTAAAACCATTTTCGCCTGTTTCATTATGTGCTCCTAGCACTTCCCAACCATGTTCATCGGGTTTGTGCGTAATACATACGACTGGCTCAGTTTTAGGCTGCATATTTTCGTCTAATTCTACCACCCGTATTGGCTCTGTCTCCAGATTGGAACAACCCCAATACAAATAAACCTTACCGTCATCGTCTTGAAAAAATTGAGGATCCCATACAGCCATAGGAAGTTTTTTATCCATCCGCTTCCAATCATCTTTAAAGGGATTAGATGAATAATAGATATAATCTTTCATACGAGACGATGCCATATAATATACTGTATCGCCAATAGTAATAACTCCCGGAGCAAATTTTCGAATTGCAGGAAAACTTTTGACCGGCAAAAAAGTCCAGTCCATTAAATCATCAGAATACCAATATCCTCCACTATGAGAAGCAAATAACAGGTATTTATCATGATAGCGGATTATAGCCGGGTCGGCTGCCTCCCGGTAACTTGACTGAAACCGGTAGTTCAGGTTCATCGGGTTACTGAATGTACTGCCCTTTTGCGCGGTACATGATAAGCAGACTAAAACAATCATGACTGTTATCATTAATATTTTATTCATATCTCCTTTTTATAAATTAATGAAACAATACGATTAGAGTCATTACTAAACTCTTCATTATATTCAAATAAATTTCAGTTTTTTACACTATGCTACTGTATAAGTAATGTCTATTCCAAAAGTTTCTTCATTTGTTTACCAACTAAATTGGATGCAAACCCGGAACTAATCCGGTATAGACAATCCATAATTTTTGAATCCTTTCCTACAAAAATTCGGGTCTTATTTTTTTCAATCCCTTTGATTATTTGTGCTGCTGCATTCTTTGGTGACAAAACCATTGAAGCTTTTCCTGATGTTTCCATTTTAGGAGCATTGTCAATGCCTGAATTTTCCATTATGTTGGTACCTACAGCCCCGGGAAAAACAACAGATACTCTTACACCCGTATTCTTTAGTTCCTGAGCCAAACCTTCGGTCATCAACTTTACTGAGGCTTTAGCGGCACCATAAATGGTTTGTCCTGGAACTGGTAAAAATCCTCCCATACTCGAAACGTTGATCAAATGGGTTTCTTCTTGCTTTAACAAATCAGGTAGAAATGCTTTTGTGATGTTTAAGCAACCCCAAAAATTAACATTCATCACTTTTTCAATCACCTCATAACTAAGTTCATTTAACTTGGTAAAAGGCTGAATGATTCCGGCATTATTAATTACTCCATCAACAGACTGAAACTTCTGCATTATTTTGTCTCGGGTTTGTGAGATCGCCTCTTTATCTGTTATGTCAACAACATATGTAGTTAAATTAATTCTTTTCTCTGCTGTGGCATCAACCAGTTCAACAAGAGCTTTCATGCTTATATCCAATGCTATTACATGTGCACCCTTATTTAATAATTGCAAGGTGATTTCACGACCAATTCCGTTTGCTGCTCCTGTTACTATTATTGTTTTGTTTAAAATTCTCATGTTTAAAAAATATTGTGTTGATTTATTATTTTGCTTACATATGCTTTTTAAGATATTCCGAACTTATTTGAAATGACTTTACTGGAGAATCATCAATCCAGTTTTTATGCGTTTCTAGAATAATGGCTTTTACTCCATTCTTTTTGGCAGTAGAGATTAAGCCTTCCAAATTCATATTCCCTGTTCCTAACTCCATTCCATCCGACTCGATAATAGATCCCATCTTACCTTTTTCTCTGTTACCCCTGTCGTTAATATGATACAGCTTCATCCGTGAGCCTAACTTTTCCATCCATTCAACAGCATCACAACCGGCCTCTGCTGCCCAAAAAGAATCAAACTCAAAATTGACATATTCCGGATTTGTTTTCTCCAGCAACAAATCAAAGGCTGTTTCTCCTGTTTCAACCCTACGGAATTCACAGTTATGGTTATGGTATAAAAAGTTTATGCCGTCTTGTTTCAATAATTTCCCGGCTTTATTTAAATCCTCCGCCAGTTTCAATACCGCTTGCCTATCAGAATAATCATAGCGAAACATGCCTGTTACAACAATATAATTTGTTCCAAATGCTTTTGCCTCATTAATGATTTCTTGGGTGTTTTTAAGAATACTTCCCAGGTCCTCATGGATACTCACTACCTTAAGGCCTGATTCTTTTATTAAATCGAGCCAGTTTAGTTTGCCACTGTTTCCGGTTGGCATACCAGCCACCCAGGTTAAAACAGGAACAATAAAAGGCACTTTTTTAATCATAAAACCATTTAACTCAATCCCCTCATATCCTGACGCTTTTACTAACTGCAAAGCCAACCTTGCATCTTCCTCTGTTTGGATAATCTTACGGAGTTGGAATTGCTGTATGGCCTGAATCGGCTTATCTTCTGCCATTGAAGCAGGCTGCGATGAAGATTTCAAGATACTGTCGATCTCAGCATCTGTAATCTTAAACCCATGGGCTCCATACACATTCTGGTAAACAACAGCTACCAGTACAAATAGCACTCCCAACAGGATACCCAATATTTTAAATCGTTTTGGTTTTTTCATGTCCCCCAACTTTATTTAAGTTTCCGCAATTTTATTGCATTAACACAAGTAGTTTCTTCATTTGATTTAAACTCAATATCCAATCCACCTTTAGAATATACTATGGCTGAAAACTCATAAGCAGTAAGTTTACCTGCTAGTTTCCTCGGATTTAATTTTTCAGCCACTTTCTGTCCATTAATTATGATATCAAATTTATACTTTCCAGAGATATTGGATTGGGTAATATCATTTTCACTGCCTAATTCATAAACCAACCTACCGGCTCTTACAGCTAAATCAGCCAAACAAAAAGTTACTTCGTACTGCCCTTCGGGAACATCAGCTTTAAAATGGCTTGTTGCTATTCGCTGCGTTTGTAACAGAGGATCCTTAACTGATTTATTGATATTCTGATCTACCCCTTCCCTATAGTCAACCCGGTTATTATTTGTAACTAAAAACATACCTCCAACAAAGCCAAAACCTCCCTTGGAGTACTCTGTATCCGGTATCCATACCGACTTTTCATCTTCATCCAGAAAATAAGCAGAACTACCGGCATTTACCCTGATTACGTCACCAGGCTTCATTTCCTTTAGGTTTGACGGTATCAAATTAAACTCTAAGGAGTGATAATCCTTTACTGTGGATCCGCTTTCATCTATGCCTGCAACTTCAATTAAATTTTGCCCATTTATAAAGGGCACTTCCCATTCAGCACTAAAATCGTTAACTGCTTTTTTGCCTAATGACTTTCCATTTATATATAATTCTGCATTTTGTGTATTTGCAAAAACTTCAATTTTTTTAGAGCATAATCTAGGTGCAGTTTCAACACCACTGTGGTATTTCCAACTTTTCATGCCAATATTTATGGTTGGCTTATTAGCCAAGGCTGCTTTATAAAAATAAAACACATCTTTAGGCGTCCTGTCGGCAGCAACAAGCCCTTTACTATTATAAAAAGGCATTGCATCTCCACGAAATGGAGAACAAAAGTCCGCAAAATTCCACACAAATGACGCAGATACAAAATCATTGTTCAAAAAGCTATTCAACCACTTTTTATGAACCAGGGTTTGATAATCGACGGTAAAATCATATCTACGAGGATTGTCGCTTCTTAAACGAGGATCCGCTCCTGCCCCATATTCTGAAATTACGATAGGCTTATCGCCTGAAAGGCTTTGAATACCTTTTGCTACTTCAACCAATGAATCTGGCTCACCTACATACCAACCCATATATAAATTAGAACCAATAAAATCCCCAATTTTTATTACATCAGACGATTCATATCGTGCCGTTTTATAGTGCACTGACTGCATTGTTAAGCGATTAGGATCCAATACTTTTGACGTACTATCCAATGATGTAATAATTTGATTTAAAAACTTATCGTAGGCCTTCCCACTTTCAGAGCCAATAGGGCCTCCCCCCGTCATTCCTATTTCATTGCTCAAACCCCATGAAAATATGGATGGATGATTATAGTCTCGCATAATCATTTCCGTCATCATTTGATTACTATTATGGGCGAAATCACTACTTTCTGTAATTGAATTTACCAAAGGTATCTCATCAATAACCAATAGTCCTAAACGGTCACAAGCATCAAAAACACTTGGGTCTTGTGGATAATGAGAACTTCGGTAGCAGTTAGCTCCCATCTCCTTTATCATCTGCAAATCGCGAATAAACAAATCATTACTTACTGCACTGCCAATACCTTCAAAATCCTGGTGCTTGCAAACGCCTGTAAGCTTAAGATGCTCTCCATTTAAAAAGAAGCCTTTCTTTGGATCCATACTAAACCATCGAAACCCAAGAGGATTCACAACCTGATCAACAACTTCACCTGTTCCTGGATTTATCAATTCTGAAACAACAGTATAAAGTGAGGGTGAATCCGGCGACCACAGTTCAGGAGAAGCAATTTTCGCTGCCATATCAACTTGAGAAATGCCAGCATTAGCCGATAGTGCCACTTCTTTCTCCAAACGTTTAATTTCCTTTCCATTGGGAGCAATCAAACGATGGATTAGCTTGATTTTTTGTACTTTATTCATTTCATTTTTCAGCCGGGCTTGAACAATAACTTCTCCAACTTTCTTTGATACTTTAGGGGTTGATATCAATATTCCTTCTGAGCCAAAATTCATCAAATCGAAATGAACAGGATTGGTTACCACTAAATATACATCGCGATAAATACCCCCATAAAAAATATAATCCATGGATAACGGAGGGATGTTTACATCGTATTGATTGGAGACTGCTATTTCAATCTGATTATCTCCTGCACCAACAGCGTTACTTATATCAAAGGCAAAAGAGGTGTAGCCTCCTTTATGTTCGCCTATAAATTGGCCATTAACCGATAAACGGGCAACCTGGTTGGCACCTTCGAAATACAAAAATGCCTTCTGCCCTTGGGTTAAGTTTAATTTCAGATTTTTTTTATATGTCCCTTCCCCTCTGTATATATTTTTTTTATCATCAACTGCATCCTCTGCATTCCAGGTATGAGGCAGGTTGACTTTTGTAAATGATTTCTCATTATCAAGTTTAAATTCCCAGCCATTATTTATGGTAATAACTGTTCGCTCCCCATGCCTGGTAGCAGGAATATCTGCATCTGAACCACTGTGTTTATCATTTGATTCTCCATAAGCTACCTGACATAAAAATGTAAAGTGTATAAAGACAAAAAATATCTTGTTGAAATTATTGGTTATTTTATTTATCATCATATAAATATTAAAGACTTATAACAAATTCATGCATACCCGAACCAACTTCAATTTTCTCAGCATCTACCACCTTATTATCCTTTACAAAGTTTTTAGCCATCTGGGGCTTTATTATTGTTGCCGTTGTATTAGCAGGGATATTTACTTTTAATGTCACTGTATTATCAGAATTCATTTGCCATTCTGAAACTATTTCTCCATAAACAGAATTATAACTTCCTTTCGCATGCGATATATTTCCTGACAAATCGAATTCCGGTGAAATAAAAATCTCTTTAAATCCTGATGAATTGGTATCCACATTAATACCTAACATTTCGCGATAAATCCATTCTACAACCGACCCAAATGCATAGTGGTTAAATGAATTCATTTTGGGATCACCAGTATCACTGTCCCAATGTTCCCACCATGTTGTGGCTCCATTTTTTATCATATATCCCCACGAAGGGAAAGTTTCGTTAAGCAACAGTTTATACGCAATATCAGACCTGCCATTCTCTGATAAAACAAAAAGCAGATACGGAGTCCCTAAAAAACCTGTTGATACATGCCAATCTCTTTCTTTTATGGCACTTACTAAGTTATTAACTACTTTTTCCTTTAATGTATCAGGAATCATTTGAGCCTTTAATGCCAATACGTAAGAAGTCTGGCTTCCGGAACCTACAACTCCCTCTTGAGTAATAAATTTTTCCTGAAAGGCTTTCCTGATATTGCTGTACAACCTGTCATATTGCTGAGCTTCTTCTTCTTTTCCAATAGCACTGGCCATCTCCGACATCATTTGAGTCGTCATTGCAAAATAACATGTACTGATTAAATTGTTGGGAGTAGTCATATCCGGTGCCAACCAATCACCTAAGAAACTACCCGGACGAATATAATCTTTACTATTGCTCTCCACATATTTCAAATAGCGAACCATAGCCTGCCAGTTTTCGATGATTATCCCTTTATCGCCATATTGTTTCCAAGATGACCATGGTACAATAACGCCGGCATCCTCCCAACCGGCTGCTCCACTTTTTCGGTTACTTTTAGGTACAGCCGGAGCCGTATTTGTGAATCCGCCTTCTTCTGTTTGTTCGTCTACTATATCGTATAACCACTTGTGTGTAAAAGCAGCTATATTGAAATTATAAGTTCCTGTTCGCCAAAAAACCTGTCCATCACCTGTATAACCAAGACGCTCATCTCTCTGAGGGCAATCTGTTGGAACACTAATAAAATTACTTTTTTGTCCCCATATTCCCAGAGAGTACATTTTATTAACGAGGTCGCTTGATGTTTCAATTACACCTGTAGGTGTATCTACTGAGCTGATCACTTCTGCAACAACATCATTTTGAGTCAGATCCCCAGGGTATCCGGAAATCTCAACGTATCGAAAACCATGGAATGTAAAATAAGGAGCATACTCTTCTTGTCCGTTACCCTTTAATACATAGCTATTAGTTGCTGTGGCGCCCCTTAAATTATCAACATAAATACTGTCGGCAGATTTTAAAATCTCTGCATAACGCATTTTAACTACCTGTCCGGCATTTCCGCTTACCTTAATTTTTAACCATCCCACAAGGTTCTGCCCCATATCTAAGAGCCATTTTTGCTCCCCTATTTTTCGTATTTCTATGGGGTTAACACATTGGGTTATTTTAACAGGCTCTGTTACCTGCGGGAATAAGCGACCATATCCTGCCCGGGTTAGTTTAACACTATCCCAATTGGCATCATCAAATTTTACTGTATTCCAGCCTTCTTGTTCTAACCGCGCATCATAAAACTCCCCGGAGTATATTTCTGATTTTAGAATTTGTGAGCGACTGGATTTCCATTTATCATCAGTAACTATTTTTTCAACAGATCCATCTTTATATTGAATACATATTTCAGCTAATAACTGATTTGGACCGTTCTCAAATACATCGTGTTCGCCATTCCATCCAAGCGGACTTCCGTACCAGCCATCACCCAGCATAGCACCAACCACATTCTTACCTTTTTTAAGTAAAGTGGTTACATCATAGGTTTGATAAGTAATTCGTTTATTGTAATTAGTAAACTCAGGGGTTAAAACATCTTCACCAACCCTGTTCCCATTAAAATAAACACGATAACTACCTAAGGAAGTAATATATAAACGAGCCGATTTAATTGCTTTTTTTAACTTAAATTGATTACGCAACAAAGAAACAGGCTCTGATAATGGCCCCGGATCTAAACCAAAAGCAGGTTCATTTAATTCACCAACCACTTTAACCGTGTTCCATTCATTCTCATTTTGAGATTTAGCCATCCATTTTCCACAGGAGGTTGGATATTTCTGAATCTTACCTTCCTGTCCTTCTATGGTTAACAATCCGGCAAAAGTACCATACCTTCCCGATAAAGGCTTTCCATCACTTTGCTTAAAAGATGCAGTCCTTTGAACAGCCACCACAACCTCAACCGTATTCTCTCCCGGTTTCAGATACCCAATAATATCCTGACGTTCAAAACACTGCCATTCAGTTTCTTTTCTATCAACAAAATGACCATTTACAAATAACTCATAATCACCTCTAGCTACAGTTTGCATAGAAGCGACCTTGGGTAGATCTTTAATATTGAATTTTAGTTTGAAAGAAGCCACCGTATTTCTTGGGACTTTTTTTGCATCCTGATTTGGCAACCAAATCCATTTTATGTTATCCAAATCTTCCTGATTGGAGTGAGCTGGTGAAATCCATTTTGCAGTCCATTCATTTTGGTTTAAGTTAGCAGTCTCCCAGTAAGCTACATCTGACCATTCCGAAACCATTCCTGCATTATCCCACACCCGAACTTTCCAATAGTAACGTTTTCTACTTTCTAAGGAAGGTCCATTATATAGTACACTAACCGATTCTCCGGATTCAACTTTTTTACTATCCCAAATATCACAGTTTTGTTCATTCAATAAATTTGAACTTGAAGAAACAATAATCTGATATGCAGATTGTAACCAGTTACTTGTTTCTGTGCTAATTTGCCATGATAACTGTGGATGCATTTTACCCATACTAATTGGGTTTACCATGTATTCGCACTTTAAACCAACGGGGGTACTTCCTTTTTCATTTGCAAAGGCACATACATGACCTAAAACAAACAAAAACAATACATATAATCTAGCGTTACTATTTCTAATCAACATGGTTTATAATTTTGTTATTCTAAAAACAGCGTACGGTGATAATATCCACCGTACACTATTATCTTATTTATTCCAAAAAAACTCTGATTCTTTTACATCTTCTGAGTTTGTTCCCACATATACCTTAAACTTTCCTGATTCCCAATCCCACAGAAGATCGTTATTAAAAAACTTAAGATCTTCCGTGGTCATTGAAAAGGTAATTTCTTTTGATTCTCCTGGTTTTAAAAATACTTTCCTGAATTTCTTCAATTCTTTTACAGGTCGCGCAATTGATGCAACCGGATCGTTAACATACAGTTGAACTGTTTCCTCTCCGGCATAACTTCCCGAATTGGTTATTTTAATACTAACATTTAATTTATTATTTGCTCCAATCAATAAGGTATCGCTTAGATCAATATCTCCATATTTAAATGTGGTATAACTTAGTCCATAACCAAATGGGAAAAGAGGAGAATTGGTTTCATCTAAATAGCGCGACTTAAATGCACCTCTTTGTCCATCTTTAAATGGACGCCCTGTATTTTTATGATTATAATAAATAGGAACTTGTCCTATGGATCTTGGGAAAGTCATTGTAAGCTTACCTGAAGGATTATAGTTTCCGAACAAAACATCAGCTAAACCTGCTCCGGCCATTGTACCCGGACGCCATGCTACCAATGCAGCATCTGCATAATCAAGATTATCTTCTAATGTAAGCGGACGCCCATTTAATAATACCAATACAACCGGCTTTCCTGTGGCTTTAAGTTTCTTTAATAATTGCACCTGACAGTTTGGAAGTGAAATATCACTCATTGATTTGGCCTCTCCTGAAATACTTCTTGATTCTCCCAATACTGCAACAATTACATCTGATTTCTGAGCAATTTTTACAGCTTCATTCACCAGGTCGTTCTGATCTTCTTTATCAAATTTGCCAAAGTTTTTTAAATAACCGGGATCATCTGTTAGCTGAGTTCCAATGCTACATTCAACATTTGGATTTACATTTTTTATACCGTCAAGAATACTGATCACACTATCATTTTGTCCATCAGGAGACCACATACTCATCATTTCATATTGATCCTGAACCAATGGCCCAATCAGAGCAATTTTACTGTCTTTTTTTAATGGTAGGGTCTGGTTTTCATTCTTCAATAAAACAATTGATTTACATACGGCTAATTTGGCAACCTCTTTATTTTCATCTGTTAAAATGACCTTTTTATATCTTTCCGGATCATAATTTCTATACGGATCTGAAAATAATCCTAAGTCATACTTTCCTTCCAACACTCTGCGACATGCTTTATCCAGTTGTTCCATGCTGATTTTACCCTCATCAAGAAGTTCTTTTAAAAAAGTAGCATATCCTTCACTGGCCATATCCATATCCAAGCCCGCGTCAATGGCTTTGTTTACAGCTTCTTTATAATCTGCAGCCACACCATGTGGTATCAATTCAGCAACGCAATTGTAATCACTAAGAACAATACCTTTAAATCCCCAATCGTTTCTTAACAAATCAGTAAGTAACCATTTATTTGCAGTAGCAGGGATACCTTCAATATCATTAAAAGAAGTCATGATACTACCAGCTCCTGCATCAACTGCAGCTTTATAAGGAGGTAAATAATTTTGATATAAAGTAAGCCTGCTCATATCTGTAGTATTGTAATCTCTTCCGGCCTCAGCGGCTCCATAAGCAGCAAAGTGCTTAATACATGCCATCAATGAAGTAGGATCACTTAAATCATCACCCTGGTATCCTTTAACCATTGCCCTGGCAATTAAACTACCAAGGTAAACATCCTCACCAGATCCTTCCATAACGCGTCCCCATCTTGGGTCTCTGGTAATATCAACCATAGGCGAATACGTTTGGTGATACCCCATTGAAGTAGCTTCTATGGCGGCAATTCTTGCTGTTTTTTCTATAAGCAGCGTATCCCATGAACAAGATAAACCCAGAGGAATAGGAAAAATTGTTTTGTAGCCGTGAATAATATCCAAAGCATTTAATATAGGAATGCGTAATCGGGTACTATCTGCAAAAGCCAGTTTATCGTGAATCCTTTTGGGATTTCCTCTTAAGGACAATACATTACCTGCTTCGCCTTCCTGTAATTTCACAATGGCTCTTTTGGTTTTAAAAGGACCAGTTCCTGCAGTCGGCGTAATTAAATTTAACTGAGCAATTTTCTCCTCAATGGTCATCTTCTGCATCAAACCAGAAATGAAAATATCCTTTTTCACATCATCCTGCTGTGTTTTAACACAGCTTGCCATCACTATAGCTATTACAAGCGCTGCAAATGTTTTCATAATATTGTATTTCATGTATTTATTTTTTTCAATTACCACATAGTACTCCCCTAAAAAACAATTATTGACTTCGTCGATCTTCGATTCTTGTGTGTGAGAACTTTTGATCATCGCTCGTTTCATTTATATGATAATTAATTGTCTAATACCTTAAGTTCGAAATAAAATTTTAAATTCTGCCTAATACTCTGATTTTGATTTTGTCCACCTTTCCCTGATCATATGCGCAGCAGCTTTGGGTCTTCTATCCCTTGTAAAAATGCCTTTTGTATTATATCCTCTTAATCGTATAATACTCTGAGGTGTTTTATAATCGGCAAAATTGGAAATGATCATACCCGAAATATAGTCTTTGGAATTGGCCATATCCAAATATGCATTTATCAGCTCGTTTTGATACTCTTCAGAGTACATCTCAGGCTGCAGGGCATGTTCACCAGCAACAGAACTTGCGCCAAACTGGGTCATCAAACATGGTTTATTAAATGTTTTATGCAATTTATCCAGTTCTTTGCAAACATTTTTAACTCCTTCTGCAATTTGTCCATTGCTTTTGCTCCATCCCTCAAACCTATTGATACAGATAACATCTGATAAACCAAACCAATCTGTAAAACCATCTTCATCACCCATGAACATCACCAAACGGGTAGGATCTATTTCTTTTGCTTTGCTGATATATTTTGCAAACATGCTGTATGCAATTTCCTTTCCCTCACCCTCAGCACTACTTAATATGGTATTTTTTGGTCCATTGGCCAAACTCCACATAATAACTGAAGGATGGTTTTTATCCCTGATAATCATTTCTGTAAGATATTGATACGAAATGTTTTCAATTTGCTTTAATGCAATAGTATCAATGGAACTGAACAACCCGATTGCAGGAGTTTCATCGATTATCAGAATCCCTTCCTTATCCGCAATAGCATAGTTCATTTCATCATGCGGGTAATCTGAAGTCCTGAATGTATTTGCTCCCGTCCATTTTAACAGTTCAATATCGTTAACCATAGAAGGCTGAACACTGCCCCTGCCATATATCAGGAAATCCTGTTGTTTACCAAAACCCCTCAAAATTACAGGCTTTCCATTTAGCAGGATATTTTTATTGTCTGTTGTTATTGTTCTGATACCTGTTTCCAGGGAATAGACATCAATTGGCTTTTTGTTTCCTCCAATACTAACCGTTACATCATATAGAAAAGGATCCTCAGGAGACCATAATCTGGCATCGGGAATATTTATAGAAATTTGTGCAAATCCATCATTAAACTTTATCTTTTTTGCAATTTGATTTCCATCCCCGGAAATGATAACCTGACCGTCAATAGCATCCTTCTTACTCAACTCAACCAAAACATTTAAAACACCACCATCCTTATTTATTTCAGGGCGTACAGTAATGTCTTTTATCGAATTTTCAGAAGGAACAGAATACAACCATACATCCCTGTTTAAACCGGCATATGGAAAGATATCATATTCGCTAACAGCTATATTGTTAATCCCATCTCCTGGCAAACGGTTGGGTTTAATTGAGTTTTCTACCTGAATGGAAATTCGGTTACTGCCATTCCAGTTGATATAAGAAGTAACATCAAAAGCAAAAGGAACAAAACCTCCTTCATGCATTCCTACCGCTTGCCCGTTTACCCAGACTTTTGCAGCATAAGAAGCTTCTCCTATACGTAAATAAACACGATCGCCTTTCCAGTATCCCGGCACATTATACTCTGTTTCGTACCATACCCAATCCCTGTAATCGCGCATATCGGTAAACTGATCATTCCAACTACCCGGTACTGCAATGTTTTTAAAACCGGTCAACCCGTTAAACCATTTTTCTGCAATTCCAATATTATTTTCGTCTTTCTTAAACTTCCATATACCAGATAATTTTCTGGTATCCCTGGTTTCATTCCTTTTCGGAAATAAAGCCATATCCTTTGGATTTGCATATTTAAACTCCTGAGCATATGTGTTTATAACAAAGCAAATGAGTAGCGAAAAGATTATATATTTAGTTTTCATCGGTAGTTTTATTTTGGTTTCCTTTATTATTGTACCATCTTGATCTTAGATAATGAGCTGCCATTTTAGGTTTTCTTTCCCGGGTAAAAACACCTTTCAAATTATATCCCCCCACGCGTATAATGGACTGACTTGTTTTAAAATCAGCAAAGTTCCATATGTGCATTCCTGCTACATAATCCTTTGAATCTGCCACATCTAAATATGCTTTAACAAACTCTACCTGATATTCTTCCGTAAACATCTCTGGTTCTTCTGCATGCATACCGGCATAGGTATCACATCCAAATTCGGTAACCATACAAGGTTTTTTAAATTTCCGGTGTAAGCGGTCGAGCTCACTACTTAACACAGTGGATCCATTTTCAATGCTTCCGGGAGAGGTGTACCATCCCCAATACCGGTTAATTGCAATAACATCGGTTAATTCAAACCAATATTTGGGTCCCATCATAGGACCTACATAAATTACCAATCGCGTAGGGTCTAACGCCTTTGTTAAATCAAAATGCTCTTTAAACGATGTATATGCTTTTTCTTTAACTGCTTTAGGAGTAGGACCTCCAATTCCTAGTTGTGCTTTATCATTAGGTTCATTGGCCACACACCACATAATTACAGAGGGATGATTTTTATCACGGTAAATAACCTCGTGCAAATATTGCTTACAAATCCTTTGCCTTTCAAGAAACTGTAACGAATCGCCTCCTAAAATCAATCCCACACTCGGCGTTTCTGCAATAACCATAAATCCCTGCTGGTCAGCAAAATTATAAAAGGCCTCATCATATGGATAATGGGTTGTCCTGAATGAGTTGGCCCCTGTCCATTTCATCAATTCAAAATCCTTAACCATAACCGGATCTGCCGTTCCCCTTCCTAATACCGGAAAATCAATATGTTTTCCAAAACCTTTTAGAAATATTTTCTCACCATTAAGGTATATATGATTCTCATCCACTGAGACAGTCCTAACCCCTGTTTTTAAAGAATATTCATCAATCTTTTTACCGCCTCCTTCTAAAACAACTTCAACATCATATAAATCAGGCGATTCAGGACTCCACAATCTGGCATTGGGGATTTCAATTCTTGCTTCTGCAAAATCCTTGTTAAATTGTATATGATCTGTAATAGTTTGTCCAAAGCCTTTAACTATTATTTTACCTGATTTTACGTTCCCCACTTTCTCTACCTGAATATTCATTATACCCGTGTTATTATGTATATCCGGACGAACAGTAATATCCCTGATATATCCTTTAGCTGGCAGGCTATACAATACCACATTCCTGTTCAATCCGGAATAAGGGAAAAAATCGTAGTTTGCATTGGGATAGTTTCCAAACGAACTTCCCTCAACTGCACCTGTAGGCACCCTTGATGGTGATTGAATATTTTCAATCTGTATGGAAATCTTATTTTCACTATCCCAGTGTATATAGTCATTCAGTTTAAATGCAAAGGGAACATGACATCCCTCATGCTGTCCCACCTCTTTACCATTTATCCATATTTTGGCAAAATAGGTTGCGTCATTTACCCTGATATAAATATCATCCCCTTTCCATGAGTTGGGGATAAAGAATTCTTTCTCATACCACACCCAGTTCAAATAATCCCTTAAATCTGTAAATTGTTCATTCCAACTCCCGGGTACAGCAATTTGTCGGCCTTCTTGTAAACCATTAAACCATTCATTCTGAATTCCTTTATTTAAGGAATCTACTTTAAATTTCCATATTCCCGACAAATCAACACTATTTCTATATTGATTTTGAATTGGCACTAAAGCAATGTCTTTTGGAATAGCTTCTCTAAATTTTTGGGAATGTAATCCCAAACTAATTAATAAGAGTAAATATATTATTGCATATTTCTTTTTCATAAATAAAACTAACTTTCACTGTTACCATACATTGTTAAATTGTTCCTGCTTATTCTATATTCTTTGCTGATTTAAGCACATCCTCTCCCATTGTTATCCCATTTTCGTTGAAAGCATCAATTGTAAAATAATAGTCTTGCTTACTATTTAAACTTCTGATGGATAAGGAATCACAATCATATACCTGATAATTTAAATACAGCTTCTCTGGATTAGTTCCATAACGAATATTGTATCCTATGGCCTTTGGATTCTTATTCCATTTTAAATCCACAACACAACCGTCATCCGGATTTCTTTTTACGGTTAACTGATCCACAATGCCCGGTTTCTTTCCATTTCCAAAACCAAATACACGGAATCCTGAAATCGCAAATTTTCCATCAGGAACCTTATAATTAGTAATTCGTATGTATCTTCCTTTTACAAATGAATCCAGTTCGATATAATCATGTGGGGCATCTTGAATGTTATTTGTTTTATCAATTAGAACAGTCCAATTCTTTTTATCATTAGAATATTCAATTAAATATTGATAATAAATATCTTGAGGCCTACCAAAAATCTTTGTATCAACATCGGCAAAATTTATTTGCAAGGCATGAACATCTTTCTCTTCCTCAAGATCTATCATCAGCCACTCTCCTTTTCTACCTGATAATGCACTCCATGAGGTTTTTACATTTTCGTCTACACAGTTTTCTTTTGGATAATCGGCTAATGAGGATGAAACTTCTACAGGTTTGTTATAGGAAAGTAACATATATTTAGGATGATAGTCTTTATAGCTGTTCATTTTACCTTGAGGCTTAGCGTGCGGATAATCTCCAAAACCGGTATATGCGTAAAAACATCCATCTTCATCAAAAAAGGCAGGGAACATCCCAATCCGCCGTTCTAACCTGTGTTTTACGGCAACAGTCATGGTACCTGCATACCAGTAATTATCAAATTCATCATTAAATACAGAACCATGGCCGGCTCCGGCAATAAAACCTTCCGGTTTATAAGAAAATGGGTTGATCTCAGCAAGATTAAATGGTCCAAGTGGGTTTTCGCTCACATACATCCCATCTCCATAGCTTTTAAATTGGGTTCCTGGTACTGAATAATGTAAATAATATTTTTTGTTATGTTTTGTTACAAAAGCACCTTCCACCCAGGCTCTTCTTTTTGTATCAGTGTTATAATCCCCGCGTCGCTCCCAACCATAATACTTCCTGTTCGATACAAGAAGATCTGCCTCTTCTCCTATAGGCTGTAACAATTCTCGATCCAACTCAATTCCTTTAATTGGGGTACGGGCAGACAAGCCATGATATAAGTACATTCTGCCATCATCATCCCTGAAAATAGTTGGATCAAACGTTCTGGCATATATTGAATCATTTTTAATATCCCATTCACCACTTATGGGATTAGAACTTTGATATATCTTTTGATTTAAAGCCATAAAATAAACAGTGTCGTTTATATTGATAGCCGTAGGGGCATATTCCTCAACAGGGAGGTCTTTTGTTTCGATCAATTCCCAATCGATCATATTATTTGAATGATAATAACCTCCTGACTTGGATAAAAACATAAAGTAGTTTCCTTTAAAACAAACTACCGAAGGATCGGCGGCTTCACGTCTGGAAGGTTCATCCAACTGAAAGCGATAGCTTAAATTAACCGGATTACAGAAAGTTTGCTTCTGGGTTGTTGGCAATTTACATGCATTTAAAAGTAATGCAATAAACAATATTACAGGTAGAAATATTTTCATAAGATAACAAGATTATAGCAAAAGAGATTTTTAAGGAAGATAAAAGGGTTATCTCAAAAAAAAATCTGAATATAGCGACTTACAAATCGGTTATATAACTAAGGTTGATCCCCATCCCCACGCCAAAGGCGTGGTACTTCCCCTTTTGCTTAGGCAAAAGGGGAAGAGTTATTCCCAAAGCCCCTACAATTTGTAGAGTATCTGATTATTATTTTAATCTTTGGGACACCAAATTTAGTACAGAACTATTCTTCAACAACCCTTGAACCGGATGCATCAAACATATCCATCAAAGAACCCTCAACGCTATTGTCGTCTATTTTTTCAAGGAAAATATAAACATCATAACCTTGAGCTACCCAATAAGCAGTTACTGAATCATCAGTAACTTCAACACGGTTAAATTTTACTGCTGGAGTTTCTCCCGCTGCATCGCCCGAAGTTCCAATCATTTCGCCCTTTTCGTTTCTCTCAAAAGTTACCAGCATTTCACTATCTCCGTTCGGAGTACCTTCCACTAACAACTTCCATTTTCCAACAAAATAATCACCTTCTTTTTCGCCTGCCTGAGCTGTAAGCACAAACACAAACATGGTAATAATTGTAACTAAAATGCTAACTCTTTTCATAACCTGATTTTTTAATTTGTTATTCTTATTTTAATAGATCGTTAGATAAAACTAATCGATGTACTATTGTTTAATTTCTAAAATTTAAAATTAACTGTCAACTCAAACGTTCTTGGACGCAAAGCACTGGCCACAATCGGATGTCCAACATAGTTCTGTGCAACTTCTTCCTTGGTAGTTTGTGCTGCCCCCTGAACTTCTCCTTTTATCCCTCTTTGATTCAAGAAATTCACAACCTGTAGTTTTATTGCAACATTGCGGCTCATTGTATAATCCAATCCACCAAAGTTTTCCCACCAACCATTGTATTCAAATGCGTTGGTGCGATTTCCATACTGCTTACCGAAGTAGCGTAAGCTAAACCATGCTCTCATTTTTCTTTTCATAAAAGAATAGCTTGGATCAATTTCCATCAATACTTTAGATAATCCTGGATAAATCTTACCGTTGTAATCGTAGCTTTCCACATCTTCTTCTCCTGTGGTAGGATCAGAAAAACGTGTTGTAAATGCATAATCTTTATATTCCGGACTTTGAAGCGTCAAGAGAAAATGTAGATTAAAATTCTTAAATGGGCTGGAAACAATATCTGTTGACCATCCGGTAGTAGACAGACCATAGAATAAAGGTCCCACATCTTGTTTTTGTGTTGGATCCTTTTTGTATGTAATCAGCGAACCTGAGTCGTAAATACCGTTTTTCTCGATATGTGTAAGCTTTGAAACAATGTTCAACTTTTCACCCAAATTCAGGAAAATACCACCATCATAGTAAATAACATCTTGTCTGTATGACTTTGACTCGGTTGTTCTGGGATAAGGTTCGCCAGGTGCTGCCACGGGTACATTATTCTCGTCTTTATATGCATAATCCCAGTAAGTGTCCATCCAGGAGTTATAAGTAAAACTACCTAACAATCCGAAATTTTTTGTCAATTTAACAACAGCGTTTCCAAGACCCACATAATTCCAGTCATTCAATTCACCATCCACATATCCACCTGCAGTAACTACTTCATTTCCTGAAACTGCAGTATAATGCCTGTCCTTTTTACTCAATCTTTCGATACGTCCGCCTAAACCTAAATCCAACCACGGTGCCGGGCTGAAATCGTCGGAAACATATAACGCAGTCTTATTAAACGAATCATCAGTCAGGCCACCATAACCTCCTGCACCTGCCAGCAGACCGTTTTCTGAACTGGTAAGATCAAACGGATAGCCATAATAACTTCCCTGAACATAAAGTACACTCGGATTTGGTTCAACAGATATAACATAAAGTCCTCCTAAAGATTCGTATTCTCTTTTATTGTATTGGTTTGTAAGTCCCAGGCGCAAAGCATGACCATTCGCTTTCTTTGTTAACTCAGCCCTGGTCATCCAGGTTGTAATATCACTTTGAGGAATAAGCTGATTTGTAACCAACTGAGCATACTCTCCCTCATACTCTCTGTTCGAACCTAAATAATAGGCAGTGGTAGTTTGACCTAAGATTGATTGTTTATTATATATATTTGCACTGATTGGAAAAGTAAGTCCAATAGGAGTATTCATTTTTTGGAACATTGTACTATAGGTTAACTTCATTCCATTTTTGAACTTATGGTTTCCCGACAAATATAAATTGTGTGATTCAGAATGCCTGAACTTATCACTTCCTAAATCTGCATATCCGACTTCACCAGTGCGAGGATCTGTATAAGGTACTATCCCGCTTCCCACTATATACGAATCTGTTCCCGGATCGAAATTATCAAGGGCTTCTGTTTCCCCATCACCTAAATACATCAATGGAGCGTTGTTATTAAAAACGCTTTTTGAATCTACCATCTTATACATCAAGCGCACCGAACCTTTGGAGTATTTTTTTTCAATCATTGCTTTAAGCTGCGAAGTTTTTGATCCCCATGATGTAAACTGGTAATTAGTTCCATTGGTTTTGTTGTTGTGTTGGTATGCATTTAACATATAGCCCCAACCTTTTTTATTAAGCGGACCAGTTAAAGTCACATCAAATTTTGATGATCCAAAATTGTCTGTAAATACAGAAGCATATCCACGAAACTTCCTGGAAGCACCCCTATCTTCAGACTTCACTGCATAACCAACCTTACCCCAGGTAAGTGCACCCTCAGAGAAGGAAAGCAAGCCCATTGCTCCAAAACTATTACTCATACGCCAAGCATAAGTTGGAATTGTAGGCCAAAAATAAGCCACCACAGGTACATCATTTTCCAAAATAACAATATCACCCCTATAAGGTAAACCTATATTAACTTCCCTCGGGCCGGTATTACTTTCAGCATTCAACATAACATTCCGATTGCCTTCTTCTTTAGACGAAAGCTTCTTTACTTTAATGGTATCATTCTCCTCCTGACCGAATGAAGGCACAGATATCAGTGTTGCAAACACAATACCCAATACAATAATTAGATTTTTTTTCATACTTACTCTTTTAAAATCAAATTTTCCAAAGTGGAAAAATCAATTGTTTTCATTTAGTTTCTTTTACACTTTTTAAATTATTATCACAAACTTACATTTGCCCAATTTAAAAAGCTTTCTGCTCGTTAATTATGTATTAGATAGACTTCCTTTTAATATACGAACTATAGTCCTGATTTCCTATCCTCCTGTTTATATGATACATACAATACCCAATGAATAAATATTGAGAAATAAAAAAACGTTTTAATGCTGAAGAAAAAAGATATAACAAATGTAAATTACAGGAAATACACAATGAGAATATTTTTATTTTTTTAACTATTAAAGACTAAACTATATCCCTCAGCTCAGCGAAGGATAAAGACACCAGTTAAAAACTTGCGCCACATCTTAAACTAATCCTGGTTCAAGTTTACAACTTGGAACTCGACTCAACGAAGCGTCTCGCTTAGATGTATAATAAAAAACTCTGGCAACCCTGGCCTTTAAACAGATAAGATAACATTACTGACCGACTAAAAACAAAAAGAGGGTTGTATTGATATGAATAAAAGGCAATTGTTGAGATAAGCATCAAGATAGGGTAACTAATCCGCCTTCATGCAAAAGCGTTAAGAAAATTATTAAACGTAGCGTTAAGAAAGAAAAGTTGTTTGAGCGCAGCGAGTTCTTTTCTTTTAGCGCAGAGCAATGATTTTTAGCTTTTTCATGTCAGCGGCGGCTTTCTTTGTTTACTTTCTTCAGCTGAAGGAAGAAAGTAAAAGCCCGTCTGGCTTGAAGACATAAGTAATGTAAATCAAAAGATGAATATTTTAGTCGGTCACTAGTGATAAGATAATAACATTACCTAATACTAATACAACATAACCGGAGGTATAAGCCAAACGATGGGAAATACAACTCCAAACCATTTCCTACACAATCCCATATCTGCTATGACACAACTCCACAAGCTCCACCATTTGTAAAACTCTTTACACTATTTACAAAGAGTGTGCAACCTGCATAAAAGCTATATAACCTCTGCATAAAACTATGAGTCTTTCCTTAAGCGAGGCGCAGCCTTCTCATTGCAGTTTCATACCATTTGTAAAGAAAGGAATCCAAAAACGCAAAAAAAACGATATGAAAAAATCGTCATATAGAATTCAAAATCAGGCATTTTTATATTCTGTAGGAGTCATCCCGGTATGTTTTTTAAAGAAATTATAAAACGCAGATTTAGAATTAAAACCACTTTCGTACGCTATGGCTACAAATGACCATGCTTTATGTTCGGGTGATTTAATTAGCTTTTTAGCACATTCAACCCTATACTCATTAATAAAATTATAGAAGTTCTTTTTGATATTTTCATTTAATACCTGCGTTATATAATGTTTTGGTATTCCTATTTGAGAAGATAGTTTGGATACCGTTAATTCATTATCTTTCCATATCTGTGAATGATTCATAAAGTCAATGATCTTATCTTTATATTCCAGAGCCAGATCCTCTTTTAACGAGGATGTTTGATATTTCCCTGAAGCACTATCATCAGCAAATCCGGATTTATTTAATCTGATGGGTTCAATATCTACATTTAACTGATTCTGCCTATACCCCCAAACACTTATAACATAAACTAACGTCAATAAAGCTCCGCTTCTAAATATCTCTATGTGTGGAACAAAGTAAGAAGTATGAAATGCACTCATTAAGATGATAAAATTATATACAATCAAAGCAATTACTATTACGGCCAGAAGCCAGGTAAGGCTAATTTTATCAGATTCATAAGAGTAGGTACTGGTAATTTGCTTTTGATACTTAAATATTCTACGTAGTGTAAGGATAGCGTAAATCCACAAACTTCCAATAAAAGACCAGCCAACTATTTTTCTTAATTGCAGATGTGAATAAAAATAACCTGTTAGTGAATCTATATCCTTTTGCTCACTATTATAAAAATGAAATAAAATGATTAGCAAAACAATAAGGCTTGGGATAAACAGTAATAAATCAGTTTTACTAAACCGCTCATATTCTTTTATAACATATTTTGAGTATAAATAAAACAGAGGATGCCAAGTTAGTGATATCGTGATAGAAACAGGCCAAAGATCAACCTCTATGGAGTAATGCTGTTTAAATACATTGAGCGCAAACATACTTGCCATAACAAACAACCACAAACTCAACAATTTATCAGAAATAGCCAAAGGCCTCTTCAACAACATAATTAATCCTGCAAATAATGAGTGTGCCAACCCAATATGTATAAATGCTAGTTCCATACCAAATATAGTCTATGTTCTTTATTAAGTCCCTTGATTTACGCTTCCTTAAAAACAGCAAGAAATAATTTTAAACGGAATCTTTACTGGTAATTTTAACATCTATATACACATTTTGATATAAACCACCCATTCCATTCATTTAACAAATATATAATTTTTTGATGTACCAGCGATTTATTACAATTGTTTAAAATTCTACACAAAAACAACCTAAGCTCCTTTTGCTTTAATTACCAACTTCTTACATAATCCGGAATAGTATCCACACAGTAAATGGATATCCTTTTAAACTTCAACCAATTAGATAAACACTATTGAAAACCCGCATATATAACTTTACAAAGTTTAAACAATATAAATCATTTAATAAGACATTTTAACAGATAAAAATATCAACTAAAACAAAAAAAATGACCATACGAAGCACTTATTTAATATCGATCCTTTTGATGCTAAATATATTGACCATGAATGCTCAGGGAAAATATATTATGAATTTAAAGCAAATGTTAGAATTTGCCCAACAAAACAATTATAAAATAAAAAGCGCCGAAATTGAAAAATTAAAAAGTGAGCAACTTATAAAGGAAGTCAGGGGAAACGGGTTACCCAAAATAGAATCTACCATAGAATATAAAGATTACCTAAAAAAAGCCACAATGATTTTGCCGGGTGCTCTGACCGGAGTTCCAGGTGCACCGGATATTATTGCACAATTTGGGAAAAAATATAATCTGGATGCAGGAGTTACAGCCTCACAACTGCTTTTTTCACTAGGCTATATCAGGGGCTTACAAATTGCTAAAAAGGCAACTGAGATTAAAAGCCTTCAAAAAGATAAAGTTAAAATTGAGGTTATACAATTACTGGTTACAGAGTATTATAATTTAATGGCCATTTATAAAAACCTTGAAATTATTGACAGTAATTTAAAATCGCTGGAACAAACCAAACTGAGAACTAAAAATTTGGTTGATGGAGGATTAGCATTATCCACTGATTTGAATAGAATTGAGGTAAATTATGCCAGCCTCCAATCTCAAAGAGAACAAATAATAGCAGGTATCGACTTACAAACCAACAATCTAAAATATATAATTGGATTAGATACAGAAACAAAATTAGAAGTAGATACAAGTAATATTTCTAATTTATTTACATCCCCCCTTACAAACCTGACAACACAAGAAAAAGGGGGACTGAATCTTGAAAACCTAAATGAAATTAAACTTATCAATCAAAGTATTGAATTAAACAAGCTTCAATTAAAACAGGCACGGTCACAAACAACACCAACACTCGCTGCTTTTGCCAGCCATACTTACCAAGCGCAAAGAGATGAATTTAATTTTTCTGATTCTCATGAAGACTGGTTTAAAGTGTCTGTTGTTGGTTTTAAAGCCACAATTCCAATACTATCAGGCTTTTCTAACCGGGCAAAAATTAAAACTGCCAAACTAGATATACAAAACGCTCAGGTTCAAAAAGAGCAATCATATTCCGGGTTAAAAATCCAATACTTAAATGCACTGATGCAACGCAATACTTGCATCAAAAATTGTGAAGTACAACAAAAAAGCATTGAGCTTGCCAAAGAGGTAAAAGAACAAACGGAACTTAAATACAACCAAGGGCTGTCTACTTTAACTGACCTTTTAATTGCAGAACAAGATTTAAGAAATGCAGAAGTAAACTACGTTAAAAACTGTATCGCTATGAACCAGGCAGAAATTGACCTTCTAAAATCGCAAGGAACCTTGGAGTTTCACGATTTTAGATAAAATGAAACGAGCCATGAGAATTTCTTCTCACATAGGAGTATGATTGAATTTGGCGAGTTCCATGTGACAATAAAAAGCAAAATTAAAACACCTGATACCTGGAAAGAACTACATTCCATCTATATATGAATTTAAAAAAATAATAGTAATGAAAAAAATATTAAAAACCTCTGCTTCCATTGCAATACTGATTGTAATAGGCTTGCTTATCTTTTTTCAACTGAAGGGAAATAAGGAAAATAATCAATCCATAACCGAATTGGCAAATATCAAAGGGCAATACTATCCGGTAAAAGTTATCACTGTAAAACCATCAACATTTAACTCCTCTATTAATACAAATGGATTTTTGCAATCCTATACAGATTTAAACCTGGTAGCCGAAACCAATGGAAGAATAGTAAGAATTTTTAAAAGAAAAGGTGAGTATGTTCAAGTTGGCGATACCATAGCAAAAGTAGACGACGAAATGTTAAAAGCTCAACTGAACGCCACAAAAGCAAGCTACGACCAGTTACAAAAAGAGGTTGATCGTTTTACAAAACTGGTAAATCAAAATGCGGTTACCAGTCAACAGTTAGAAGAAATTCAACTCAATTACGAAACAACAAAAGCACAATATGTTTCAGCAAAAAAACAGTTAAAAAACACTTGTATCACATCTCCTGTTGATGGATATATTGAGCAGGACTTTATTGAAATTGGACAGTTTATTGGCAATGGAAGTGTTGTATGTAATATTATTGATTCAAAAAATTTAAAACTGCAGATTGAAGTTTCTGAAGAGAATTATCTAAACATTAAAAAAAGCATGGAAGTGGAAATTAATACATCTACATTTCCAGACCAAAATTTTAGTGGAACAATTTCTTATTTAGGAAAAAAAGCAGGCTATGGTAATAGCTTTAGTGCAGAAGTTAAAATTAATAACAACAATGAGGGGCTTTTAAAAGCGGGTATGTACGTAACTGCAAAAATTAAAATTACAGGTAACTCCAATGAGTATTACATCCCAAGAAAGGCGATTTCCGGCTCTTTAAAAGATGCTTCGGTTTTTTTAGTTGTGGATAATAAGGCTGTTTTATCAAATGTTACATGCGGTAAAGTCATTAACGATCAGGTTCAAATTATCAATGGCCTGAAATCAGAAGACAAAGTCGTAATTGAAGGTAATTATAGTATTTATGACCAGGCTAATGTTAAAATATTGAATTAGAATAAAGTATCGATATGAAAATTGTAAGCACATCCATAAAACGAGGCACAGTACCCATTGTACTGTTTACCATCCTTATATTACTGGGATTGTTCTCTGCCTCAAAAATAAAATATGCTCTTATACCTGAAATATCTTCTCCTACAGTTGTGGTCACTACCATTTATCCGGGAGCAAGTCCTAAAGAAGTAGAGCAATCTGTAACTGTTCCTATTGAGGATGCTGTATCCTCACTCGAAGGGATTGAAGAAATGACATCTTCTTCCATCGAAAACCTGTCTGTTGTTACATTGTCTTTAAATTTTGATGCTGACGTAAATATTGCCGTGCAGGAATTAACCCAAAAAGTAAATAGCATTGTCAGTACTCTTCCTAAAGAAATAAAGGCTCCGTCTATTGAAAAATTTGATTTAAGTTCATTACCTATTTTTATTGCCGGAGTAAACTCATCACTTTCAGACAGTAAGTTTTTTCAATTTGTAGACGACAGGATCAAACCAGATTTGGCAAGTATACAAGGGGTGGCAACGGTTAACCTGGTGGGTGGCGTTGAAAGGGAAATTAAAATCATGATTGATCCTTTAAAACTTAAAGCCAATAAGCTCAACCTGCTTAATGTAACTCAAATGATACAATATGCAAACCTTGAGTTACCTACTGGAAAGTTACAAACGCCAACTAATGAAATGACAGTACGTCTTTCCGGTAAAATAAGAACTATTGATCAACTAAAGAATATTATCATTGGAGCAAACAAAACCGGATCGATACTTCGATTAGGCGAGATTGCAGATATTTATGATGGCATTGCCGATCAGGAAAAAATTACACGTTTAAATGGCCTCGAAACTATTGGTATAGAAATCAGTAAGCAAAAAGATGCCAATTCGGTAGAAGTAATCCGACTGGTTCGCCAGAAGTTTACTGAATTGGAGGAACAGTACACAAAAGAAAATATAAAATTTAGAATTGCTGAGGACCAATCTCAGTTTACCATCCAGGCAGCAACTGCTGTAGAGCATGATTTAATCATGGCTATAATCCTGGTTTCTGTAATCATGGTGTTGTTTTTACATAGTTTAAGGAACTCAATCTTTGTTCTTGTTGCCATACCAACATCGTTAATCTCAACATTTACGGCCATGTATTTGCTTGATTTTTCTTTCGACCTCATCAGTTTAACATCGTTGTCGCTTGTTGTGGGTTCGTTAGTTGATGATGCCATTGTTGTAATTGAGAATATTTACAGGCATATGGAAATGGGCAAAAATAAAGTTCAGGCTTCATATGACGGTCTTAAGGAATTAGGGATGACTGTAACAGCTATTACCCTGGTACTGGTAGCAGTATTCTTGCCTATTGCATTTGTAACCGGAGTGGTTGGAGACATACTTAGAGAGTATGCTGTTACAATCGTTATTTCAATGCTGTTCAGTTTATTGGTTTCCTTTACTTTAGTGCCCTGGATGACATCAAAGTGGGCCAAACTGTCCGCGCCAAAGAACAAAATAATAAGTAGTTTCTTAAATGGATTTGAAAAATCAATCAATGCTGTAAATAAAAACATTGTTTCTGCAATGCACTGGTCTTTAAAGCACAAAACGGTTACTTTGCTGACTACTGCCATACTGTTTTTGGGAACCTTTATGTTATTCCCTGCAGGTTTTATCGGGGGTGAATTCGCCTCTTCCGGTGATCGTGGTGTATTTATGCTGCGCCTTGAATATGCCCATGACGTAAGTCTGCAAGAGAACAATAATAAAACAAGGGAGATTGAACAATACTTACTCAATCAACCCGAAATTGATATGGTTTATGCTACTATTGGAAAAAGATCAGGTATGATTAGTACCACTTCTACTCCTTACTATAGCGATATCAATGTTTATCTGGTTCCAAAGGATAAACGTGACGAATCGACTAATGTTTATGCCAGAAAAACAAAGGCTCATCTTGAAGAAACCACACTAGGTGCAAAGATAAAAGCTGTTTCTGTAAACATCATGGGTAGTGAAGATGTGCCATTAAGCTATTTTATTGTAGGGTATAATATGGACAGTGTAATGCATTACGCATACCAGGTAAAAGATTGTTTATCTTCAATAGAAGGAACCCTAGAAACTGAATTAAGCGTTGACAAAAACAACCCTGAATACGTAATAGATGTTGATAGGGATAAAATGACAAAGTTAGGGCTTGATCTGGCTTCGGTTGCGGGAATCCTGAGAACTTCATTTGCCGGAAATACAGACAATAAATTTAGGGACGAAACAAAAGAGTACGATATAAATATTCAATTAAACGAGGCTGACAGAAGAAACAAAAACGACCTGGAAGATATTTCATTCCCTTCAATGGCTACCAACGAATTGATAAAACTATCTCAGTTTGCCCAAATAAAAGAAGGTGTTGGGCCATCAAATTTAGAAAGATATAACAGAAGCCCGTCTACCAAATTAACAAGTCAGATTATTGGTGCATCACAGGCTTCGGTTCAAACTGCTTTTGAAGAGAAATTAAAAGAAATAAAAGCCCCTGCAGGAACAAAAGTGACAACATCCAAGCAAACAAGAATGATGGCTGAGTCTTTCATTTCTTTAGGATTAGCATTGTTGGCTGCAATCATTTCCGTTTATTTAATCATGGTTGTATTATACGACAGCTGGGCAGATCCTTTTGTAGTTATGTTCTCTATTCCATTATCAATAATTGGTGCGATATGGGCGTTAGCTTTAGCAAATCAAAATTTGAATATTTTTTCTATTCTTGGTATTGTGATGTTGGTAGGTTTGGTAGCTAAAAATGCAATTCTTATTGTGGATTTTGCCAACGAACTCTTGAATGAAGGGAAAACTCTATTACAAGCAATTGAAACCTCTGTAGAACTCCGTTTTCGACCGATTTTAATGACTAATATTTCCATGATTATCGGACTATTCCCCTTAGCATTTTCTCAAAGTGAAGGTGCAGAATGGAAAAACGGAATTGGTTGGACTCTAATTGGAGGATTAACTGTTTCAATGTTTTTATCAATGATTATTGTACCCATCGTATTTTATCTAATCAAAAGAGTACAACAGAAATGGGGACTCAGTTCTCATACTAAAATAGATTTTAAAGAATAATCTTCATTACACTATAAAAAAGCCACTATCAAACGTTCTGATAGTGGCTTTTAATCTTTAACCAAACCTAACCCTAAACTATGAGTTATACACGAATATAATTTTAATTTCACAAAATATCAAATAACGCCATCACTCATTCACCCTAAATACCCCTATTCCCACGCTTCTGTATATAGGGTGTATTCGTTCAGGTGATGGCCATTCACTCCCAACGCCTCAAAAGTTGCAAACCACTTCTTAGTTGGCGCTTGATTTGTAATCAAAACCTTCACACATCCCGGTATTTTCACTCCTCTTCGCTCCATTTAAAAACCTCCTTTTTCCCAACAGCAATTGCCATTTCATATTTACAGCACGCTTAATCAATGGCAACAGCTGTTTTTACCCACACATTATTTCTTATTCAAAAAATCCATGCAATCTATGTTTGCAACTTCCCTACTCTTCTGTTGCTGTTTTTGTCATACCTTTTGCCCAAACCCACACTCGGTATTTAAGTCATTTCACAGTTCGTACCTCACTACTAAAAATGCCTTAAAAACCGAGCACCAGGAAACCTGGCACAATCCCATAGCATTTATAACTTTCTCGCAAATTGTTTCCGCTCGTACCTTACTTCAACATATTTACTCCAAAGCCATAAAAGCTGACTCCGGCAAAAGCAACGCCAAAAACAGCACCCCAAAGCTAATAATAACATAATGCCTCGCTATAAAACTTGCCTATCTTCAACGGTGTAAACAGAATACCTCCGGCAGTCCTATAGCGGCACTATGTTAATTAACCCCACGGCGCAATCACTCCTGCCTAAATTTTAATTTATGACGATAAATTAAAATTAGTGTCCTATAGCTATATATGTTCAATAGACTCTTTTTTTAATCTCCTCCCCCTTAAAAGAATTACTCGCAAAATTTACTATTTTTGCCCCGAGTATTATTTATGAATTTTCTAATGAGCGAATTATCTAAAAGTGAAAAAATAGCAGTGAAACACCTGATTGAGTATGCCTTGGAAGAGAATAGTCCCTTCCCTAAAGTGGTTATCAAAGATTATCTGGATTTATACTGCGGCTATACCAAGGAAATGGTTTTAAGTCACAAAGAAATAGCTATTGAATCACTTTGTCTTCATGTACAACCTGTCGTTAAAAAAGATAAAACTGAAGAAATTAAAAATCTTTTATTGAAACTGATAGAATAATAGTAATTTTCAGGTTATATAATTTTTGATTATTGTTATTCAAATTTGGAATATGAATTAATGATCCTATGGATGCTTTTCATTACATAGAAAAAATTGATCTGACCAAGTATCTTTTAAGTTCAGGATATGTGATAGATATACATAAATCTACTGCCAGGCAAAAGGTATTTGAGAAAGATGGGGAGAAGCTTTTAGTACTGAGGCATCAAAAAACAGGAAAGTATATTTATCAGAATCTTAACGATACCAGGGATAAAGGTAATATTATCAATTTTGTAGTCAATAGGATCAATGGTTATCTGAGTACAGATAGTAAGTCCAAACAAGATTATGCTAAAGCCTTTGCCAAGTTGGATGAAGATTCCGGAGGAAAAGAACTTACCCAGGAAATTAAAACTTTTCAAGAGAAAGTAAAATTTGAATATGAACTCTATGCTCCACATGAATTAATCAATTATGATTTTTTATTGAGTCGGGGTTTGAATAAGGAAACAATTAATCATCCATTATTTAAAGGGACTATAGTAAACTGTTACAAATATGGTTTTAAGACCAAAAGTAATTATGGACCCGTTATGACTGGATTCCCCTCAATTAAGGATAAAACAGTCGTAGGCTTAGAAATAAGAGATTCAAACGAAAAGAAAATGGCTTTGGGCAGTGAAGTAGTTGATTCTTTTTGGGTTTCAAATTATTCCAAAACACACAAGACTTTGGTTATTTCTGAAAATCCTATTGATAATCTTTCTTATTGTCAAATTAATAGAGATTTTACTAGTACACATGTTGCCTCTTTTGGGACTATTAGTGATAAACAGTGTCAAAAACTCTTTAATCTAGTTGATCAAGGAATATATAAGAGTATCATTTTAATTAATGATAATGATTTTGGGGGATTAAAAAATGATTTGAAAATTATTACGAAGTTTGCTACTAATAAGTCTCTAAAAATTCTAAAAATAGATACTAATCTTGTTGAATTAATTATAGATAATGAAGAATATCTTATAAAAGATAAAGATTCTTTCAAATGGTTCCTTAATAAATTAGTTAATTCAAACGATATTAAATATGATATAAAGCTAATCAAATGCAATTCCAAAGATTGGAATGATGAGTTATTGAATTTATAGATTTCTGAGATTTCAACATTTTAGATAGTTTTAATCTATAATATATTCTTGTTTTGGAGCATTATGATTTATTTCTACATCTGTAAATATTTCTTTTAAAGTAGATGTTGGTTTTATGTTATTAAAAAAAGAACGTTTATAAGCGTCAATGTGTTTTGGTATTTTTAAGTAGGTCTTTAGTTGAGCTTGTTCATACGCAGCTGATTTTTCACGTATATCAATTTTATTATCTCTCATCCAATTAAGAAAATTATTTTCTCTATTTTCAGAGTAATATTTACTAGGCTTGACACTTTTTAAAACTTCAAGCATTTCATGAATTAAGTTTTGATCAAAAACTTGTCTGCGTTCATTCTTTATAGCATCTTCTCTTTCTTTAGGTGTTGAGAAAATCTTCTCAAAATTTATTACTGGTTGATAAGCAAATCTTGAGTTTGGACTTTTTTCCCAAGTTAATTCAAAATTTAACTCCGTTTCTTTTTGTATCTTTTCTAATGCTTTTTTTAGCTCTCGTTTTTGTTCTCTTTTTTCTTCCCTATGCTTACCTAAAACAGACCAAAGGTGATCAAATTTAGGCCTGTAGATGTGTTCATTTTTAACAGACAAATTTGTTCTTGCTGTAACTAAATGAATGTATAAGTCATCAAAATTCGCTTTACGCAGTTTAATAAATGAATTCGTATTCGCTTTTAAATAAAATGTAGACAAGTTTTTTACAAATTCCTTATTCAACTGATAGTTGTATAATATTTTTTCCTTCCCTCTCCCCGATTTTGGTCTAGTAAATCGAACTTCTAATTGTTCAATGAACAACATTGAAGAAATCTTTCTGTAAAAATATCCTATATCTTCATTAAAATCTCTAATTTGACCCTCGTTAGAAAAACTTACAGGTTGTGTTGACAAAATATACAAAGCATTTTCTAATCTACTATCAAATACTCGTTGAGAAGGATCTTCTTTTTCTGCTTGTATCAGGAAACTTATTTCTTTTTCCGATTTTCCTTTAAACTGAGCAGGTTTTTTAACAGTTGCTTGAAGATAATTGGTAGTGTAATTAAATGTTTTTGCAAAATGCATAGGGTCTAGTACTCCATATCCAAAAAAATTATTTTGATAAGAGTGACAAAAGTAATAAATAAGTGATTTTATAAGACCAGATTCATCATTAATTAATGAAAAATCTGTAATATTATAAGCAACATTCTTATCTACTCGTACTAAATTTGGTGCTATTCCTATGCTTGAGGGCTGCTTCATTTATGAACTGTGTTTGTAGTAACAAACATAACTAAAAATAAGAAAGAATTCAGTTATAAATACGACTTTTTTTGAAAATATACGTAATAAATTTCACTTAAAATACTTTGTTCTAGTTTTATTATGTAATTTTAATGATTTGTAGAGTAATCATCAATAAATCTTTCTATCATCTTAAAACGTAAGAAAGTATACACGATACTACATTTATATATTTCAAAACCATAGTTTAACGTAAGTAATTATACACAAAACTATACTTTTAATATAAGTAAGGTTACACACTAATAGTTTAAAACATAAGTAATTATACACATTAAACCGTTTTAATGTAACTAAACATACACAGTTACACCTTTTTTAGGAAGCATCTCTACACAATATATCATTATATAGTAAGTAAGTCTACACAAATTAGTCCTCAAATATAATTTTCTATTTATTATCGTAAGTAAGTCTACACGTATTCAGTATGCTTAAAATATTTAATATCAATGAGATAATACTTTATAACCTAATTATCTCTACACCTCTATTATATATAATACTAGTATATTAAATACTATAAAGAAATTACAATAAGGCGTGATTTTACTAAATCTATACTAATATCACTTAACTGATCTTTATTTGTACCAAAACAGTCTGTAATAAAAATTATAAATCACTAAAAATTAAATTGCTTACGCAATAGTTTTATTAAGGGGGGAAAGGGATTTAACAAAATGTATATTAAGATCTAATTTTACTATCTCCAAGTTTGGCAAAGAGTATTATATTTTTTTATAGTATGATTAGTATTAGCATAACGGCAAAATTTGCCGTTATCATTTTTTCTTAATGTATTTTTTAAAACTTGTTTCCAGATAAAGAATTTGTTGTTCAAAAGTTAATTATTAAAATAATCGTAAAACTCAAACTTTTTGTTAGTAAACCTAAAACAGATTTTTATGATCAATTTATATTGTAGAAAATCAAATTTCAAATTAACTATTAATAAGATATATTATTTGCTATATATTACTGAGAATACAATCAAAAATGAATTAGATTAACATATTTAATAGATAAAAATTTTTCGTAACTATTCAGTCATGCCTTAAACTATAGCTATAGCACGAAGCGTATCAAAGGGATTTTGAGAACTCTTGATAGCTGTATCTATAATAGATCTTTGTATTGCATAATGATTTGCACCTTCAAATGATTTGAAGAAACCACTGACTTTTTGTTTTACTTTAAAATTTCTCACAGCCCGTTCCGAAGCATTATTATCAGGAGGAACATCAGGTTGATTTAGGAATGTGAATACATAATCAGCGTATTTTACTAATCTGTTTTTAAAGACAACCACTTCTTTTAATGTTTCGCTAATCTGCTTATTTTGGAGTTTCACAAATGCTTTAAATATTTGTGCTTTAGTTGCCTTATCATCCCAATTATTGTTGTAGATTTTTAGGGCTTTAATAATAAGCGTTTTCATTTTCGATGCCCAGTTGCTTTTGGGATATTTCTGGATAAAGAATTCAAGCTCTCTTAAAAGGTGGGCAGTACACAATTGGTGATTCCCTGCTTGTGTTTTAAAATAAGGTTTCCAACAATCTGTTACCAAAGTATTGTTTTTAAAACCTTCCGGCATAATTTCCTCAATAGCATCATAACCTCGTTTCTGATGAACAGATAAAAAGGTAGATTGTGCATTTTGAAAGACCCATGCCCAATCAAGTTTTCCATTAATATTAGTTCCTGTTTCATCAGCTCCAACAGTACAATGAGAAAGTACATTGTTACGTATTTGCTCGTAGAAAGGAGTTGCTTTTTTAGTGAACTTACCAATCAGATAGTTTAAACCTCCGGTACTAATTTTTAACCCTAATATGGTATTAAAGAATTCACGCAAGCGGTCATAAGGCATATATTGGCGAGTATGCATGTAAGCAGCTAAGGCCTGAGTGTTTGTACCATAACTAACAGGTGTATTTACTTGATTAGGATAGCATCCCTTGTTTACCATTCCACAACTGCATTGTTTATGGTAAATACGGTGTTCGGTAACCACTGGTTTAATAGGTGGTATGTCAATTACCTGACGTCTTCCTGCAAATGTGCCTGCTATATCTGAAAGATTATTGCCACAACACTTACAATAATTTGAATAGTGTTCTTGTATAACAGTTGGTTCTTCGACCATTTTTAGTGTATTGCCTTTATGTCCTGATTGCCCTCCTGGTTTTTTGCCTGATTTTTTTCGTAACGATTGTGTTCTAGGTAATTTGGGGAAATCAGATGAAGGTGGCTTGCTGCTATTTCTACTGTTCTTTGGTGTTTCATAATGAGAAAGACGTTCTTTGAGGGTGGCATTTTCCTCGCGAAGTTCCTTGTTCTCTGTTTCGAGTTTATCAACTCTAACAAATAAGGCATCTAATTTTTTTTCTATACTTTTCTTCTTTCCCATGCAGATGTAAAGGTCGACATACCTACTCTTTACTGAAACTATATCTCATATTCTTTATTCACAATTTTCTTTATTTCAGTAATACTTATCAACATTCTCCAGAAAAATTTATGTTTTTAAAATTTGACTGAATAGTTACAATTTTTCTTTATGCCAAATAAATATCGATACTATATCCATCAGGAGTTAACTTATAAATAATTAAAATTCAATAATATAGTTGTTCAATATAATTCAAACTACTTAATTTTTATAAATTTCAAATTTTTTATTTAATACAGAAAATGTGATAAAAAATAGTCAGAAGAGCATTAGGCTGTTTTCCATTGATTTGGCCTGTCTATAATTTATTAATGTTAAAAAAATATTTGATAATTATCATGGCAAAATAATTAAATATATTAATTTCGTACTGATAATTTTATAACTATGAATTCTACTATTACAATATCGATTGCAAATTTTAAAGGAGGTGTTGGAAAAACAACATCATCAATAAATGTTGGAGCTTGTCTTGCTATAAAAGGAAAAAAAACTTTATTAATTGATTTAGATCCTCAATATAATTTAACACAATCTCTTGGAATTAATGATCCTCAAGAAAGTGTCTATGATGCTTTATTGGGTAAAAGTAACCTCCCTATTCTTTCAATAAAGGATAATTTAGATCTAGTTCCATCTAGTCTTGAATTAAGTAAGGCTGAGTTTGAAATGGCAAGTGTATTTAAAAGAGAATTTGTTTTATCTACCTTACTAGAAGAAGTCAAGGACAAATATGATTTCATTATTATTGATTGTCCTCCTGCATTAGGAGTGTTAACAATTAATAGTTTTGTTGCATCAGAATATATTATTATTCCAGTAGAAGCTGAATATTTATCATTAAAAGGGTATTCAATTCTAAGTGAAGCGATATCAAAAATAGGTTTAGAAATCGATAAAGTTTTTATTACAAAATACGATTCAAGAAAGGTTTTAAATAGAGATGTACTTGAAAGTATTAAAAATAGTCTTGGAAATAAAGTCTTTAATACCTTAATCCGTGATAATATTTCACTTGCTGAAGCTCCTACTTCAGGTCTTGATATATTTAGTTATGAACCAAATTGTAATGGAGCTGTCGATTATGAGTCATTAACAAATGAAATTATTCAATTACTTAATTAGTTTTTTAAATGGCAAAAAAGAAATTTGTTGGTGGTTTTGATCAATTATTAGGTAATAACTCAGGTAATTTAGAAATCTCTGTTTTACCTGAACTTAAATCTTTTATCCCACCATTAAATGAAGATGAAGAAACTCTTTTATATGAATCAATAAAAGTTGAAGGTATTAAAGAACCTATTGATGTTTGGGTTAATAATGATTTTGGTCAGAATATTATTATTGATGGTCATAACCGTTATAGAATTGCTACCGAATTAAATATATCATTTGCTACAACAGAACATTCTTTTACCAATATTGATGAAGTAAAGGATTGGATGTTGAAAAAGCAATTAGGTAGAAGGAATTTGTCTGATGCAAATAGAACCTACCTAGTTGGTCTACTTTATAATAATCGTAAAACTGGACAAGGAAAATATGATCGATCCAATGATGAAAATGTAGTTAATGTCGCCAAAGATATAGCTGCAAGTACTGGTATGTCTGAAAGAAGTATTAGAAATGCTGGTCATTTTGCTAGTGGAATTGAAAAACTTTCTGATGAATTTAAGGGGCATATTTTAGGAGGAAAAGCAAAGGTATCTAAAGGAGATATTCAAGATTTATCAAAAAAAGAGATTGATAAATTAATAGAAAATGAGGATGATTTAATCGAAGTAACTTCTCATTATAGAAAAAAGAAATCAAAATCTAATGAGGAATTAGTCGGAGTAAATGATGGTGCCGATTATCATGATGAATATGAGGATATTTTAAAAGATATAAAAAAACGATTGTCAAAAGTTAATAAAACGATTGCATTTTCAGTATTATCTGATTATTTAAGTACAAAATATAGTAAATCCGATTATAGTAAATTAATTGAATCCGGTTTTAAAATTATTAGAAAGGATAATAATGAAGATGCTTCTATACTTTTTCTAGATAGGGATAATAAAACATGGACTCAAATAGATGAAAAGTTTACCTCTATAGAAGAACGAGATAAACGATTTATGAAATTATTACAAGACAATAATATAATTCGTGGTTAAATGTAAATACGAATTATATGGGGATGAAAATTCAAATATTATGATTGATATTATTGATAAGCAAATATTTTATCTTAAATCTGAGTTGTCTAATAATAATACAGATAACAATCGAATATTAGATTTAATGAATATATTAAAACTTTTTAGAGAAATATTTATTACTGTTTTTGAGGATAATAATACTTGCACTTGTTCCGCAATAACTCGATTTGTTTTACAATATGTTAATTTGCAAGGAGAAGTAAATTTTATAGAATTATTAGAAGAATTTATAAAACGACATGAATTAAAGCAAATTGATATAGCCGAAGGAACAAATATACATGCTGTACAAATTTCAAATTTTTTGAATAGTAAACATAGCATGCAAACAAATAATCTTGAAAAACTATTTAATTTTAGGAAATAGGGTTTAATACTTTTATCCTCCTTACCCTATAATTAGTTTTATTTGAAATACATAATTTTTTTGTAGCAATTAGTTAATTATTCGAATCAAGGGTTAAAAAGCATAATTTAAAAAAGCAGCCAATAGTTTGCCCAAGGCATGTAAAATCAAGCCTTGGGTTGACCTAACTTTACTAGCCCGCTGAATATCTGTTTTCTCAATAATCCACGAGAATATTGCCTCGATAGGTTGCCTGATTCAGGAAACAGCAGTGGAATACAAATCTTCTGCTGCTTTAAACCTTTGTTTGATAATATCGGGCATACCTTTTACGGCCTTTACGGGGGTCAGAATTTAAACTTGCTTTTATTTGTTCGTTAAATTCTTGATTCATATAAATTTTATCACCAAAGAAAGTCCGTTCGTATATTTCAGATCAAGCTTCTTTATAAACATTAATATCGTTTACAGATGCTGTCATATAGTGTATTTGGTCTGGGAACGGTAAAGTTCCTAGACCCTCTGAACCCTAACATGTGCAACTTCATACCATAATAGTATCTGCCCTAGTCGATTATTTCCCTGGCTACTTTACCTTTGCTTACCCGAATATGTAATAATAAGCATGGAATCAAGTAAGTTCTGATCGATAATACAATCGGTTGGTTTAAATCTCTAACAAATAACTCTAATATCCTATTATACGCTCCATCCAAATTGTTTAAGCTATTATTATTGACTGCCTGATAGGAACCAAGTTTAGGAAACCAATCCAATAGGTAATCCATAGCAAATTTGTGAATGTGCTTTGTTTTTGTGTAACTTTGATAATGGATCCCGAATAGGTATATTATCATTATTTCCTGTTCGATAAATTCTGGTTTGTTGTTATTACTAAAAAGTTCAAAGTAATATTCTAATTCATAAAAATAGTCACAGACTCTTACTTCACATTTTTACTTTAATTTCAACTCTTGATTGACATTAATTATTAGTACTTATTTTTAGAATTATGATTATTGAAATTAATTGTTAAATAATTAAATATGAGCATTGCTTTTTTCATCTTGTTCTGATATTTGCATTACAATAGTACTTTTGGAAATTTCAAATTTAACGTGTAGAGATTTATATTTGACACAAGTATTTTTAAAATCACAATTTTTATATGGATATAAAGAACATATAATCAAGCATATAGGATTTAGTTTTATTATTGAAGCATCTATTAATGTGTATGGTTACTTACTTTATATCAAAGTAAGTAAAAGTTACAACTAATTTAGTTTGAGAAGAATTAATTTTTATAAAAATGTTGGAATTCAGTAGTAGTAACAGATATTAAAAAACTCCTTTATTATATGTTGGAGATTGAATTTTTTATGTTCAAAAATTTTAGCAATTTTCTCTAGTGAATTTGTCCATTTCTAAAATTTTCTCTTTATTTCACATTGTGTATGTAAACTTTTTAGAATATATTACTAGTAGCAGTTTTGTATATATTATATAGAACTATATCTTTCCATATCTTTTTTTTATCTGCTTATTTAAGATTTTTGATATCAGAATAGTTGGCTTTAGATTTATGTTTGGCTGTTGTTAATCCTTCGAAAATAAAATCAATTTTAGTTTCTCGCAATCAGAGTAATGAACTTTACTTTCTCTGACATTTTTCATTCATTTATAAATTTCTTTTGTTATAATTTATCTATACCAAGAACAATCATAAATCAGTGTTGATTTATGATAAGATGCAAATTGTTTGTTTAGAGGTAGAAATCGATTAAGCAGCTTATTGATAATGAAGTTTTTTATTATAGCTATTTAATTTTGTAAGTATCATTTAATCAATTGTATATATTTGATATTACTTCGTATTTTTTCCACCAGATATATCACAAAGATAAACAGCATTACTCATATTACTTTCTTAAAAATGTCTTGAGAGATAAGTTCTATTAATTTTGTTTTCAATGCCAGGATTAAGTAACTTATAATTTTGTATTCGTCTTATACTTGGATTCCTTTTACACAATAAAATTGTATCACATTTTTTAGCAAAGAATTTTACTTAAATATATAAAAGTATAAGTAATTTTTATTTGTGAGTTTTATGCATTAAATCTTGCTATAAGTTATGAATATTATAAAATTCTATTTGAGATATAAATGATTAAATCCAAAACGGCAAATTTTGCCGTTTTGCTTAACTTCTATTTTATTTACAATGTGTATCGTTACTTATGGTATTACATTTAAATAATATAAATGAATTATTCTTACTACGATCAATTGCTAAGCTTGGAATAATTATTTTTGCTATGTTAATACAATTATTTTCTCATTACTTTTTTTCAGTATAATTATCGATATTAACTGTATATTAGTTATTTATACACATTCAACTTTGCTGATTGCTAACTTAACAACAAGAAAGGTAACACATATTTTTGCTCTTGCTACCTTATTATTATTATTTAATAGAATGAAATGAATGCGTATAGTTACTTAGATTAAGGTTAGTTTGTAATTTTGGTACTTAATATTACTCAATAGAATACTCTATATATAACATAATTAGTTTTGATAAATTAATTTAACTTCCTCTCAGTACTATCTATTTTTAATCTATCGATATTGATTGTATATTAGTTATTTATAAATATTTATCTTTCTTGGCAGCTATATTAATACTAGAAAGGTAACAAATATTTTTCATCTAACTATTCTATTATTATAATCTAATAGATACAATTAAATGTGTACAGTTACTTACATTAAACCATGTCTGTAATGCTGTGGTCCTTATGTTATTCAATACAATACACTATTCATGACATAAACAATTAGTATATGTCAATACACATTTCCAGTTACTACTGTTTGCAGGATGATTATTGATATTGGTTGTGTTATAGTTATTTATACTCATTCGATTTTGCTGATTTCAATTTTAACAACAAGAAAGATTACTTATAGTTCTGGTCTTACTACACTATTAATTCTAATCTAATAGATACAAATGAATGTGTACAGTTACTTACATTAAGGTATGTTTGTAATGCTGTAATCCTAATGTTACTCAAAAAAATACACTATTCATGACATAAAGAATTACTATGCTTCAATACATATTTCCAGTTACTACTGTTTGCAGGATGATTATTGATATTGGTTGTTTTATAGTCATTTATACACATTCAACTTTGCTGATTACTAACTTAACAATAAGAATAATTAAAAATATTTTTGCTCTTGCTACCCTATTATTCTAATATAATAGATACAAATGAATGTGTATGGTTACTTACATTAAGGCCTGTCTGTTATACTGTAGTCCTAATGTTACTCAAAAAAATACACTATTCATGACATAAAGAATTACTATGCTTCAATACATATTTCCAGTTACTACTGTTTGCAGGATGATTATTGATATTGGTTGTTTTATAGTCATTTATACACATTCAACTTTGCTGATTACTAACTTAACAATAAGAATAATTAAAAATATTTTTGCTCTTGCTACCCTATTATTCTAATATAATAGATACAAATGAATGTGTATGGTTACTTACATTAAGGCCTGTCTGTTATACTGTAGTCCTAATGTTACTTAAAAAATACTCTATTCATGACATAAAGAATTACTATGCTTCAATACATATTTCCAGTTACTACTGTTTGCAGAATGATTATTGATATTGGTTGTTTTATAGTCATTTATACACATTCAACTTTGCTGATTACTAACTTAACAATAAGAATAATTAAAAATATTTTTGCTCTTGCTACCCTATTATTCTAATATAATAGATACAAATGAATGTGTATGGTTACTTACATTAAGGCCTGTCTGTTATACTGTAGTCCTAATGTTACTTAAAAAAATACTCTATTCATGACATAAAGAATTACTATGCTTCAATACATATTTCCACATACTACTGTTTGCAGGATGATTATTGATATTGGTTGTTTTATAGTTATTTATACACATTCGACTTTTCTGATTTCAATTTTAACAACAAGAAAGATTACTTATAGTTCTGGTCTTACTACCCTATTACTTCATATTTAATAGATACAAATAATGTGTATAGATACTTACCTTAAAGCATGTCTGTATTTCTGTAGTCCTAGTGTTATTCAAGATAATACTTTATTCATGACATATACAATTATGATGTCTCAATACAACTTTCATGTCATTATTGTTTCCATTATATTTATTAATATGCTTGTAGATTAAAATAGAAAAATTTAGCCTTCAGGAAACACTGCAATATCTTCAATAAACAGTTCTAAGTAATTTACTAGCTCATTAAATTATAGGTTTATATAGAGATGACCGTGTATAGTTACTTAGATTAAGGTTAGTTTGTAATTTGGGTACTTTCTATTACTTAATAAAATACTTAATATATAGCATAATTAGTTTTGATAAATTAGTATAAATTCCTCTCAGTACTATCTATTTTTAAATTATCGATATTGCTTGTATATTAGTTATTTATAAACTATTTATCTTTTTCCCTGCTATATTATTACAAGAAAGATTGCAAAAAATATGATCATACTATTCTAATTTAATAGATGCAAATAAATGTGTACAGTTACTTACATTAAAGCATATCTGTTATGCTGAAGTCCTAATTTTATCCGATATTTCCAGTTACTACTGTTTGAAGTATGATTATTGATATTGGTTGTTTTATAGTCAATTATACACATTCAACTTTTCTGACTGCTATATTAACTATAAGAAAGATTACTTATATTTTTAGTCCTACTACCCTTTACACCTTATTTAATAAATACAAATAAATGTGTATAGATACTTACGTTAAAGCATGTCTGTAATGCTGTCGTCTTAATGTTATTCAAAATAATACTCTATTCATGACATAAACAACTATGATGTATCAATACAACTTTCATGTCATTACTGTTTCCAGTATAATTATTAATATGCTTGTAGAAGGAATATTTACTCTTCCAGAATCACTGCTGTATCTACAATAAACTGTTCTAAGTGATTTACTAGCTGGTTAATCTATAGTCATATATAAAAATGACCGTGTATAGTTACTTAGATTAAGGTTAGTTTGTAATTTGGGTATTTAATATTTCTCAATAGAATACTCTATATATAACATAATTAGTTTTGATAAATTAATATAACTTCCTCTCATTACTATCTATTTTTAAATTATCGATATTGCTTGTAAATTTGTTATTTATAAATATTTATCTTTCTTGGCAGCTATATTAATACTAGAAAGGTAACAAATAGTTAGTTCATCAAACTATTCTATTATTCTAATCTAATAGATACAATTAAATGTGTACAGTTACTTACATTAAACCATGTTTGTAATGCTTTAGTCCTAATGTTATTCAATAAAATACTCTATTCTTGACATAAACAATTAGTATATGTCAATACACATTTCCAGTTGCTACTTTTTGCTATTTAATTATTAATATTAGTTGTATATTAATAATTTAGAAACTATCAACTTTGTAGACTACTATATTAACTATCAAATATATTACTTATCTTTTTGGTCTTACTCCCCTATTACTCCTTATTTTATAGATATAAATTAAATGTGTACAGTTACTTACATTAAAGCTTGTCTGATACGCTGGAGCTCCTAATATTACTCAATAAAATACTTTATTTATGATTTAAACAATTATGATATTTCAATACAAATTTCTCATCATTATTGTTTGTTGTATAATTATTGATATTGGTTGTTTTGTAGTTATTTATACACATTCGACTTTTCTGATTTCAATTTAAACAACAAGAAAGATTACTTATATTTTTGGTCCTACTACCCTTAATTCTTTATTTAATAGATACAAATCAATGCGTATAGATACTTACATTAAAGCATATCTGTACTGCCGGAATACCTAATATTATTAATTATTATACTTTATTCATGACATAAAAATTATGATATCACAATACAACTTTCCTGTCACTATCGTTTCCATTATAATTATTGATATTCTTGTAGAATAATATAAGGAAAATAACCCTTCTAGAATCAATGCAATATCTACAATAAATAGTTCTAAGTAATTTCCTTGCTCGTTAATCTTTTGTTATGAGAGTTTTGCAAAACAGAGACAACATTAATTTACTCCCATAATTGTAAATTTTAATTGTCTCAGTTTCGCGTATTATCTATTTTTCATTGCATTTTTTATCTTAAGTTGATTTCAAAAGAGCTTTTTAAGCTCCATTTTCCTTTAATTTTTACACTTGGACATAATTTGCCAGGTGACCTGTATAAATTATGAGCAATTGCTTCCATGACATGTTTGGTATGTGTTTTTTCAAGCTCAATATATTTAGCAATTGCAGCACCAAACCATCTGCTAATTCCCCCGATGTTCTTTCTACTTTATAACGCTCAGTACTTATTAACTTATTGAATTTTGTTTACCACTGTGTCAAAGGCCTGTTTCTATATGCTTTGTGCTGAATCCTGTTTTTGATTTTATTCTCTTCCAGAAATTCATCATATACTGGAACCTTATATCCTTTATCTGCAAAAACACCTTTCTTTACTTTTTTGTTTGGTGTCTTTTTTATCAATGATTTCAATCCTTTTCTGTCTGTAGTAGTATGCACTGCAGTTACTAGCCCGTCTAAATTTGTTGCAATGTGCTTTTTAAAACCATAGTGTAAACGGCCTTTTTTCTTTACCCACCGTCCTTCACTGTCAACTCCTGGCTGAACTTGTTTAACTAACTTTTGTTGGTTCTCTTCTTTGATTTCATTTTCAGGATTCCTTTGATATTCTTGTCTATCCTGAGCTATCAAATATGTAGTTTTTCCATTGGGTCGACGAGGACTGTCTGTTAAAGACGCAATCAACAAGTGCAGCCCCTTCTTTTACCATGAAGTTTTTTTCTTCTAACTGTTTATTTATTTTGCGCAACAACCTGTCAAAGGCTTTTATTTCGGTTAATTCACTTCTAAATCAGGAAATAACACTATGATCTGGCACATCATCTTCTATTTGTAATCCACAAAAGCTTATTGCTGATAGGTTCTCGTTGACCATGTCTTCAACTCCAGGATCACTTAATTTGTACCAATTTTGCAAGAGCATCATCTTAAACAACAGAATTCCTGGATAGGACGGACGTCAATATACAATTTTTACTTTTTTATATACTTTGTTGATCTATTTTTCAATTGGTTGCCAGTCGATAAAGGCATTTATTTGGCGTAAAAAAGTAATTTTTCTTGCTCTATGCTCAACATGATGCGACACAAAATACATATGTAACTCCTTTTTAATCATATCTTTAATTTACATAAATTATCACTAATTTTATTGTTAAGTTTTTAACTCAAATGCCTTGCAAAGGTTCCGTTATATATAGAGATGACTGTGTATAGTTACTTAGATTAAGGTTAGTTTGTAATTTTGGTACTTAATGTTACTAAAAAGAACTTTTTATAAATAACATAACTCATTAGGATATATTAATGCAATCTTACATTCTATTTTTTTAGTATAGTTATTGATTGTGTATTAATCAATTATCAATATTTATATTTTTCGTATTTCTCTTTTATCAAGAATCCGCATTAGAATATTGAATTTTATTCTAATGCGGATTCTTTTAAATAAATATTAAGGTGTATGATTACTTACATAAAAACTTATCTACAACTATTATTAGTGAATGTTATTAAAACCAGATTTGCAGGTATTAAATTAGCAATAATATTATTTCTAATAATTTTCAATATATTATAAGATATTAATTGTATATGAATAGATTAGAAATGGTTTTTTAATAAAATAACGTTATATCATAATGTATAGGTTCAATTATTATACTGTAATTGTTAGATCTAAATTGCAATAATTGTTTGGTACATATCATTGTGTATGGTTAATTACATTATAATGCAAGTTTTATAATATTTAGTCCTTGATAAAATATTTAATAACAATAGAACTTAATGTATTTAGTAGATATATATATATAATAGCTTTCTCAACTCTATTTTTTATTATAAAGTATTAGGTTGTAATATTCAAGCATGTGTACTTCATTCTAACGAAAACTTATCACTTATATAACTATGTCTAATTAGATTTCCAACATAAAACCAAGATTGATTCTGGATTTTATTTAATATAGATGAATTATTTGGATATTAGATAATATTTAGTTCAGTAAAATGGTTCAACCTCTTTTTATAGTTATTTTAAAATTATTGTTTGTAGCGTTTGGGGAGTTGAGATTTTCTTCTTATTTAAAGAATTAACCAGCCTACAAGCCTTTTCTTCTATTTACATTGTGGAAGGATACACGTAATTAATTTTCGCTCTACATTGGTATATCTGTTAGGTAAATAATTAGATAGTTGTTTATTATTTTGTGTGATATGTGTTAATACAAGTTATGTAATTCAATGCTGAAGTTAAGACAAAATTTAATACACCAGTTCGATCTATGTTTAAGCCCAGATTGATAGTTGTTGATTAGAGCGTTTAACATGTAAATGACTTTGAATAATATTTTTAGATTTCCCTAAGGTTTGATTTTTTCAAATTATAAAGAATATGCTTTTTATTGAATAATACCTGGTTAATAGTGAGTGAACTTTTCTTTTTTTATCTAATAGTAGATACTAATATGAAAATAATAATGTGTATAGATACAAATATTAAGCTATATTTTCAGTGATGATTCATTAAATTTATCAATAGTATAAACCAAAAAATGATTTATCAATTTAAGATATGTCATTATAATTATCCTCATAAATAGGATTAGAAAATATCTATACATTAATCATTTACGAATATATACTTGCTATATTAACAGATTTAATTATGCTAAGATTAAATTATTTATAGAATACCTTGCTAATAACAATCAAAGCTATATTGTTTGGATATTACAGTGTAACGATACGTATATTTTAGAGTGTTTTCGATTTAAAAAATTCATGCAATCAATGAGAATTCAGTTAATTTTTTTGTTAAACCTCGTTATACGATCGAGGTTACAAACCAGAAGCTCAATCATTATAGTAATTGGGATTAAATTTTTCAATGTCATTTAGTGTTTTATAATTCGAGGATTATAACTACTATATATTTGTTAGTATAAAATCGTTAGTGTATACGATTGTAGAGAATAAATTGGATAATAATTTCTTTATACACCACTTTATTGAAGTTTTAAAAAGTAAAACGGCAAAATTTGCCGTTTTGCTTTTTAAGGAAAAATTAAAATATTACTGTCTATTGTTTATTATTTGAAGATTGAGTACATAAACTTGTTCAATTCTTTACAATTCTATTGTCAAATAAATTCTAAAGCTATACTAATGATGATCTATTTTAATCAGTAAATTCTGCCTATAAATTGGTGTAAATTCATATATTATAGTGTAATTATAAGGGACTATTTTTTAGATTTTTATAAATAAGAATGTGTATGATTACTTACCATATGATATGTTATAATATTGATTCAATAATTTTCTCTGTCTTAAATCCAAAAGTTAATTGGAGTAATTCAATATAATTCCCTTATCAAATCATTTCCAAAATATATAAGTATACTAAACTATTATTTGTATTAAATTTTCTTTTTTAAATCTTTTATTTATTAAAAGTGATTCTTCTTATATAGTATTTGTCATACCGATTAATGGTATTATAGTTGATTAAATGTGTATAGTTACTTCCATTAATACATTTTCTTGGTATAGATTCTTTAAATTTTCGATTTTATTATATTTCAAAATTAAGTTAAGATGTTAGAACATGTGTATTATAATCTACTTAAATTACATTAAAAAAAAGTCTATATAACTATCTATCTATGAATTAGATGCACTTAAATAATTATCTATAATCCATCATATTTGGACATATAGTATAAACATTTATTTATGTATCTAAAAAATATCAATGTAAATATTTTTGGATATCCTGAATGTGCATGGTTACTTACATATAAGTGTTTTTCCAGATAGAATATAAAAAACCTGTTTGAGTTTAGTAAGTTTTTGTATATACAAATATATATGGGAAAGATTTTAATACTCGAAAATCAACTTTTTTAATAATAATGATTAAAGTCTTTTACTTCAATTTATTGTTCTAATGTTATGAATATAGACTAATAATTTTCTTTATACGTTCCAACAGTTAACTAAAAAAGCAAAACGGCAAATTTTGCCGTTTTGCTTTTTTTAAAAATAAAGTTTTTATTGTGTATAGTTACTTATTAGTAATTTTTATCTAAATATCATGAACTAATACTTATTTTAATTTGATTTGAATACGATAATTTTAAAAGATATAATATTACTTTCTGTTGGACTTTAATATATATGAAAGAAAATAGAATAATATTTTTATTTCAGTACTTAATGGATTCTATTCTAAATATTTAATTTGAATAATTATTTTTTTTTGTGAAAATAAATATTACTTTTGAAACACACACTTTTATACGAATCAAAATTCAATATGTTTCATCTTTAACTTGAATTATACAAAATGAAGACCTAAACCAAAATCTTAAATTAAATTAACTAAACATCATGTAGACCCGAATTAATTAAACCTAAACCAAATTCATTCTACATCTTTTGACTTAATATTACATTATAAAAAATATAATGTTCCTGCTTCCTTGACTAATATCTAATGATATTAGAATAGATTTCATTTTTATACAAAATAAGCAACTAATGATATATTCATTAGTTATAGATAACCATTTAATATACTATGAGAATTCTAACATTAAAAAATATGTTAGTAGCATTTCTATTTATTATAATAGCTTGTGAAAACGATATTGATAATGAAATACATAATACAGGTAAAGTAGAAAATGTATATTCCATTACCCTTTCTGGAGACCAAACAATTACTTATAACACTATACCTGAAAAAATAACATTATCAGTTAATACAAATTATCATTCCAGACCTCCAATCGGTATTTATCAGAAATCAATAGATGGAAAAAATTGGACCAATGTTAAATATGAATATTGGAATAGGGGAGAGGATGTTATAGGTTACCAACCTGGACCAATAACACAAACAACGTACTATAGATTAGTTGTTAATTCAATAATATCAAATATCATTACTATTACAATAATTGAAAATTAATACCAAATTCATGCCTTATTCAAATAAACTAGTATTATTTATATTAGCTTCTTTGTTCAATTTTTTATCAGGAGCTTTTGCTGGTGATCTTATTTCATTGACCGCAATTGGAGATCAAGCTATTTGTAATAATAGTCAACCTACAACTATAACATTTACATCCACAAAAGAATCAGATTTTTCAAGAAGTATTGGAGTTTATGTATATACATCAACCGATCAAAGTAATTGGAGTATATTAAAGAGTATTTATTTTGATCGCTCAGGTCTAAGCTATACACCCTCAGAAATGAGTGAAACTACTTATTATAAATTTGTATCTGCGGGTAATGGTGTATCTTCTAACATAATAACCATAACAGTTTTTGAAGAATTTAATGCAGGAACCATAATAGGAACCCAAACAATTTGTTATAATACAACGCCTAATCAATTATCAGGAGATTCTCCAACAGGAGGAAGTGATAATTACTCTTTTCAATGGCAGAAATCAACAGATAATGCTACATGGACTGATATTAGTGGAGCTACTTATCAATTTTATACACCATCTGCCTTAACACAAACAACATATTTCAGAAGAAGAGATATTGATGATTGTGGAATAGATTATAGTAATGTAGTAACAATAAATGTAAGAAAAGAGCTCAATTCAGGAGCAATTTCCGGAACACAGACTATTTGTTATAATACAGCACCGTCACAAATTACGGGCACCTCGGCAAATGGAGGCTCAGAAAGCTATACTTATCAATGGCAAAAGTCAACAAATGGAAGTTCATGGTCTAGTGTATCAGGAGCAACTTCTTTGAACTATACACCATCAGCTTTAACTCAAACGACTTATTTTCGAAGAAAAGATACCGATAATTGTGGAATAGAATATAGCAATGTAATAACAGTAACTGTAAGAGAAGATCTAAATTCAGGAATAATAAGTGGGACACAATCGATCTGTTATAATACAGCACCGTCACAACTTACTGGAACTCCAGCTAACGGAGGATCTAATAGTTATACCTATCAATGGGAAAGGTCAGTCGATAATACAACATGGTCAAATATATCAGGAGCCACATCTCAAAACTACGCTTCATCATCTTTACTTCAAACAACCTATTTTCGCAGAAAGGTTACAGATGATTGTACAAGCGTTTATAGTGGGGTGATAAAAATAACTGTTAGAGATGCAATTTCTTCTGGAACAATAAGTAGCAACCAAACAGTTTGTTATAATACTGTTCCTTCCCAGATAACTGGAATATCAGCAAGTGGAGGTAGTGGTAATTATACTTATCAATGGCAAAAATCTTCAAATGGTAGTTCTTGGTCTGATATAAGTGGAGCCAACAATCTAGATTATACTGCATCAGCATTAACTCAAACAACCTATTTTCGCAGAAAGATTACAGATGATTGTGGAATAGAATATAGTAATAGTGTTAAAATAACTGTAAGACAGGAATTAAGAACAGGAACAATATCAGGAACACAATCAATTTGTTATCAAACTGCTCCTTCCCAGATAACAGGAACATCAGCAAGCGGAGGTTCAGGTATTTACACCTATCAATGGCAAAGTTCAACAAATAATTCAAGTTGGTCTATTATAAACGAAGCCACATCACAAAATTATACTCCAACATCATTAAACCAAACAACATACTTTCGCAGAATAGATAGTGATGAATGTATTAGTCTATATTCTAATAGTATTATGATAACTGTATTTGAAGAGTTAGAAGTTGGAACCATATCTGGAGATCAAACCATATGTTATAATACGATACCAGAGATATTAACCAATACAGTACTTCCAAGTGGAGGATCTGGAAGCTATTCTTATCAGTGGCAAAAGTCGACGGATAAAAATTCTTGGTCGGATATAAGTGGAGCTATATCTCAAAATCACACACCTTCAGCGTTAACACAAACAACCTATTTTCGCAGAAAGGACACGGACGAATGTGCATCTGGATATACAAACTCTATTAAAGTAAATGTAAATAACGCATTATATACCGGTGGTATTGAAGGAGATCAAACAATATGTTATAATGCTATACCGAGTCAAATTAATAGCGCATCTGCAAGTGGTGGAACAGGAAGTTATACATACCAATGGCAAAAATCAACAGATAATGCAACTTGGTCGGATATTATTTCTGCCAACACACAAAATTATACACCATCAGCATTAACACAGGCAACTTATTTCCGTAGGAAGGTGTCAGATAACTGTACTAGTGTATATTCAAATAGTGTATTAATTTCAGTTTACAATAGTTTATCCGAAGGAACAATATCGGGAGAACAATCAATTTGCTTTAATAGTATTCCCTTTCAAATTGTTGGGACTTCTGCAAATGGTGGAACAGGAAATTATATTTATCAATGGCAAAGATCCTCAAATGGAAATTCATGGACCGATATAAGTAATGCGAAATCCATTAGCTATACTCCAACAGCCTTAATTCAAACAACATATTTGCGTAGAAAAGTTGTTGATGATTGTAATATTCTATATAGTAATACTGTTACGATAACCGTAAAAGAAGAATTAGAATCTGGCACAATTACAGGAGATCAAACCATTTGTTATAATACAGTTCCAGGGATATTAACAAATTCAGGTTTACCAACAGGAGGTTCAGGAGAGTATACCTATCAATGGCAAAGATCCACAGATAATGCAAGCTGGTCGGATATAAGTGGAGCTACATCACAGAATTATTCACCTACAGCGCTGATAGAGACCACCTATTTTCGCCGGAAAGAAGTAGATCCTTGTGGAACCGTATTTTCAAACGCAATTCAAATAACAGTAAATAGTGCTTTAAATTCAGGAGATATAGAAGGGACACAAACGATATGTTATAATACTGTACCAAGTCAGATAATAGGAGAATCTGCAGAAGGAGGGAGAGGAGATATAGCTTACCAATGGCAAAAATCCACAGACAACACATATTGGTTTGATATCATTTCTGTAACCACTCAGAACTATACACCACCAGTACTAACACAAACCACTTATTTTCGACGAAAAGTGAGTGATGATTGTACTGAAAAATATTCCAATAGCATACTTATTACTGTGTATAGTGAACTAGATGAAGGAAACATCACTGGAGATCAATCGATATATTATGGTACTGTACCAACTATGATTACAGGAAACTCTGCAAGTGGTGGTTCAGAAGATTACACCTATCAATGGCAAAGTTCAACAGATAATGCCACCTGGACGAATATTAATGGAGCAACATCACCAAACTATTCACCATCTAATCTTACAACAAGCACTATATACCGTAGGATAACTTCTGATGAATGTAATAGTATAGCTAGTAATAGTGTAACCATTTCCATTATAGGACAATTGCAGGTTGGAGAGATCAGTGAATCACAAACTATCTGTTATAATACTTTTCCTGAGATTATAAGTGTACAGAGTATTTCAGGAGGAAGTGGTGATTATGCCTATCAATGGCAACAATCAGAGAACAGTACTACCTGGACCGATATTTCTGGAGCCAATAACAGTTCTTACCAGCCAGGGGCTATACAAACGTCTTGTTATTATCGTCTTGTGGTTATTGATGAAAGCGGTACGATCTATTCAGATATTACTTTAATCAATGTTTATGAAGAATTTACAGCAGGAACAATAAGTAATGATCAAACGATCATATACAATTCAACGCCTGAAATTTTAAATTCTTCAACAGCAGCAACCGGTGGAAGTGGGGATATAACTTACCAATGGCAAAAATCTACAGATAAAATCACCTGGGTAAATATTGTTAGTGCCAATAATGAAAGTTATGCACCTTCTTCATTAACACAAACGACCTATTTCCGAAGATGTTCGGAATGTCAATGTGGAGCTTTATATTCTAATGTGGTTACCATTACGGTTACTACAGAAAATGAAATCATAGGAACCATTGGTAATAACCAAATCATCTGTTATAATACCGTACCTTCAGCCATAGAAGATATTACAACGGGGAGTGGAATTATTAGTGAACAATGGCAGTATTCTATAGATGGTACAAATTGGACAGATATTATTGGAGCGACAAGTAGTAGTTATCAGCCAGGAGCTTTAACCACATCTGTTTATTATAGAAAGAAAGCATATACCGGTTCTAACGGAGAATTGTACACCAATATCGTTCGTATCACCGTTGATGGCATGTTGGATGCCGGTATCATTGTCGGGGACCAGTCCACATGTAATAATGTTGTACCATCGCCAATCACAGTTGATGCTTATCCTAATGCCTCGGAATATGAGATTACCTGGCAGCAATCATTAAATGGAACGACATGGAAAGACATACCAAGTATTCATACTGAATATTATGAGTCCTCTATATTAACAGAATCTACTTTTTTTAGAAAGAAAATTGAATCCTCATGTGGAACGGCTTATACTAATGAAATACTAATATCAATTAATGAAGCTATAGAGCCTGGAACGATTGAAGAAGATCAAAGTATTGGTTACAATGCTGTTCCAGATATACTGTTAGGTACCTCTGCAATTGGAGGAACAGGGGAATATACCTATCAATGGCAGAAATCCACTGATAATACAAACTGGGTGAATATAGCCAATGCTTATAACGAAGATTATCAACCTTCAGCATTGACAAAAACAACTTATTTCAAAAGAATGGTGACCAGTGGCAATTGTAGTGATGTCGAAAGTAATATAGTGACGGTGTATGTGGCCACAAGATTAATTGCAGGGACTATAGGTAATAATCAAACCATATGTTATAATTCTATTGCTTCAAAATTATCAGGCACTCTTGCTGAAGGAGGTATTGGCATATACTCCTATTATTGGGAGCGTTCAACGGATGGAGAGAACTGGACAGAGTTATTTGGACAAAACGACTATGAGATTTCACCGAGTGATCTGATTACTACCACCACCTACTATAGAAGAAAAGTAGTTAGCGGAACAGCTGTGGCTTATTCTAATATTGTGGGTATTGAACCATTAACAGAGGTGATTACACCAGAAATATCCTATGACAATGAATATTGCCTTAATGAAGAGGTTACCATAAACTCTAATCTGGATAATATGTTGTGGTATGATCAATCTTTGAATTTGATCAGTACTGAAGGACAAATTAATTTTACTGCAACAGGAAGCACAAGCTATTTCTATCAGATAGAAGATGAGATCGGTTGTAAAGGAGATTTAAAAGAGATCAGTATTATTGTTGATTATGTCAATACCAATATTGAGACCAGCGCCTTTAATAAAGAAAGTATTACTAATGGTAATAAGGTTGTCTTTTATCCAAATATAGAATCCAATCTGGATCCAGGTGAATTCAATTATGAATGGTTACTCAATCACAATGAAAAAGGATGGTATGAAACTATGTATGACACCAATCCTGAGCAGTATTTACATTGGGAAGGGTGGTATGATCTTTCATTGGAGGTGATAACACAAACAGGATGTGTTTTTAATTTTGAGAAAACTAACTTCCTTTATGTGAATGCAGAATCACCTTTGTATGGAGAGTCTAAATCCGGAGTAGGCAGGATTGAACTGAGTGAAGATTTTGGAAGCGAGTATCCTTTTACAATAGAAGTTTATCCTATTCCTTTTGTTAATGATCTTACATTAGAAGTAAGCCATGCTAACGAAGAAGAATTAGTAGTGAGTATTATAAATATTGTAGGGCAGACTGTATATAACACCTTTATTAAGGGGGGAGAAGACACTAAAGAACTCACGTTAAATCTATCCACACTTCAAAAGGGAATGTATATTCTATTGATTCAAGATGGTAAACAAACTTATAAAAAACGAATTATAAAAAAATAACCAGATGCCCTCGAAAGAGGGCTTAAATTCTAAACCATGAAAAATTCTATTTTGCAACTGGCCATGCTGCTTGTTGTTCTCTGCTCCTGTACCCGTACAGAGGATTATTTTAGTGATTATAATCAAGATCCGGTACTAACCATAAACAATGATATTGACTTTGTTAATGACTCGGTTAAGATCAATCAAAACTATTATGATGCTGCCTATTTGATAGAAGATGAAGAAGTGAATCGTATTCTGCCGACTGTTTTAACAGATCTCAGATATGAGATACAGGATGAAAGCTATATAAGATTTGCTTTAGATCAGACAGGAAGTTTTCCTGTAACAATATCTTATAAGGACTCCTGGGGCAAGATATCCAAAGCCACATTCACACTAGTGGTCTTTGAAAATCTGGGACCCATTGCAAAACTGACCGTATCAGCATCAGATTTGAATGTGACTATAGATGCCAGCAATAGTTATGATCAAGATGAGAAGTATCAAGGGGGTATTGAATTGTATCGTTTTTATGTCAATAGAAAAGAGATTGATAAAACTTATCATAGCTCCATCAACTACATATTTCAAGAAGAAGGCACCTATGAAATCGGTGTGCAAGTTAAAGATAACGATCAAGAGTGGTCAGAAATCATCTATAAAACGATTGAACTATGAAAAAATACATCCTTCTAATACTATTAATGTCCCCCCTTTATATTCAGGCGCAAAAAGAACAAGAAATCGGATCCATTACGCCTCATTGTTATGATTCACGGATGATAAATTTATCCTCGCATTATACGGCTGATGGCGTAGGATTTGATCTGGGATATTCACGCATTAATAAGAATGCCAGTATTACCAATTTAAATTTAGAATACGATAAAGGTAATTATGCAACCAAGAACCAATACAATATTGTTTCAGCAAATCTTTGTTTAAGTAAACCCATTATTAAGAGGCAGAGATTTTATGCATCCATAGGAGGAGGAACCTTTGTGTCCTATGAAAAAATCGAAAATAGCATTCTTCATTTAAGTAAAAATCAATTTACACCCGGAGCACTGGCTAAAATGGAAGCCGAACTTTTTTTAAGTCGTTATGCGCTGTATAGCTCATTTGAACAACTATACAGGACCAATTCCATTATAGGCAATTGGCAATATCAGGTCAGTGTTGGTATTAAATATATCCTTAAATAAGCATGCAGTATACTTGGATACTCGTAGTCTGTTTTGTCATAGCGCTACTTCTTATGCTTACCATTTTGGTTAAAACATTTTTAAGGAAAGAAAATAAGAAAGAGGATCAAACTGATCCGATCATTTGGATGCCAGGTTCACCAGACAATCCCATGACCCAAACAGCAGCAGAAAAGGATCTAACGCAAGGCGTAGAGGTGAGCTATGAGGAAGATCCCAAGGAGACTATTGAAGTTAAGGCTATACTGGAGATAAATAAATATAATTCACTAGAAATAAATCGTTTAATCTAAATTTTAAATCATGAACACATTAAAAAAATCCTTCTTTACTTTAAGTGCTTGCTTTTCATTAGCTTCTTATGTGGCCGCTCAATCCATTAGTGAAGTGGATAGTGCGCTGCAAACACAAACCACCAGTTTATTAAGTCTCATTAGTACCATATTAACCATACTATTAATTGCAGCATTTGTATTTATGGTGGCCAATATCATTTTTAATATGACCAATCAGAAAATGTCTTACACCATATTTCTTGTGGTGCTAGTATTAAAGGGTGCCTTTTTAGTCATATTTAAATAATGGAGTCAAGAGAAAGAACCTTATGTAGAATAAACAAAGAAACCAGGATAATGGGAGTCTCAGTAATGAATCTGGTTGTATTGGTAGGTTGTGCCTTAATGCCAGGGATTGCCAGCGTATATAGTCTGTTTATTACCTTTCCCATTATCATATGGATCATCCGAAAAATGAAAAGTGCCGAGAACCAGGGCTGTCCGGATTATATCTCAGAGCAGCTTAAGAAAATTCATGTCAAAGACCAATATTCAGATACGGATCATCTCATGGAAAAAATCATAGATAATGAATAATATTGATGTTCAACATATATTTCCAATTACGCGCATTTCAGCCTCCAAAATTCTATCAGGAATAGGAGACGTCACCTGGGGCTATAAAATTCATTTTCCGGATGTTTTTACGCTTTCTGAAACCGATTATCAATCCCTATACAATCAGTTTTTATCTGCTTTCTCTATTTTACCTGAAGGAACTGTCGTTTCGCAACAGGATTGTTACTATGTAGATGAATATAAGGACCCAAAGGCGCTTCAAAGTTTTACTTTAAAAGAGAATCATAAAAACCTGTTAGGTCGATCCTTATTAAGACATACCAGTTATTTATACATATCCTATCCGGATAAAAAGATTCATGCTTTAACCGAAAATGCCAATTCCGCAGTCAAGCTTTCGAATTATTTAAGAAATCCATTTAAAGGATTTCCAAAAACCTATGAGAAAGCCGAACGATTAAGAAAAGAATTAGGCTCTGTTTTATCTTCTATTGATGGCATTGAAATAAACCATTTATCCACTGACGACTTGGTAAATAACATCTATAGGCATTGGACTTTTGAGAATGACTATACGAAGGGTAAAAGATTAGCCCCCATATTAAAAGATGATGGAAAATTAAAAGTAGGGGATCAGTATGTAGGTGTGATTTCTATGATAAACCATGGAGAGGTCGTTCAACATTGTAAATCACATAAGGGCAGCACTGAGACTGAGGATTCGGATCTTAAGGTTGAAAAAGGCATCTCTTTAAAATTAGGCAATACCTATCAGGGTGGTTTTGGTCTTCCGTTTAATCATACACTGACCAGAACCTTTATCATCCGCAATAAGGAAAGAACCAATTTAAAATTGTTTTTCGCCAGTTCAAAAGAAAGCTTTATGTCTGTGGTGGGCATGACTGATGCTACCAAACGAATTCAGGATATCAGTGGCTTTAAAGATGCCATATCCAACCGGGGGTATACGGTTGTGGATATGTCTTTAAATGTGATTATACCCTGTCATACATTAAGTGAGCTGGAAGAAAAGACCACTATTGCCAATACAACCTTAAGAAATATCAACGATTGTCAATCCTATGTAGAACCTTTTCAAGAAGCGCTGCCCATTTGGGTCGGAACAACGCCTGGCTATACCAGGGGCAATTACCGCTCTTTTATTACAGCGATGGAACATGCCCTGACCTATTTTACCTATGAAAGCACCACTAGGGGGAGCTATGAAGGACATCTGTTTACAGATCGCTTTGGCAATCCGATGGTGATAGATTTATGGAACTCTCCACATATTGCCAATAGAAATGCGATTATTGAAGGGGGATCCGGAACAGGAAAATCCTTTACGGTCAATAATATCATTGATCAGGATCTGGAACAAGGATACCATGTGATCATATTAGATGTGGGGCATTCCTATAAGGACCAATGTATCTTTCATAGTGGAAGGTATTTTAATTCCTCAGATCTAAGCTCTTTATCCTTTGCGATTTTTATATGTACAAAAGATAGCGAGGGCTTGTATTGTCCTGATCCGGATAAATTACTTTTCATCCAATCCATACTCTTATCGATATGGAAAGGCGGAAATAGTGCCAATAATGAGGAATATGCCATTATCATGGACATTATTGACTCCTTTTACAAATACATAAATCAAAGTTCTAAATTTCCTGATTTAACTGAATTTTACGCCTTTGTCAAAGAGGAGTATGAAATCCAGGAGCAAAGAAAATCTATATTTAATAAAGAAGCCTTCATTATTACCTTAGAACCTTTTGTCTTTGGTAAATACAAGACTTTGTTAAACTCCAGAGAAACCATCGAACTAACCACAGAGCGGTTTATTGTCTTTGATATCGAAGCTGTAGCAGAGGATATTTATGCTTTTCCAGTGGTGGGATTGATCATCATGGAGATGGTGATGGAAAAAGTGAGAAAATTACGAGGACAGAAGAAGCGATTTATCATTGATGAAGGATGGAAGGTTTTAAAAGGTCAGTTAAGTGGCTTTGTAGAATATTTATATCGGACTTTTAGAAAAAATGAAGGATCCGTGTGTTTGGCCACTCAGGCGATCACAGATCTATATCAAAATGTAGGAAAAGAGATGGCGCGATCACTGATTGCCAATGCCGATACGATGATCCTGATGCGAAGGGGAACCGTGAAGAACTATGATGATTTAAAAGCCTGGTTGAGTCTTACTGACTTTGAGATTACCATGATGAAAGATGCCAAGCGAAGGGATGAACAGGGGTATAGAGAGTTTTTTCTCAAACAAGGGGATAAATCTATGTTAGTTCGATTGGAATCGGCCAAGAAAACCATCGCTACTTATTCATCCAAAGGAGAGGAGAAGGCTCGCATTAGTAAACATTTCCAGGATACAGGCAATTTGGAATATGCCATTAATCAATATACAGAAGAAAACATCAAGCTGCATTTTTTGCAACAGCTACATGAAGAAGGTCTTATTTCCATGGACCAATTAAAAAACCAACAGACCAAAATCACTCAGTTATGAACCTACTAAAAACCCTTATTATCAGTTTGCTTTTGCTTTTTTTTACCCATCAGATCCAAGGACAGGCCATTGTTCATGATCCGGTAAATTTAGTACAAGCTGCTAAAACTACCGGTGAACTGCTCAACCTGGGAACCACCTTAGCTAAATTAAAGAAAATAGCCAGTACCGTTGAAGAAGTCAAGGAGAATGTATCCTGGTTAAAAAAGACGGCCTCGGTTATTGAGTTGATTAAAATCATTGAATCCACGACTTGTATGATCCAAAACCTTCAGATGAACCTGGAGGTCGCTGTCGACTTAGGGATAACGAACTCTTGCCTTGGGAACTTCCAATACCAGATCAATATTCGAAAATTGCAGCTGGCCGTCGATCAACTCAATTCAGTTTTAACCAAAGGTACCAAGATGACCCAGGCCGAAAGGTGGAGTATTGTATCTGTAGCATTGGATAATTTTACAGAAAGCCAGCTTAATTTTAAGGCCCTAAACATGTCCTTGGAAAGAGAAATCTATGTGCATAATTATATCAATGCCAAAGAGAATCTGGAATCAGAGTCCAAACAGGAGTATGTAAAATCTATAATCGACCTATATAACTAAAACTATGGAACTATTTGAATTTCCACGAATAACAGGATGGCTCACTAAGTATACCGCAGAGATCATTTTGGTCTGTTTAAGCTTTAAAGCCTTGTTTATTGCCATTGCCTTTGTCTATAATATGGCGGTTACCTTATTTAAAAGTAAAGGAATGAAACCCATTGATGTCTCCAAGATATCAAGAGTTGTGGTTCTTGCTTTTTGTTTGGTATGGTATATCCCGCTGGCTGTGACTACCAGTTCATTAATGGGCATTATGTATGAGTATTCCAAGCCTAAACTAAGTAAGACAGAGATTATGACTGCTTATATCAAAGAACAAGGGGACCAGGCCAAGCAGAAGGTCATTGAAGAAAATGGCGATCCGGATTTATCCACCATGGAATGGATACAGGCTGAATGGGCTACCATAAAAGCCACTATAAAAACTTTTCTATTAACACAAGTGACTGGAGTTATGGGTTCCGATCTGTTATTATTAATCATACGGGGCGTTGTGGCCGCATTGACCAATGTGTTGATTAAGGTCTTTTATGTCTTGGGGCCCTTTGCCATTTTGTTTTCCATTCTTCCTGGATTTGAAAGTAAATTCTATTCCTGGCTTTCCACATGGATTACCATGCTTTTTATCCCAACGGTATATAATGTTTTGGAAGGCATTAATATCGCACACTTTGCAGAAGTAATAAAGAATACTGGGCTTGATAATTACATTAACCATAACATCATTAACACCACGATGATTATCCTGTACCTCCTTCCATTTTGGATTGCAGGTAAAGTAGTTGGAAATGCGGATGCAGGAAGGTTCTTAAGCCAAACGGGTCAACTGGCCACCATGGCCATGGGAAAAGGAGTGACCTCAGTACTTAGTAAAATGGGAAGTGTGGCAGGAGCAAATGCGGGATCCAATAATGTAGATAATATAAGTGATGCATCCAGAGATGCGATGAGTGTAAAATAAAAGATATTATGCTGAACGAAATCAATAGTTATAGAAAAGAACATAAGACCTTTAAAATACTCTTTTTAATAGGAATTATGGGTATGTCTGCCGTAGTAGGTATCTCGGTGTATTACAATTATCAACTGATTCAAAAATTTACCAATACCACATGGATTGCTGTCGATGGAAAAGCCTATAAGGCGGAGCTCAAGCAAGGATTCCAATATAAAGATCGGATCTATGAAAGAATCCTTGCGGCCAAGATGTATTATAAATCCAGGTATGCTGCAGACCGGTATAATCAGGAGTCGAATATTCGTGAAGCCCTGGAGTTATGTGGAAACTGTTCTGAAAATGTACTAATAGGCTATGATGATGAAGGGATGCAACAAAATATCAAAGAGAAAGGATGGGTCTATCAGTGTCAGATTGATTCGGTTTTGATGGAAGATGACTACACGGGCTATGTCTTTGGCAAACAAATCATCATCACCAAGACCAAAGATCTTAAACGCAATATGTATATCCGTTTTAAGAGTAAAGATTTGAACTCCCGTGCAGACAAGAATCCTCTGGCTATTGTTTTGGATGAAGTGGATTGTTTTAATAATAAAGTTTTAGACTATTAATATGGATTTTCAGGATAAAAAAGTAAAGATAGGTATTTCCATTATTGGAGGCGTTTTAGTGGCCTTATTTGCTTATTTAGAGTACAAACCCGAACCATCCTTGACAAAGGTATCTTCTTCGGGAAAGATAAAGCATATTGAGAGCAATGAAGATTCCCAATTGGTGCAACTTCGAAAAAAACAAAGAAACTATAAAAGAGAAGTATCCGATTATTCCTTTAGTGATTATTTGAACAATCAGATTGATCAGGATACCTATCATCCTGAGCAAGATACCTTTCTTCTTAAGGGGGAGAAGGAGATTCATAAAGATGGAACATCTAAATCCATCGTTTATAAAGATGATCCTCAGTCTGTTAAAACGTCCTATTTTAAACAAAACACCTTATCCAATACCAGTGATCAAAATTTACAAGAAACCACTGAACCGGCACATCATATGAATAATAAGAAAGTGACCCACTCTAAATACACAACAACTACAAATCGTCACCCCCCCTTAATAAACGAAGTATCATCTGAGGAGGTAGAAGCAAAAACAGTTCGTAGGGTAGGGTTTGCCAGTAATTTTAAAGGGGAGGGGAGAAGTGTGAGTGCTTACAACCATCAGGTCAGTGATGATGCCACGATGAAGCCAGGATTAAAAGTCGCCATATTGCAAACCCAGAAAGTAAAAACCGGGGATATCATTTTATTACGGACTATTGAATCTGGCAGTTTAAATGGAAAAACAATTCCATCCAATACCATTGTAGAGGGAAATGTAAGACTATCCAAAAATAGAATGGATATCATCGTTGAAGCGCTTCAGGTGGGAGAGAGTACCACCTACTGCGATTTGTACGCTTATACCTTAACTGGTAACCAGGGCTTATCCTTGAATAACGAGATCAACTACGAGATTAAAAATGATGCCACAGCTACTATTGTAGATGAAGTGGCCCAAACGGTCAATGTTCCTTATTTAGGAGCCCTGACACAAGCCGCCACGCGAAAAAAGATTTCCGATCCAGTGGTTGAGCTAAGAAAAGGCACTAAAATGGTATTAAAGCAAAAATCCTAACAATATGAGACAAAGCTATTTCATACTCATGCTTGTTTTTTTTCAGACCTTATGCTTTGCTGAAAACAAGAAATATAAAACTATAGAAGTCGGGTTGACTACTACAATCCATGTGATTTTTCCTTCGAATATCATTAGCTATGATATTGGACTGGGTAAGACGGGAGAATATGAAGATATCTTGTCTGAGCAGCCCAGTAAAAATAGGTTGAAATTGGCGGCAGGAATAGCCCATTTTCAAAATACCAATCTTTTTGTTGAGACCGAGAAAGCTTATTATAATTTTATATTAACCTATAATGCTTTTCCGGAAAATCAATTGATTACCATAGAAAAACAGGATGCTGTTCAGTTTAAAAAGATCGCGACCACTCCTGCTAATCCTTCAGAAAAAAACGAAGAAAAGGATATGATTGAATTATCCGAGGATAAGTATGTTGCATACGTGTGTAAGGATTTATATGAAAAAAAAGAACATTCCTTTTTATCGGCTAATGCTGCCTTAGGCATCATCTTTCAACTGGATAATATCTACGTCAAACAGGACAAGCTCTACCTTAAATTCAGCATTAAAAACCAATCTAATGTAAAATATGAAATCGGTTATTTGGGTTATCTAATCAAACTAAAAGGAAAAGGGAAAAAGCAAGGTGTGGTGGTAGATGAGACGGTAAAGCCTTATTATACTTATCAAACCTTCAATGAAATACAATCCTCAAAAGAAGATAAGGTGATTGCTGTATTTGACAAGTTTACCCTGGATAAAAGGAAGAACCTGATCGTCAACCTATGGGAAAAGGAAGGGGAGCGGATGATTGAACTTAAAATCAATCCCCAGCAAATTGTAAAAGCGCAGATCATTAAAAACTAAAGCAATGGATCAGGAAAAGAAAAATATCATATGGATCTGTATCAGTGGGATTATCATTAGCGTTTTCTTATTGGTTTTTCATTGGATTGCGGTATATGAACTTATCCGCTTTCATCAAAGTGCAGGAGTGGACTTATTATTTAAAGTACTCTCCAAAATCAATACTTCGCAGCATTTAACCCTACTTAGACTTATGGTTGTTGCCTTAATTATAGCCACTACATTTTTTCAAAAGTTCAAGGAAAAAAGTAAAACCACTCAGGTGGCCCTTATGGTAGTGCCTATTTTGATGATCGCTTTTTTTAAAGGATATACAGCATCAGACTTCTATGCCATATATATCTATCCCATAGTGTTTGTTTTCACCATAGTTCTATTACCCCTTGCTGCATCACACCTGTCAAGCATTGCCTTATCGGATCAGAAACCTTTAGGCATAAATCGTGAGAAAGGAGAAAATCCATTACCTGTGAAGACCAAGGACAAGGGTACTTTATGGATTCCCAATGCGGCAGCCGGTATTTGGGTAGAAGGGGCAGCAGGATCCGGTAAATCTTTTAGTATGGTGATTCCCCATATATTTGAGTTTGCAAAAAGAGGCTATGCCGGATTGGTATATGATTATGAAGGTAACCTAAATGAAAAAGGAGGTCTATTAACCAAAGTAGTGTATACGGCATTATTAAATAGCCACTCTAAAGTCAAATTTGCTTTTATCAATCTGACGAATCTTCCCAGAACGGTAAAAGTCAATCCCATCTCCCCTAAATATATCAAATCCTTTGATGATGCGTTGGAGATAAGTATTGCCATCATGGTGAATCTGAATAAAGAATGGGCTACTAAAAGAGATTTCTGGGCAGACAATGCCATCTATGCCTTTGCAGGTACAGTGTGGCATTTTGTACATTCCAGACCCCAATTGGCTACCATACCTCATGTCACAGAATTTCTTTTAAATGATTTTGAGACTGCTATGCGAATTTTGCTTCAGGATAAAGAGGTAGCGCCTTACATTCGGCCTGTGATATCTCCTTTTACCAAACAAGGTGCAGGAGGACAAGCTGCAGGGGCAGAAGGATCCACACAATTTAGTGTGGCTAAGCTTAGGACCAAGGAAAGCTATTATGTGTTAGCCCCTAAGCAAGGAGAGGAAATGGGCTTAGATATCACCCATAAGGATCATCCAATTATGCTATGCCTGGGAAATTCTCCAGGTCAAAGAGGTGTACATACCCCTATTATTGGAAGTATTATACAGGTGTGTCGAATGCAAATGAATCAGCTGGGAAAAAACAAATCCATCTTTATGGCCGACGAGCTTCCCACCATCTATATTGATAAGCTGGAAACCCTTCCTGCTGAAGCTCGAAAAAAGGGAGTGGTAACCTATCTGGCCCTACAAACATTTGCTCAATTGGAAGAAGCATATGGAAAAGATCGGGCGCGTATCATTCAGGATAACTGTAGTAATATCTTTTGTGGTAAAACATCCGTGGATTCCGCAGAAAAAGTAGTTAGGATGATGGGGGAATATAAAAAGGATGATCTGTCTCATTCTTATAATGAATCCTCCACCTCGAAAAGTGTGAGAAAACAATATGATAAAGTCATCAGAGTAAATGATATTACCGGACAAAAGCCAGGGCATTTTACAGGTATGGTCACAGGAGGAGAACCACCATTTTTCTCTGTACAGACTAAAGAGCAGCATTTTGAGCTAAAAGAGATACCGGCTTTTAATAGAGAATTACTAAAAAAGGATGGCCTTGAGTTTTCTAAAGAAGAAGTAGAAGCCATTGTAAATAAGAATTACAAACGCATCATTGAGGAAGTTGATTCTTATATATCAGAATATTGTACCACAGCCTAATACCTTGTCTTATGAATGAATTGAATTGTATACTAGAATCTAAAGGCTACAGGAAAGAGATGATCCTTGAGGAATATATTCATTATTCGGATGGTCAGGATTCTTTATATCTTCTTCTAACAGAGCTTGGGCCAATTGTGATTCATCGTGAGAAAAGAGAACTCTTTGATAAAGATAAGCTGGCTTTATATTTAGATACTCCTAAAAATATTAAGGGGGGAAAGGAAATGGATGATTCCATTAGGGAGGTAAAATATGCAGATGTGTTTTTAAGTCTGTATGATTTTAAGCCAACCCAGGATAAAGAGCTCTGGAAGGATTATCGCGATCGGGACTCTGTGCTATTGTTTCACAATAAAAGTATTAAGGGCTATGCTTATGGATCTAATGGAAAAACGGTTTTTAACACTCAGGACCAAATGGCATGCTGGTCTCCTGCAATGGAGGATATGGAACCAGATTTAAAACTACTATTAACCTCTAATATTAAAGATATCCAAGAGCGCTCCCCCCTTTATAATTGTGTTCTGATTCAGGAACATTATGCTTCTATTGCAGAAAGAATGGATCGGTATGGATATGAGCATATAAGGTTTAATCAGGTTCTATTGTGGTTTTATGGTAATATTCATTATCTGAATTGTAATACGCCTTCTTTTACACAGGTATCAAGGCATCAGGATAGCTTGATCGTATATGGCGAAAAGATGGATTGTCTTGAGGACTATGAGGAAAAGGAATATCCTTTTAACTGCAAGTATTGCTTTACAATAGAAGATCGGATTTTAAAGCAATTGATACATGAGTTAAGTGAAAAATATGATGTTGACATAATAGATTGCATATAAAGACTATGGATTTTAATGAGTTAAAAAATAAAGTAGATTTAATAGCCTATCTATCCAGAGACGGCTATAGGAAAGACCCTAAGAAATCGTCATCAAGACAATTTGTCTTTAATGGACCCCATGGAGATAAACTGCTAGTATTAAAACATAGTAAATCCGGTGATTTAATCTATAAGAATCTGCATGATGATAATGATTATGGCAATATCATCAATTTTGTAGTGAATCGTATCGATGGATTTGTCAATACCAGTAGGAAAACGAGTGTTGAATATGCTAAAGCAGCTGATATTTTAAAGGAGTTTTTAAATATTCCCAAAGAAGATAAAATAATCCTGGATAAAATAAACCATCGCAAAGCCACTGCTTTTACATATGAAAATTATAATCCCCAAACCTTATTTGATACCTCGTATTTGGAAAGTAGAGGTATTAAAAAGGATATATTAAACGATGAACTTTTAAAGGGAACCATCATCAATTGCCAGCGCTACAGCTATAAAACAAAATCCAATTATGGTTCCCAGATGACCGGTTTTCCATGCATTAAGGAAGGAAATATAGTAGGTTTGGACATGAGGGATCCAGAAGATAAACTTTTTGCTGCCGGAAGTAAAAAAGCTGAATCTTTCTGGTCCTCACATTATCAATCCAATCAAAAGAATCTGGTGGTAGGAGAGAGTCCCATTGATCTGATTTCCTATCAACAAATAAAGGGGGGGAAGGATAATTTTCTGCTTTCTACCAATGGTACGATAAGTCATCAACAGATATCCTTGATTGTGGATATGATTCAGAAAGGAACCTTTCAAAGACTCATCTGCTCTTTTGATAATGATTTTGCAGGATACACTTTTGATTTAAAATTGATTAAAGGTTTGATCGGTGAGGATAAAGTAAAGTTGATTACGGCCAGAAAAGATTTCCTGGAGGCTGAAGTAAAGTTAAAGGGTTTGACCGCTCAAAAATATGAGATCTCCAATATATCGGAATTTAGAGAGCTTGTGAATAAATTGATTGTTTCATATCAACTGGAGAATAAGTATATACTCGATAAAGCTCCAGGTAAAGATTGGAATGAGGTTCTTGATACTCCGAAAAAAAAAAGTTTAAATCCAAACAATCCTAAGAAGATGAATACCATTGAAAAAAACACGAAACAAAATCCTATAATGGAAGATCCTTTAGAGAAAAGTACTTCTAATACATTGAAGGACTATAAGTATCATCCGAAAGATATTGCAGGAGAACTAATAAACTTTGGATGGTCCAATTATAAACATGAAGCTGGAGGAGAGAAAAGTTATTTTCTTCAAATCAAGGACCATCCTTCTCAAAAGGAAAGGACTCTTTGGGCAAAGGATTTTTCAAGAAATATAGATGAGCATAAAATACAAAAAGGAGACTTTATAAAAATTACTTACAAGGGATTTGAAAATGTAGAAGTCAAAGTCAAACAGAAAGATAAAGAGGGTAAAGCCGATTATAAGACGATGCCAGCCAAAAGAAAAAGCTATGATGTACAATCCATCGATAAGAAGGATTATATCAGTCAACATACCGCCTATCATGCCAAAATAAAAAAGCAAACACCAAAGAATACAAAGCGATCTTCTTCAAAGATGAAGGGGGAAGAGCCTACTTTGACCTCAAAAGCAATAGAGGTTTCAAATAGAATCCCCAAGCAAATTCAAGGCGTCAATTTATCCAAGGAAGAGCAGGAACGACTGGCCAATGGAGAGACCATATTATTAAAAAATATGGTGACTAATAATGGTATTATGGATGGCTCTGTAGAACTAAAGCCAAATAAAGATGGCGTATTGAGTCCAACCATAGCTTATGCCAGACCCTCAGAGGTGATTATCAAAGACAAAATATTGAAATACAAATTATCCAAAGAAGAGAAACAACACCTTGAAAACGGAAAGGTATTAGGCCCTTTGGAACTGGATAAAGATTTTAAAGCCTATCTGCAAGTAGATAAGGCACAGAATAGGGTGGTGATTAAAACTGAAAAAGAAATTGGAGTACCCAAAACCATTGGAGGTTATGCTTTATCAGATGGGGATAAGAATAGATTGGCCAATGGTGAGAAGATGTTGCCCCGAGTGTTTAAAGGTAAACATGGCTATTTTATGGCCAATGTCAATATCACCAAAGATAAAACAGGATTGGAGTATTCAAATATTGTGGCTCTAAGTAACCAGGAAGCCCTTCAAATGATGGATTCAATCAACAGTAAAACCTATTCCAATGAGTTAATACTGGATAATATCGTTGGTGTCACAAAAGATATGAAGACTCAAGGGAAAAGTCAGGAAAGCAATAAAGAGGGGGTAGTCAGATCATCAGAAAATACTGAAAAAACTAAATTAAAAATAGATGTAGCCTTAAGTGAGAAGTTAAAGGACAGCATAAAAAATAATGACAGTCAAGGGGTAGGCGAAATTCTATCTAAAGGCTTTAATCCTACTGAAGAACATCAGGATTTGATTAAAACACTATCCAAAGAAGGAGTTGTTATTTCAGATGAGATTAAAACAAGAATTACAACAAAAGTAAGTACAGAAAAAAATCAAAGTATCAATATATAAAAACAAATAAAATGGAATTACAGGACTATTTGCCCACAAATCAGGATGAAGAAATGGAGATATTAAGTTCTCCCTTAGCTAAAAGAGCCAGAAACTATTTTAAAGAAGTTTATCCGGTAGAATATTTATCAGCCTCGTTTGATGATACACTTGATCGAATCATCATTCATGCTGTAGCGAACTACAATTTTACTTGTAGCAAGCATATTACCAATGGAGGGGATACATCAGTAGCTGATGAAATAGGAATGCAGGGACTAATAGAAGTCATCGAAGAAAATGTTCCAAACCTAACTAAATAACTACTGATGAATAAAAAACAAGCCTACCAAGATAATTATATCGCTATTGAGGAAATATTTAAAGGAAACAAACGAGTTCCAAAGTCCTGGGATTCTGAAAAAATAAAATTGTATACTGGTTATGGAGCTTTAAAAGAAATCCTTCTGGATCCTGAAAAATCAGAGCAATGGACAAAATCCTTGGAACCCTATAAAGGGGAGGTGAATAAACTCAATAAACTGATTAAGGAATATCTTCCTGGTGATAGAGCTACCTCTATGCTTGATTCTCTTAAGGAATCTGTATTAACTTCCTTTTATACTCCAGATGCCCTGATTAAGGATATGGTAGAACCTTTAAAGGAAGTTCTTCTATCGGGATTAAATCACCAGTTAAAGATTCTGGATCCATGTACCGGAACCGGGAATTATATAAATAGCCTTCAGGAAATCTTTAAAGACTCAAGCTTTGAAATTACCGGCTTTGAAAAGGAAAGAGTAGCTGGATGGATTGCAGAGAAAATAACACAAGCCAATGTTCATCTTACTCCCTTTGAAAAAATTGATACTCTTGAGAATCAGGAAAAATACCATTTGATTGTTTCTAACATTCCCTTTGGGGATATTGCTATATATGATAAAGCGTATATTCAAAGTAAAAATCCACATCTAAAATCCTCATTAAAACATATTCACAATTACTTTTTTGCCAAGTCCATTGATAAATTGGAATCAGGAGGTCTGTTAGCTTTTATTACTTCCACAGGTGTTATGGATGCCCCGGGAAACAGTTTTATAAGAGAGCATTTAATGAAAAATGCAAAGCTTATCACTGCCCAACGACTTCCTAATAATACCTTTGAAGGAACCGAGGTTATCTCAGATATCATCATACTTCAAAAAAGAGCGCGCGTTATTGAAAATCTGAATCAACTCACCAGTATTGAGAAAGCTTTTCTGGGGAGCAGTCCAATAGAACTAGAAGGATCGAAGGATAGCTTTTTTATGAATGACTATTATAAAACCAATAGTAATCATATTCATGGACAGCTAGCTCTTGGTAGTTCCTATGCTGGAAGGAAAATATTAACGATTAATCCGGATGAATATGGACTTTCAAAACTAAGAGCATCCATCATAACAGATATTACAGAAAACTTTATCCAGCCTCATAATGAAAATATAGAAGAAAAGGCTGGAGATACAAGTATAAATATCCAGGAGAATATCACAGAAACTAACACTTTAAATATTGAGTTTGCAGATATTTCTCCCAAAGCCTTTGTGATTAAAGGAGATACTTATCCTATAAAAGAGGTATTGAGTAATGAGTTAAATGGTAAATGGAACAGAACACATAAAGGATGGATGTATCCAAAATCAAGAGAGGAAGAAATTAGAGGTTCTCTTTCTGAAATCCTTCCACAGACAACAGAGGCAAAAGAAAAAAAGGAAGTATCAAATAATAAACTTCAATCTGAATATACTATAAATAGTTCCCTCCCCTTAAGTTTTAATCTTAAATCTGTTGAGCTTACTTCCTTGAATCTGGACAAAGAATTACTAGATCTTTTTCAAGGAGCTAAAAGCAATGATATCAAGACTCTGGTAAATGTTTCTTATCAGGAAGATTATATAAAAGGATATAGAGAGGAGACTTTTAGTTTGGTCAAATTAGAAGGCGAGATAA